>CAVXOG010000007.1:0-183977 GCA_963763395.1 Candidatus Acidiferrales bacterium | reverse complement strand
AGAATGCTGCACAAGTAATAGAAGGTGCCGCTCAGGTTGATGTAGGAAATGTCGATATGCCAGTACTGATGGGGCTGCAGCGGCTGCTCGAAACCGGTTCCCTTGCGCGATGGCTTGCTCTTCCACCGGGATAATAATCCAGCTTGCTTCAACACCCGCCAAACACTCGCCGGACTGACGGCTACAACGTCAGCGTCGAGCATCATGAACGTCAGCCGCCGATAACCTTCCAGCGGGTTCTTCAGATGGAACTCGATGATTGCTTCTTTCTCCCATGGTTCCAACCAGAAATCACGGCGAACCCAACCGTTGTGCTCGTTGACGCACCCCTACCGCTGCCGCCAGTCATAGAACTTGCTGGCGGTCACGCCCAGCCACGGGATGAACCGTCCGACGCCGATCTCGGCCTTCTCCGACCAGCGCCGGACGAAATCCACGACTAGATCCCGTACAAGTTCCAACTGAGGCGGGACACTCGCAAGTGCCGACCGATTGGGACAAGGCACCTTTGAACTGACTTACTGAATCGCATGGTAGACTCTGCAGACTGTTCCACAAGGCCAGGTCCTGATGACAACGACAACTGCTAAGGACGATCCACGCGGGTCGCTGCTGGGATTCTGGGCGTTGATCGCGGCGCAGTTTCAAGGAGCGTTCAGCGACAACACCTTAAAGTGGCTGGTGAGTTTTCTGGTTTTAGAGTTGGAAGTTTCGCACGAACAGCGAAATTTTCTTTTTGTACTGGTTGTGCCCCTGGTATTCGCAGTTCCCTTCCTTCTATTTTCCATTCCCGGCGGTTATGTGGCGGACCGATACAGCAAACGCAGCGTGACCATGTGGACGAAAGTGCTGGAAGTACTAACGATGTGTTTCGTCACCTTTTCGCTGTGGCAGAACCGGCTCGATCTGGCGGCGGTTGCGCTGTTCTTCGTGTGCACACAAGGTGCGATTTTCGGACCGTCGAAGTATGGGTTGCTGCCAGAACTTCTGCCGACCGGCAAATTGAGCTGGGGCAACGGCGTCATCGAGTTATGGACCTTACTGGCAGCGATTGGGGGAACGCTGGCAGGCGGATTTCTGGCGCACTTTTTCAAGGGACGACAAGAATGGTCGGGAATATTTCTTGTGGGGCTATCGCTGCTTGGTTTAGTGAGCAGCCTGGGAATTTCCAAAGTACCCGCTGCTGACCCACAGAGAAGGTACGCCTGGAACTGGTTCAAAGAGTTCTTCCAAGAAATTGGGCGCATACGCCAGGACGTGGTTCTGTGGGTGGCCATCATTGCCAACACCTTTTTCTGGTTTTTGGGTGCAATCCTGCTGCTGAATGTCGTCTTGTACGCCACGGATGTACTGCAGGTGGACGAAGCGCACAGCAGCTACCTGCTGGCTGCACTGAGCCTGGGGATTGGTGCCGGAAGTTATATCGCGGGGTTGGCTTCCGGGAGAAAGATTGAAACCGGGATGATTTTGCCAGGAATGACCGGGATCGTGCTGGCCACGGGAGCATTGTTCATTCCGGGGCTGACCTACGAGATCGTGATGGTCCTGCTGTTCCTGTTAGGTGTGACGGCAGGATTCTTTGTTGTTCCAGTAAATGCGCTGATCCAGAACCGGCCGCGTCCAGAGGTGAAGGGACGAGTCATTGGGGCGTCGAATCTGCTGTCGTTTGGAGGAATTGCACTGCAGCCGGTAGTGCAATACGCAATGCTGAGGCTGGGACATCCCGATCCGGGCCATGTCTTCCTGATTTGTGCCTTGGCCTGCGTCGGAATGGCGTTTGTCTTAGCTCGAATGCTGCCAGAACTGTGGCCCAGTGCCCTCTACTGGACTCGATTGAGGCATAGGACTAGTCTATAGGTAGACCGACAGGGGTCGCGAGCCCACCGCGACGTCGGTTCCAAACTGGGACTTTATGGCCACAATCACTCTTGTGCCGGGCTCCTCTGCTGAGCACCGCGACCTGATCTATTGGATGGAACGGGTTCTGAAGGAACTGGAGAAGGTGCAAGCCGCTCCGGACGAGGACGTCGTTCATGACTTGCGCGTAGCAATTCGGCGATGCCGCTCGGTGGCGGCGGTGATGGAAGAAGTTGATCCGGACCCCGCATGGCCAGAGATGAGGAGACTCCCACGAAAACTGTTCCGAGCCTTGGGCGAATTGCGAGATACGCAGGTATTGGAAGTGTGGGCCAGGACTCTCTCGCCGGAAGGCGACCCGATTCGCGAACTTCTACTTGCGCATTTTTCAAAGCAGGAAAACGATCTGCGAGACGAGACTCTCCACGCGACGACAAGATTTGACTTGAAGGGTTGGAAAAAGTTGCAGAGCACACTAAGGCGCAGGGGGCGCATGGTGCCCCCGGATGGTCTGGCCGCCGAATGCCTGGCGCTGGAACGCCTGGAAACCGCAAAGAGATTGCATACCCACGCTTTTCGAGCCACTAGACCGGAAGCGTGGCATGCACTGCGGATTGGCGTGAAGAAATTTCGATATACGGTGGAGAGTTTGCTTCCGACGCGGTATGAAGCGTGGGGAAACGATCTGAAGAAAATACAGGACTTGCTAGGCGAGGTGCACGATCTGGATGTGCTGGAGGAGACGATCAAGCAGCTGACGCCGGCGGGAATGGAAGAGCGACACGACGCTTGGCGAGAGCGGCTGATCGTGGAAAGAAATCAACGGCTGGAAACTTACCGGCAACTTACGCTGGGAAAAACGAACTTGTGGCACGACTGGCGGCAGGGACTGGCCGAAGGAGCGCGCTTGGAGTCAGCTGGGTTGGCGCGGCTGCGCGTAACTGTGCGAGCGATGGACAAAAACCCGCGGCGCAGTGGGCAAGTTTCATCGTTGGCCATGCGGTTATATGAGGGATTGGCGCGGATTGAGGCGGCTCCCGTGTTTGAGGACAAGAGCCTGCGAAAGATAATGAAAGCTGCAGCGCGAGTACATGGCATTGGAAGTGGGTTGGAAGCCAAAGAGCCACAAAAAGCAGCGCGCGAGTTTCTACTGGACATGGAAGTGCCTGCAGGGTGGTCTTCGGAAGAGTGGAAACTGATGGCTATGGTGGTTAGATATCACCGTGGGGCACAGCCGAAGAACGAGCATAAGGCTTTCGGGAAATTAAATGAGGTGGACCGCGGAAGAGTTTGCGCGCTGGCAGGAGTGCTGCGATTGGCACGGGTATTACGAAAGTGCGGCGTGGAGAGCGCAGCAGGACTGCGACTGGAGAAATCGGTGGATGCCGTCATCGTGTGGATGCCCGGACTGGTAGACACAGAAGAGACGGCGGCAACAATCGCGGTAGGAAAGTATTTGCTGGAAACATGCATTGCGTGCCCGCTTCTATTGAAAACGGATCCTATCGCTACCAACTTGGTGGAGATTCGGAAGAGCATAGCAACGGCGGGCGCGACCGATTAGCTGGGAAAGAAAAACTGTTGTGGAGGGGCGTAAGAATCCAACCTTTGAAAAGCGTTCCCGGGGTAGCCTACGTCAAGTTTCACTGGTTTTGTAGTTTAACGACGAAAACCTAGCTGTTACTTCCCTGCTTTGCGAAGGATCTTTGGAGTTGAGAGCCAGATCAGCTCGCCTGCCGGTGGGACGAGTCGTTTTAACTCGATCAGTGCGACCCCTGCCTTTTTCAGGGAGGTAATGTGATGCTTGGAATTAAGGGCTGTGGATAACACTTCGTCCAGATGAGGTGCGTGACCGAACACGAACACGACAGAACTGTCTTTGTCTCTGGAGAGCTCACGGAAAAGCTGAAGCGGTTCTGCGCCGGGGAGCAGGAAATCAGTCTTGCGTATTTTCTCTTTTGAATATTCGAGGGCTTTAGCAAAAATCTCTGCTGTCTGCAGCGCCCGGGTGTAGGGACTCGAAAGCATCAAGTCAGGAATCTCAGCGATTTCGGCCAAGCCCCGGGCAACCTGCTTGCTTTTCTCTATTCCCTCTTCTGTCAGAAAACGTTCCGGGTCCGGAGGACATTGCGGATCCTCGCGGTCGATAGCGATACCGTGGCGAACGATGTAGAGGTGCATGCGGATAGTTTAGGCGAGAGCGACGGGATGCAATGTTAAAAGTCGCGCAGGTAGATGAAAGAGTTAGCGGGATTCCGGCTGGCGTAGAAACAGTTTTACGTGGAACTCTTTCTCGAAAAGGTCGGCGCTGCGTTGAGCGTCCCGCAGGTCTTCCGTGACGTCGCCTCGGGCGTGTACTTTGACGGAAACGGCGTTGCGCTGAAAAGTGGAATGCAGCTTCTCTACGCGTTGCCGATGAGAGTGGTCCAGTCCTTCCGCTATGCGCATGATCGCGGAGAGGCGACGAGCAATGCGCTTGTCATTGTTGTTGAGAGCGGAATAGGACGGGTGATGGCTGGCCGGCTCAGACTTGCGATTGTGATATCGCACGAGAGTGCCAACAATGAAACGATCGCGACCTGCCAAACCGGGGATGTCACCGTTTAGCGCGAGATATTCTCCGTGCTTGTGGTGAGCGCGGTGGCTGACCCGATGCCCCACATCGTGAAGCAGGGCACCGGCTTCCAGTTGAACGCGGGCTTGTGCTGGAAGATGGTGAAGTGCCTGCAACTGATCAAAGAGCATCAGACTCAATTCGCGGACATGCTCGGCGTGGCGCTGATCGTAATCTAGACGGCGGCCAAACGCGCGTGTCGCCGCCAAGACCTGGCGGGCTTCCGCGTTGTAGCGGTGCGGCTCCTTGCGGGAAAACGCTTCGCGAGCAGCCTCCTGAAGCAGTCCTTCACGTATGCCAACACTGGGAATCACGAAACGACGCACGTTCAGATAGCGACCAAGGACGAGAAATATAATTGCGGCAATACCCATGACGTCGGCACGATCGCGACGTACGCCAAAGACTTTCATGCGAGACCGTATGTCGCGCCGCAGAATGTCGGGAAGCCTCTCGCGCAGAAGGGAAACATCAAGGGAAGGAAGGCCATCCTGCCGCGGGCCGGGTGCAATGGTGGCAAGGGTTTCCGCATTGCCGCCGAGCGCGACGGACACTTCTTCTGAGAGATTTGGACGCACCGGCAAACGCGATTCGAGAAGTGCGCGGATGTAGCGGCGAACTTGTTCGCCTTGAACGGGACGAATGACCCCGTGGATGCCAAGCGTCGTCATCAAACGAACCGTGCCGACGGGCAACTGGGCACCCTGCACCACCGCGTGGTCGCGAAGAATGCTGAGCTCCAGGCTTCCACCGCCAAGATCGACCACGCAGCGTGGCTGAGCTTCAGGCCCCAGGGCCGCGAAGACGGCTTCCCTGCCGAGACGCGATTCTTCTTTTGTGCTGATTACCTCAAGAGAGATTCCCGTAGCTCTTTTGATGGCGCGAACAAATGATTTGCGATTCTGGGCTTCCCGCGTCGCACTGGTAGCGACGGCGCGATATTTGGTTACGCCCAGCTCTTCCATGATTTCGTGAAGGTGGCGAAAGGCTTTCACGCCTTTTTTCAGGATGTCTTCGGTAAACCTGTGGCGAATGAAAACGCCCTCACCGAGGCGGAGCGAATATCGCTCGGTGAGAAGAGGTTCGATATCCAGAGCTGAATGTGCACGGGCGACGGATAGACGCACGGCGTTTGAGCCGGCGTCGATGGCGGCGATGTGGACCGGCTCACTCATGTCAACGGTTAGCGCCAGAGATGCGCAAGTGCGGCGGAGGGTGTGTACTTGGAAGCGCGGATGCCAAGCTGCTCGGCAATACGCTGACGAAGCTGCTTGTTGACGTTGGGTACGCTGGCTTCACCATCGAGTTCGACGAAACTGCTTTTCTTGGCCATGACCTCGAACTCGCGTTTGATCATGGTCTGGTAGCGAACGAAGGACCAATAGAGATCGTGCGAAAGGGACATGTCGCGGCCAGCTTCCCAATAGCTGATAGCTTGGGCTTTCTTGAACTCGCGGCCAAAGGCAGTTTCGGGGCGCACGTTAAGCCAGAACGTAATGTGCGGTCGAAGGGCCATGGCATAGAGTCCGGTCATGTAATCGCGATTGATGCCGCGAACAACGCCGCGAGCGATGAGCGTGAAGATGAAGCGGTCGGCCAGAACGACCGCGCCGGATCGCAGTGCGGGTACGATGCGATGCTCGAGCTGATCAAAGAAATCCGTGGCGTACATCAGTGCGAGTGTCAGGCGAGTCACCGCGTTCTTAGCCAGCAACTCATCGATGTCTCGGCCCACCAGATTCGAACGGCGAAGGCCACTGGTCTGGACGGAAAAACCTTCAGACTCCAGCCATTCCTGGAGAAGAGCGATCTGCGTGGAGCGGCCGGAGCCGTCCATACCTTCGATGACAACCAGGGTGCCATTCAGCTCGCTGGGATCCAAGCCGACAAGTGATTCGCCGAAAAAGGATTGCGAGTACTCAGCTTCGGAGGCGGCGGTCTTTGCGGGCGCCTGGGGTTCCGGGACCGGCGCGGGAACAGAGGGCTTGTCTTTTTCCTGATCGGGCATTTATTCCTGCTCCGCCGCATAAGGCGCAAATTTCTTCAGATCGATTTTGCTGGCGACAATATCGCGCATCTGTTTCTGCAGTTTGTTCACAGGGAGAGTGCCGTCGAGCACGACAAAATTGTCGGAGTCGACCATCTTGTCGTACTCCTCGAGTATGCGCGCCTGGAATAGCTTAAAACTCTCCGCTCGGTCGTAGGACAGGCCGAGGTCCATTCCCGCTTCGTAATATTTCAACTTAGGTCTGCCGCTAAGAATGCGGTTTACCGCAACGTCGAGCGGAGCGCGGAAGTAAAACGTAATGTCAGGAACGGGCGCAAACCGATAAAGATTGCGGAGCCAGCGATGAGAGCAGCCACGAGCGGCATCGCGAGCAAACGCGGTGTAGATGTAGCGATCCGCCAGTACTAGATAGTCGCCCTGTAGCAACGGCATGATCTGGCGCTCGCAACGATCGGCAAAGTCTGAGGCGTGCAAGAGAGAAAAAGTCGTCGGAGTAAGCAGACGCTTCTGCTTGCCTCGGCGGGTGGCGGACTTCACGAGCGGAGAAGAATTCCATTCGGTGAAGTGCAGTCGATATCCACCAATCTCAAGCCAGCGCTTTAGCAAATAGAGCTGCGTGCTCTTACCGGAACCGTCGGTGCCTTCCACGACTATTAGCGCACCGGGATAAGCGCGACTGGGAACGGGACGACCCGGTTGTGGGAGCGTAGTTTTTGTGGCTTCCGCGCGAACTGGTTTAGGGGTAGATTCTTGATTTTCCATTTAGCGGCTAAGGCGGTTCAATTCAGAATGTTGAGCGTAGTCTGTCATTGTTACAGAGACATTACAACACGGAGGGGTGTCGTTACGCAAAGTGAAGCAAAACTATAAGAAATCTTGCCAGCAAGCCGCATTCCCGTCGCGGATTGAAACTCATGGGGGTACAATGCGCGGACATGCTCGTCCACTGGACGGGCATCAAGACACCCCCGGGAAGCAGGAGACACACTATGGCTACACCTTCAACTGGAGTTGACCCCAAGAGCGAAAAGCTTTACGACCAGCTTGTGGATGCATTGAATAATCTGTTTGGAGTTCACCCAGGATTCCGGGCAACGCACGCCAAGGGCGTGATTTGTGAAGGCTCATTCACTCCGAGCCCCAGCGCAGTGTCAGTGAGCCGTGCCAAGCATTTTCAGGGAGAGCCCACCCCAGTCACGGTGCGCTTTTCTGACTTTACCGGGATACCGAATATTCCGGACACGGATCCGAATGCCAGTCCTCGTGGTATGGCGATGAAATTTCATGTTGCCGGCGGACCGGACACCGATATCGTGGCTCATTCTTTCAACGGATTCCCTGTGGGAACGGCGGAGGAGTTTCTGGAGTTCCTATTGGCGGTGGGCAGCAGCGGAGCGGATGCGCCAAAACCAACGCCGATCGAAAAGTTTCTGAGTACGCGGCCACGGGCGCTGGTGTTTGTGACGTCGCCGAAGCCCGCGCCCGTGAGCTTTGCGACCCAGTCGTATTTTGCGGCTAATGCTTTTCGGTTCACGGATGCATATGGAAATAGCATTTTTGCACGCTATCAGATTCGCCCGCTGCAGGGAGACGCACACCTTAGCGACGCGGAAACGTCCGCTAAGCCGCCCAATTATTTGTTCGATGAGATCAGGGAGCGAGTGGCGAACGGGCCGGCAAAGCTAAAGCTTCTGGCACAACTGGCGGCAGTGGGAGATGTTACAGCGGATTGTTCGGTAACGTGGCCCGATGACCGGCACTTAGTTGAGTTGGGTGTGATTACCCTGACGGGGGTTGCGTCAGAAAGCGATGCCCTGCAAAGAAAGCTGATATTCGACCCCGCGAACCTGGTGGATGGGATTGCGATGTCGGATGATCCACTGCCCGCGGCGCGATCGGCAGTTTACAGCATCGCGTACGCACGCCGAAACGCGAAAACCTAACGATCTGGGCTGTTTTGAGGTCGAGATGCAGATCGTTATGTTTCGCTCATCGCTATCAGAACAAATTCAGTTTGATGGTCAGGTATTTTTTGGGATTCTTGCGGAAGTCTTCCAGCATCTCGCGCATTTCTGCGCTTAACTTAGTGAAGTTGTCGTAGAGTTGCGGATCGTTAAAAAGTTTGCCCACAGTGTTGTCGGTCTTATTCATTTTGGAAGTGACTGTCTCCACATTGGTGGTGGCATCGCGCAATTTGTTGTAAAGAGTGTCGTCGGTGACGAGTTTACCGAGGGTGCCTTTGCCTGCGCGTACGTCACCCATAATCGTGTTGCCATTTTCGAGAGCTTTCTTGGCTTGATCGTAGAGGCTGGGGTCGTAGAGCAGTCTGCCAATGGTACCCTTCTGCTCGCGCACATCGGAGAGGATTGCATTGATCTGGTCGACGCCTTTGTCCACCTTTACGTAGAGGTCATCATCGGTAACCAGTTTGCCGAGAGTGCCTTTGCCGGCTTGCACGCTGGCGACAATTTGATTGCCGTGCGCAATTAGATTGTTGAGATTATTGTAGGCCTCATCGTTGGTGATGAGTTTGCCAAGCGTTCCCTTTCCTGCCTTGATATCAGTCAGGAGATCAGAAATCTGGACACTGAGCGCTTTGAAATTGGCCATGACATCCGTAATGTCTCCGGCAGGAACGGCCTGGCCATCTTTGATAGGAGACCCAGTGTAGCCGCGTTGGATGTTCACGTAGCGATTACCAAGGAGTCCTTCGGTTACAAGCGAAGCATTGGAATCCGTGAGGACGTCGTCCTGATATCGCTTGTCGATGCGCATACTGACCATGATGCTATGGAGCTTGTCGGGAACTTTGCCGCGTTCACGTGGGACAATCTGGACCTGATCGACGTTACCGATCACGACACCGTCGAGTTTTACCGGGGCGCCAGGAGCTAGCCCTGATACTTCTGGAAGATAGGTTCTAATTTTGTACTTAGGTCCGAGGAAACCTGCGCCCGTAACATAAAAAATGCCAACGGCAAGCACCACCAGGCCGACGATAACGAACAGACCAACGCGCAGCTCCGACCAAGTCAATTGTTTTCGCTGCGCCATTCCCGAGTTCCTCCGTATCGCCTGCTGACTCGCTGCCCTGCTTTGCCTTACCCTGTCGTAACGTGCTGTGCCTGGTCAATCCACAGAGAACACTATACAAGAATCAAATCAAAAATCGTTGTAGATAAGGATCTTTGGTTGCCAACAACTCTTCCGGGAATCCTTCGAAGTAGATTTTGCCGTCACGGAGTACCAGAAAGCGTGTGACGACGGTGTTAGTGCTTTCACTGGTGTGATCGCGAATGACCGTTTTCGTCTTGGGATCGAACCGAAAATTGGCCAAAGCAAAGCCGTCTTGCAAGCGATGCGTGGCTAACAGGGCGGTCACCCCGTACACATCACGTAGACGAAGAATGAGCGTGATGATGGTCTGCGACGTCACGGGGTCCAGGCCTGCGGTGGGCGAATCATACAGAACGATCTTCGGATGGTTCACAAGCGCGCGTGCGATGGCTACTCTGCGGCGCATTCCTCCGGAAAGTTCTGAGGGAAGCATGTCGATGGTGTGGTCGAGTTCGACGAAGGTCAGCACTTCCTCAACGCGCGGAAGAATCTCTTCCTGGCTGAGACCATCTTCGACCAGGCGGTAAGCGACATTTTCACCAACCGTCAGCGAATCAAACAGCGCACCTTCCTGAAAGACAAATCCGATCTGGTGCCGAAAATCGTGAAGCTGGCGCTCTGGAATGGCAGACACGCGCTGGCCGAGAACGTCCACTTCGCCGCGATCTGGGCGCATGAGGCCTACAGCGAGCTTCAACGTGAGCGTTTTCCCCGTGCCGGTTTCACCAAGAAGAACAATGGTTTCGCGATGTTTTGCGGAAAAAGTGATGCCCCGCAGGACATCGCCTTCGGCAAAACCGAGATGAACGTCGCGAAAGTCGATGACCGCTTCATCCGGCCTGCTGCCGGAACTCACTGTCGTAGTGTGAGAAACGGTCATGGGTTGGCTAGAAAAATTTGTCCGCCACGTAGAGAGCGACTTTCGTCAGGAATGTGTCCGCTACGATGATCATGACACTGGAGATAACGACGGACTGTGTGGTTGCGCGACCGACGCCTTGCGTGCCCCCGCGCACGTTGAGCCCCTGATAGCATCCCACGCTAGAGAGAATAAAAGCAAAGACCAGTGACTTGCTGAAACCCTGCAAAAGATCAGGCAACTCCAGGATAGCAATGGCACGCTGCCAGAACGTTGTGGCGCTCAAGCGCAGAGAAAAAACGCTGGCAACCATGCCGCCCAACAGTCCGACAAAAACAGAAATGCTGGTGAGCAGCGGAATAGTGAGGAGCGCTGCCAGTACTCGAGGACTGACCAACTTCCGAGTCGGGTCGGTTCCCATCGCGCGCATGGCATCGACCTGTTCCGTTACCGTCATGGAACCCAATTCGGAGGCGATTCCCGATGAGCAACGTCCCGCCACAAGCAGACCTGTGATCGTGGGACCAAGTTCACGCACAAGCGCAATCGACACGACATCACCGGTTAGGGAAGTTTGCCCGAATCGTTCGAATTGCGCGCCGGTCTGCAAAACCATCACGGCCCCAATGAAGAATCCAGAGAGAAGAACGATAGGGAGAGAGCCCACTCCAATATCGTCCATCTGGTCCAGGGTGTCCTGCCAATAGCGAGGACTGGAGGCCAGATTGACTAAAGAGCGGTAGGAAAGCTTGGAATAATCCTGCACTCGGAGAACACTGACCTTGGCAGCGTCAAGGAGCACATCCTTGACCGAAGGAGTTTCGGGTGGTGCGGCGTGCGGTTGAGCAACGTGCGCGGGGGTATCAGCCACTTGGTTCTCGCGGTAACTTTGAAAAGCGTAACCGGGGTGGAGAGAGGCGTCAAGGCGCACTTCCCGGAGATCAAGTGAATTGAGTATCAGCGATTGGCCATGCATGCTGATTCAAAGACTTTGTCCATCACAAGAGCGTGTTTTCCACTTGGCCTTGTGTAGAGGATTGAAGCATGCTCGAAGAAATCTGCCTTGCGCCATTGTTGGCCGTCCTTCAATCGCGCATGTGAGTCGATGCCAACTACCTTGCCCAAGTCATCTTTAATCCAACGCTGCCCTGACGATTGGGCATCCAGAAAAGGGTCCGGATTATTTGATTCGCCACCAAGGAGACTGATAAATAACTCGGCATCGGTCGCAGCCTTTCCTCGCGGGTAAATGAGATAGGTCACAATATCGCTGTCAGATTGTTCTCCTTTGTCATTTACGGATTCCCACTCCAATGTGGGCGGCACCACGAACTGAGTTGAAAAACCAATTCTGCGTTCGGATTTCACCGTCTGCTCGCACGCGGGAACAATCCAATCAGATTGCTTCGCATCGACGAGCTTTACACTTACAGGCCGTCCTCCCGGCTTCACCACTAGCGCTACAGGACGAAACCTCGGATTTTGAAACAACAGTAGAGGCCCGGAATTTGAAAATTCAAATTTGCCTTCCTTATTAGTGGTAGTCTGCTGCCGTTGAGGTGGGGAGCCGCCAACCACATCGTTGTAGACCACGAACCCTTCTGCCGGTTTCCCATCGGGCCCTGACAATGTTCCCCGCACATCCAAGTTTGCAGGTGGCACAGATTCCACCTCGGAAACTTCTGTAATCACAAAGAGCGAGCAACATCCCAAGTGCCCATAGCCCAAGAAATCGCTTTTGCCATCTTGCGATTTCGATTCCTTCCCGGCGATAAACGCACCTCTCAGAGTCGCGGTTGCGCGGTAGGCAGGCTTGTTACCATTGCGCGATGCAATTAAGGCATAGAGCCGGCGAAAATTATCGTCTTTCTTGATCCCGTAGCGAACTCCGTCCACTTCGATGTCGGTGCCTGCCTTTCTCGCCATATCGTTCACCATCGATGGGACCAACCCGGGAACATCTCCACCGAAAGCCAGCCAAATCTGTTGTTGCGTATCGCAGTCCTTGCCCATCGCCAGTGTGAAGTCTTCAAACTCGGCATTCAGCGCTCCCCGGACACGGATTGTCTTGCCGTCGTATAACTTCGCATGAGTGGCGAGTTCGCAAAGACTAACTTGTTCAGGCTGGGTTTGCTGAGCTATCAATGAACTCGAGGGGAAAAACGCGATCAATCCTACAAATCGAAGAAGAATACTGAACGGGTTACGCATTGTCGGCTTTCTCGCTTCCGCCCACAAAAGGCCACTCCTTAGGTCAGGAGTTCAGCGATCCGACAGAATCTTACCAAAATAGAATCCCGAGGAGTGATTCGCGCGGCAGCAAACACAGGTCTACATTGAAAGTGACGACAAACCGAGTGACATGGACCCTGATGCGGATTCTTGCGTCAGTGCACTTGAGTTGAAATCGCCGAATGCATGAAATTTGTTTTACTGTTCCTCGTCAAATTCGAATTCCTCGCCGGGAAGCGCGGGAGGCATGGCGAGTCGAGTGCGCATGGCGTCAAACTCGGCTTGGAGAAGCATTGGCTTGGCCATGACAGCGGCAAGTTCATTCGCACGCTTTTCCAGCGCGGCGATTTTTTCAGGATACTTGGCCGCAAGATTGGTCTTTTCGGAAGGGTCTTCCTTGATGTTGTAGAGCTCCACGGCGGAGGGAAGCAGAACCCGCCAGATGAGTTTCCAATCACCCTGGCGAACACCGGCGCGGAATGGCTCAACGTTATAGATGACTTCGGTGCGCGGAGACGGTTTTCCTTCGCTCAGAGTAGACCAGACATTCAGGCCATCGAGCGGTTTGCTTTTGGCAGTAGACGCGCCGGCAAGAGCGGTAAGTGTAGGGTACATATCCACCACGTGAATCATTTCGTCGACAGAAACTCCCGCCCGGACATGTCCAGGCCAATTGACGAGGGCGACGACACGAGTGCCCCCTTCATAGACAGAGCCCTTCCCCTCGCGGTAAGGGCCGTTGTTACAGGGAATGATCACCTTGGACATATCGCCTTCCCCGGCAAACATCGGATTGAAAGTTCCCCCGTTGTCACTCTGGAAAACGATGATGGTGTTTTCACGCAATCCTTTTTTGTCGAGCGCTGCGACAACACGGCCAATCTGATCGTCCATAGCGGTGATACTGGCGGCGTAGGCGCGGCGATGGGTATCAGCGATACTCTTGTATTGGTCGAGATACTCTTGCGGGGCTTCATATGGCGTGTGCGGGGCGTTGAATGTCAGGTAGAGGTAGAAGGGTGCCTTTGCATCGAGCGCGTCAATCAGGTTGACGGCATCATTCCCGAGTAACGTGGTGGTATAGCCTTCTTCCTTGACCAATTTATTGTCGCGGTACCAGTCCACAACGCCGTGCTGTTCATGCGTGAAATAGTCAAGCTCGCCGATGAGCGGCCCATACTGATAATCGAATCCACGTTGGCGAGGCCAGTATTTGGGATCGGCGTGACCCAGATGCCACTTGCCCACGATCGCGGTGTAATAACCCGCTTCCTTCAGCGCTTGTGGAAGTAACCACTCGTCTGTCGGAAGCCCGTAAGTGTGGGAAGACGGAATGACAGCAGTCTGTAATCCATAGCGCAGCGGGTAACGTCCCGTCATCAAGGCTGCGCGCGTCGGCGTACACATGGGCTGCGCATAGAACTGCTCCAGGCGTGTTCCATCCTTGGCTAGCCGATCGATATTCGGCGTCTTAATGTCCGAGCCATGGAACCCTACGTCCTTCCATCCCAGGTCGTCGGAAACTACATAAACGATGTTCGGCTTCTTGCCTTGGGCACTTGCGGGACTTGAACCACCAATGACCGCCGATAACAAAAATGTGGTCGCCGCAAAGGTGCTGAGTCTATCTCCAAATTTCACGAAAGATCTCCTGGCGCAGATCGGGAAGGCTAACGAGTTGCAACACTATACACCTATCTACGGTTGTCGCGTGAACTGCCTTGCCTCCATGTCAAGATTCAGGCGCGCAATGTGGATCATATACCCATGTTAAAACTGGTTAATCGCCGTTCCCGGTTCAGTTCCTAAGCCAGCAGAACTACCCGACTGAACTTGGCACTCGAGCAGGAATTCTAGTAGGTGTAGATATCAACGATGGCAACGAGAGTACACTTAACGCGAGAAGCGAATTCCGCAGACTGACTCGGGAAGTCAGGATCGGGTACTTTATTGTATTTCTACTTTCCTTTTCTGACTTTGCGCTGTTGGAATGGCTCCTTTTTCTACCAGCTAGACACTGGACCTTCATTCAAACAAAACAATGGCACCTTCAATATGTTCTGATTGTCTCTTCAACGAAGGAAAGCGAACAGTGTATAAATCCCGAGGGTAGTACCTAACGGAACGTCGGAGACCGAGAGGACGCTGGCAACGATCGAAAGTGAGCGAGCGGAAGATTTCGCAGCCAGGAGTGCTAATCCCGCGAAAAGACCAAAAAGCCCAGCAAGAATCGTCACGATAATTGTCGCGACGTAACAGACATGAAAAATCGTCATAAGCGTTAAGGGATCAGGGACACGAGTGAGCAGCGCCCCGAACATCACGGTGGCGGTGCCGCTGTAGAGAACCAGGAGAATCGCCGCAAGCAGCCGTAGGATGCCATACGCGACCCAAAGTGAACCCAGTGTCGAAATGTTAGTGACTGGAGATTGCATACTCGCGGAATTTGTCGGCAACTGGGTCTCCTGCAAAAAAGAAAGCTGTTTCAAGTCTAGAGAAATGGGAGAAAAAGTCACTCCGGGCAATCTGGTAGGGGAGCTCAATTAGCAGTTCAATCTGCAGATGGTTAGCGCAACAACGTCCTGACTTCGCTGGACGGAAGTGGCGGCGACCGATAGACTTGAAGTTTATGCTTCGTTTCTACACAGCGGGGGAATCGCACGGAGAGGCACTGCTCGCTTTCGTCTCTGGCCTTCCGGCGGGTTTGCCCGTCGACTTTAACTTGATTGAAAGCGAATTGCACCGGCGACAGTTGGGGTATGGTCGAGGCGGCCGACAAAAGATTGAGAAAGATCGGGCAGCGATCTTTGCCGGCGTACACCACGGGCAGACGATTGGAGCGCCAGTCGCGCTTCGAATCATCAATCGAGATTGGGCGAACTGGGAACAGATTCTGCCAGTGGAGGCCTCCGATGCGCCGGCGGCTAGTTCGCGAAAGCTGGTTGCGCCCAGACCTGGCCATGCCGACCTGGCGGGTTCGCAGAAGTTCGACTTTCACGATGCGCGGTACGTGTTGGAACGTGCCTCGGCGCGCGAAACGGCGGCGCGAGTAGCGGCCGGATCATTTGCGAAGATACTTTTGAAACAGTTTGGAACGGAAATTGCCAGCCACACGATCCAGGTGGGCCATATACGGTTGGAACGCGCCGCTTCATGGGGTGAGATTCAAGCCGTTTGCGCGAACCTGAATTCGCCACTCCGCTGCGTTGACACGGAGCTAGAGCAGAAGATGATGGCCGAGGTGGATGCGTCATTGAAGGCGGGCGACACGGTTGGCGGCGTATTTGAGATTGTGGCGCGAAACATTCCCGTTGGGCTTGGTTCTCATGCGCAATGGGACGAAAAGCTGGATGGCAAGCTGGCGCAGGCGTTGATGAGCGTGCAAGCGGTGAAAGCCGTGGAAATCGGGTCGGGAATTCTGGCCGCAGGTTCCTACGGAAGCGAAGTGCAGGACGAAATTTTGTACGACAAAGATGCAAGACGTTTTCGGAGGGCGACAAACCGTGCCGGTGGCCTGGAAGGTGGCATCACCAACGGCGAGGATCTAGTCATTCGCGGTTACCTCAAGCCGATCTCGACTTTGCGCAAGGCCCTGGGCACGGTGGATATGGTCACAAAGGAACCCGTGCAGGCGGCGTACGAGCGTTCGGACTGGTGTGTGGTGCCGGCGGGCGGTGTTGCAGGGGAAGCGATGGTGGCCCTTGTGCTGGCAGATGCTTTTCTGCAAAAATTTGGAGGAGATTCGCTGACGGAAATGCGTCGCAATTTTGAGGGATATGTCGAACAAATCAAGAACTTTTGAACCGGCCGCGGAAGTAATCGAAGCTGCCGGCAAACCGGCCGGTGCGGCGGCGGAAATACCTGCGCGAAAGATCTACTCGATCGTGAAGTACGGCGATCCGGTACTGGAGAAGCCTGGCGCGGCAATCAAGAAATTTGATGCGGAATTGGAAGCACTGGCGGAAGACATGTTCGCTTCCATGTACGCAGCTCAAGGTGTTGGCCTGGCCGCCCCGCAAATTGGAAAAAGCATCCGTCTCGCCGTGGTGGACGTGACCACGGGGAAGAATCCCGAAGCGAAGATTGTACTGGTCAACCCGGAAATTATTCACGCCGAAGGCGAGGTCCGCGAAGAAGAAGGCTGCCTGTCGATCCCGGGATTTCGAGGGTATGTAATGCGGCCCCAATTTGTGACCGTGCGGGCGCAAAACGTGAAGGGCGAGACATTTGAGATTCGCGGCGAAAACCTGCTGGCACGAGCCTTCTGCCATGAAATTGACCACCTGAACGGCGTTTTATTCCTGACGCACCTGAGCATGTTGAAGCGAGACTTGATCAAACGCAAAATCAAGAAGCTGCGCAAAGAGGGCGAGTGGTAAATTCTTCACCTCGCCGGGTGAACGAATCGTGACACCGTTACGCATTGTATTTTGTGGCACGCCGCAATTCGCAGTTCCCTCTTTGAAGTTCCTGCTGCAACAATCCGACTTTCAAGTCCTGGCGGTATATACGCAGCCAGACCGTCCCCGTGGGCGCGGTCAGGAGATCTCGTTCACTCCGGTGAAGGAAGTGGCCCTAGCCACAAATCTGCCGGTGCACCAACCAGCCTGGATCCGTGCTCCCGAGGTGGAACAGGAACTGCGCTTGCTGGCGCCCGATGTGATCGTAATTATTGCCTATGGTCAGATTATTCCTGCACGCCTGCTGGTTATCCCAAAGTACGGTTGGATTAATCTTCATGCTTCTCTGCTGCCAAAATATCGAGGCGCTGCACCCATCAACTGGGCCATCGTAAACGGGGATACAAAGACCGGCAACACGACCATGCGGATCGACGCTGGAATGGATACTGGGGAAATACTTCTTCAACAAGAATTGGCAATCGGGGAAGAGGAAACCACTCCGGAGCTTGCCGGTCGTCTATCCGAAGCCGGCGCGAAGTTGATGGCGGAAACGTTGCGCGGCATTGCGGTGGGGACGATGCAGGGGCGCGCGCAGAATTCTGAAGAGGCCACCCATGCGCCGATATTGAAACGCGAAGATGGATTGATCGACTGGTCGTTTTCGGCGGGTCAAATCTACAACCGCATGCGTGGATTCACGCCTTGGCCGGACGCCTACACCCAGTTCCGCAGCCAGATGTGCCACCTTCGCGGCAAACCGGTGTCTAACGAACAGGCGGACGTTGAACCGGGAACAATTGTGAGCGGCAACGGGAAGCTGAGGGTGGCTTGTGGACAAGGCACCCTATTGGAGCTCTCAACCGTCAAACTAGAAGGACGCAAACAGGTATCCGCCGCAGAGTTTGCAAATGGAGCGCGGTTGCAGTCTGGGGAACGCTTTGGAAAACGTTAATTTGCGCCGCCTCACCTGCTCAGGCATACTCGCCTTTTGCGCCCCCACAAGAGAACCAGCAAGCTGTACCGGAGCCAAACCCACATGAAGAGTACGAGTTTAAATCAGCAGATGAGGGAAGTTTTTATCTTCTCGATGCAGTCGATGAGGAGCTTGGCCAGTTGCCTGTTGGCCACTCAGCTGGCATTCCTGCCGGCGATGGCTTCAGCGGCAGATAAAGAGGGTGAAAAAGCTACTACTGCATCTGCGCCCGCAACGGGTACGATGCCCGATCCGGTCTTGGCAATCATGCAGGCGGAGCTCAACCGAGCAAAAGCGGATTTGGCGAAGAGCGATCCTTCGCCTTACTACCTCAGCTATACCGTGAATGATCAGGACGCGATTGTGATCGCAGGCTCCTACGGTGGGCTGCTGACGAATTCTGCCATGAAACGGCGTTCGGCGGACGTGGTCATGCGCGTGGGGACAGCAGATCTCGATAACACCCATGGACAGAGCCGCTCAAGCGGTATGACATCGGGTTCATTGCCGCTGGATGACGACGCTGATGCAACTGCGCGGCTTTTGTGGGAACTGACGGATCGAGGCTACAAGCGTGCCGCGCCAGCGTACATGAATGTGAGAACGAGCACGGCTGTACGGGCGGAGGAAGAGGATAAATCTCCCGACTTTTCGAAGGAAGTGCCAAAGGTGCACGCCGGAGAAAAGTTGACGCAACCGCCTTTTGATCGCACCGCTTGGGAAGGTGAAATTCGCCGCGTTTCAGCGGGGTTCTCAAAATATCCGGAAGTGTATTACTCCACCGTATTCCTGCAGGTGTCTCTGGCAAATTCGCGCATGGTAACGAGTGACGGATCATCGCTGGCGATGCCCGGAGCATCGGCGCGCTTGGTGATGGAGGCACAAACCCGCGCGGATGACGGGATGGATTTGCTCCGCGTAGAGACCTTCCAGGCTCCAACGGCCTCAGGATTGCCGAAAGAAGCGGAGTTGATGGGAAAAATCGAGAAGATGGCCACTGATTTAGCGGCGTTACGAAAAGCCCCCGTTGCCGAACCGTATGCAGGACCTGCGATGTTGAGCGGGCGAGCTGCCGCCGTGTTCTTCCACGAGGTTCTGGGACACCGATTGGAGGGCCACCGCCAACGCGATGAAGATGAAGGCCAGACCTTCACGAAAAAGGTCGGCCAGGAAGTTCTGCCAACGTTTTTGAGCGTGACAGACGATCCAACCTTGAAGGAACTGGCTGGCCTGAAATTGTCTGGCACGTATGAGTACGACAACGAAGGAGTGCCAGCGCAACGCGTGGAAGTGATCAAGAACGGCATTTTGAAAAACTTTCTGATGTCGCGGATGCCCATCAAAGGGTTCGAGACGTCCAACGGGCACGGACGCAATCAGCCGGGATTGATGCCGACAGGACGTCAGGGGAACCTGATCGTTTCGTCTACCCAAACGATGCCGGAATCTGAAATGAAGGAAAAGCTGCGCGCGGAAGCGAAGAAGCAAGGAAAGCCCTACGGACTTTATTTCGACGACATTCAAGGCGGCTTCACACTGACCACGCGGTCGTTGCCACAATCGTTCCAGGTATTGCCTGTAATTGTGTACAAGGTGTATGCGGATGGCCGGCCGGATGAACTTGTTCGCGGAGTGGACATCGTGGGAACTCCCTTGGCGGCGTTGACGCGAATCATCACCACGGGCGACAAGCAGCACGTGTTTAACGGCGTGTGCGGCGCGGAGAGCGGTAGCGTGCCGGTATCCGCCGCAGCTCCAGCGATGCTATTCAGCGAGATGGAAGTACAAAAGCAGGCCCATGGGCGAGAACGGCCTCCGATTTTGCCACCACCAGGTTTTGAATCGGCGGCAATAGGCAGTGCGGAAGCTACGAAAGTGACGGTGAAGCCATGAACGCTACCCACCGCATTGCAAAAGCAGGTTTGGTTGTTTGCCTTTGCTTCACGACTGCGCTTGCGCTGCCGGTTCTTGGCGGGAATAGCGGGGGGAGTGAATTGACTGCAAATAAAGAGGCTGCCACGACAGCGGCGGCCCACGCGGCGGCTAAAGGCGATCCCCTCCTGGAAGCCCTGCTGACAGAGTTAGACCGTTCCACGGCCACGCTGAAGATGGATCAGGTACAGCGTCCCTATTATTTGGAATATCGCGTTCACGATGTGGAAGATTTCAATACCGAGGCGGCGTTTGGCGCGTTGCGGGAAGACCAGCGAGCACATCTTCGCGTATTGCGCGTTGTGGTTCGGCTGGGCGATTACAAACAAGACAGCTTTTACAATCAGGGAATTGGCAGTGCATCGATTCTGACCGTAGACAACGACACCGTTGCGTTGCGTCGTCAAATCTGGCTGCTGACAGATGAAGCGTATAAGGCGGCGGCAGACGCATACGCAGAGAAACTCTCGGCGTTGAAGCAATTCAGCGCGGACCCCAATCCTGTCGACGATTTTGCGAAAGCGCCAGTGGTCACTTCTGTTGGGGACACGGTCAAGTTAAAAGTTGACGAAACTGCATGGAGAAGAACGGTTCAGGATTTGACCGATCTTTACAGGAAATATCCAGGCGTGCAGATGCTGACCGCCTCGGCGCGATTCAATGCCACCAACGAGTATATGGTGAATTCCGAAGGAAGCATCGTGCGTGGTGGACGCACAACCTCATCCGTGATGGTAAACGGCTCTACCCAGGCAGACGACGGCATGCGCCTGAACCGCAATCCATATTGGACAGAGGCTCTGCCTCAGGATTTACCAAGTCATGAAACATTGCTGAAAGAAACTACGAAGATGCTGGACACTCTGGTGGCACTGGAAAAGGCTCCCATCGTGGAAGAGTCTTATCGTGGACCGGTGCTATTTGCTCCCGATGCGGCAGACGACGTGATCGCCGGCATGATTGGCGGAAATATTCTTGGACGTAAGCCGGGACCAGGAAGGCCAAATCGAACAACGGGTGGCTTCGCAACCAGCTACAAGACGCGCGTTCTTCCCAAGTTTGTGACGGTGGTGGACGACCCGACCCTGAAGGAATTTCAAGGGAAGAAATTGCTCGGCAGCTATGACGTAGATAGCGAGGGCGTGAAGGCCCAGACGGTAACGGTTGTTGACGATGGCATGCTGCAGAACTATTTGATGAATCGGCAGCCAATCCGCGACTTCCCTGCCTCGAACGGCCACGGCCGGGCGTCACCGGGTACGAATCCACAGCCAGCGGTTGGCACGCTTATTGTGAAGAGTTCGGAGGCAGAAAGCACCGATGCGCTGAAGAAGAAGGCGCTCGAGATGGCGGCTGATCAATCGAAACCATACGCTTATCGCGTGGATACGATGGGTCCAGGCAATACGCCCAGGCTTCTCTACCGGGTTTACGCGAAGGATGGTCACGAAGAGCTGGTTCGCGGTGCGGTTTTCAATGAACTGGACATTCGCGCGCTACGAAATGATCTCGTGGCCTTGGGGAATGACCCAATGGTCAGCAACCGTACGGGCGGTATCGGTCAGACCGTTATTGCGCCCTCCCTGCTCTTCGATGAGCTGGAAGTGAAGCGTGCGGACACCAGCAAGGAAAAATTGCCAGAGTACCCTGCGCCAGCACTGAAAAAGTAATTCCGCAAACCAACGGCGCGGCCAGAATCGAATTGACGAACCACCATTAAGGCTCGAAACTAGCGAATATGACCCTGCGAGAGAGACTGGAATGGTTAGTCCGGATGGCCTTTTTGGTCTTCATCCTGGCGTCGGCTGCATTTCTCAGCGCGATTACCGCCATGCGGATCGCGATTCATGGGCGTGAAGTGACGATGCCCAACCTGGTTGGCAAAAATGTGGGAGAAGCGGGAGCGGCGCTGCGATCCAAAGGCTTGATCTTGCGAGTGGCCGATCGCGTCTACAGTGATGTACCCATTAACCAAGTGGTGCGTCAAACTCCGCCCCCAGGAATGTTAATGAAGGTTTCGCAGCAGGCACACGTGGTACTCAGCCTGGGGCAAAGGCAATTGGAGATTCCCCCGCTGGAAGGTAATACTCTGCGTGTGTCGCGGATTCAGTTGTTGCGCGCCGGTCTGCAAGTAGGGGAAGTTTCAAATGTGGTGCTGCCCGATGAACCAATGGATACGGTTGTGATCCAGAACCCAAAACCCGGCAAGGGGGCAGGCACCCCTCGTGTGGATTTCCTCGTGTCGGCAGGCGTGCGGGAGCCCGCTTACGTAATGCCCTACCTGATCGGTTTGAATGAGATGGAAGTGCAGCGGCGGATTGACCAAGCCCATCTGCACAGCAAGATTCACTACGTAAACGCGTCGCAATGGCCTAAGGACACAGTGATCGACCAGTCGCCAGTGGGCGGAGCACGAATCGGAACGACCACGGAAGTCGATCTCACGGTGGCGAATTAGAGCATTCGAGTTCGCCGGCCAAGCAATCCAGCGGAGCAGAATCACTTTTTTCATGTAACATCCCCGGAACAAAATGAGGGCTCGTTTCGTTTCCTATGCCAGAGCGAAGGGGTGGTGTGCATGCGCACGACGTTGGCCGGAACAGTCCTAGGACTTTGCACGCTTCTGATGGTGGCGTTTACCTCGGCACAACAACCCATTCGAGTGGATGTGAATCTAGTGAACGTGGCTTTTACAGCTCGAGACTCGCGCGGGGCATTGGTCAATAACCTGACCAAAGATGACATAGAACTTTTCGAGGACGGAGCGCCGCAGAAGGTCGAATTCTTCTCGAAGAGTACCGATTTTCCCTTAACTCTGGCCTTGATTGTTGACGTGAGTGGCAGCCAGGATCATTTTGGCAAAGAGCACGAGAAGGATTTGGAAGTCTTCCTGAAGGAAATCCTGGGTCCGAAGGATAGAGTTTTTCTGGTTTGTTTCGGGAATCATGTGCGGCTGGTAACCGACTACACGAATTCTGCGCAAGAAATTATCGAGAACTACAAATTATTCGATAAAGGCAAGAAACACTTCCCGGAATTGGGCCCGGAAGGGGAAGACCGCGAATTGGGAACGGCGTTTTACGATTCGATCTATTACAGCGTGACAGAAAAGCTCGCACGGGCCGGTGGACGCCAGGCTATCCTGATGTTCAGCGATGGCGAAGACAATTCCAGCTCGCACAATATGATGCAGGCTATCGAGACGGCGCAAGCGGCGAACGTGGTTTTCTATGCAATCCGTTATACGGAAATTCATAAAGGAAGATTGAACGCCCGCAACAAATATGGAATCAGCGTGATGGACCGCACAGCGCTGGAAACAGGTGGACTGCACATCGATGCGCGAGAAACGAACCCCCACGAATACTTCCGGCAGATCGCAGAGGAGTTGCGTACCTCCTATGAAGTCGGCTACTACCCTACAAACAAAAACAAAGATGCGTCGTTCCGGAAGATCGCTATCAAGCCGAAACAGGACGGTGTGAAAATCCGCACGAAGACGGGCTATTTTGCCCGGTAGTTCAACAACTGCCGTTGCACCCGGCTATTTCGTATCAGCCTTATTGTGCAGTTTGGTGCACATGGTCATCGCGTTATTCGGATCGACAGCGCTGTCCCCTTCTTCGATGTGCTGAATTACGCCGTTCTTGTCGATGACAATGTTCGCGCGCTGAGCCCATTCGTACGTCTGATTTTGCTGGTCATAGCCCTTCAGAATGCCATAGGCAGTCAGCATTTTCTTGTTCATGTCGCTCAGGAGGGGGAATTTTACGCCGATTTGTTTGGCAAACGCGGCGTTTGCTGCGGGGGAATCAATGCTTACTCCAAAAACTTCCGTATCCGAAGTATCAATCTTTCCTGAAGTAATTCCAGACTGGACCGCCTGGAGTTGTTTCGTTCAACCACCAGTGAAGGCCAGGACGTAAACGGCAAGGAGCACATTTTTCTTGCCGCGATAGTCGCTGAGCTTCACGGGTTTCCACTGGTCGCTAAGCAGCGCGAAGTCCGGAGCGGTATCGCCGACCTTCAAGCTGATCTTCGCAAGTTCCTCTTTCTTCTGTGAGGGAGCGGGCGAAGCTGCGAAACAGGGGGCCATCGCCAAAATCAGACCACCGGCTAAAAGACGTTTCATCGGTTTCTCCAATTCGAACAGTTCGGGTTGGGCGAAAACGATGGTACTCCTGCTGGAAGGAAGCGCGAAGTAAAAAGATTGTCTCGTCAATCGGGAAGGATGTATTGATCGAGCGAAGAGTACGGCAGAACTATCCGTGGTTTTCGACGGCTCGGGAAAGTGCAATGAGCGCGGATCGAAGCGGCTCCGCATAACTCGGGTTGGCTGCAATCGCTTCGGGAGCAGGTGTGTCGACTCCAGGGATGGAGACGGTAATGTCTGCCTCCGAGATCAATTGGGCGCCCATCGTGATCAGGACCTCTCGGAGCGCGGCCTGCACAAATGTGGACCGAGGAGACGCGTTGAAAATGGCAATCGGCTTTGTGTGAAGTTCACCGCTGCGAACAAGCCAATCCATTGCGTTCTTAAGAGATCCCGGAAGACCATGAGCGTACTCGGGAGTGGAGATCAGAACGGCTCGAGAGTCATTTATCGCATCGCGCAAATGCTTCACTTCCGGATTCGGGGGATCTGCATCCAGATCTGGGTTGAACTGCGGAAGACGCGCCAATCCATCGAAAAGAGAAATCTCAAGGCTTGGGGGAGACAAAAGCAGAAGCGATCTCAAAAGCATCGTATTGGAGGATGCTTCGCGCAAACTGCCGGAGATTGCCAATATTCTCATCGATCAAAGCATTTGATACGGCAGGATATTAAATGGCTACATATTGGCTGTTGCGATGGAATCCGCTGAAGAAAGCGGCCCAAAGCCACTGCGACACTTGCTAGCGCAAATAGCCCCAGTTATGCAATTTGTCGGAATCTTCCACCCAGCGGTCGCCAATGTCTGTGCGGTAATACATGTTGGGAATTAGGATATTCTTGATGCGGGAATAGACTTGCGCCTGCGTCTGCTTCATGGTTTGCCCTGTTCCGACCACGATGAGCACCACGCCTGACGTGCCCGCTACCAGCCACTGGCGGTTCACTTCTTTTACATCTTCAATATGAATGCCTTCCGTAGTAGGACGCTTGAACACGATGGCCGCGTTTTTCGAAAAGGAATTAAAAGTTTCCTCATCGTCAAAGGGAAACGGTGGAACAACGATGCGCACACCGATCTGGAAACCGCTCTTGGTGCGCCACTTGGGATCGAGTCCGTTGGCTAGTTCCCAGAAGAAATCACTGATGGGAGTCAGCATACCTTCCTGCTGGATGCTGATGGTCGGATAGCCGAAGCGCGAAGTGAATTCCAGCGGGTAAATGCCGTTATTGTTGACGATGCAGTTGACGTCGATGTAGCCAACGTAGCCTTCTTCCGCCAATTTCGGCTCCATCTTAAGCAGCGTGCGGTTGAAAAGCGCGTTGGGCTCGCTCCAGAACATCGCTGTGCCCATTTCGCCAGTGGGGGGACCCACTTCGCCGGGAAACAGTTTCTTGTGTTCGAAATTGATGTTAATCGGTGTCACGAATTTCTTGCCGTTGAAAAAACCACCGACAGCAACCTCGACTCCCGAAACTCGCCGTTGCAACTGAAATACCTTGATTTCCTCCGAAAACGCGCGCTTGTAGGCTTCCAGCATGCCGACCACGTCGTCCCCATCTTCTTCTTCGCCTACAAAGAGCCGGCGCTTGACGTTCTGCGCTTCCCCGCTGGGCTTGATGACATAGCGATCGGGATTCTTTTTTACAAATTCGATGGCTTTATCGAAATCGTCGAATTCCTGGTAAGGGATGATCGTGACGCCGGCCTTCTTCAACTCTTCCTGGCCGAAGGAACGATCGTCTTCCAGGTTGTCGGTGTAAACAGTTCCCCCGATAACCGGTTTGCCCGTGGCGCGAAGAGCCTGCGCTCGAGCGCCTTGACCTAGCGTGTCATCGAATACGACGATATCGGCCCAGTCTTTGGCGTCTTTCTCCCAGTCGCTGGATTTGGGTACGAAGCCGTCGGCGATGTCACGTTCTTTTTCTGCGTCGATGGAGTAGCGTACATCGTGGCCCTCTTTAAGCACTTGCCAGGCAATATCGCCAATCAGGCCGGAGAGTGAAACAAAAAGAAATTTTCGTTTGTCCATGTTTTGGAGCTTAGCCCAATGAGCTAAGGCGTTTTCCTATTGTAGATACAGAGGCAAACTGTGTGTATTACAAAATAGAAATAATTGATGTGACGACAAGACGCCATGGAGGGCAGCAAATGCAGAGAATGGAGACGCGACACCTCCTTGAAACTTGCGCGGCTTGCCGAGAACCTCAGGAAACCCGGGGCGGGCATCAGGGCATCACAACTCGGTGATAGCGAGGCCTGTCCGGAAGGGTAACTTTCTAGAGCAAGCTGGCCATTGGTTCAGGTTATACTGGGAAAGTACGAATCGGTTGGGGGACCTGCCCAAACCTGGATGCTGATGCGTACAAAGGCCAACGAAAAGAGAGGTGAAGAGTGCGGCGATTACCGCTTCTTCTCGCCTGCGCGCTAGTGCTGGTAAATGCCGGCGCTTCCAGCGCTCAGATACTGCACAAGAAGAAAAAGGTCGACAAGTCCACGGACAGCACCAACTCTGTGGAGCCCGACAAGTTGTTGTATGACAGGGCCGTCGAAGATGCTAAGCATGGCAAACACGAGATTGCACGGCTCGGCCTGCAGACGCTGATCAATACCTACCCCGACAGCGAATACTTGGCCAAGGCCAAACTGGCCATTGCGGACTCTTATTACAAGGAAGGCGGCAGTTCGAATATCACTCAAGCGATCGCGGGATACAAAGATTTCATAGTCTTCTTCCCTTTCCTACCGGAAGCTGCCTACGCGCAAATGCAGGTTGCCATGTGCAACTTCAACGAGATGCCGAAGCCTGACCGCGACAACTCGCACGCTCACGCGGCGGAAGACGAGTTCCAGACTTTTTTGTCCAAGTATCCGAAAGACCCGCTTGCTCCGGAGGCGCAGCAGCATCTTCGTGAAGTGCAAGAAGTGCTTGCCGAAGGACAGTTCCGCATCGCCTACTACTATTACGTAAAGGGAGACAAACGAGCGGCAGCTGGCCGGTTGATTCCCCTGGTGCGGCGTTATCCGCTCTACAGCAAGACGGACACGGCACTGTGGATGCTGGGAGACATATTCGAGAAGAGTGAGCGCAAGGACATTGCAGGCGGCTATTACGCGACGATTGTGAAGAATTATCCCCTCTCAAAACATGATGCGGACGCCAAAGCAAAACTCGTTGAATTTAAAGTCCCCGTTCCGCAACCCGATCCGAAGGCGTTGGCTTGGATGACTGCGGAACAAAATGCGCCGCGTCCCAAAGAGAATCTCGCGCACAAAGGAATGGGTATTTTTCATGGCGGACCAGATACGCACATGGCCGCGCGAAATGGTGCTCCGCAAATGGAACCAGAGAGCGACACACTCTCCGCCACAGACATCCTGAATGGCCCCAATCGAGTAAACACTGGGTCGTCTCCTGGGAATAGCATCGTAGGCACAGTAGGAGCCGGACAGAAAGAGCCTGTGGCGATTTCCGGAAGTGGAGCCGAGGATGTGAACTCAGGCCCAGCCACGGACACGCCGGCCACGGACACCCCTGCGACCGATGGATCTGCCAATGCGGATGCAGCCGCCAACGGCACCCAACAAGCAGCGCCCGCGGATGGAACAATGCCCCCGCCCGTGTCTGACGCAAGTACTGCTACCGACGCTACCAAGACAGATGCGGCCGCAACCCCGGCAACCGACCCCAAGAAACAGAAAGAGTCCAGCAGCAAGAAAAAGGGCATCAAGAAGATCATTCCCTGGTAATCGGATTTGGTATTGGACGTCTATAAAAAGAATTAGACCGAGGGGTGCGGAATTGGGCGCACCCCTCGTCCTTTAGTACAGGTAGACGATTGGATACGCCGCCATGTCTACTTCCGACACACCGAGTTGGTGTACCGATTGACGCATGCATGGCCGGATGCTCCAATACGGTTTGTAGCATCTCCCGATGTGTTTGCATGGGGTGTTCGGAGGAACGTTCGGTGGCCAAGATCCTGGTTGCGGACGACAACAGTAATATCCAGAAGATGGTCGGCCTTGCCCTGAAAGACCAGGGCATTGACGTTGTCGCCGTGGGCAACGGCGAAGCCGCCGTGCGCAAGATCGCTGACCTTAAACCAGACCTCGTTCTGGCAGACGTTTTCATGCCCGTCCGCAATGGCTACGAAGTTTGCAAGTTCGTTAAAGAAGACTCCGCCCTCGCACACATTCCCGTCATTTTGTTGGTTGGAGCATTTGACCCATTGGATGAGCAGGAAGCCCAGCGCGTGGGTGCCGATGGAGTGCTGAAGAAACCGTTCGTGCCACCCGATCCACTGATTTCCATGGTCAAAGCAGCGCTTGCGCGCGCTGGCGTGTCACTTGGAAATGCTCCGGCAGCTCCAAAAGCTCCCGAACCGCCAAAACGTAACGCGGCCGATTTACTCTCTCCTGCGGCTTCAAAGCTCGCAGCACTTTCCGGAGCGAGTTTGCCCGAAGCGGAACCCCAAGAGATTCCCGAAGAATTCCCGACGATGCCTTCGCAAGTTAGGATTGCCGCTGGTCAGGAGCCAGTAGCCTTTGGCAGCTTGCTGGAAACACCGGAAGCGGAAGACGACGCGGCGTTTATCCCTGCAAAGCCTCCAACGGAGTTGGGAGCAGTCGAAGAAGCCGAAGAGTCGGACGAGGTTGAAGAAGAAGAGTCGGGGAGTGGATGGCGTCCCGGCGGAGACCTTACCGCGCTGGATCCAGTCGACGCCGAAATCGAGAACAAAGTTAAAGATTGGCGCGAAGAAGCATTTCACGGCAGTTCGCCAGCACGCGCACACCGGTCTCAGCGTTGGGCACCATCGGTTGCCGAGGCGGAACCTGGGGATTCCGTTGGATCGCGCGCCGCGGCAGTAACGACTTTGGAACCAAAACCGGCAGAAGCACCAGCTTTTTCGGGCGATGCCTGGGCTGCGGCAATGGCTGCAGGAGTGGAAGAGAAACTTGCGGCAACCCAGGAAATTCTAACTTCCCCAGCCGAACTGGAAAAGGTTCCCGAAGTTGCTCCCATTGTCGAAGCTAAAGAACCTGCGAGCGAAGCAACGCATTCAACTAACGCTCAACCAGAATCCAAACCGGACAATGGCTGGTATTCAGTCTCGGCCAGCCCTTGGGACCTCGAAGCGAAAAAAGCCACTCAACTGGCGTCTACATGGGACGCCGCTGTTCCCGAAGCTTCTGTGGTGTCAAACGAACCTCCAGCGCCGGAACCTGTGACTCACTATGTTGAGGAATCGCACACGGACGTTGCCGAGCCTGTTCAGGAATATGTTCATAGCGCGCAGCCCGAGGAAACGCCAGCCCTTCTGCATGAAGTGACGTTCGAAAATACGAACGAAGCGACATCTGAAACTGCCGTACCTTCTCCTTACGTAGGCGAATCGCACGTTGACGAAACACAGGAAATTCAGAGCTTTCAACCGCCGGAGTCAAAGAGTTGGGAAAATACCTGGGTGGCAGCTCCCCCCGAAGTGGTGAACCAGTTTGTGGAAGCGCCCTCTCAGGAGTTCGTAACCGAGCACAGCTCACCGGTGGTCACCTCCGAGCCAGAACTCGCGGCAGCACCGGCACCTGCACCGAACATGGATGAACTCGTGGCGCGCGTGCTCTCTCGCATGAATCCCGAGATTCTGCAAAGAGTTACGCAAGACATTCTCAAACCCGTCATTGAAGCCATCATCAAGGACGAGCTGAACGCCAAAAAGTAGTATCACCTTCTCGACATTGCTAATTCCCTTTCGACCAGGATAATGCGGGAATTAGTTTGCCTTTGGTGGCGCCGGCTGTGAATCCTTCTTCCTTGCTTCTCTGAAATTCTTCTGCATCTCCTCCATTGCTTCTGACAGTTTTTCTGGATGGTGAAGGTAGTCCAGGAAATAGACACGCATGTCCACCGGCCCACCCGCTATTTCACGATACTCGGAAGGAAGCGGAGGTCCGCCCGGAATTCCCGGCAACGGTATTGCCTCGGGGAGATGCGTGGCAAACATACTTCCGCCGGCGATCGGTTCATGAGGGAATTGCATCAACCAGATGCAGTTGTGGCCATCCATGATCATATCGGCGGAAATAACTATCCACTGTCCGGCGTCGGAAGGTTTCGGGTGTTGACAGCTCCACAGCTCCGCTTGTGGGACGATGGTCTTCGGGTCGCTGAGGCCGTAATAGTCGAGCAAAAGATGCTGCATGTGGCGCTGTTCGACCCACTTCTCTACTTCCGGCAACGACTGGTTCCAATCGAGATTGGAATCGTTGACCAGTGTATACGCGGGACGGCCGAAGCCCAACGGATTCACATAAGGAAAAAAGAATGGGTAGGCGCGTACAGCGGTGACAAAACAGCTCAATACCAGTAGAGCTATAGCCACCTTTGTGATGCGCCCAAGCAGTGGCGAAGAGTGTCGCAAGGGTTCCAGGCTGCTCGGAATTGCAGCGAGCAAGAGAGTCAGCAAAATCAACGGAATCGAGAAATGACGGATGCTGATGGCCAAACGACTCAGCAGACAGAAAGCAAGGAAGACGAGCAGCGAAACAACAATGGCCCGCCACCGAAACTTCAGTTCGGAAGCATCGCTTGACGCGGATTGCGGAAGTTCTTGCTTTTCGTCAACGCGGCGGCGTTGTGCAATCGCCAACACCAGTGCCACTAAAAGCAGTCCTAAGAACCCCAAAGAAGACTTCAGTATAAAGATAACCGGGTAGTAGAACCACACGCCGTGAGGGTAGTTATGCCCCAAAAGAAACGTCGGACGGCTGGAGGTAATCAGCACCAAGAAGACCCCGCGAACATATAGCCAGGCAGGCAAAAGCAGTCGGCGAAGAACAATCGAGAATGGATTCTGTCCAAGCAAATAGAGGGAATTGGAAGGCTGTCTGACCGAGAAGGCAAAGTAAAAGATGTACACGAAAAGACCGGCCCACAAAACACCGCGCAGGGCTAGGCGCCAGCGAAAGCGACGCCAGGCATTTGATTCGGACTTTTCTGCTGGCTGACCAGGAAGGGGGAACCAGCGTGTGCTGAGCGAAAATGCCCCAATGACGAATAGCAGGATTCCCGCCGTGAATTTGGACAGGAGCGCTCCCGCAAGACAGAGCGCAAAGAGGAGCATGTTTTTCTTGCTGGGTAATTGCCAGAGATCGGCCAGACGCCATACCGTGAGCAGAGCAAACAGCGTGACAGCGATATCTGTATGAACCAGTGGCGCGAACGTAAGGAATGCTGGAGCCGTTACAAACGCGCAAAGGCAAAGCAGCCCAGCCCAGTTCCCGCCCAGGTGGCGGGCGTAGACATAGACAATCCACCCTAGCATCAGGGTCAGTAGCAGCATCGGTGCACGCGCCCAGACGAGCGTCTCTTTTGGATCGTTCCATTTGGTGAGTAGGTATTCGCCAAACACCCACTGACCAAGATATGCGGGAAAGAATTTTTCGCTGATCGTCCATGAGATGTGCGAATAGTCCGCGTGGACTCCGCGGACAACGAGGGGCAGCGACGCAACCATTTTGGGCAATGGGGGATGCTCGTCATTAAGGCGGAGATCAAACCTCTGCAGGTAGCTGACTCCCGCTCCAATATGGGCGGTTTCATCGATGGTGATGGATTCACGTAAGGCTGCGCCACCCGCAAGAATGGCCATGAAAATTAACAGGAGGAAGGCAGCGACGGAGAATAGTCTCTTGCGGACGGTTTGCATAAGCACTTCGCGCTCTGCGGACTCGGACGAGACTCAATTATCGCCGGCGATGGAACGAGATCGCAGTGCGCGTTAGGCAGATATGGTAACGCAGGCAGATGAATCAGGCATGACAAATATCCAGGAAAAGAGGCTGCAGTTGAGATTTCCTGACGCAGAATCGTCTGTCGCGCGTCTAAACGTGCGAGACTCAAGGCCGTTCCAGGGAGACTCATGACGACTATGGATAACGAGACTGGAGTTTCTGGCGAAACTGCTCCTCCGCAGCAAAAGGTTGATCGCAAGCGCCTGGCACACGCTGCTCGTCGTCGGCTTTGTCGTGGTAAATGCGTATCCCGCAGATCTCCACGCCGCGCAGGCGCGCATTGCACTCGGTGCCATTCGTTCGCGGCTCTACTTGCGGACTCTCCGCTGTTGCCGGGATCTGCGAAGAAGCGGTTTATCGAGGTTATTTCCAGACCCAGTTCGGCGCGCTGATGCATAGCGTTACCGCCGGGATCGTCTGTTCTGCTGTGGCTTTCGGAGCTGTTCACTCCTATCAAGGGTGGCAGAGGCTGTTGTCATAGGCTTATCCGCGCTGCTCTTCGGTGTTTGCACATGGGCAACGAACGGTGCGCCCCGGTATGTTCGCGCATTCGTTACAAGATGCGGTGGCACCATTCTTGCTGAAGTTGGTGCACCACTGAGTCACTGCGAGCGCGGCAACAATTGGATTTAAGCTCGGAACACAGGTTCACGCGCAGAAATACTCTTCTTCAGACTGTTCAATTCTTCAGCACTCAATTGCGGCAGTGGCGATGAGGCGAGCTCCAGAGCGAGATCGAATATGCGTTCGTCGCCGGGAGGTACGGCCGCTGTGACTTCCTGGTTCAAGGTGAAGCGCAAGGCCAAGCTAGCCATTTCGCGGTCGTCAATCGGCTGATACCAGCACTTCGCGTATTTTCGCTCCTTTTCTTTCAAGCCTGCTGGCCACTTTCCAAATGCCAGGGCCTTCAGCGCCATACGCGCCATTCCTTTGGATTTTGCTTTTGCAAGAATCTGCGGTCCGAAGCCACCGTTTTCCCAAGCGTTGGCATTCACCGGGAACAAGACACTGTCGAGTTCGAGCGCGTCCATCAGACGCAGTGCCGCGGGAGCATTGTGAGCTGAGAAACCGAGGTGGCGGGCCTTCCCTTCCTTCTTCGCCGCGAAAAACGTTTCGGCAGCGCCGCCAGGCGCAAGAATCTTGTCCACATCATCCATCGAACTCACGGCATGAAACTGGTAGAGGTCCACATGATCTGTGTGGAAGCGTCCAAGCGTGCGCTCTAGTTCTTCACGCGCGCCCTTGCCGTCGCGATGCATGGTCTTTTCGGCAAGAAACACTTTGTTGCGATAAGGTTTCAGCGCTTCGCCCAGTTTCAACTCCGCTTCTCCGTCGAAGTACGAAGGAGCGCAGTCAAAATAGTTCACCCCACGGTCATAGGCCTCGGCCACACGGCGTGAACCCTCTTCTTGCGCCAGGCCACAAACCACGATGCCGCCTAGTGCGATGACAGATAGCTCAATGTCGTCCTTATAGGTACGGCGAGGAAGAGCTGCGTTGGATGGAGAAACGCCGTAGGCGGCGGAGGCAGTCAAGGCAGCGGCGGCAGTAGTGCCAATAAATTCGCGACGACGCATAAAGCACCCCCAGAACACGCATTATAATTCGATAACGTCTAAAGGTGTTATGGAAGAATATTCGGGGGCTTTATAACTGCGCTGCCTTCTTGCCGGAGTCTCGTGGCCCAAAAGAAGGAAATTAGTAGATTGGAGGATCTTGCATGTCAGGCAAAACGGTAGCGAAAAGAATCAGTCCCATGTTGGCCGTCGCCAGCATGGAGGAAACCATTCAGTTTTACCAGCAGGTGCTTGGATTCGCGCCGACCGTGAAATCTCCCGAGTATTCCATTGTCGAGCGGGACGGGCAAACCATCCACTTTATGAAAGCCGCCTCTGAAGAGGTCCTGCATTGCGTCCGCGGCCATACGGAAATCTACATCGAGGTCTCTGGCATTCAAACCCTTTGGCAACATGTAAAAGCCTTTAAGGACCGTTACAAAATCCGAGACTTATTTGACCGCGAATATGGCATGACCGAATTCCACATCTCCGATCCCAATGAATGCCTCGTATTCGTTGGCGAAGCAACAGCGAAGTGAACCTGTTGCCCGGTTCATGATGCTGGCCCGCACCGCCTACAACCACTACAACCGCTGAATTGACGCCACGCGCTGGCTGCCCTTATATTCAGAGATTACCTTTTGACCGTTGGAGTGCACCTAGTGCGTTGGACGGGTACGTGAGGAGATGGCCCCGGGATGTCTCGTGAAATCGCCAAATCGTATGATCCACAGCAGATAGAGCCGCGATGGGCGGAATGCTGGGTGAAGGAAGAGTTGTTCAAAGCTGATCCGAATGCTCCCGGGCCCGCATTCTGCGTGGTGATTCCCCCTCCCAATGTGACGGGTTCCCTGCACATCGGCCACATGCTGGACCACACGGAAATCGACATTCTCACTCGTTGGCACCGTATGAGCGGCTTCAACACCTTGTATCTACCTGGTACGGACCATGCAGGAATCTCCACGCAACGCGTGGTAATAAAACAACTCGCCGAAAAGGGCATCAATTATCGTGACCTGGGCCGCGAAGAATTTATCAAACGCGTTTGGCATTGGAAGGAAGAAAGCGGCGGAACGATTCAGCGGCAGATGAAGCAGATCGGCGAATCGTGCGACTGGAGCCGCGAGAAATTCACGTTGTCGCCGGAATTGTCGGCGGTGGTACGCGAAGTTTTCGTTCGCTTGTACGAAGAAGGACTGATTTACCGCGAAAAACGGCTGCTCAACTGGTGTCCCGTATGCCTGACGGTGTTGAGCGACCTGGAAGTGGCGCACGAAGATCGTCCCGGCCATTTGTGGCACATCAAATATCCGGTGGCCGGCAAGCCAAACGAATTCCTGATCGTGGCCACCACACGTCCCGAAACGATGTTGGGCGATACCGCTGTGGCCGTACACCCCACAGATGAGCGCTACAGACACTTGATCGGCACGAACGTGCTTCTTCCCTTGATGAATCGAGAGATCCCCATCGTCGGCGACGACATGGTGGACCTGGAATTCGGCACGGGCGCCGTGAAGATCACTCCCGCTCACGATCCGAACGACTTTGAATTGGGACGCCGTCACAACCTTCCGCAAATCGACGTGATGTCCGATGATGCGCACATCAACGAGAATGGCGGCGCGTACTCAGGCCTCGACCGCTTCGTGGCACGTAGGAGGATAGTTGCAGATCTGCAGGAACTGGGCCTGCTGGAGAAAATCACCGATCACGTCAGCGCCATCGGCCTTTGCGAACGCAGCCACACAATTGTAGAGCCCCGGGCTTCCAAACAGTGGTTCTGCAGCATGAAACCGTTAGCCGAACCTGCCATTGCCGCAGTGGAGAGTGGCGAAATCACGATCGTGCCAGAAAACCGGCGCACCGAATATCTGAATTGGATGAGAAACATCCGCGACTGGACGCTATCTCGCCAGTTGTGGTGGGGGCATCGGATTCCCGCGTGGCATTGCGACGATTGCCAGGAAGTAATCGTTTCGCGTACTGATCCCACGGAATGCCCCAAGTGTCACTCCAAGAAGTTGACGCAGGATCCCGATGTGTTGGACACGTGGTTCAGCTCCGGCTTGTGGCCCTTTTCAACGCTAGGTTGGCCTGGGGACACTGCGGATTTTCGTCGCTACTATCCGACGACACTGTTGATCACCGGCTACGACATCCTGTTTTTCTGGGTGGCGCGGATGATCATGATGGGGATTCACTTCACGAAACGAATTCCCTTCCACACCGTCTACCTTCACTCGCTGGTGCGCACGACAAGCGGTGAGAAAATGTCGAAGTCCAAAGGCACGGGACTCGATCCGGTAGCTTTGAACCAACAGTACGGCACGGACGCAATGCGCTTCTGCCTGGCTTCGATGGCGGCGCCGGGCACGGACATCATTCTCACCGACGATCGTCTGCTTGGCGCACGTTCCTTTGCCAACAAAATCTGGAATGCCGCGCGTTTCTTGTTCGTGAATCTCGACAAGTTTGAACAAGGTGGCATCTCGCTGAATGAAATTGCCGCGCCATCCGTTCGCGACGCTGCGCCTTATGCCTACCAGGGGCAGATCCCTATAATCGATCGCTGGTTCTTCGCGCGACTGGAGGAGACCGTGAGAACCGTTCAGGATGCGCTGACAAATTACCGTTTTCACGAAGCGGCGCAATCCGTCTATCAATTCTTCTGGGGCGATTTCTGCGATTGGCACATCGAATGGGTTAAGCCGGACCTGCTGCACGAAGATCGTCAGAAGTCGCTGGTCGCCTGGAAGAACCTGTTTGCTGGTTTTGAAGCGGCGCTTCGACTACTTCACCCCTTCATGCCTTTTTTGACCGAAGAATTGTGGCATCAATTGCCACAAAAGAGCGGCGGGAAATCCATCGCCTTGGACACTTATCCCGAAGTAAGGAGGAACTGGAAGGATGCGGCGGCACTGACGGAGTTTGGATTGGTGCAGGAAGTGATTCAATCACTACGAACGTTGCGCGCGGAGATGAAGCTCGATAAGAAACGCGTAGCAGCGGAATTTGCCAGCGCCGACGAAGCCGCTAGATCAGTGATCGAACGCAACCTCGACGGCATCTTGCGGCTCGGATTGCTGACTGAACTAAAAGTGCTCGACGGCAAGCTTCCGGAGGGCGGCGGAGGCATGCGTTCCACGGTGCAGTTCGATTTGCGTATTCCGTACCTGACCGAGACCATTGATGTCGCCGCGGAACTGGTCAGAATTCGCAAGGAAACAGAGCGCTTGACGAAAGACATCGCCGGAAAAGAACGGCAACTCGGCGACGAAACGTTCCGCAGCCGCGCCCCTGAAAAGATCATCAAGGGATTGGAAGCAACGCTGGGTGAACGTCGCGTTGAGCTACAGAAATTCCAAGATCGTCTGAAGGAACTCGGCGGCAACTGATAAACGAGCGGGAACATCTTCATGGATTGGAATTCAGCTTACATCACCGAACGAATCGCGCAGGCGCTGGCGGAGGACGTTGGCGCCGGTGATGTGACCGTTGCGGCCACCATCCCCGCAAATGCGACCGGAAAAGCGCGCATTTTCGCCAAGCAGGAGATGGTCTGCGCGGGACTTCCTCTGGCAGAACGCGTATTCTCCATGCTCGATCCGGAAATGGACACCCAAGCAAAGTTCAGCGACGGTCAATTGGCTAAAAAAGGCCAGGAGTTACTTCATCTGTCCGGGCAGGCCGCTTCCATTCTCACGGGAGAACGCACCGCGTTGAATTTTCTGGGTCATTTGAGCGGGATCGCCACGTTAACTCGGCAGTTTGCCAAAGAGCTTGCCGGAACAAACGCACAAATTCGCGACACGCGAAAGACCACTCCCGGGCTTAGGCTTCTGGAAAAATATGCAGTAAAGATGGGTGGCGGCACGAATCATCGAATCGGCCTTTACGACGCGATTCTTCTAAAAGAAAACCACATTGCACTGGCCGGAGGCGTAAAGGGTGCCATGGATCAGGCCCATGCCTACACCTCTTCGCACATGAATCCACAGGCAATGACAGCCTATGAAGCCGTTGGAGCAGACGAAACATCGCATGGCCCCACAGGATTGACGATTCAGATCGAAGTGCGCAATGAAGAGGAATTGCGAGAGGCTCTGTCTGCTGGTGCAGATTCCGTTTTGCTGGACAACATGAGTCCCGAGGAAGCGGCCCACGCCGTGTCCATCGCACGGAGCATTCGTCCAACCTGCCAGATCGAGATTTCTGGTGGGATCACTTTGCAGAACGCGCGCGTCTATGCACTGACCGGCGCAGATTATCTTTCGTCGGGCTCGCTTACACATTCAGCTCGCAGCGCCGATGTAAGTCTGCTTGTGGACAGCATCGAGGAAAAGTAAGCTAGTGCCGCATCTCGTCGTGATTCACATCGCACACGATTCGAAGAGCAGAACCGAGAACTAATGTCGCAAGCACCCACCTTACCTGGAACAACCGACCGGAGACTTGCCGCGCTGCTGACGCTGCTGGCTGAAAACGCAACCATCGTGATCAGCGGAGCTCGAATCGCCAGAGAAATTGGTGTATCTCGTTCGACCGTGTGGCGCTGGGTGCAGCGGTTGCGTGAATTAGGAGTTCGCGTAAAGGGTCAGCCCGCCAGCGGCTACTTTCTGGAGAGCATGGCGGACATCATGACGCCGGACCTGCTTCGCAAACGAGTGGGGGGGAAACTGTTCGGAAGGCGTTTTTATCATTTTTTCAAGACGGACTCGACGAATCGCGTGGCCATGGAATTGGCTTTTGCAGGCGAGGAAGAAGGCGCGGTAATACTGGCCGAAGAACAAACGGCGGGCCGAGGCCGGGTCGGACGCAAGTGGCATTCCGAACAAGGCACCGGCATTTACGTCACCCTACTGTTGCGGCCAAGGATGTCTCCGGTGCAGGCCCCGCTGCTGACGATGCTGGCTGGACTTTCTCTCCATTCGGCCATCCTTGCGCAAACAGGCCTGAACGCTGAGTTGAAATGGCCGAACGATATTCTGGTGCAAGGCAAGAAATTGGGCGGGATCTTGACAGAGATGCATGCTGAACCGAGCCAGGTCCGCTTTGTAATCGTGGGAATAGGTCTAAACGTGAATCAGGACAAATTCCCTTCCGAACTTTCTTCAATTGCCACTTCCCTGCGCAAGGAAAGTGACAAGTCTTTTTCCCGCCTGGAACTTCTTGTGCGTTTGCTCCGTGAATTCGAGACCGATTACAATCGGTTCCTGCGCGAAGGGCCATCTTACGTGGTGGGACGCTTTGCGGAGGTTTCTCAATTTGCAAATGGTAGGCGCGTCCGCGTAGATACTGGACGAGACAGTTACTCCGGTCATACAGCGGGGCTCAGTGCTGACGGGCTTCTGCTAGTCAAGAAAGACAGCGGTGAAACTGTTACGGTAGTTGCCGGAGATGTTTCCGAGGTTCGTTAAATGTTGCTGACGATTGATGTGGGTAATTCCAATACGGTTCTGGGTGTCTTCCGCGACGAGGAGCTTATCGCAAACTGGCGATTGACCACGGCGCACGCGCAGACAGTGGATGAATATGGCGTGCTGACACGCAGCCTCTTCTCTCTTGCCGGACTGAACCAGGAAGACATTACGGGCGTTATGATCAGCTCTGTGGTGCCGCCGGTGAATTGGACGCTGGCAGAGATGGCGCGAATCTATCTTGGCAAAAAGGCGCTCTTCGTCGAACCGGGAGTCAAGACCGGTATGGCAGTGCTAGTGGACAATCCACTGGAAGTTGGCGCCGATCGCATCGTCAACGGTGTGGCAGCGTTCCACCAGTATGGCGGGCCGTGCATCGTAGTGGATTTTGGGACAGCCATCACCTTTGACGTAATTTCCGCGCGCTGCGAATACCTTGGCGGCGTGATCGCTCCGGGCATCGGCATTTCCTCGGAAGCTCTGTTTACCCGCACTGCACGCTTGCCCCGTGTCGAGATTAAGGATCCTGGGAAAGTGATTGGCACCAATACCGTCACGCACATGCAAGCTGGCTTGTATTATGGTGCCGTGGATATGGTCGATGGAATGTTAACGCGCATGAAAGCGGAACTGAACACAGAAGCCAAGGTCGTAGCAACCGGGGGACAGGCGCGCCTGGTCGCTCGCGGCTCAAAACACATTCAGCACATCGATGAGTTCCTTACCCTGAAGGGCTTACGCATTATCTGGGAAAAGAATCAGCACGGCGAAGCGCATCATCATGCTTCCGGCCATTCACAAGCCCCCACAAATGTGATAACCACTCCGAAAGACGGATCGGCCAAAAAACTAAATCGTTGACACTGCTCGAATCGAAAAACCTACCTTATGGAAAACTGGAATTACTTTAACTACTTCACGGAAATCGAGGAACACTTCTGGCGGAAGCGTGGAGCACATCTGTTGGTCTCTCCCCTGGACTGGGCCATCATGGAAACCTGGCAAAAAGCAGGCGTTCCACTTGAAGCCGCACTAAAAGGAATTGACCACGCCTTCGAGAGTTACCAGCGATCTCGTCGGGGAGCCAACAAGCCTCTCAAAAGCCTCGCGTATTGCACGGATGCCGTACTGCAAGCCGCGGAGGAAGCGCAAGAAGCCGCGGCGGGCACGACACCAGCAAGAAAATCTGAATCGGAGTCGCTGAATAAAGGCGATCTTCAAGCCTATTTCATGAAGAATGCCGCTGTAATGGAACGTGCCTCCGAGCGCTATGCAGCCTCGCAACCGTCGGTTGGTGCACTGATTCAGGATGTCATCAAGTCGCTTGGCTCTTTAACCGTACTGCTCGATGCACCAGGTACGCTCGATCTGGAGGACCTAGAGCGGCGTTTGACGATTTTAGATGATAAGCTTCATGCATCGTTGTTGAGTCATGCAAACGAAGAACTCATGCTGAAAATACGCCGTGAAGTGGACTCGCAACTCGCGGCTTACCGGCGCAAAATGAAAGCCGAGCAACTGGCCCTGGTGGAAAAGCAATATCTGCAGAAGCGTTTGCTCGACGAATACCAGCTACCGCGATTGAGTCTTTTCTATTTCTCGTAACCGAACCTGCAAGGCGCTCAATCGCTCAAATCTGATTTCACACAGGACTGTACATTTATGGCTGATGAGTTAATATTATCAATTGAGAAGCTGATTTATGGGGGTGACGGCCTGTCGCATACCGAAGATGCCACCGTTTTTGTACCCTACGTCTTGCCGGGCGAGCAGGTGACGGCTGCTGTGCGCACCCGCAAAAAACGTTTAATTCACGCCAAACTACTCGAAGTAAAGCAGCCCTCAGCCACCAGGATCCCCGCGCCGTGCCCGCACTTCAGTGTCTGTGGTGGCTGCCATTATCAGCACATTGAGGCAACGCAGCAGACCGAGTTCAAGAAAGAAATCCTTCGTGAAACGCTATCTCGGCTTGGCGGCGTGAAATGGGATGGAGAGATCAAAGTTCACACGGCGGAACCGTACGGTTATCGCAATCGCGCACAATGGGCTTTTCGCGATGCCCTGCCCCGGGCCTTTGGTTATTTCCTGCCAGAGAGCGCTCACATTCTTCCGATTGATGCTTGTCCGGTTCTATCTCCCGGCCTGGCACGTGCTTTTTCGCAACTGCAAAATCTTGCGCGAGCCAATTCTTTGCCACCCGGAATTCTGGAGGTAGAGGCCTTCGTCGATTCAGAAGACGCCAAACTGGCACTGAACATCGCCTTCGAACGATTCCCCAAGCCAGCCAAAGACCTCGCCGCGGAATTCAAGGATGCGCTTCCCGAACTCGAAACTCTGTTGCTCTTGGACAAAACCAAAAATCGGTTTGAATTAACGGGACCCGGTTATCTGAATCACAAAGTCGGCACTTTTTCCTACCGCGTCAGCCATCTTTCGTTCTTCCAGGTCAATCGGTTCCTAATCGATGATCTGATGCAGACTGTGCTCGCCGGTGCCAAGGGCAACTATGCCCTGGATCTCTATTCAGGCGTCGGTTTCTTTACACTCCCACTGGCAAAGAGTTTCGCGAAGGTCGTCAGCGTCGATGCCAACGCTGCAGCGACCCGCGACCTTCGAACCAACGCGGAAACAGCAGGAATCGAACTGGTTTCGCATGTCGAACACGCCGAAGAGTTTCTGAAAAAGGAGCAAGACACTCCGGATTTCGTTGTGCTTGATCCTCCCCGCTCTGGGTTGGGCGCGGATACCGCTGCGCGTCTTGCCCATTTGGGAGCGCCGGAAATCGCCTACCTTTCCTGCGATCCTTCGACCCTGGCACGCGACTTGGCTGTACTGACTGCCTCAGAACGGAAAACTTTAACCGCCATAACTCCGGCTCACCGCTACAAGATCGCCGATGTGCAACTCTTCGACCTGTTCCCCCAGACTTTTCACATCGAGACACTCGTGAGGTTGCAAAAGATCGAATGAGAATTCCAGCCGTTGCGATTGCCGCTACATTTGCGGGCGGCATTTTGCTCGGCTTGCACCCCTGGGTATATCGCCACGTCAATTCGCCGGGATTTCTTCTAGTGCAATTCTCTATTGTTCTGTGGCCTTGCTTGTTGGCCTGTATCTTTCACTGCAAAATCGCTTGTTTCTTGCCGGAATCACTTTTCCAGGATGTTGCTGGGAACGTTTGCTTACTGCATAACGCAACAACCCCTTCCGAAGGATCATGTCTCCAACCGAACCACTGCTGGCCAACTGGAATTGCACTCTCCTGCGCTGGTACGGACTCCTGGCAAATGAACCCGCGCTTCTCCCGTGGGGCTACAGCTTTGACTTGGTTCTTTCGGACTGGGATTCTGCTGCGGGCTATATTCCGTTGAGCGGAGGACTCCGGGCCAGAATTTCTCGTCGCTGTCTCGCCTCAAATCGTAATCATCTCAGCGGGGGAACAGAACCCTTATGGGCACCCAAGCCCGGAACTGCTACAGCGTCTGAAGACAATGGTTCTCGAATATTGCGTACGGATAAAGAGGGAGCGATCCAGGTGCTTACAGATGGTCGAACCTTACGCCTGAACTGCAATGTAGCATGTCCGCGTGCGGATACTGTTTCAGGCAGCGCGCAATTTCCAAATCACAGCCAGGGCGATCAGTAACAAGACAAATCCAAACGCAGCTTCATATTCATGATTCCTTTTGTACTGTGCCCAGGAAAATGCTCCCAGCACACTACCGGTCGGCCCTTTACCACTAAATGCCGGGAAGAACAGCGGCACCGAAGCGGCATAAGCGTCGAAGCCGGCAAGGTGCTTTCTGCGAAGCTCTTGCTCTTCTCTACGCATCACAAATGTGTAAACAAGTGAAAAGTAGGCCAACAGTAGCATTCCGCCAATAAAAGAGCGCATCGCAATCGCCGCCCCTAGTGCAAGGAAACTGCTGCCGAAGTAGAGTGGATTACGGGTATACGCGTACGGTCCCGTGGTTGTAAGAATTTCTTGCTTGTGAAGGAAGCCAGCAGCATAGGCGCGAATGCTGAGCCCGAGCAAACCTGCCACTCCACCAATCAGGATTGTTTGTGGCGTTGGCCGCGCCAGGATCAGCAAAATCACCGCCAGGATGTAGCCTAGCCGTACTCGCCATCTCGCGAGGAAATCCGCAGCGGTCATGCCCGCTCCTGAATTTGCTTTCTCACCGCCGAGAACACTTCGTCAACAGAAAGGTCTAGTAGCGACTGATCCGGTGTATCGCCCCGGCCATAAGAAGTTATCGCCTTGGGACTGCGAAGCACAATCTCCTGCGGAGGGTATGGGCCATTCCTGGCTGGATCCGTCGGACCAAACAAAGCGACCACCGGCGTGCGCAAAGCTACGGCAAGATGCAATGGTCCCGTGTCTCCGCCCACCACGCACTTCGCGGCTTTGAGTGTAACCATCAGTCGCCCTAACTCTCCATCACACGATAACGGATCGGCCTTGCCGCTCGCTTCTTTCACCGCCTGAAATAACTGTTCCTCACCGGGCCCATAATTAATCACGCAACGCAAATTGAGTTCCTCTCGAATGCGCTGGCAGAGAGCCCCGAAACGGTCGGGCGGCCAGCATTTCGCGCGCCAACCTCCGCCCGGACTCAGCACGACGTAAGATGCAATTCCCTCTTCCTTCAGTTGCGTAGCTGCAACCAACTCATCACTCTCTGGAATGTGCAGTTGTATATTCCCCACTACGTTCTTCGTTCCAACGCGCAGGCACAGTTCCCCGTTCTGCTCTGCGATGTGCGTCGTCCGGCACTTGACTCGGTCCGTGTAGAGAATCGGGACACCATATTCGCGGATCGTGGCTGACGAAAAACCAATGCGGCGCGAAACTCCACCCAGAAAACCAGGGATAGCGGACTTCCAAAGCCCTTGAAAATCGATGGACGCCTCCGGCTGAAATGCACGCAGACGCCTGATCACCTGACGGACTGAAGAAAGATCGCGAGAGTCCACTGGCCAGATTTCCGAGGCAAGGTGACTGCTGGCAACCAATTCGCTCCAACGAGGGTGTGTCAACCAGGCAATATTCGCGTCAGGAAAGGATTCGCGTAGCGCCGCAACGGCAGGAAAGGTGTGAACGATGTCGCCGAGTGAGCCCAGCCGCACCACTGCGAAGCGCTGTTCAGTCATGAGCACTCTTACGGATGGAGTCGAGCAGTTCGCGCGTGGAATGGTCCTTCGGGTCTCCTACGATCGCAACCACAATGCCCAATCGGTCGGCCACCGCACGTTCAGGAACGCTTTCCGCGGTGTAATCAGTACCCTTCGCATGCACGTCCGGACGCAACTCTTCCAGCAAACGCTCCACATTAGCCTCACGAAAGAGCACGACGTAATCCACGCAACGCAACGCAGCCACTAACTGCGCGCGGCCATTTTCATCCAGAATTGGCCTGCCTGCGCCTTTCAGACGACGCACGCTCTCATCCGCATTGACTCCGACAATCAATAGATCTCCGTTCTGCTTGGCACCCTGAAGATATCGTACGTGACCCACATGCAGCGTATCAAAACACCCGTTAGCAAACACAACCCGCTTCCCTGCCGATTTCGCTTTCTTCACAGACTCGCGAAGTTCGTTCACTTCCACAATTTTTGCATTGGCTTCGCGCATCGTTCAGGACTTACCTGAAGCGGCCTTCTGTACCGCCTCCAATAGCTCTTCTCGAGACACGGTTGCTGTGCCACGCTTCATTACCACGAGTCCCCCAGCGATATTCGCAAGGTGAGCAGCTTCCAGTGGCGCGGCCCCACAGGCCAACGCCAGAGTGTATGTCGCAAGTACAGTATCTCCCGCACCGGTGACGTCCACTGCTTGGTCGCTGCCATGCACCGCGATGTGAATGAGTGTATGTCCCGGCTGAAACAGAGCCATCCCGTCTCGACCGCGAGTAACCAGCAAAGAACCCAGTTTCATCTCCGCTCTTGTCGCTTCACCACAGCGTTGGAGCTCATGTAAATTCTTGCCGATCACAGTGTGGTGAAGCGATTCCATTTCCGCTTCGTTGGGAGTTGCCGCCGTGATTCCAGCGCGCTTGTAATCGTGTAGCCGATAGCGCGAATCCAGCGTAATGGGAATCTCCTTCTTCGCACGTGCTCTTGCCTCTCGCACTTCCGCTGGCAACGCGACACCAAACCCATAGTCGGAAACCGCCAGCGCATCCGCTCGCATCACACTCGCACGAAGCAGGCTCCGTATTTTCTCACGTATCCGCTCCGGCAACGCCCCCTTCGGCTCATAGTCCACGCGCAAAACCTGCTGGCCAACCGTGTGTGCCCAACCTGCCAGAAAGCGCGTCTTCGTGGGGGTTGTCCACCCCGGGACACACACGATCCCAGAGACGTCCACCTTCTTTTCTCGAAAAGTTCGGATCAGGTGCAGTCCCACTTCATCATCGCCAACCGCCGTGATGGGTTTTACTTTGGACCCCAAGGCAACAAAGTTGTTCGCAGCATTCGCGCCTCCGCCGGGCACAATCTCCGTTTCCCGATGCCGCAAGATCAGGACTGGCGCCTCCCTCGAAACTCGAGTGATATCTCCAAACTGAAACGCATCCGCCACAAAGTCGCCAATCACCACAACTGTCTTGCTGGGAAACCTCTCGACATACTCGGAGAGCGCGAGTAAATCCACAGTCGTGGATTTCGTTGACCTCTTGCGTGCGCCTGTTTTCATTCCGCCCTCATTCATGCACCGCGGTCGATTCTCTCAATTCCATGTTTCAACCGGCCTGTTGCGCCCAATTGTTCATCGCCACTTGTACCATATCTGCCGTCACGCTCTTCATACAACGATGATCCGTGGGGCATCGCTTCAGGAAACATGGGCTGCAGTATGGTTTCTCTTGGACAATCGAGTAGCGCGTGGTTACTGGAGACGTTCCCTCAGGATCAGTTGGCCCAAAAACTGCCACCAGAGGCAATCCAACAGCTGCAGCCACATGCATCGCACCTGAGTCGTTCCCAAGGAATAGATGACATTGAGAGAGTAGCCCCGGCAATTCCCCAATTGCTGTCTTGCCAGTCAAATCCACCGGCTTGCGTCTCATGGCTGTGGAGATTGCGCTGGATACAGCTACTTCGCCGGGGGTTCCAAACAGAACAATATCGGCGTCTCGTTCCGCCTGAAAACGATTGGCCACCTCTGCGAATCGCTCCGGAAACCAGCACTTGGCCGAACCATAAGAAGCACCGGCACCAATAGCCACACGAAACGCATGCGGTCGCGCGCCAGCCTCCAGCAGTGTCTGCGCCGCATGATTTCTGCTCGCATCCGGTACATTCATGGAGATGTGGTCAACGTCGGGCAACTTCTCAATCCAACCCGCTCGTCGCAGCAGCTCCAGATAATAAAATTTCTCGTGTGCGGGGATTTCTCCTGGTTTCGGTACCGCGATCGCTTTCGGCAACAGGATGCCGCGTCCGTCTCGCGCGTACCCGATTCGCTCAGGGATTCCCGCGCGCCACGCCAGCCACGCCGCATCGAATGCGTTCTGCAAAAGAAGCGCGACATCAAACTTCCTGCCGCGTAATTGCGATGCAAGCCTCTCACGTCCCCGCCAACCCTTGTGTTCGCCCCCCGGTTCGTAGGCAATCAATTCGTCGCAAATCTGCTGATCGCGGTAAATCTCCGCCACATACGGCCTTGCCACAATGCTGATCACCGCATCAGGAAACTTGTCTCTCACCACACGCAACGCGGGCAGCGCCATAATCGCGTCACCCACCCAGTTCGTGGCTCGGACCATGACCTTCATTCGGGTGCACGTTCGACTGGCAGGCGTTGGCGAATAGCGTCGAGGAACGCTTGCTCTTGGGGAAGTTCCGCTTCGATCACCGCCACATAAATAGGCATCTCGACAGCGTCCACGTCGGCCATGTTCTGGGCGTCTTTCTCAGTCGTTACCAGCGCCCGCGCTCCCGCCTCTCTGGCGGCGTCGAGTAATTCCTGTATCTCCCCGTCGCTATACTGGTGATGATCTGCGAACGCTTCTCGTCCAACGATTTCCAATTTCCAGCTCTTCAGATCCATCAGAAATGCCGCGGGATTGCCGATGCCACAGAACGCGAAAAATGGCCCCAGGTCTATCTCTTCTGCTCGCAGAATCGGGCTGCCACTCCACAGCTTGCGAAATCCTACCAGCCGGGTTCGTGCGGCGAACACGGGATATTCCGTTAAACGAGAGATCGCGGCCTCCGCATCGGAATGCGCGCCGGTGCGCGTCATAACCAGAATGTCAGCACGGTCCATCGCGGAGAGCGGCTCTCGCAAACGTCCCGCGGGAAGCAATCGTTCTTTTCCAAGAGGCCTGACCGAATCCATCAGCAAAATATTGACGTCGCGAGCCAGCCGCAAATGTTGATAACCGTCGTCGAGCAGGAAAACATCCACCTTATTTTCCAGCTTCCGGCCCTGCACTAGGCGATCTTTGCCAACACCAAACTCGACGCGGTCCTTCAACCGGAACTTCATCAATTCAATTTCGTCGCTCGTTCGTCCATCTCCCCGGTAGCCCCGGCTAAGGATTCCCACTCTCCGCCCCTCTGCCAATAGCCTTTCCGCTAGCCATATCACCATGGGTGTCTTGCCGGTGCCCCCTAGTGTCAGGTTGCCGACACTGATCACCGGCTTTGTCAGTCGCTGCGCTTTGAAAAATCCAATTTCATATAGCCAGACACGGATTCGTGCAATGGTGCCGTAAATCAACGCGAAAGGCCAGAGAACAACTCGCGCCACAGGTGCTAAATTCATCGGGCGGCGCCACGCAACTGTTTTTCAGACTCAGCAAGAGAACGTTCCAGCGCGCCTCGACTTCGCTCTACTAGGTCGCGCGCATTCTCCCCCATTCGTTTCATCTTTTCTGGATCTTTCAGCAAGTGACTCCACTCCACGCCTGCATCTTCCGGGCTGGTCACCTGAATTGCGGCACCCGCTTCCAAAAACCGCGCCGCAATTTCCCCAAAATTTTCCATGGATTCGCCGAACACGGGCACTTTGCCAAATGCAGCAGGCTCCAGAATATTGTGGCCGCCGGAGTTCACCAGCGAACCTCCAACGAACACACCGTCGGCGCATTTGTAAAGAGATGCCAACTCTCCAATGCTATCCAGCAGAATCACTGTCACATCCCGCGGAATCTCCCGTAAGCCGCCTGTACCCAGATTGCCCGGTCCTTCAATCGCCAGTTCGGAACGCCGAATGAACTTGCGGTGCGAGTCATCGACGAATTCCGCCGCCGCTGTAAATCGTTCTGGCTTCCGCGGTGCCAGTACCAGCAGTGCCTCTCGAAAATCTCCCTGCGCCACGCCAAACGCAATCAGTACCAGCGGCTCTTCCGTGGCCACTACGCTACCCGCAACAATCAGCGGCCAGCGGCCGAGTCTCTTGCACTGGTCTTCCAGCCATAACGAAAGAGGAGTTGGCGAGGGAAGCTCCATGTCGTATTTCAAGTTGCCGCTCACGACCACGCGATCTTGCGGTGCCCCCAGAGCCCATACCCGTTCGGCATCCTGTTCGGTTTGCATCAAAAAAACAGATGCATTTCCCAACGCCGATTTCAGAAAAGGTTTGAGGTAGAACCCAAACCAGCCGAAGAGCTTCTGATAGCGCGCGTAGGAGCGCTCCGAAACACGCGCGCTGGCAAACAACACAGGGATATTCCGCCGTTTAGCTTCGCGCAAAAAGTTAGGCCAAATTTCCGTCTCGAGCACGATCACCAGGGAAGGCTTGGCGCGATCAAGCACAGACTTCACGCAAAACGCCCAGTCTAAAGGGAAATAGATAACCGCATCTGCAAATGGGAACCGTTCTTTGGCCAGCGCTTGCCCCGTTCTTGTGGTGGTGGAAATAATCAGTGGCCGATCGGGATGCGCCTCCTTCAGCCGCTTCGCCAGCGTGACGCCTGCTAGGGCCTCTCCCACCGACACCGCGTGAATCCACAGGCTTCCGGGGTGCTGCGCGGGAAGTTTCTTCAAACCCTGCGACGAGAAACCGAGCCGCTCGCTCAGATTAAATAAATATTTGCCTTGCCGGAGACCCATGATGATCCAATACGGGGCTGTCACCAGGGCGGCCAGCCCCATCAAAACGCTGTAAACGAAGTACACTCGATATCGCTCCGGTCTGTTTCGCACCAGTGCCGTATGCCCCAAAAACAGGGCAACCCCGCCACTTCCCTAAGAATCGAAGGCCACAGGATGCAAACAGTCTATTATATCCATATGCGAATTCACCTTGCTGGAGTTCTGCTCACTCTCCTTGGCCTGCTATTACCGATCGCCTTGAACCCACAGCAAACGGCCCCAGTTCTTGCTCCTGCTGTCGAATCTCATGAGGGCGTATCCATCAGCGTCGAATCGTGGACTCGCGCATCGAACTATAAACAAAAATTCCCCAAGAAGTCTCCTTTCAACGGCGGAGTTGTTGCTCTTCACGTGACATTTCGCAATAATTCCGACGAGAGTGTGAAGATCGACTTGCCGCGCATTCGACTGGTGCTGATTCTGGGAGAAGAGAATCGTCAGGAACTGATTCCTCTCACCGCCGACGATGTTGCCGACACTGTGCTTCTGCAGAAGACCAAGGATCCCACCAGCAAGCGCATTCCCCTGCCACTTCCCATCGGCGGGTCGAGACCTTCCCGCGACAAGAACTGGACGGAATTTAGAGATGACTGCCAGAACGCTGCGCTTCCCTCTCCCGTAGTTGCGGGCCACAGTTCCATGGACGGCCTCGTTTATTTTGATATGCGCAGCGAATGGGACTTGCTGCAATCCGCAAAACTTTACGTTCCGAATCTGGAAAGTATGTCGTCCCACACTCCACTTTCCTACTTTGAAATCGATTTGGGGCACGGATCCCCGAATTAGAATCTCTGTACACCGGCTCGAAGTCGCAAGGTCGCAAGAAAATGCAAGGAATCGGCCGAACTTAAATCCACAGCCCAATTTGCCCACATTCCTTTCGTCGGCTAACATGAAATGTCACAAAAATGTTCTTTCCCCACGGACACATGCTCAAATTTCTCGATGAATTGAACCCGGAACAACGACTTGCCGCGGAAACTACCGAAGGTCCACTGCTGATCCTGGCTGGAGCCGGCACCGGTAAGACGCGCGCAATCACCTATCGCATGGCGAATTTGGTGGCCAAAGGTACGCCTGCGGACGCCATCCTTGCCGTTACTTTCACCAACAAAGCCGCTGAAGAAATGTTGAACCGGGTTGCAGACCTTCTGCTTCGCGCCGGCATTCACGCCGATCGTCCGTGGATTTCAACGTTCCACTCACTCTGCGCGCGTATTCTTCGTCGAGAAGCGACAAGTGCTGGCCTTCCAAACGATTTCGCCATATACGACGATGACGACCAGACTGCCGCTGTAAGGCTGGTTATGGCCAAGCTGCGCATTGAAGACGAGAGTCTAACGCCGCGAAATGTTTTAAGCCGCATCAGCTATGCGAAAAATCAGGGTCAGACACCGGAACAGGTTCGCTCCGCGGCTATTGCTCCAGACGGCCGACGCATCGCCGACATTTACGCTGGTTACGATGCACTTTTGCACCAGAGCAAGGCCCTTGATTTTGACGACCTGCTTCTGCGCACCGCTCGCCTGCTCCGTGAAACGACGGCGGTTCGCGACCGCTGGCGTTCCCGCTTTCAATACATTCATGTCGATGAATATCAAGACACCAACCGCGTTCAATACGACCTGCTGCGCTTGCTTGCCAACGAACGCCAGAACATCTGCGTGGTTGGCGACGAAGACCAGTCTATCTACCGCTGGCGCGGCGCAGACGTTTCTATCCTGCTCAGCTTTTCGCAAGATTTCCCCAGCGCTAAAGTTGTTCGTCTCGAACGTAATTACCGCTCGACACAAAAAATCCTGGATGCTGCTGGAGCGGTTGTCAGCAACAATCCTGATCGTCTCGGCAAAACTCTGAAGGCGGAAAAACACGAAGGCACGAATCTGCGCTATTTCGAAGCGCGCGACGGTCACGCCGAAGCGGAATTCGTTGCGGGAGAACTGGAACGCATCCTGAGTGACGATTCCGATCAGACCTGCGCTGTTGAATATCGCACCAACTTTCAATCGCGTTCCTTCGAAGAGGTCTTTCGCCGCCGAGGCTTGCGCTACAAACTCGTCGGTGGCTTCAGTTTTTACAGCCGTGCAGAGGTGAAAGACGCGCTGGCCTATGTGCGTGTCACGCTTCATCCCGAAGACGATATCTCCCTTTTGCGCGTGCTGAACGTCCCTGCCCGCGGCATTGGCAAGACCACGGTCGACGCCCTCCGCGACATCGCCAGCCGTGAATCCCTTTCCTTCTGGGACGCCATGGAATCGCTTTTGACCAGCCCTGCCTCCACTCGTGCTACGGCCCCGCTGCGCGCTTTTCGCGAGTTGATCGTCCGCCTGCAACAAAGCTACGCCACCAAAGAACCTCCGGAGTTTCTCCGCTATCTCCTCGACGAAACCGGCTATATGCCCATGCTTCGCGATCGCAACCTGCCGGAAGACGTGACGCGCATGGAGAACCTCGAAGAATTGGTTCGCGCGGTTGCCGAGAGCCTCGACGAAGGCGAGACGTTCACCGATTTTCTGGACGCCGCCGCCCTTGTCAGTGATGCCGACTCCTTCGAAGGCAAGCCCGGCGTCACCCTCATCACCCTTCACAGCACCAAAGGTCTGGAGTTCGATCACGTATTCCTTACCGGACTGGAAGACGGTATCGCTCCGCACAGCCGTTCGTTGAACGAAGAAAAGGGCATCGAAGAAGAACGCCGTCTGGTTTACGTGGGAATGACGCGGGCGCGCAATTCTCTGACACTCTCGCGCGCCGTCTACCGCCGTGTATTTGGCAATGAGCAGCAGATGCGAGCTTCACTTCCCTCGCGTTTCCTCGGTGAAATTCCTGGTGAATTGGTGGAGACCGTCCGCGGCTCCATGGCCGAGATCGGCGAATCTCGCCGCTATGAACCCGACCCCGAATATTCATACTCTGCCGATGAATTCCTCAAACGCGTCAGGGGCACATCCAAGGCACCGGCACGAGTCCCAACGGGCCGTTCCTCCTCTTCTTCCACTTCTTCTGGCACCCATTTCTCTACCATCAAGCGCACCACCAAGGCCGATCCTCTTTTAGGACAAAAAGTCCGACACCCCGAATATGGCGTTGGCACCGTCGTGGGCGTGGAAGGCGATGATGACGACCGCCGCCTCTCGGTCAGTTTCCCAGGGCGTGGCACAAAGAAATTCATCGAGCGCTACGCCAACCTTCAACAAATCTGATGGTTTCCTCTTTCAGGAATGCCCCGCGGCTGTTGTTCGCGATTCGGCCAGACTCAAATGATGCTAAGCTGCCACTTTACTGGTCCGGAGAATGCACATGTTGAAATGGCTGCACCTCGTGATTGTACCGTTGATGGCTTCGTCGCTGACTTTCGCAGGCCAAAAACCGCAAAAAGCGGATGACGTTGTTAAAGTTGCAAAGGCCAAAGCTACTGAACAAAACAAGGTGATATTCCTCATATTCGCAGCCTCTTGGTGCGAGGCCTGCCACCAACTGGACGCTTTCATGCAACTCCCTGAGGTTGCTTCCGTGTTCGAGAAATACTTCATAATCGCCAAGGTCAACGTAGGCGAGGAAAACGGCGAACATCCTCAGCTGAACAATCCGGGGTCAGAGGAACTGTTGATGAAATATGGTGGCGTTTCTCCTGGTGCTGAAGCCACCATCCCATTCATGGCTATGCTTGATCAAAAGGCTAAGCTCATTGTCAATTCCAACAAGCCAGGGAAGAAGAAGCCAGGTGATGCTGGCACCGGCTTTCCAAGCGAACCTGACGAAATCAGCTGGTTCCTCGAAATGTTAAAGAAGGCCGCACCTGCTATCACGCCAGAAGACACTCGAATCGTGCAGGTAGGTTTGAGAAAGATTGCCCAAGAGTGAACTAGTCTCGCCAAGGTTGCACAGGGGCGCTACTCGCGATAGAGTGAGGCGCTAATATCCCACAGCGCGTCTCCGGCCAGGACAAGACACTGGCGTGCGGATGCGAACGGAGAGCTTGAGTGGCGTCACCATTGATGCGCTGTAAAAGCATTGATCAGCTTATTTCTGACTCGGAAAATGCGGAAATTCGATTAAAAAAGTCACTTGGCTGGATCAGCCTTACGTCTCTCGGCATAGGCGCGGTCATTGGTTCAGGCATCTTCACTGTGGTTGGCACGGCCATCGCCGGTCAGAAGCTTCAAGTCTCTTCGATCCTGAATGCTCCTTTACTCCAGTACCTGATCACGCATTCCACTTCCTTTGGCCGCCCTGGCGCCGGTCCGGCCATCGCCATCTCCTTCATTCTGGTCGCCATCGTTTGCGGCTTTGCTTCGGTCTGCTACGCAGAGCTTGCGGCCATGATTCCCATCGCGGGCAGCGCCTACACCTACACCTACGCAACGATGGGCGAACTGATTGCCTGGATCATCGGTTGGGATTTGATCCTCGAATATGCAGTCTCGAACATGGCTGTCAGCGTTGGCTTCTCCGCTCACATGGTAGACCTACTCGATTGGTTCGGTTTACATCCCGATCCCAAGTGGATTTCGCCGGCCTATCTCCCATCAGGCTTGCCAGATTTACAGGGCAATATGATCTACGGGCCCGGCTGGCATTTCGGCTTCAACTGGCCGGCCTTCATCATCGTAATGCTTCTGACCGTGGTCCTCGTGCGCGGCATCAAGGAATCCGCAGAAACCAATAACGTCATGGTGCTGCTGAAGATTGTCGCCATTATGGTTTTCATTGGCTTCTCCGCCAGATTCATTCACCCGGCCAACTGGCATCCCTACGCGCCAAATGGCTGGCCAGGAATCCTTACCGGAGGCTCCATCGTCTTCTTCACCTACATTGGCTTCGATTCTGTCTCAACCGCCGCGGAAGAATGTAAGAATCCGCAGCGGGATTTGCCACGCGGCATTATCGCCACCCTTGTGGTCTGCACTCTGCTCTATATCGGTGTCGTCGTGGTTCTCACCGGCCTTGTGCCCTGGCAAACCCTGATGGACGATGCCGCTCCTGTAGTCAATACAATGAAGAAACTTCACTTCGGTGGCGTTCGCCTAATCGTCCTGATCGGCGCCTTGATGGGAATGATCTCCTCCCTGTTGGTCTTTCAACTCGGACAGGCGCGCGTATGGTTCGCAATGTCTCGCGACGGCTTGCTCCCTCGCATTTTTGGCCGCGTTCATCCTCGCTTTCACACACCCGATTTTTCCACCTGGCTGGCGGGCTTCGTTGTTGGAATCCCCGCCGGTTTGCTGGATATCGGCACGCTGGCCGACTTATCCAATATCGGCACATTGTTTGCGTTCGCCTTGGTCGCCGCGGGCGTCTTGATCCTTCGTTACCGCGAACCGGACCGCCATCGCGCTTTCCGTGCGCCTGGTGGACCACTTGCTCCGGCACTTACAATCTTCACTTGCATTCTGTTGATGGCCGGTCTGCCAATTATGAACTGGATCCGATTCTTTGCCTGGTTGGTTATAGGCCTGGTGATTTATTATTTCTACGGTCGTAGAAAGAGTACGCTTCGATTATCCGCCATCACCAAGTGAGGCACGTTTGGATGTCCAGGAAATCCTTTGTCGACGCAAAAATGAAAGCAGGCCTGTCCCTTGCTTTGATAGCCCTCTTATTGTGCGTGCCAGAAACAGGCTTGGCATGGGGCAACAACGCACAGCGCTTGATCATCAATCACGCCGTCGATTCCCTCCCCTACGACGCGCGTTCCTTTTTTGATGCGAACCGCAGCTACTTCATCCAGCACGTGAACGACACTTTGAATCTGGTCGACAAGAATCCTGGCGAGCGCAACAATCACTTCATCGAACTCGACAAGTACGGCAAATTTCCGTTCGACACGCTTCCCCGCAGCTATCAGATGGCCATCACCAAGTACAGCAAATCGAAGATTTACTCCACGGGAGTCCTTCCCTGGCAGATCGGCGTGTACAGTCAGAAGCTTACCGAGGACTTGAAGACCGGGCGATGGGAAGACGCAAAGCGTGATGCTGCCTTCCTTGCCAATTATGTCGCGGAAGCGCACGACCCTTTCAACACCACGGAGAATTTCGACGGGAAAATCAGCGGTCAGAAAGGTGTCAACGAGCGGTTCAATACCGTGCTCATCGACCGCTACGGCTCCTTCTTCCCGGTTAGCCCGCACGACGCTTCCTTCATCAGTGATCCCACCGACCAAGCCTTTGAGTCCTGTCTCTCCGCCCACAGCCAGTTGGAATCCATCCTGCTTGCGGATCGCAAAGCGAAACAGGGCCTCGCCACATACACCGACGAATACTACGATCATTTCTACAATTTGACGGCCGCCTCGCTCATCAAGCAGCTTTCCGATGCATCCACCGACGTTGGCTCCTACTGGCTGACGGCCTGGATCAATGCGGGACGTCCGCAACTTCCGCACTGATATTTCTCCATTCAAATATCAATTTCCGCTATTCAGCTTTTTCGGCTTTACAGCCATTTACTCCCCTCTGCTAAAATTTTAGGATGAACTCGCAAAAACTCTCGTCGCGTATCGCGGCCCTTCCTAAAGCAGAGCTTCATCTTCATCTGGAAGGTTCCATTCGTCCAGAAATCGCCCACATCCTCGCCTCTCGTTGCGGCATTAAAGTTAATCCCGACGAAGTTCGCCGGCGCTACGCCTACCAGGACTTTATGGAGTTTATCGACGCGTTCAAATGGGTAACCGCATTCCTGCGCACGCCGCAGGATTTTGCTCTTCTCGCCGCCGACCTCTGCGAACAACTACTCCAACAGAATGTGGTTTACGCGGAAATCACCCTTTCTGTCGGCATCATGCTGCTCCGCAAACAGAATCCCCAGGCCAATTTCGAAGCCATGCTGGCGGCCACGCAACCCTTCCAGAAGCGCAGCCTCCGAGTGAACTGGATCTTCGACGCCGTGCGCCAGTTCGGGCCAGATCGTGCCATGGAGGTCGTCGAATGCGCTCGTAGCTGCAACTCTTCACGCATTGTCGCCTTCGGTATCGGCGGCGATGAACTAAGTGTCGACACAAAGGAATTTCAGGAAGTCTATCAGCGCGCCGGCGACTACGGCTTTCATCGCCTGATTCATGCTGGCGAAATCGGCGGCCCGGAAAAAATCCGCGAAGCTGTCGAATTCCTGGGTGCGGAGCGCATTGGTCACGGCATCGCCGCCTTCCACGACCCCGCGTTGATGGACCTGCTCACAGAACGTCGCATCACGCTGGAGGTCTGCCCGGTCAGCAACCTGCGGACCGGCGCACTAGGACGGCAAGTCAATCCAAGCGCCACTCTTGGGGAACATCCCCTGCCACAACTCTTCCGTCACGGAATCCCCGTGGCGCTGTCCACGGACGACCCCGCCATGTTCCACACTTCGCTTGTCGAAGAGTATGAACACGTCCAATCCATGGGCCTCTCCGAAGCGGAGCTCGCCCGTCTCGCCCAACAGAGTTTTGACAGTGCTTTCCTTACTCCCGAAGAACGCGAATCGATTTTCGTTCGTCCTGCGTGAACCTCCGCTTGGATTTGATATATGAATCCTGCGGCTTTGTGTTGATGGACCTCGCCAAGGGTCCGGTGCCCAAGTTACCGCGTTTCCATTGCGATTCCCGCATTCACAAAATAACAACTGCTAATTTGTCGTTAATGAGACCTACGCTGCCATTGGAGACAAGTTGTAGCACCGCGCCAAGTCATTGATATTCGCGCGCAAAGCAGCCCAGTATTTTTCCGCTTGTGTGCCGTATTTGCCTTTGGTCATGACTTGATTGACACGGCGCGCGCTGTCCATGACCTGTTCCATTTGCGCCTTCGTCTCAAGATAATTCGAAGTTGGATCGAACTTACGCCGCAGACGATTCGTCGAACGATTTAGATCGTCCATCGCGTCTTCCAGATCGTCTTTTGTTTGTTTGGCTTGGTTCCCTCGAGCTTCTGTGTTGGTTGAATTTGATTTTTGGCGGCGCGTCGTCGCCCCGCTGCTCTGCGCCGAGTCTGCCCGATTCTTGGCGTCTTCTCCTCTGTTGTCGAGATACTTGCGGAATTCATCCACGCCGTCCTCCACTTTGCGAATGCGGTCGGCGACCTGGCCCTTTGCAAAGGGAGCGGTTTGGGCAGAAATTGTCGGAGAAAGGCTGAGGGAGGCGAGGATCGCCGTGCAGCAGAATAGAACTCGTTTTATGTAAGTCATATTGGACCTCCTACCCAAAAACCACTAGTATTGCTGGATCGCGCTTCGTTCTTGTTAATTTGTAAGTCCAATCCATGGCAGGGACAACTAGGGGAATCCCTAATGTCTCGAAGCGGCCGCTGATTCCTGAGCACCGACTGCGTCTTTGACGCGCCGCTAGTGCCAGAACTTGTCCAAACCGATTTGTTGATTCCAGAGAACTTATCAACAAGTTCCACGCCTTTTCTCTCGCACAAATCATCGTTCGGATTTCTTTTTTGTAATTGATATACTTTTGGCATGAAAGCACACGTCTGGGTTATGCCAAAGCGCACAGTACTCGATCCGCAGGGTAAAACCATCCACCACGCTCTTTCCGGCCTGGGTTACGAACAGATCAAAGACGTTCGCCAGGGGAAATATTTCGTGCTCGATTTCGATGGCTGGAATCGTGAAGATGCTCAAAAAAAATTGGAGCAAATCTCCAAGGAAGTTCTCACTAATCCGGTGATCGAAGAGTATCGCTTCGAAATCGTTGATTAGGTGCCAGTCTCAACAGTCGTGGAAGCACTGCTCCATTGGTTTCCGCAGCGTCGCCGTCCCCTCATGAGGACCCTGGCAATTCTCTGCCTATCCTTGTTCAGCCTCGTCGGTTGCCAGAAGCACTTTCTCCCCGAAGATCCGCAGCTCAAGCCCATCCAGGAAATGCTCGATGCCCAGGTTCCCATCGGCACCCCTGAATCCAACGTATCTCTGTTCCTCAACTCGCAGGGCTATCCCCTGGAACAGAGTTACAAGGCAGGAACACTGGTCGCCATCATCCGCAAGATCGATACTCAGCGCCTTGAGCCCGTAACCGCTCGTGTCACCTTCTACTTTGACGCCAATGGCAAGCTCACTTCCGTCGAGCTTCAACGCACCATGAACGCGCCTGTTCAGTAACTTACTGGTTGCTTTATCGCCCTTTTCAACCAGCCTCCCGGTAGCCCGTGCTACTCTAATTCCAGTTTCTCTACAGGAGATTCCCGCATGTGCGGCATAGTTGGGTACATTGGCGACAAAAAAGTCGTTCCCGTCATCATCGAAGGGCTGCGAAAGCTCGAATACCGAGGCTACGATTCTGCCGGCATCGCCGTGGTGGGCACGGACGGCAAGCTTAACCTGCGCCGCGCCCCCGGCAAGCTGCGCAATCTCGAAGAAGTCATCAAGAATTCGCCTATCGATGGCACGTACGGCATCGGCCACACTCGCTGGGCTACGCACGGCCGTCCCACCGAAGAGAATGCCCACCCGCATCGCGATTGCACCGGTCAATATGTTGTCGTCCACAACGGAATCATTGAGAACTACTACGAACTGAAAGAACAGCTGCAAAAAGAGGGGCACAAGTTCGTGACCGAAACGGACACGGAAGTTGTGGCCCACCTGGTGGAAAAACACGCCAAGGACCTGCCCTTCGAGGACGCCGTCCGCAAAACACTAAAGGAATTGCGCGGTATCTATGCTTTGGTCTTCCTGTCTGCCAGGGATCCTCAAAAGCTCGTAGCCGCGCGCATGGGCCCGCCTTCCGTCATCGGACTTGGCGATGGTGAATTCTTTGTAGCCAGCGATATTCCGGCGCTTCTCGAACATACCCGCGAAATCTTCTTTCTCGCCGATGGAGACGTTGCGGTGCTGACGCGCCAGGGGGTCAAGGTCACCGACCTTGATGGAAAACCCGTCGACCGCCCTGCCCACCATGTTTCCTGGGATCCCATCATGGCGGAAAAGGGTGGCTACAAGCATTTCATGCAGAAGGAAATCTTCGAGCAGCCCCGCGCCGTTCGCGACACCATGCTGGGCCGCATTTCGCAAGACACCGGCAAAGTCTTCATCGACGAAATCGGTCTCACCGAATCGCAATTGCGTGAATTTGAAGCCGTCCTCATCGTTGCCTGCGGAACCAGCTGGCACGCCGCTCTCGCCGGAAAATTCATGATTGAGCGCCTCGCGCGTATTCCCGTGGAAGTCGACTATGGCAGCGAATTCCGGTACCGCGACCCTATCCTGAGCCCCAGAACCCTCACCGTTTGCATCAGCCAGTCCGGCGAGACCGCCGACACTCTCGCAGCCCAGCGCGAATCCAAGCAGAAAGGCTCTCCCTCACTCGCTATCTGCAACGTCAAAGGCTCCATGATCACGCGCGAAGCCGCAGGCACCATTCTCACCCACGCTGGCCCCGAAATTGGCGTTGCCAGCACCAAGGCCTTCACCTCTCAGCTGGCTGCTTTACTCTTGCTTGCTTCTCACCTTGGCCAGGTGCGCGGAAAGCTGCAACCCGAAGCCGCCCGGGCGCTGATGTTGGAATTCACCCGCATTCCCCACAAAATCGAAATGATCCTTCAAGCGGAAGAGAGCGGTTTCTACGAAAATCTGGCCAGACAATTTTTCCGTCAGACGGATTTTCTCTATCTCGGCCGCGGCATTCATTACCCAATCGCTCTCGAGGGCGCACTCAAGCTCAAGGAAATCTCCTATATCCACGCCGAAGGCTATCCCTCCGGCGAAATGAAGCACGGACCAAACGCTCTGATTGACGAGAATCTTCCCGTGGTCGTCCTCGCCACGCGAGACGATTCTGATCCCGCTTCCCTCACCCTCTATGAAAAGAGCGTCTCAAACATTAAGGAAGTCAAAGCACGCGACGGCATCGTCATCTCCATCGTCACCGCGGGCGACCATCTGGCGAAAGAAGCCTCCGACCACATCATTGAGCTACCTCCCGCTCCAGATCTGCTCTCTCCCATGCTGGAAATTGTGCCTATGCAGCTTCTGGCCTATCACATTGCCGTTCGCCGCGGTTGCGACGTCGATCAGCCTCGTAACTTGGCAAAATCCGTCACCGTCGAATAACTTCGACCTTTTTGCCGCCGTACGCACTTTCAGATTGCTCGGAGGTTGCCAATGACACGATTCCACTCTCGTTGGAGTTTCCTTTTCTGTGTATTGTTACTATCCGTAGGGCTCTCTCTTTCAGCGCAAAACCCTCCTCAACGCGGAATCGCATTCACCATCGACGACCTTCCCGCTGGCAGCGCTAACTCCATGACTGGCGCCGAGATCGACGAGATGACCGCCAAACTCCTGGCCACTTTGCGCGAGCAGAAGGTCCCCGCTGTCGGCTTCGTGAACGAGCGCAAGCTTTACAGACCAGGTGAATCCGATGCGCGCATCAAAGCCCTCTCCATGTGGCTTGACGGTGGATTCGAACTCGGCAATCACACGTTTGCTCACACCTCACTCAACAACGTTCCCCTGCAATTCTGGGAGGATGATGTCATTCGCGGCGAGAGCGTGACACGCGTTCTCCAGACCCAGCACAACATGAAGATGCGCTACTTCCGCCATCCTTATCTCGACGTCGGCCGCGACCTCCAGACACGTCGTGCCGCCGAAGCCTTTTTAGTCAGCCGCGGCTACCGCATCGCACCTGTCACCATGGACGCGTGGGACTGGATGTACGCTCGTGTGTATGAAGACGCCCGCAGACGCGCCGACAAAGACCTCCAACAAAAACTCGTCGAGTCTTACCTCGCCTACAACACTGCTGTCTTCGACTATTACGAAAAACTCTCCAAGGACCTGATCGGCTACGAACCCAGGCAGATTCTCTTGCTTCACGGCAATTGGCTGGAAGCCGATCACATTGGCGAGCTAATCGATCTCTTGCGCAAACGCGGATACAAATTCGTCACTCTGGGCGACGCCCTGAGTGATTCTGCCTACAGCATGCCTGACGAATTCGTCGCCGATGAAGGATCCGGTTGGATAGAGCATTGGGCCATCACACGCGGACGGCCTCCTCAAGGCGCACCTGTTTTTCCCCAATGGGTGATCGACAAAGCAAAAGCCTTGCCCGCACAACCGCCGGAGCCACCAATTTTCTGATCGTTCCAGAAGTGCCAGTACTCAACCAAAAATATTTCTGTAGCTCACACGAGAAAAACGCACTTCTGGCATTTTTCCGATAGACTAGGGGCATGCGACTCCGCCTACTCTGTTCCGTCGCGCTCTTTTTCTTCGCTTCCGCGACTCTCGCGCAAACCGCCGTTCTCAAAGAAGTTCATGCCGAAGGGCTCAAAACTTTAACCGAACCACAATTCGCTCAATTGACTGGCCTCTCCATCGGTTCGCAGGTCGGCCGCAAGGACCTGCAGGACTCCGCGGACATTCTGGTCCGTTCCGGCCTGTTTGCCACCGTCAATTACAGCTTTGCCACTCGCAACGATTCAGTCATCGTTACCTTTAAATTGGCGGAAAATCCCAGGCTGAAAGTTTCCTACGATAATTTCCCATGGTTTTCGGACACCGAACTGAATGACGCGATCCGCAAGGACCTTCCCTTTTTCGATGGTACCTTGCCCGGGGATGGCACGGTCGTGGACTTGGCGGCAAACTCTCTTGCCGCTTTCCTCGCTTCCAAGGGCACACCCGTCAGCGTCGGACACGATGTTCAGGTGAATCCGCTGGCGGATGGCTCACTGCAACAATTCCACGTCACCGGCATCGCCCCCAAAATCGCCAGCATTGAATTCAGCGATCCAAATCTCGCGTCAAATCGCGCCGTCCAGCAGCACATTCCTGAAATTCGTGGCAAGCCCTACTCTCGGATGGCCATCGATATCTTTCTGGCTGAAGCGATACGCCCTGTTTACCAACAACTCGGAAATCTTCGCGCGACGCTTGGCCCTGCCGAAGTGCGTCTCTCCGGCAATCCGAATCAGAAACTACCGGAACAAATTCCTATTTTCGTCCCTTGCACTCCGGGAGCGGTCTATCAGTGGCAAGGCATGGAATGGAGTGGCAATTCCGCGCTTTCCACCCTCACCCTTACCAATACCGTCGCCATGAAGGCCGGTGACCTTGCCAATGGTTTCAATATCGAGGCCGGTTGGGATCGTGTTCGCGACGAGTACGGCCATCTCGGCTATCTCGAAGTGAAAGTAAACCCGGAGCCGGTCTACGATGACCAAGCTCACAAGGTTTCCTACAAAGTTTCCATCGCCGAAGGCCCCCAGTTTAAGTTCAATGCCATGACCGTCACCGGCATGTCCCTCGCTGGCGAACGACTGATCCGAGAAGCCTGGCCGCAGAAGCCCGGCGACGTGTTCGACAGAAAAATCTTCGACCAGCTACTCACTCGCCTTGAAACTCATCGCGATACCGTGTTCAAGGACTTGCCCATTCACTACGACACTGTTGGCCACTGGCTGCAAACCGATATGTCCAAAGGCACCGTGGATATTCTGTTGGATTTTAAGTAGTCAGGCACTTCTTTGCGATCTCGGCGAGCTCTGCGTAATTCACTGCTCAGCTCTTGTGTCACCACCAGTCCGCGTCTACAGCAATTCAACCAGTCTCTGTTTATGCCTGCCTGCGATATACTCTAATTGGCCATGCCATCTTTTGTGCAAATCCACATGGGCGAATCTTCCGCTGCTGTCGCTGGCGAGAAGGAGCAACTCCTTTTTGCCAAATTGGCGGATCGCTCATCCCTGCTGGTAGCCCTTTCCGGGGGAACCGACTCCGCCTACCTGGCTTGGGCCGCCCATCAAGTCTTGGGCAATCGCGCGCTTTCCGTCACCGCGATTTCTCCAAGTTATTCCTCCTATGACCGCGAGCAGCTCGAACTGTTTCTGCGCGCCACGGGTATTCAACACGAGTTCGTCCAGACCAATGAAATGGACAATCCCGCTTACCGCGCCAACAATGCGGATCGCTGCTATTTCTGCAAGGATGAGCTTTTCTCCGTACTTGACCGCATCGCTTCCGCCCGCCACATCGAAGCCACCGCCTACGGCGTAAATGCCAACGACACATTTGATTTTCGCCCGGGCCACCGCGCGGCGTCTGAACACAAAGTCCTGACACCATTGCTCGACGCTCATCTCCATAAATCCGAAATTCGCTATCTCTCTGAACGCGCCAAGCTGCCCTCGTGGAATCGCCCAGCTTCCGCATGCCTCTCTTCGCGGCTACCTTACGGCACCGAGGTCACTCCCGAGCGCCTTTCTCTCGTCGAACAGGGTGAGCGAGCGCTCCGAGACCTGGGCTTTAAGCAGTTCCGCGTTCGCCTTCACGATAAACTGGCTCGTATTGAGCTGGCCCCCGAAGAACTCCCGCGTGCCTTCACACCACAGATGGCCGCTGCCATTGCCAAGTCTTTGAAAGCGGTAGGGTTCTCTTATATCTCTCTGGACTTGGAGGGCTATCGCCAGGGCTCTCTTAACGAAACCCTGTCCAAGTCCACCGGAACATAATTCATCTATATTGCGTATCTTGAATTAGGAGGGCCTGATCAGTCAGGCGGGCGCCACTTCGATGATCAAAAACCGCACCTCACTTCTTGCCGCCGTATTCCTTGGGGCGGCTATCTCACTTGCCCCTGGTTTAGCTCTTGCGGCAGACAATACCTTTGACCGGACCTTCACAACCACGAGTCCCACTACCCGCGTCGAATTGAGCAATGCTTCGGGCAATGTCGAAATCCAGGTTGGCAAAGACGGTCAGGTCCATATCCACGCCAGAGTCACCCCCGGCGGCTGGTCGCTATTCAGCGACGGCGAAAAAAGCGCCAAGGAAGTCAGTGCGAATCCTCCCCTCGAACAGCGCGGCGATACCATCTTGATCGGCAAGAACTCCAGCTTTCTGAAAAACGTTTCCATCGACTATCAGATTGAAGTCCCTAAAGATACCGAACTCGACGCCAACCTCGCTTCTGGCGGTATTACCGTTAACAAGCTTCGCGGGCCGGCCAAGGTCAGCTCCGCCTCCGGATACATTCATGTTTACCAGGTTGAACGCGACGTTCAGATCTCCGCCGCCAGCGGCTCCATCGAAGTTGGCTCCGTAGGTGGCTATGTCCGCGTCAACAGCGCTTCGGGCAGTATAGAAATTCGTGACGCCAAGGGCGACATCAAAGCTACCGCCGCCTCTGGTTCCATCCGTATTGATCGTCCCGGCGATCGCGTCGAAGCCTCTTCCGCCAGCGGTTCCGTGAATATAAACGGCGCAAACAGCGATGTGAAAGCCCACGTGATTTCAGGCCCCATCAATGTCTCTGGCAATCCCAGCAGCAATCGTCTTTGGGAACTTAAGACCGTTTCCGGCTCTGTTGATATCCAGGTCCCGCGTGCAGCCAGTTTCCTGCTCTCCGCCGAAGCCACCTCTGGGGACATTCGCACCAGCATCCCCGTGGTTATCGAGGAGCATGGCAAGCACTCTCTCCGCGCTCACATTGGCGATTCCTCTGGCCGCGTCGAAGTTCACACGGTTTCCGGCGGAATCAATATCAGCGGGACCTGACCGCCCCTATCCGCTTGGACAGCGTTTCGTCCACAAATTTCCATAATTCTTGCCTCTCTCGGTACAATGCTGGTGTGTTCTTTCCGCCCAGCTACCGTTGTCATGTTTTGCTGTTCGTTCTTGCCCTCTTTCTGTTCGGGAGTACGGCGGCATTTGCGCAAGACTCGTCGCCACCTAAAGTGTCAGATAAACAACCGCACAACGAACAGCAAGATCTCCAGAAGGCCATCGACGATGCCTCCAACGACCGCGCCGCCCTCGTCCGTAACCTGGAAGTGTTCCTGAAGACTTATCCGGAATCTCAGCAACGTCCTCAAATCTACCGCGCCATCGTCGAGGCCAGCCTGAAAGTGGATGACTTTTCTCGAGCCACCGATTACGCAGAGCGTATGGTTTCGCTTCGCCCCGACGATGCTTCCATCAACATTCTCGCGATCCAACTGCTGGAGCGATACGGCGACACGGCAGGTTGGCGCCGCGCCACTTCTTATTGCACTCGCGTCATCGAACAAGTTGGTCACACGAACATCGCCGACAAGTCTCCGCGCGTCTCTCCCGAAAGCTGGGAACATGACAAGAAGCGCGATGAATCTTCATTGCTCCTCGTTCGCGGACGTCTCTACCAGAAGCTCAACGACCTGCCCAACGCACAAAAGGACTACGAAGCAAGTTACGCCCTGCTTCCCACCTCTGGCGCTGCCGCAAAACTGGGAGAAATCGCCGAACTCCGCAAGGATCTCAACACTTCTATTCAGCAATATGCACGCGCCTTTGCCTTGGCTACGGACTCGGCCGGCTCCCTGGGGCGCTCGGAACTGCGCAAGAAGATTGGCAATGCCTGGCGGTTGGCTCACGGCTCCGAAGATGGCCTCGGCGAATATCTGCTTCATTCCTTCGACGAAGTTTCCGCCAGCCTGGCCCCTCCAAAACCGGTTCGCAACGCGGGCCTTAAGCATCCGTACGAATTCACTCTTCGCAAGATACCTGGCAGTGGGACACTCGCCCTGTCCGAACTCAAAGGCAAAGTGGTTCTGCTGAATTTCTGGGCTACCTGGTGCGGACCTTGCCGTGAACTCGAGCCTCATCTCGAAAAGGCCGCCGCCCACTATTCTGGTGACCAGAACATTCTTTTTTTTGAATTAAATTGTGACGACGACGAATCCCTCGTCCCGCCCTACCTCGAACTGGAGAGACCGAAAATTCCCCTTCTCTTTGCCGACAACCTCGAGAATTTCTTCTCCGTGAATTCGTTTCCCACCACCGTCATTCTAGGTCCAGATGGAAAAGTTGCATTCCGCGCGGAGGGTTTTGACCCGGACACCGTCGATAAAGACCTCACCGATGCCATCGAACGTGCTCTCCATCCCGGCGATTTGCCCACACCTGTCACATCATCCGTTGCGTCTCGGCCCTAGCCTTCTTTGTTCTCCCCAGCAGCGTGCCTTGCTGCAACTTCTCTCGCTGCCAATATTGTATTGACGTGAATCTGCACCGTGTCTTCCACGCGACGCGCATACCCGCCTGCCAGCACCGTCACCACGGGAATCGAACGCTTTCGCGCTTCCTCAAACACTCCCTTGTCGCGCGCCATCAGTCCGTCCATTGTCAACTTCAATCCACCCAACTGATCGTCCTGATAAGGATCAGCTCCACCAACATAGAAAAGCATGTCAACCGGAAAAAGCTCCAAAGACTTTCGCACTGCAGGCAACAACGCCTCGAGGTATTCTTCGTCTTCGACGCGATCATCCATATCCAGATCTACACTCGAGGGCGGCTTGTACGCCGGGTAGTTATTCAGCTGATGGATGGAAAGCGTAAATACTGAATCATCTCTTGCGAATATCGCAGCGGTGCCGTTTCCGTGGTGAACGTCCGTATCCACCACCATCGCTCGTCGTATCACACCTTCTGCCTGCAGTCGCCGAATCGCCACCGCCACGTCGTGTATCGCGCAAAATCCCTCTCCATGGCTAGCGTGAGCATGATGGAACCCGCCGCCGATGTTGCAGCCGAACCCATTTTGCAGGGCCGATTGCGCCGCCAGAATCGTACCGCCCGCCGCCATCCAGAACGCGCTCACCAACTCTTCCGAGTACGGCACTTCCAGCAGCATCACGTCATTCAGCGTCAACGTCCCCGCCTTTAGCTTGCTCACCCATTCCTGTGTGTGCACTCGCAAAATGTCCACATCGTGCGCGGGCTCAGGGCACAGAAAATCCCCATGGTCCGCAATACTATCCTTAACTAATTTTTCTGCGATGAGTCGGTATTTCTGTGAGGGGAATACGTGCGCTCCCAGATTCAAATCGTATCGTTCGTGGTAGATCAGCTTAAAGGACAGCATGAGTCCGATAGGGGGTCGGAGCTTCAAGCCCCTGAGGATTCCTCTAGTTCTCTCGCTCCAGAATAAAATCGGGCAGCGTCATCAACGCCCGCGCGTATTCGGAATCGCCCCGCCCATTGATGCACATCTTCGCTCGCCGCGCATATTCATGCGCCAGACTCCGCGTGCGAGCCAGTGCCCCGGAATCCCGCACCAGCGCCACAAGCGTTTCCGGTTGTACGGAATTGAATTCTTTCTCTTCCAGCACACGCCCCACAAGCTCCCTCGCCTCGCGATGCCCATTCTCCATCGCGTATATCAATGGCAGGGTTACTTTGCCTTCTTTCAAGTCGCTCAACACCGGCTTCCCCAATTGCTCGCTCGACGCGGTAAAGTCCAGCAAATCATCTACAAGCTGAAATGCCAGCCCTGCATACCGCCCGAAATCATCCAGCGACTTTTCTTCCGTCTCGTCAAACCCACCCAATACGCCGCCGAGCCTCGCGCATCCACTGAACAAGCAAGCGGTCTTATACGTCGCCAACTGCAGCGCATCTTCTTCGGTTACGTCCATGCGACCCATCTTGGCCAGTTGAATGAGCTCGCCCTCAACCATCTTTTGTGTCAGGTCGATCAGGATATCCAGCACGCGAAAATTTCGCTCTTCCAGTGCAATCTGGAACGACTGCATGTACAGCCAGTCCCCCGCCAGAACGCTGCGGTGATTCCCCCAACGGGTATTCGCCGAAGGTCGTCCCCGGCGCGTATCTGCGCTGTCGATCACATCGTCGTGGATCAGCGTGGCGCTATGCAGCAACTCCACCACTGCCGCCAGCTTGATAGCGCTCTTCCCGCTGGTCTTTCTGCCTGCCGCGTACCCATGGCATAGCAGCAGCAACGCCGGCCGGAGCCGCTTGCCTCCTCCGCCCAGCAAATAGCTTGTTATCTCAGAAACCGGTTGATACGCCGCGGCACTCTGACGCGATAATTCCTGCTCGACCTCGACAAGGTCTTCGCGGACCAGTTCAAATATTTCCTTGGCCGTAAGTAGCGTGATGGATTTCTCCTGGTCCGTCGCCCTGACCTATTGGGACACCACAGCCGGAGACGTGTTCGGCTGGGATAAGTGGAAGAACCGCTTGAAATTTTCAGCCGTCGCCGCAGCGATCTCCCGTTCCTGCAAGTTTCTCACATTCGCAAGGACCTTCGCCACCTCTGCCACATAGGCAGGTTCATTTCGCTTGCCCCGGAAGGGTTGCGGCGCCAGATACGGAGAGTCTGTTTCTATCAAAATGTTCGCCATGGGCAAAACCTTCGCAACGTCCCGGATGTTCTGCGCCTTTGGATAAGTCGAATTCCCGGCAAACGAGATCATGAACCCCATGTCCAGCCCACGCTTGGCATCTTCCAGCGTGCTGCCGAAGCAATGCAATATCCCGCCCAGCCCGGTCGGCTTCCAGGCATCTTCCAGTACGTTCAGGCAATCGCTCCAGGCGTCCCGACAATGAATGATGATAGGCAACTTAGCCGAATGCGCTAGCGCCATCTGTTCCCGGAACACGCGTTCCTGAACGTCGCGTGGCGAATAGTCGTAGTAATAATCCAGTCCGATTTCGCCCCACGCAATCACCTTGGGATGTTCGGCAAGCCTGGCCAATGTATCGAAATGTCGTTGGGTTACGTCCTTGGCCTCATGCGGATGGATGCCCACGGTCGTGTAGATCCAGTCGTGAGCTTCCGCGTAGGGCATCGCCGCATCCAGCTTCTCTGGACCCGGTCCAGTCCCAATCGCCAATAGCGTGGTTACTCCCGCCGCACGCGCACGCTCCAGCATAGCCTCGCGATCCTCCGCGAATTGCTCTGCATCAATATGCGCATGCGAATCAATTAGTTCCATTTTTTCTTGAATGCCTCTTTTGTTATCCAGGGGCGCGCCAAACTCCTACTTCAACCTTGCCCCTACCTCCACATCCTCTAGAAATCCCGCCAAAACCGGCCGCCCTTCCGGCCCCACCGACGCCGCCACGATCATTCCATTGGACTCCACGCCGCGCAATTTACGCGGCGCCAGGTTCGTCACCACAACGACCTTGCGCCCCACCAGCGCATCTACCTCATAGAATTGCGCAATGCCCGCGCAGATCTGTCGCACTTCCGTCCCAATATCCACCGTCAGCTTCAGCAACTTGTCCGCCCCAACAATCCGCTCGGCAGTCTTTATCTGCCCTACGCGCATCTCTACCTTCACAAAATCATCGATCCCAATCTGCGCGATTCCCGCAGGTGCAGCCACTGCAGCTCCCGCTGCTGGTGCGCTCGCCGGAGTTACAGCCGCCGGAGCCTGCACTATGGGGTTCAACTCTTCATTTGCCATTGCTTCAATCCTCTCAATCGCTTCAGTTTTGTCCACTCGTGGAAACAGAGTCTGTGCTTTGCCCAATTGCGTGCCGGGAGCCAACTGCCCCCAGCGCAATCCGTCGAGCGCTACACCTGCGGCCGTGCCGTTCTGTCCCAGCAGCGTCCAAATCTTTCCCGTGGTCTGCGGCAACACCGGATGAGCCAGTGCGCTGACGATGCGCAGCAATTCCACTGTCGTCCATAGCACAGTTCCCTTTCGCTGCTGTTCCTCCGGAGAATGCCCCAAAGCCCACGGCTGCTCGCTAGTCAGATACTTGTCAGCCAGTCCAATCACCGCCCAGATTGCTTCCAGTGCTCGCGCAAACTCAAACTTCTCGTAGAACTCCAGCACCGCGCCGATGGCTTCCTGCGTCTCCTTGGCCAGCGCAACGTCTTGTGGCTTGCGCTCGCCCGGTTGCGGCACCTTGCCACCAAAATTCTTTTCGATGAGCGCAGCGGTGCGGCTCGACAGATTTCCGAGTCCATTCGCCAAGTCGCTGTTATACCGCGTAACCAGTGCGTCGTAGCTGAAGTTTCCGTCCTGTCCAAACACCACTTCACGCAGCAGGAAATAGCGCAAGGCGTCCATGCCCAGCATGTTGGCAATCGGCCGTGGCAATACTACGTTCCCCTTGGACTTGCTCATCTTCGCCGCGTCCATCAGGAACCACCCGTGCGCCCACACCTGCTTCGGCAGCGGCAGCATCGCCGCCATCAGAAATGCCGGCCAATAGACAGTGTGAAACCGGATGATGTCTTTCCCCACCAGATGCAAATCCGCCGGCCACATCCCGCCCTTCACATAGTCGGGCCCACCGACTGCACTCAAGTAAGCCGTTAGCGCGTCGAACCAAACGTAGAAAACGTGCGGCTCCTCGCCCGGCACTGGAATGCCCCAGCGAATGGTAGTGCGCGTGATGCTGAGGTCTCGCAATCCACCTTCGACGAACGCGATGATTTCGTTCTTGCGTGTTTCCGGCTGAATGAAATCTGGATTCTTCTTGTAGAAATCCAGCAGCGGCTTCTGAAACGCCGAAAGTTTGAAAAAGTAATTCTCTTCGGTAATGGTTTCCGTGGGCCGTCCGCAATCCGGGCAGTTGTCCCCCGGTTTCGCATCATTCACGAAGGCATTGTCGAAAATGCAGTATTGCCCAGTGTAATGCCCCTTATAGACGTACCCATTCTCGCGGCACCTCTTGAACAGCCACTGCACCGTCCGCACGTGCTGCAAATCCGTCGTCCGCACAAATTCGTCGGCCGGAATTCCCAACTCATCCCACAGCGCGCGCCATGTATCCGCCATCTTCGCCACATACTCGGACTCCGGCACTCCCGCCTTCTTTGCGGCTCGCTCGACGTTTACGCCGTGCTCGTCCGTACCCGTAGTCATCACCACGTCGTACCCGCGCATCCGCTTGTACCGCCGGATCATGTCTGCCACAACGGTCGTGTACGTATGCCCGATGTGCGGCAATCCGTTCGTGTAGTAAATCGGCGTTGTCAGGTAATACTTTTCTTTGCGCTCAGCCATCTGCCTCTTCTTTGGTACCTCGAAATTCTTTTGACTTTCTCTGCGCCCTCGGCGAACTCCGCGGGCTCTGCGCTAGTCTTTACTTTCAACTTTAGACTTTCGCCCCCTGCCCCCACTCCCGCATCGCCTCATCCAACACTGACTGCAGTGGCACCTTCTTCTCCTCTGCCAGTTTACGGCAATCCTCAAACTCCGGCGAAGCCTGCCTCACCTGCCCATTTACCCGGGCCACCTTCACCCTCACTTCGCCAAACCGCGTGCTCACCTTCACCCATTCTCTCGGCAAAATCCGTCGTTGCGCCAAAGTACTTCTCACGCCCAAAGTGGTGGTCTCCGCAAACAACATCTCCTGAAACTTTCCTTCGTCCTCGGCCTGACACAGCACGGTAATCAGCATTCCGGGACGGTTCTTTTTCATCTGTACTGGCGTTGCGAACACGTCCAACGCCCCCGCTGCCAGCGCTTTCTCCAGAAAATACCCATAAATCTGCGGGTTCATATCGTCCAGATTCGCTTCCAGCACCCGAATAGACTCTTCCGTTCCCCATTCGTTCTTCTGCACCGCTTCGCCTATCATCAGGCGCATCACGTTGGGCTGGCCATCTAGATCGGTAGTGCCTGCTCCATATCCAATCGCTGATACAGCCATCGCCGGCTGCGGTCCGAACGAATCGCACAGCGTCGCCACAATCGCTGCTCCTGTCGGCGTCACCAATTCCTTCAGTATTCCATTGGAATACGTCGGCTTGCCCACCAAAAGCTTCGCCGTAGCGGGAGCGGGTACAGGCAAGACGCCATGCGCCATCTTGGCCGTCCCGCCTCCCACATTCAGCGCCGAACACGCAAATTTCTCGATACCTAACGCGTTAAACCCAATACAGGCTCCGGCGATATCCACTATCGCGTCAACCGCCCCCACCTCATGAAAGTGAATCTTCTCGATCGGCACGTCGTGTACCGAAGCTTCCGCTTCCCCCAGTTTTCGAAAAATCGCCGACGCCCGCTCCTTCACCGGTCCCGCCAGTTTCGACTTCTCAAATATCCCCTGAATTGTCGTTAGCGACCGGTGCGTGTGTGTATCTTCTGTCTTCACGCTCACATGCGTAGCAGACATTCCGTTCTTCCAGACTTTCTCTGCCGAAATCTGCCACCCCGGTACCTCTAATCCCTGCAACTCCTCCCGCAACTGCTCCAGTTGCACACCCGCATCCACCAACGCACCGAGCGTCATGTCCCCGCTAATCCCGCTAAAGCAATCAAAATACGCCAGCTTCATACGCCTCTTCTTGCCGCAACAATTTCACAGCCACGTTAGTCCAGTTTTTTAGGGGGTCGGAGCTTGAGCTCCGACATCAACGAGCCACTATAGACTGGGCTTCAGCCCCTGAGGAATCCGACTCCTCGCCACAATTCGTTTCCACTCGATACTATCGGCCCTACCAACTCTCGTCAAACGCTGGATTCGCTGAGCGAGGCGGCACATTATGTTGTCGAGTTCGAATAGAAAGTCACAAGGTCAATGCTCCCGCTTAATACATCAACTTCGAACACTTCGGCCTTCGCAAAGCTGAATCAATAAGGATGGTATTTATCAGATGGCATTAACTAGTTGAAGGCGTTCAGGATAAATGCAACACCTCTTCTTTTTTTCTCGGCCTGTTGTCAGGAGTGGTGACGTTCGCAAGCGGTCTGATTGTTCGCTCCCAGTCATTGAATCTCTTGCCTTTCAGGGCGATCATATTCCCTATCTTCGTGGCCCTTGGGCATTCCTGGAGCAGGGAGTTCGCTCCGGTTGGAGAGTATTTGGTTTCATCGTTGTCGCCACTTCCACATTTTAAGTTGCGGTGTTCGTCGGCATCTTAGGCCTTCCCATCGTTCGCACCCTTATGTGGAGTCAGGCTACTATCGACGACCTTGCGCTGCTTGGTGTTTTCTTGGGCGGGGTCATTGGTTCAGCCTTAGTCGCAATAGCTTTTTATCTCTATCTTTTTGCCCCTCAACGCAGTGAATCTGCATTTCGTAAGATTATTATCATAGCGCTTGTCGGCGGGATTGCTGGGTCCGCGGGGTTTGCCTTGGGGCATTACGCTGAAGCCAGTATCCTGAAGATGCTTGAATTCCTGCAACGAGGAACATCAACGAATCCGCCCTCAGTGTCACCAGAAGGAAGTTCATTCTTCGCGATGGTTATCTTTTGGCAAGCTGTTGTTGCACCAATACTTTTGCTCTCTTTCCCAATCACCAAGCCTTCTTTAGAGCATGCAGGTGGGCGCTCTTCGTTATACGGAAGTGATCAATCCGAGCTGTCCGTGTGGAAGAAGATCTTGGCGGTGGCGGCATTTGCATTTCTCTTGTATATGCTCCTTCACGGAATTGGCGCGAATCGACCAGTAGCGAACTGAACCAGCCCGGCTCATGAATCTCCAAGAATGGAGCGCGTTTTTCAACACCTACTGGAATCGTGGACACTTGGGAACGGATAGTCGTTAAGCGAGCGCAGCGGAGACGGCGGTCGCTAATGGAGGAGCGGGGGATCGTCGAGGTTGACGGACTATTGGGAAAACAATCGTCTACTCTCTAACGCCTACCCCCTCTCTCGCCACTTCCCGCCGAACCCGCTAAACTCTTTCCGATGGCTACCGCTCCTTCCATCTCCTCCCTTCCCCTTCCTCCCGGACCCAAGGGAATGTTTCCCTTCGGCAATGCCCACCAACTGATCCGCCATTGGAGCGGCTACTCCGCGCGATGCGCCCGCGAATTCGGGCATGTCGTTCTCTACCACTTTTTCCATGTTCCCATCGTCATGGTTTCTGATCCCGAAGCCATCGAGTCCATCCTCATCCGCAACGCTTCCAACTTCCACAAATCGCGCGACTACGCCGCCATCCGCTCCTTTCTCGGCAACGGTCTCCTCACCAGTGAAGGTCCCTTCTGGCAATCGCAGCGTCAACTGATCCAGCCCGCCTTCCGCCACGAAAACATCGCTTCCTATGCCCAGATTATGTCTGACTCCGCCGCCAAGTTGCTCTCTCGCTGGGCCGACGGCGAGACGCGCGATGTCCATCACGAAATGGCCGACCTCACCCTCGACATCGTCGCTAAATCCCTTTTCGGCGGCGGAGTCGCACACGACTCACGTTTCATCGGCACGGAAATCGCTACCGTCATGGAACGTTTCATGTCCCAGGCCGTTCTTTCATTCATACTTCCTGAAAACTTTCCACTTCCCAAAGGCCCCCGACTTCTGCGCTCCAAATATCGCCTTGGCAAAGTGATTCAATCTATCATTCACGACCGCCGCAAAAATCCCACTACTTCCAACGACCTATTGCAAACCCTGCTAGCCGCCCAGGACGAACACGGCACGCGCATGACCGACGATCAACTCCAGGACGAAATCATGACCCTCTTCATGGCGGGTCACGAAACCACTGCAAACGCGCTCTCCTGGACGTGGTATCTCCTTGTGCAGAATCCGGAAGCACAACAGCAACTTCACGCCGAATTGGACTCCGTTCTATCCGGCGCTCCACCAACTCTTGCAGACCTCCCTCGCCTTCCTTACACCGAAATGGTCATCAAGGAATCCATGCGTCTCTACCCACCCGCGTGGGGTATCGGCCGCCTCGCTATCAACGACATTGAAATCAACGGCTATCGCATCCCCGCGCGTACCAATGTTTTTCTCATGCAATGGATTACCCACCGCGACGCCCGCTTTTTTCCTGACCCCGAGCGCTTCGATCCGGAGCGCTGGCGCGATGATCCTGTCCGTCGCGGCCGAATTCCCCGCTTCGCCTACTTCCCTTTCGGCGGTGGCCCTCGAGTCTGCGTAGGCGCCGGCTTCGCTATGATGGAAGCCACGCTGCTTCTCGCCACCATCGCCCAGCGTTATTCTTTTTCTCTCCCCGCTAACTCCCGCGTCACCCCGTTTTTCTCCATCACCCTTCGTCCCAAAGACGGCCTTACCATGCACCTCCACCGCCGCCCCCCTCACCCTTAACCACAAGTGCGCCCCGTCATAGCGCCACTCCTTCATATGCGTTACACTCCGCCCAACTCGGAGCATTTTTTGTCCTATGCAGCAACCAGGCGGCCCAGATTCGCGCATTTTTCCTGTTGCCAGCGAAACCACTACTGACAAATCCCGCCGCGAGTTCCTGCGCGCTGCGGCCGCTCTCTTAGTCGGCTTGAATATCCCTCAAACCACTCTGGCTGGCGGTGGTCGGCACGGCGCGGGCGGCTCTGGCCAGAGAGTTGTCCTGGTAGTCTTCGGCGGCGTGCGCAACGCGGAAACTTTTTCTCCGCACGGCCTGCAAAACATTCCACACCTCACTAACGATCTTCTTCCTCAGTCTCTGTTCTATCCCAATACGCGCAACGAAGGTGTCACCGCGCATTTCAACGCCATCTCCAGCATCTTCACTGGTAACTGGCAGCGGGTCGATGATTGGGGCAAGCTCGCCCCTACCACTCCCACCATCTTCGAGCACTTCCGAAAACAACTCAGCGCTTCCCAGAGCGACACTTGGGTTGTTGCCAGCAACAAAGCCCTGACCAATCTCATCGGCGCCAGTTCAGCTTCTAACTATGGCACTCCTTACGGCGCTAACGTAGTTTTCCCCAAACAGCTCATGGTCGCGGCAGTGGCCAACGCCATTCGCGCTGGTCACAGCAGTAATTTAGCCGATCGCGCAAAGGTCGAAACCGAACTCGCCAGCATGCTCGAATCTGGCAACTACGAGGGCCTTGGCTGGTCCGTATTCGATGGCGCCGACCGCCTCGATCCCCGCGTCCGCGACATCATTCAGGAAGCCATTACCACCTTCGTCCGTAACGGTGGTCCCACTTCTGGCGATGAACTCACCTTCCTCGTCAGCCGCGAGGTTATGCGCAAATTCTCTCCGCGTCTTCTCGTAGTTATTTTTTCCGATGTCGAAGTCGCCCACTTTGGCTCCTACGCCCTCCACGTCAGTGGTATTCGCACCGGTGACCGTCTCGCCTACCAGATGTGGCAAGAGATTCAGGCCAACTCCGAATACAAAGACAACACCACCATGGTCATCCTCCCGGAATTTGGCCGCGATCCGGATGGCTCCGCCACCAACGGCTTCTTCAACCATCGAGGAGACACCGCCTCAACACGTTCCACCTGGATGATGGCCTTAGGTTCGGCAGTTGATCGTCCCCAAATTGTCGAGCGTCCGGTCCGCCACGTCGATCTCTGCACTTCGCTCGCTGGCATCCTTGGCTGTCCACCGATGGATTCGCAGGGCAAAAGCCTCGAAGAGTTGCACATCTAGCGAAAGGCAGCGCTGTGTCCACGCAAGCACAACCCGATTTCCCCCCTCCGCTGCAGGAATCCCTCAACAAGGGCTTGCTCAAACGCTTGCCTCTCACCTTTCAGCCCTTCACTCGCCAGCAACTTCGCGAGTGGGACCACCTCTTTCCCTATGAGCGCCAATCCATCCTCCATCTGCTTCTCTATCTCTCCAGCTTGAACGAATCTCAGCTCAGCACACTGTTCCATGAAGTCTCTCAACTCGAACGAAAAATGGGTGTCCGCGATTGGCAATTCACTACCAATGAGCAAACCATTCTCAACGCTTCGCTTCTCGCCCGTTCGCCCTACTACCAGGAATGGCGCAAAGCCGTACAAAAAGTTTTCGACGCCGCTGAGGATCACGCCGCTGGCGAAAGGCCCGCCGGCCCCGAACTAAATCGCCTCATAGTTTTAATTCTTCCCAAACCGCTTCCACTCGACCGCTCCAATATCTGGCAGCGGTGGGACGGACTCGGCCATCCAGTCCGTCTCGATCTTTCCTCCACAACCGGTTCGCGCTCTTTTGTCGAACTGCTTCTGAATTCCCCCGCATCCAGCGAACCTGTCGTCCTGCCGCTCTGGCAATCCATAACCAATCGCCCGAATTCCTCCTCCTCAGACACCTGGCTGCTCGACGCAGGCTCCCATCTCGTCGATGTCGCGCTCAATCAAAACTCGCCGAACGCTGCCACATTCCTAAGCTATCAGCGTCTCTCCACCTTCCGCGAAAACTTTTCACGCGAAGTCAACACCATGCGCAAAGACCTCGCCGACGCCGACGCCGTCTACGACCGCCTTCGTAAGGCCGACGTCACTCCTTGGTGCCCGGCCGAAGTTGCGCACGTTCCCGTGATTCGCGAATTTCTCCGCTCTCTCTATCTCAGCGGCAACGGGGCACTCATCTTCGGCAACTCCTTCGTCGAATGGAGCGCCTCCGAAGCCTTCCGTCGCGCTCGTCCCTCTTTTGTAATGGCCCAATTCGGCGTTCGCAGCAAGCCAAAACCCTTCACCAGCGTCGCTGTCTTCGAGAATCCCGATGCCATTAATCCCCTTCCTTCCGTTGACGACCTCCCCGGCAGCTCACTCGACGCCCAAGTCCTCGCCCTTTACATCTGGCTGGCCGCCTCCCGCTATGACGAATACACCCGCAACACCGCCTGCCTCTGCATTGCCGAAGATCTCTCGGAAGCCTACGTAATCGCCCCGCCTGAATTTCCCCTATGGCGCGAACCACAACCAGTATCCGTCGAACGCCTTCACGCCACTCTCGCCCTCTGGCTCTCCAGTTCTGCTTCTGCCCGGCACGGCGTCTAAATCGCTTTTGGACAAGCCCCTCTTGAAATGCTTCCGGATTCTCGGTACTACCCTACCCCCGCTGCCCTGGCTCGAATTGCTTCCATTGTTTCCACCACTGGACTTGCGCATTACACGGGTGTATTCGTGTTTACTGGCAGCTAGTTTTAGCTAGCGCGCCAAGAGGAGGCCCTACCATGCTTTCCGTTCGCCTCATTAAACTGATCGAAACTCACGCCGATTCCTTGGCTCGCGAAGTTGTGGCAGATATTCTCACCAACCAGCACACCCGGTCGCATACCAACATTCCGACAGAGGAACTCACCTCGCGCGTCTTCTGCATCTTCCAGAATCTTGGCAATTGGATTGGCGATCCCAAAGACGATGCGATCCGTGGCGAGTATGAAGAGTGGGGCAGCATCCGCTGCAGACAGGGCGTTCCTATGAGCGAGATTATTTACTCCCTAATCCTCGTCAGGAAGCATCTTCGCCGCTACATCCGTGAACACGGCTTCGTCGAATTTTCAGGCGAAAAGATTCTTGCCGGCGAACTCGTCCCGCTTGAACTCTACAGCATCCAGGAACTCAACTATGTAGTAAGCGATTTCTTCGATCGCGCTTTGTACTACCTGACTCGCGGCTACGAGCTCCAATCCAAATCCAAACAAAAGGCTGCCGGCGCCTAACGTCGTCGCCCGTAACTTTCGCCCTCTCCCTGTAGCTCCGCAGTCCGGCGCCGCCCTGGAGTAGTTCGCGTGCTCCACGTCCGCCTCGGATGCACCCTATCGTATTTCACCTTTCCAGACGCGGGCAGTGTATACTCTCCAAACCCACCCGCCAGTTTCTTGAAAGACAACCTCGAAGGTTGAATGCGGCATCCTTCGATAAAGGTTTACGATACCGTTGAACGCCGCCATCGCCATGCGATGAGACAGGACTTGGATGTACGCCTTTCAGATCATTCAGGCTTGGGGTAAAATTCTCTGGGGCCAGCGCCCTTCTCTCTCACTGGAGATCACGCGGGAATGCCCCTTGCATTGTCCCGGTTGTTACGCCTACGACAAAGACCATCTCGGCGGCGGACAGACCCTGCGTGACTTAAACGACCGCACCGGTCAAGCCTTGATCGATGGCGTTCTCGAAGTCGTGGATCGCCTCAAGCCGCTGCATTTGTCCATCGTGGGCGGCGATCCGCTTGTTCGCTATCGCGAACTCGAGCTCATGGTTCCTCAATTAATCTCCCGAGGGATTCACGTTCAGATCGTTACCAGTGCCTTTCGACCAATGAACTTGGAATGGGCGAAAATGCCCCTTCTCCACATTGCTGTATCCATTGACGGACTCCAGCCAGAGCATGATCTCCGGCGCGCCCCTGCCACTTACGCTCGCATCCTGAAGAATATTGAGGGGCAAAGAATCACCATCCACTGTACGATCACCGGCCAAATGATGAAGCGTCCCGGCTATCTGGGTCAATTCCTTGAGTTCTGGACGCCCAGGCCGGAGACCAAGAAGGTGTGGTTCAGTTTGTTTACGCCCCAGCAGGGAGATCAACTACCTGAAATGCTGACTCCGGCGGAGCGTGCTTTGGCCATTTCGGATATGCTGCAGTTACGAAAGCAGTATCCGAAGCTGGACATGCCGGCGGCTTTAATTCAGCAATTTGCTTCGCCTCCTCAGAATCCTGCGGAATGTGTTTTCGCGCAAACCACGGAGACCATCTCGGCTGACCTGCAAACAAAAATCACTCCATGCCAGTTTGGTGGAAACCCGGACTGCCAATCGTGTGGATGCGTCGCTTCCATGGGATTGGCTGCCGTGGCCGCTCACCGTTTGGGCGGAGTAATTCCCGTCGGAGCGATTTTCAAAGCCTCTCTAAAGATTGGCCGTGCTAGAGCAAGAGCCGGCGCAAAACCACAACCCCAAAACCCCCTTCGAATTTTGCCCTCGGCCGACCCAGAAATCGTCACCACGGAAGCCCGAACAACAAATACCTGATCCTCCACCGTTCTTTTCTTCCGCCATCAGTTTTTTTATCCCTACCATCCACTTCGTAGAATGCATGGACTGCCACGCCAACGGCATCTCCAAGAAGAAGACCGTCAACGCCTCCGCTTGTCTCGCTCACTAATCAACATCCGCCGTGCCCGCCCTCTGAAGAACGCCCTTTACGTCACGGACGAATTTGCGGCGCGCCGCCCTCAAGGCGATTCCTATCGGCAGAGAGATTCCCCCACTTCACTTTTTCGCCAGCGCCGCATACTCCGCCCTTGCCTCTTTCAATATCGGCACGTTCTCGTCTGCATTCTTCCACAACTTTAAGAATTCCTCATATGCCTTCCTGCTCTTTTCTCTCTCTCCGCTCATTTCGTACGCCCTCGCAAGTCCCAGTATCGCTTGAGCGTGCCGATTCGAAGTCGGCGCAATGCCCGGGTTATCCACAATTTTCTGGAATTCTACAGCAGCCTCTTGTCCCTTGTGCCATCGCAGCAGCGCCACACCTCGAACATATACCGGCGACAATCCGCTGAACTCGCACAAATCCCACTCTCGCGCCTGCTCCAGCAGTCGCACCGCCTCCGCCGCATTCCCTCGCGCCACTTCCCTGCTCGCCTCAATCGTGGGCAAGCTTGCATTGACCAGCACCACGTGCAGCGGGTAGCGCTTCCGCAACTCCTCGCTCAATGTCTTCGCTCTCTGCTCTTCCCCCGCAATCGCCAGGGCCTCCGCCGCGGTCTCTTCCGTATCGATTCCTTGCCCCATCCTCAAGGACTCTTCCGCCTCCGCGCGCGCCTCTTGTTTCAAACCAAAATCCGCTTCCGTCAGCGCCAAACCCGCCATCGAATATGCCGCATTGTCCCGCAGCCCTCGTCGTTTGGATTCCTCCCAGGATCGCTCAAAACATTTTAGGGCCGCTCGGACTTTCCCCTGCGAAAGCAACGCGAATCCCTGCGTGTTGAGCATGTCGTTTTCACGCTCCGTCTGTCGGCTCCACGCCAATTCTTTTTCCATGCCGCCCGGATCCTGCTGAATCAGCGCCATCTCAAATAATGCCCGGTGCGTGTAAAAACTATCTCGATGCGCAGCCTCCGCCCGTTTGCATACCTCACGCGCCTCCGCAAACCGGTTCAAAGCCAGCAAGGAACCCGCCAGATTTGCGTAAGGGAGATAATGATTTGGTTCCAGCCGCAGCGCCTCTTGGGCCGCCGCCACGGCTTTTTCGTATTTACCCACCACCTGGCATCTCGCGGACAATCCGTTAAACGGACTCCAGTCCCGTGGATACAGCTTGCTCCATACCTCGTATGTCTCCGTCGCCTTGGTGATGTCTCCCGTCACTTGCGTGTGATATTTTACGGTCAGGTACAGTCTCTCGCGCTCGCTCAGCTTGTCTCTTTCCGCAAACGCTTGGCCGAAATATCCGGCCGCTCTTTCCGTTTCTCCCAAATTCCCGTACGCGGTGCCCAACTGCGCGCGCGCCATCGCGAAATGACTATCCAGTTCCACCGCATGTTCGAAGAATGGAATTGCCTCCTTTTCTTTGCCATCGCGCCGTTGCTCCACTCCCAGCGAATAAGACTTCAGTGCCTCCAGCGAGGTGGTTGTTGCCTTTTCCAGCGGCACATCAAATTGTTCCACTGAAGTCAGTGACTCCCCCAGCTTCGTTCGGAAACGTGCCGCGGCTTCTCCCATCCGGGGGAGAACTTCCTCTTTCTTTCGCGCTTCGATTTGCTCTCGCGCCAATTCCTCCGCGCTTTGGCAACCCACTGCTTCCAGTGTCAACTCATACTTTTCCCCAACGCGCCCGATGGATCCGCGCACCAGTGCCTTGGCGTCGACACGCTGGCACATTTCGCGAAGCAATTCGTCACCTATCTTCTCCTCTGCGGGCTTTCCCATGAAACGCAGTGTTTCCCGCTCGCGCTCGTTAGAAACAACCTTCAGGAATGGTGATTGCCCCAAGTCGACCGCCAGCCCCTCCCTCAGAGAACCATCAAACACTTCCTCGCCCGTCGTGTTCGCGAATGCTCCCAATAGCACCGAATCTTTTTGCGTCAGCGACGCCGAACTCGCGCCACTTCGCTTATGACTCAACCAAAATCCGCCTCCAATGCACACCGCTAAGACCAGCGCTGCCGTCCACGTCCTCCACATTCGCCCAAGCCGGGTCTGCTCTTGGGGTGATGGACCCAACTCTCCATCCAGCTTCGTTGCCGCGTCGCTCGTTCCCGATTCTCTCGCAACTATCTGTCCCTCTTCCTCCTCCACCTTCTCCACAGCGCACACGAAACGGTATCCCCGTCCTGCCACTGTCTCAATGAACCTTGGATCTTGTGCGCTGTCTCCCAGCGCCTTTCGCAACGTCGAAACATGCACCGCCAGGTTCACTTCCTCGACAAACGTGTCCGGCCACAGTTCCTTCAGTAACTCATCCTTACTCAACAGCCTGCCGGGGTTACGTAACATGTAAAGCAACGTGTCAAACGCCCGCGGCGACACCGGCACAGGCTCTTCCCGCCGCCTCACCTGCCGTTCCGCGGTGTCCAACAGATACTCTTCGAATCGATATAGTTCCTTTATTTTCAATGCCATAGCGCTCTTAAAAACTTCTTTAGCTCTCAACAAAGACTTCTGCGCGGAAATCCCGTATTTCTTGGAGCGCGCCGCTGTGACACTTAACTTCTACCAGGAAAAAAGTGTAGCACGGCCCGCAGGAAGTCTCATTTTGAGCTTCCCTGCAATTTCAAATACGAAGGAGTCTTATTTTGCATTCAGCTACCGTTCCGCAGCAGTCGGCAATACCCGAGTCCTCACCTCGGTCATCAATGTCACCCATCCGCTTCTTTCAGACTATGCACGCCTACCAGCAGACCGCAGCCCTCAGAGCTGCCATCGAACTCGACCTCTTCAGCGTCATTGATGACACCCTTCCCACAGTCGCCGAGATCGCGCACCGTACCAACGCTTCCGAACGGGGCATACGTGCCCTCTGCAATTACCTGGTTGTTCTCGGTTTCCTACAGAAATCCGGCGAGCGCTACAGCTTGACACCGGACTCCGCCTTTTTCCTTCGCAAAAAATCCCCCGCTTATCTGGGTGGCGCCGTGCGCTTCATGGCCCATCCCGCTGTAACCCGGGCCTTCGACGACCTGTCCGATATCGTCCGTTCGGGAGGCCCGCTTCACTCTAAGCACTTGGCGGACGACAATCCCGCTTGGGTTGATTTTGCCCAAACTATGGCCCCCATCGCTCGCCTGGTTGCCGAACTGGTGGAGCAGATCGTTCGCACCGACAAACCAATTCGCGTTCTCGACGTCGCCTCTAGCCACGGCCTCTATGGCATATTCGTTGCCCAAGGCAATCCGCAGGCCTCCATCGTGGCTCTAGACTTTCCCGCCGTGTTGAATGTAACCAAAGAGAATACCAAGCGTTTCCTCGTCGCCGATCGCTACTCCTTTTTGCCCGGTGACGCACTCTCGGTTTCCTTCGACGCAGCCTCCAGCTCCGGCTACGATCTGGTTCTTGTACCCAACCTTCTCCACCATTGGGACCGTGCCACCATCGGCGCTTTCCTTTCCAAGGTCCACCGCTCCCTGGCACCCGGAGGACGAATCGCCATCGTCGAATTCGCCACTAACGACGACCGCGTCTCTCCGCCCATTCCCGCATCTTTCGTCATGAATATGTTCGCCAACACCCTTGGCGGTGATGCTTATAGTTTCAACGAGTACAAGGAGATGCTCCGGCATGCCGGCTTTGCCGCCGTAGAAGAGCATCCATTGTCACCCACACCGCAAACCCTGATTCTCGCGGCCAGGTAATACCTGAAATGGGCGCAGCCTCTCCCTGCGCCCTTTTCTCTTCATCCAGCAGTGCGATGTGAAATCGAATTCTCAGTTCAATTCAAAGGAACACGAAATGCCAAAAGTTATCGCCTCTGCTTTACTCTGGTTAACCGCCCTGGCTCTCATCCTCCACGCCCAGACTGCTCAAAATCCGGTTGCGGACGATCGCCTTGCGGAACAGGAATTGCGCCGCCTTAATGACGAGGAAGTCCAGGCGTTCCGTGCAACCAACGCCAAGGTCTTGGCTCGATTGTGGTCGGACGATTTCGTCGTTACCAATCCGCTGAACAAGTTCGTGAACAAACAGCAAGTCCTGGGCATGGTCGAATCTGGTTTTCTGGTGATCTCTTCCATCGACCGCCAGATTGAATACCTTCATTTCTACGGCGACACCGTAATCCTTGCCGGCACCGACACGGTCGTCTGGGGCGGAAAGATGCCTGAAGCCGGCAAAACCGAGCACCTTCGCTTTACCGCCGTCTGGATGAAACAAGACGGCCGCTGGCAACAGGTCGCACGCCACGCCAACATCGTCCCTCAGCCGTAGCAACCAACTTGCCCATAATCCGCACCTGGACTTCGGCCTCAACTCCTCACGCGAACCAGGTTTGTCCTATCTTGTGTAGCGCTGGCTTTCAAGCCAGCAGTTTCTTCCATGCCTTGCCATCTTTGTAGCGGTGCCTTCTGATGTGGGCACATCCGTTCTCCTGCCTGTGTTCTGAAGCAAATTCAGCATTTTAAACTGTCTCATTGTACAATCCGATTAACCTTGGAGATCCCAATTCCAGTCCCGGGGTTATATCTTCATTACAGCTTTCAAAGGAAGAAGTAGCTGGCCCTGCCCATGCCAAAGCCCTTCTCCGTCGTTTCCCTGCTAATAATCTTTCTCACAGCAATCGCCAGCAACTCGCAAACTCCGGAACCAAATGCCATTTCCAAGCCCGATTATTCCAAAGAAGCATCGATTGTAGAGCAGTACACGCTCAAAGTTAGATTTGAGAATGATGGAACGTCAATTCAAGACACAGCCTCCGAAATCACCAGGCAAGCTCCCTTTTACAGCGACCTGCGCGAAAAACACGTCCCCGTAAAGGGACTCGGCCTCGGCGATATTCTGGAATATAAGACCGTTGCAACCCCATGCCAGCCGCTTTGGCAATCTCCGCTGCTATACTGGAATTTCAACTACCTTCGGACTGAGGACTCGTGTATCAGACACTCTTAGCTCGTTTGCGTGAAGCGCTTGCTGCCCATGTTCGTGAAAAATATTCCGTCGAAATCCCCATCGTCCTCGAACGACCGCCCAAGCTCGAACTCGGTGAAGCCGCTTCCCCTCTCTGCTTTGAACTCGCCAAGCGCCTGAAAAAAGCGCCCCGCATGATCGCGCAGGAAATCGCCAACTCTCTTCCCAAAATCGAAGGCATCGCTCGCGTGGAAGTTGCGGGAGGCGGTTATCTCAACGCCTTCTTCGATCGTGCCGCTTTCTGGACCAGCACCTGGCAGGACACCACCTCCGCCCGGCAACCCGCGCAGCCCGGCCGCGTCATCGTCGAACACACCAGCATCAATCCCAACAAAGCCGCGCACATCGGCCATCTGCGCAACGCCGTTCTGGGCGACACCATGGTCCGGCTGCTCCGCCACACCGGCCGCGAAGTCGCCATCCAGAATTATATCGATAACACGGGAGTGCAGGTCGCCGACGTCGTCATCGCCTTCCACCACATGGAAAAGAAGTCTCTCGCGGAAGTGAAAGCACTCTCCAGTCAAAAGAATTTCGACTATCTATGCTGGGATCTCTATGCCAAGGCCACCACATTTTTCGCTGAAGATAAAACGCGCGCTGGACAGCTTCGAGGAGAAACCCTTCGCGCCATCGAATCCGGCCAGGGTGAAGTGGCAGAGATGGGCACGGCCATTGCCGATGCCATCGTCGGTTTTCACTTGCGCACGATGTCTCGCCTGGATATCTATTACGAACTGCTGGCGCGCGAGAGCGAAATTCTGCATCTTCACTTCTGGGATGCGGCGTTTGAAAAACTGAAAGCCAGCGGAGCGATCCAATTTTCCGAGTACGGCAAAACCAAGGGCTGCTGGATCATGCCGTGGAATCACGGCGGTTCGCCAGGAGGCGAGGAAACCGACGAAGACGATCAAGCCAAAATCATCGTCCGCTCCAACGGCACCGTCACCTACGTCGGCAAAGACATTGCCTTTCAACTCTGGAAGTTCGGCTTGCTCGGCAAGGATTTTCACTATCGCAAATGGCCTCAAGCTCCCGGCGGCCACGATTTGTGGGCCACTACCACAGCCGCCAATGATTCCGCCGCACCCCATTTCGGCAATGCCACCACCGTCTATAACGTCATCGACGCCAGGCAAGCTTATCTGCAGGATGTAGTCGCGGAAGGCGTCCGCGCGCTAGGCCACGCCAAGGAAGCGGAAAACTCCATCCATTTCGCTTACGAAATTGTCGCGCTCACGCCACGGTGCGCTGCCGAACTGGGCTATGAACTCTCTGTCGAAGATGCGAAAAAACCTTATGTCGAAGTGAGCGGCAGGAAAGGTTTCGGCGTCAAGGCCGACGACCTGATCACTCGCATGCTCCAGGCTGCCGAAGCTCGTGTTCTGCAGAAACAATCGGAAATGAGCAAAGAAGAACTTGCGAAAACTGCAAATTCATTGGCCATCGGTGCTCTTCGATTCTTCCTGTTGAAATACACGCGCAATACCATCATCGCCTTCGATTTTGAAGATGCTCTGAAAGCGGAAGGCGAAACTGGCCCGTATTGCCAGTATGCGATTGTTCGCATTCGCGGGATACGCCGCAAAGGTATGGAAGCCAGCGCCACGCGCACCGAGGTTGCGGAGGAATCGCTTGGCAAGTTCCTAAGCGAACCAGACAGCGCAGATTTGTGGGAGTTGTTATTCCAGACAGGCTCGCTCGACTACGCAGTCGACGCCGCAATCAACGCTCAGGAGCCTGCCTTTGTCACGAAATACGCTTTCCAACTGGCGCAGGCATTCAACAATTCCTACCACAAGCATCACATTCTCTCTGAACCAGACGATCAGAAGCGCGCGTTCCTTCTAGGCCTCACCGAACTGGTCGAAAAACAAATGACGCGCGCCCTCGGCATCTTGGGAATGGAAATCCCGGAGAAAATGTAATGTTCGTGATCTTGTTTACAGCGACGTCACAAGTTGTACGAGCGTACGAAGCGCCACGCCCGTCGGACCTTTTGCCAGCCAGGGCTTCGCATCGTCGTTCCACGCGGTCCCTGCGATGTCGAGGTGAATCCACGGAGTGTCGCCTGCAAATTCGCGGATAAACCATGCGCCGGTAATCGAGCCGCCGCCTTTGCCGCTTCCGATATTTTGAATGTCGGCGAAACTTCCTTTAATGAATTCGCGATATTCATCATCCATCGGCATCTGCCACATTTTTTCGCCAGCCGCTTTCGCGCTCGCCAGCAGTTTGTCCGTCCAATCCTGATTCGAGCCAAACACGCCGACGTTCACATTCGCCAACGCAACAACAATCGCGCCGGTCAACGTGGCCGCATCAACCAGATGTGTTGCACCAAGTTGCTTCGCGTAATGAACTCCATCGGCAAGAATCAGACGCCCTTCCGCATCTGTGTTCAACACTTCGATAGTCTTGCCAGACATCGCAGTTTGAATGTCGCCCGGTTTTTGCGCCGTTCCTCCCGGCATATTTTCCGTAGCCGGAACAACGCAGATCACCTTCACATTGGGTTTCAGCACTGCAAGCGCACGCATCACGCCAAGCATCGTTGCGCCGCCAGCCATGTCGTACTTCATCTTCTCCATTCCATCCGCAGGCTTGATGGAAATGCCCCCCGTATCAAACGTCACCGCTTTGCCGACAAGGCCAATCACTGGCGCATCAGGTTTCACAGTTGCTGGCGTGTAAGTGACCACAATCATGCGCGGGGGTTCTGGTCCGCCTTGCGCCACGCTGAGAAGCGCTCCCATTTTCAGTTCAGCGATCTTCTTTTCATCCAGGATTTCCACTTTGAGTCCCACCGCTTTGGCCATCGCTTCTGCTTTGGCGGCAAGGATTTGCGGCGTCAGCTTATTGGAAGGCTCATTCACAAGATCGCGTGTAAAGTTCTGGGCATCTGCGATTGTTTGACCTTTGGCAATTCCCTTTTCCGCCGCAGCCTTTTGCGCATCGCTGAACCCTGCGATTGTGAATGTTTCAATGAATTTATCCGTTTTTTTATCCGTCTTATATTTATCGGATTCAAAATCGGCCGCGACCACACCTTCGGTAATGGCTTGTGCGGCGTTCTCGGTTAAATCGTTCTCACCTAATAGGAAGGCAACCTTGTGCACCGAACGCGACTTCAAATAGCGGAGGGCAGCCCCCGCAACTTTTCTCAGCGTGCCGGGGTTAAACTGCTCGCGCTTTCCTGCGCCCACCAGCAGGAGTCGCGCGGTCTTCAATCCAGCCGGAGCGTGAACGAGCGTAAATTCCAGATTCTTGCCGGTCAGTTCGCCGCTCTTGTTCAAACGAGCGATGAGTCCTCCGGTAAGTTTATCGAGTTCGGCGATTCGACCCTGGACGGGATCGCTTTCCTCGAAAAGATAGGTGACCAGTGCATCGGACTCTAGAGCGGCAAACAGCTTGGTAACGAGAATGATTTGCATGAGAGTTTTATCGCCTCCGGTTGCGATACATTGCTTGTTCCGTTTCCCTGCGGGCTTCCTTGGTCTTTTCGTCCTGGCGACGATCCCAAGTTTTCTTACCCTGAGCCAGAGCGATTTCGACCTTGGCAATGCCATTACGGAAGTAGATCCGCAGAGGAATGACGGTCAAACCTTTGGATTCAATACGTCCCGAAAGTTTATAAATTTCTCGCTGGTGAAGCAGCAACTTGCGATCACCAAGCGGTTCGTGATTCCATGGGCCGCCCGGCAAGTATTGCGCAATGTGGGCATTCACCAGGTAAGGGCCGCTGGGCTTAAAATCCACGAAGGCATCGCGAATATTGGCTTTGCCTTCTCGCAGCGCCTTCACTTCCGTGCCATGGAGAACGAGCCCAGCTTCCATCTTTTCCAGAATATGATAGTTGTAAGAGGCGGACCGATTCTGCGCGACGATCTTCTCCCCAGCGTCTTTCGTCTTCGCGCCGTTGCCCTTCGGCTTGCTCTCGGGTTTGCTCGTTGGCTTGGTCACAATCTTTCATTTTACCTGATGAGGCGTCTAATAGAGACATGGGGGGCTGCAAAGCTCCAAATAAAGGCGGCCACCCGGCCTGTCGGACCGTCAATTGCGAGGCTGGAAAGGGAGACAGGCAAATGTCCCGTTTCGTAGCAGGATACAGAGCGGGGCAAGCGGCTTGCCGCACCTACAAGCCCGATGCTAGACTCCAAAGGCAAGTAAAGACGAGGGTTGCGCCCAGTCGAGATTCCGGAGAATTCATGCGCCGCTGTGGTCAATTGCTGATTATCGTGGTCCTAGGCCTGTTTGCGGCAGGCTGCCCGAAAGGCAAAGAAGACTTTTCCGCTGCCCGGAAAGCGCTCGACGTACAGAATTACGATGAGGCTGTGGATTACTACATAAAAGCCAACAAAGCCGATCCCCACAACGCGAATTACAAGATTGGCCTGAATCAAGCGCGTTTCATGGCGGGCCAAGACCATCTTCACAGGGGATACAAACTGCGGGATAAGGGAGATTTGCAGGGCGCCGTGTCGGAGTTCCAACGCGCGCTTGTTTACGACCCTTCGAGCATTGTCGCCGACCAGGAAATGAAACGCACGATCGACATGCTGACGGAAAAAAGCCGTGCCGAAGCGACAGAGGTTAGCGCAGAAGAGATCGCGTCGAACGGGGTCGCGGCAATGGCTTCGCAGCCTCCGGAACTGAAACCGCTCTCGCGCGCACCAATCAATTTGAAAATGTCGAATGACGCGAAGATCGTGTACGAGACGATCGGCAAACTTGCGGGGCTGACGGTGATTTACGATCCGGATTTGCAGGCAAAGCGAATCAGCACGGAACTGAATAATGTAACTCTGGAGCAGGCGTTAGACATCGTCTCGCTCGAAAGCAAGTCTTTTGTGAAGCCGGTGACGGAAAACATCATCATGGTCGTGCCGGACACGGCGCAAAAGCGGCGCGATTATGAAGAACAGGTCGTGCGAACGTTTTATCTGAGCAACGTGGCCATCGCACAGGATCTGACGGAAATCACGACCGGGCTGAGGCAATTGCTGGATTTGAAGCGCATTCAACAGGTGAATGCGCAGAGCGCAATCATTATTCGTGATACTCCCGATAAGATAGCGCTGGCGGAAAAAATTATTCGCGATATCGACAAGGCGAAGCCCGAAGTGATCGTGCAGGTGCAGGTGCTGGAAGCGCGTACTGACCGGCTGCGCGATCTGGGAATTCTGCCCGGGCAGACAGCCTCCGTGCAGATCAATCCGAACAATTCCACCAGCACTTCCGGCACATCGACGACAAACAACAATGGTGGCGTTACTTTGAAACAGTTGACACACCTGAATCAGAATGACGTGGTCTTCACGCTCCCCGGAGCAACGGCAAACTTCGTCTTGACGGATACGACGACAAAGATCGTTCAGGACCCTGAACTTCGCGCCATCGATGGGCAATCGGCAAAACTCAAGATCGGTGACCGCATTCCGGTGGCAACAGGCAGTTTCCAGGCGGGCGTCGGCGTAGGTTCAACGGGTGGTGCGGGGTTTGTGAACCCGCTGGTCAATACGCAATTCCAGTATATCGACGTTGGTGTGAACCTCGACATTACACCACACGTGCATCCTAATCACGATGTCAGCATGAAGGTGTCCGTGGAAGTTTCCGCACAGACTGGAAGCTCCAACATTGGCGGCATCACGCAGCCAATTATCAGCCAGCGCAAAGTGGAACACGAAATTCGCCTGAAAGAAGGCGAAGTCAGCATCCTGGGTGGATTAATCTCGCGCGTTGACCAGAAGACGCTGAATGGCTGGCCGGGATTGGCGAAGATTCCAATCTTCCGTTACCTGTTCTCTGAAGATAGGAACGACTCGCAGGAAGATGAAGTGCTGATCGTCTTGACTCCGCGCGTCGTGCGCTTGCCCGACTGGACCAAGGCCAACTTGCGGCCGATCTATTCCGGTACAGAGACTTATCCTGGGGCGAAGCGCGAAATCGAAGTGAAGGCTCCTTCGGCGAACCCTAATCCGCAACCCATTCAGCCAACGGCACCTGCAACCGGTGTGGTTCCTGCGCCGGTGAATCCGGCTATGGCGAATCCCTCGCCGGTGAATCCTGGCGGAGTTCCGCAAGCCCAAGTGACTGGCCCGAGAATCCGGTTTGAACCGGCCAATTTGAATTTGTCTCCGGGGCAGACGGCAACAGTGGGCGTCGTCGTCGAAAACGTTACCGACCTTTATTCTGTCCCGATGCTGCTGCAATACAATCCGGCGATCATCAGCGTGGAAGAAGTGCGCCACGGCGGATTCCTGTCAGGCGGCACTCAAGAGATTGCCATCGTACAGCGCGTCGACAAGGAACACGGGCAGGCAATCATTTCGGCAACGAGGCAACCGAATACTCCCGGTGTGAATGGAACCGGAACAATTCTGGGAGTGGTGGTTAAGGCCCTGGCCCCCGGAGTCACGAACCTGTCGGTTGTACAGGTGAATGCCAAGGATTCCCAGCAGAAACCAATACCGCTGGTCACCAGCGAAGCCACATTGCGGGTGCAGTAAGCGGTTCCGAACGGACCGACCACGATGAGCGTGCGCACAAGGAAACGACTTCCCTCTCCCGAAGCAGGGATGACCCTGCTTGAACTGATCATAGCCTGCTCGATCTTGCTGATTCTCTCGTCTGCTGCACTGCCCATTGCGCGCTACACCATCGTGCGCCAGCGTGAGGCGGAACTTCGTTACGATCTGCGAGACATGCGCAAGGCAATCGATCGCTACAAGGACCTTGCAGACCGCAATCTGATTCGCGTGGAATTGGGCAGCGAGGGTTATCCGCCCGATCTGGAAACACTGGTAAAAGGCGTGGCGCTTGGCGGTACGGGAGCGGTTGGGAAGAACATCCGTTTTCTGAGACGCGTTCCTGTCGATCCCATGACAGGTCGCGCCGAATGGGGATTGCGCGCGGTGCAGGACGACCCGGATTCCAACAGTTGGGGCGGCAAGAACGTTTTTGATGTGTACTCGAAATCGAGTGGCATCGCAATGGATGGAACGAAGTATTCGGACTGGTAGGACGAGATTGAGGAAATTGAAATGATGCGCACGATGCAAAAATCCGGGTCAGTCACCGAACGCGGAAATGGTTTGCGCACTGATATTCGTGTACCTTCGCAATGCGGGTTCACCATCATTGAGTTGATGGTGGTGATGCTGATTATCTCGATTCTGATTGGCATTGCTGCGATTGCTTACGACAAAACGATCTTGCGCGCGCGCGAATCGGTGCTGAAACAGGACTTACAGACCATGCGGCAGGCAATTGATAACTACACGCTAGACAAGCAACAAGCGCCGCAATCGCTGGACGACCTGGTAGAGGCTCATTATCTGCGGGAAGTGCCCGTGGATCCAATCTCTCGACAGAAGGATTGGGTACCGCGTATGAGTGACACGGTGCTTAGCCCCGAGCAGACCGGAACCGGCATAGATGACGTGCATTCGGGTTCAGAAGAAATTGGCAGCGACGGGAAACCGTACAGCAGTTGGTAGCTTGGGGCCGGGAGTTTGTAGTTTTGTAGCATTTAGTTGGTAGCCAGAAAGCGGAAATTTCTTCAGCGATTGCGTTCACCACCAAAACAGACAATTTCCCCTGATTTGACGGAAGGTTGACGAACCGCTATTATAAATATGCGGGGTGGAGCAGCCTGGTAGCTCGTCGGGCTCATAACCCGAAGGTCGTCAGTTCAAATCTGACCCCCGCAACCAATTTGTTGTTTAGAATCAAGGGCTTCCTGAACTCCACAGGAAGCCTTTCTTATTTTGGGCAAGTTAAGGGCAAAGAATTTTGATACTTCTTTGCGCAATACGGACCCTAGTCTGCTTGCCACAGCATTGTCTGCACCAATCTGATAGTGAGTGTAGACGTCAGTGGTTATGTCCCCTGCTCTACTGTGGCCCAGCCGGTATTGTCTAGTTTTAAGTGGGACACCCAGAGCATCCATTAGGGTGGCATTGCCGTGTCGGAATGCATGCAAGCCGCAACGTGGATACTCCAACGTTTTGAGAGTCGACCACAACTTTCGTTTCACAACCATGTTTGGATCCCAAGCGGAACCTGTCTGCGTACAGAAGACAAATACCGACTCACGTTGTGGCTTCCTGCTGAGATGGACAGAAAGACGGTCAGCCAACTGCCGTGATATCGAAAGCGTTCGAACAGAGCTTTCTGTCTTGGGAGTTTGCACAGTTCCCTGCCAGATACTTTGCTCGACGGAGAGTCGGCGATTGACCAGATCGAGATCTGTCTTCCGCAGCCCGGCTAGTTCGCCAGCCCGTAGTCCCGTTTCAGCTGCCAGCCAGTAAAACGTTGCTTGGGGTTCTGCGGCAGTTCGGATAATGCGACCCATCTGTGTGGCTGTGAAGAAGGGCCGCTTCGGTCGTGTCAACAATGGAAGATCCAATCCGGCGCTCACATTCTGTTCCGTGTAACCCCACGCCTTGGCAATCCTCCACATCATCGACACGGTTGCCTTGATATTGCGAATTGTCTTGGGGTTAAGACGCGACCGCAGATTCGAAAGCACGGACTGAACATTTTCAGTCTGAATCAGTCGAACTTCGGTCTTACCAAGAGCTGGCAGCAGGTGTTTTTCTAGGTGACCACGTACAGTAAGTTGAGTGGAAGGTTTTTTCTGACTCAAAATCAGAGATATCCATTTTGTGGAAAAATCTGAAAAGAGTATTGTCTTTTTCGGCTGCAATCCTTGGTAGGTATCTGAATTGATTCTGTCTAGATGTGGCTGAAATAGCCGCCGTGCCATATGTTCTGTCACGGTCTTGCCATCCGATCCGCGAATGCGAGATAGAGTCACCGTTCGATGTTTCCTCCGAATGACTCCATGCTCTTCGACATCTTCGAGGTAGCGACCAATCCAGACATCTCCTCTTCGTTTCACTGAACCATTCTGAAAGCGTCGACGTGCCACATTTTCCCCTTCCTTGTGTGGCCGTCGATTCAATCGCGCTAGTCGCGACTTTAACGCGTTCTCAAGCATTTTTGCAACATTCCTGACATAGAACTCAATTTGCTCTGCGCCCATTAGAGCTTTTCGCTATCTATGCAGCTCTTTTTTGGTTGCGCCGAAAAGCCTGGCGGGGTCAAAGATAACGGCGCAAGGACTGCCAGTCCAATACTTCTAAGGTGTTGACTAATAGCCTGTGTCTATAGCTAGGATTGATGTGGCAGGCGCAGCTCGCCCTCCGCAGCCACTGGCTTTGGGGTCTACTCCGTCATAAACCCTCTGCCTGACACAATAGCCGCATTAAGTTCCGCGCAACTCCACGGTTCGTGCACCTAATCAGCCAGAAGTAGAATTCAATCCAAGCCGAAGGATGCAGCGAGTCGGCAATACTCCGCGGCATCTTCGGATATACGAAAGTACCAGTGCACATATCCAAAAGGATGACCCGGAGGTCGGTCGAATTGAATATGCGTTGAGTTATGCAGTTTTTGCGGTAGCTTTCACTGCCAAGCATTCCTGTCGTTCAGATTCCTGTTGAACGGGAAATCCCAGATCGTTGTTGTCGACCCACTCCTTGAATACACGGTCGCGTTTGAAATGACTATCCAGCGATTCAAAAATTATGTCATCGTGCGTTGCTTCGCCGAAACAATGCCATACCGCTGAAGCGTCGGGTGAGTCTCTTCGTGGACGCAATCCTTTTTTTGTTTACCTCATTTCTATTTTTACGATGAGTGCATGAACGATTCCCTTTCTTCAAAGTCCAAATCAAATCTGCTCCCGAATCTGACTCCGCATTGCTGGCGACGGAGCTGCAACATCTCAAAGCGCGAGGGCGGTAGCGACCCCCGAACCCCAGAAGGGTTTGGGCGGCTGGATAGCCGCACACGAGGGGGTCGCTACCGCCCCAGCTCGTTACTTTCGTCCGTACTCCGGCACCGTCTCTGTCATCCCCATCTCTCGTAGAATCATCGAAATAGATCGTCGACTTCTGGACCTTATTGCGGAACTCCTTGCGGAACCCCCGTTGCAGACATCTTTCGATTCCGGTTCCAGATTTTTGGACAGATTCCCAGGGAAGACAAACAGAAGACGCCCGTCGATCACAGCACGGAAGACCACAGGTGCGGGAGAAAATCAGCCGCTCCAACTGATCGACATTTAGTCCGCGCTAACAATGTTCTTATGAAATCCAAGCGCAATCGGATCATCCTAACCAAGAGACTACTTCCCCCAACCGGACTTCTGGACAGCAGTGCGAGACTGCGCATCATCCTCCAACTGGCCCAAATGAACTCATACCCGTTCGACGCTCAAATGAAGACGATTGCCATCGACTCGCCCTAGCGGACGATTTCAGAACTCTACGAGTAGTACAAATCGGCGAGTAATTGAAGCGGAACGGCCAGCCTTAGTGGATAATCGAAAATCGGGTTGCCCGCGAACTCGTTTGGTCAGAAGCGTTCCCATTTCTACGCAGACTCCTATGCACTTTCCTGCAAATTATTGGGTGTAAGTTCACCGGAAGGAACACGGCTGTGCTGAATCATTGAACGACAGGCTTCTGTAGACTTTAAACTCGCACCCTTTGCGTGGCTGTCCCCGCCGGCGTGACACACGTGACGTGTCCCGGCCGAACCACGCACCTGCCCACGGGCGTGAGGTATGCGTATGGCTATGCTGCTCGATTTACTGAAGCCACTGCCCCTGGGAGCGCGCCTATGGCTTGCGAGCGATGATCAGCCACCATTCATCGTTAGAGGGATCATTTTGAATGAAGCGTTCCTGCCGGCTGATGATCTCAAAACCTCCAAGACGTAGTTCACTTTCAACTTGCTCGGGCGACACTTGATGATGCTCTCTTTCTGAATCTGTAGAGCCCGCTCCGAGCGAGTGCGGTCCGCGATCGACGACTACCAGCCGTCCTCCAGAAACCAACGACTGGGCTACGTGATTAAGAATCACCTGGGAATTCGTAAATTCATGATACGAATTGACAATGAGCACTGCATTCACCTCTTGCTTAGGCAAGTGTGGATCGTCTGCTTCGCCAAGCAAAAGGTCGACGTTATGCTCACCTCTTTGCAACGTCCGGAGCCACAAGAAAATGAGGGGCAACCTGCGGATATCCTCTGCCAGAACTTTACCCTTCTGACCAACTGGCGCCGAAAGCTTGAGCGTGAAGTATCCCGAACCGCATCCCAGATCAACAACGATGTTTCCGGGCCTCAAATCTAGCGCTTTGATAATATCGGACGGACGCTGCCACTGGTCTCTTCCAGCCTCCACGAGGTTCAAACGCGAAAGTGTGTTGAGGCCCTCGTAAACAGTGTCGACGAGAAAAAGGATCGTAATAGAGCACAGGAAAAAAAGGACGAGTTTAGCGCGGTCGCTCACTTGGCTAAAGCTCACGTCGCCGCGGCGAGTCTGAATCGCATTTCCTTTGCCTTACTTTGAAACTGGGAATTTCTGGTCGAGAGCGACGTTTAACATAAGAGTATTGACGCGCGGCTCGCCCAGAAATCCTAAATCGGCTGGTTCCGTAAACTGAGGGATCAATTGCTTTACCTTATCCGGAGAAACGCCTCTTGCCTTTCCGATGCGTACGGCTTGGCTCTCGGCATTTGCAGGACTGATGTGCGGGTCAAGACCCGACCCCGAGGCTGTCACCGCGTCGGGTGGAACCGGTGTTTTCGGCTTAAAAAGTAACGGCGTTTTGTCATCATTGAAAGCCTTGATCAACTTCACGTCATCGAGGTCACCGTGCGAATCTTTGAACTGGTCAAGAGGTGTGGATGAATCATAAGGGATATCGTTGTCGATGCAGTAATGCACAATGCGAAGATTTACGCCGTCGAAATCGACGATCTCGTTTTTCTTGTCATCTATTTTGGTCGTTCCGTGAAGCAGCTTGGCGCTTGTGGGTCCGAGGTTCGAGCCACTAGACGCAGTAGCGTCGTAACCGCCGCCTGCCGATGAGGGCCGCGGATGAAAGTACTCCGGTTTGGTGAACCCCTGGCCGATGAGGCTTGAGCCGACAATCTTTGCATTCACAGTTACGAGGCTACCGTTCGACTGCCTCGGAAAAAACAGTTCGGACAAACCTGTCATCACGGTCGGATAAAGTAATCCGAGAACAATCGTGAAAATCAATGTCAAACGAAGTCCAGGTCCGAGTTCCTTAATCATTTCCTACTCCTTATTTTGGTAGGCTCCACGTACAGCCCGCGCCTACGCCAAATGCAGCGCAACGACGACCTTGTCGATCAGCCAAATACCAGGAAACGGCACGAGTATCCCGCCGAGACCATAGATCAAAAGATTCCGCCTTAACATTTGGCCGGCACTGACAGGCTTGTACTGAACACCACGTAGTGCCAGCGGGACTAAGGCGATAATGATTACTGCATTGAAGATGACTGCCGCGAGTACTGCGCTCTGGGGGGAGTGCAACCCCATGATATTCAGCCTATTCAGTTCTGGATACATACCTGCAAACATCGCCGGAATGATCGCAAAATACTTCGCAATGTCATTGGCGATCGAAAAAGTGGTTAACGATCCTCGGGTAATCAGTAGTTGTTTTCCGATTGCCACGATTTCGATCAGCTTGGTCGGATTGCTGTCAAGATCGACCATATTGCCGGCCTCTTTGGCCGCCATGGTTCCAGTGTTCATGGCTACACCAACATCGGCCTGAGCCAACGCCGGGGCATCATTCGTTCCGTCGCCAGTCATGGCGACCAGCCGTCCCTCAGCTTGTTCTTTGCGAATATATTCCAGCTTGTCCTTCGGAGTAGCCTGCGCAAGAAAGTCATCCACACCAGCTTCTTGTGCGATCGCAGCCGCGGTCAAAGGATTATCTCCGGTGATCATCACCGAGCGAATTCCCATGGCCCTTAGCGAAGTGAGACGTTCTTTCATTCCACCTTTTACGATGTCTTTGAGATGAACTACGCCAAGAACTTTAGACCCATCAGCAACTGCTAGCGGCGTCCCTCCATTTCTGGAAATGCGATCGGAAATTTCCATCAGCTCGCGAGGTACCTGGCCTCCAGCTTCCTGCACGAACCGCACAATGGCATCAGTTGCGCCCTTTCGCAGGCGGCGTCGGTTCATATCCACTCCGCTCATTCGCGTGTACGCGGAGAAAGGAATGAACTCGGCGTTATGCTCGGCGAGTTCGCGGCCGCGCAGTTTATATTTCTCCTTCGCCAACACTACAATTGAACGCCCCTCTGGCGTCTCGTCGGCAAGGCTGGAGAGCTGAGCGGCGTCGGCCAGTTCGCTTCCGCTCACTCCCTCGACCGTTAGAAATTCGACTGCTTGCCGATTGCCCAAAGTGATCGTGCCGGTCTTGTCGAGAAGCAAGGTATTTACATCACCGGAGGCTTCTACCGCCTTCCCGCTCATGGCCAAGACGTTATGCTGCATCACGCGATCCATGCCCGCTATACCGATGGCAGAAAGCAATCCGCCGATGGTCGTGGGAATCAGACACACGAGCAGGGAAACGAGAACGGCGACTGTCGGGGCTACACCGCTGCCGACCGCTTGTATGGCGTATTTTGCGTACGGCGGTAGCGTTGCGACTGCTAACAGAAAGATCAGCGTCAGGCCAGCAATCAAGATATTCAGAGCGATCTCATTTGGAGTCTTCTGGCGAACCGCGCCTTCTACAAGAGCGATCATTCGGTCCAAAAATGTCTCACCCGGATTCGAGGTAATCCGAATGGTGATACAGTCCGACAGTACTTTTGTACCTCCGGTGACCGCGCTTCGGTCTCCTCCGCACTCTCGAATAACGGGAGCACTTTCCCCCGTAATCACAGATTCATCGACGCTGGCGACACCATCGATGACCTCGCCGTCTCCTGGAATGAGAGAGCCTGCCTCGCAGTAGACGCAGTCTCCAGCGCGCAGTATTGAAGCTTGCACCATTTCATACTCGCCATTGGCCAGAATTCTTCGAGCTGTCGTGTCAGTTTTGGTTTTGCGCATTGCATCGGCTTGGGCCTTGCCACGCGCTTCCGCCATTGCCTCTGCGAAATTGGCGAACAGCACCGTAAACCATAACCAAAGGGCGATTTGGATGCCAAAAAGAAGGTTGCCACTACCCATAATCGCATCCTTGATGACGTAAATTGTGGTTAGAGCTGCGCCAACCTCCACGACAAACATCACCGGATTTTTTGCAACCAACCTTGGGTTGAGCTTCACGAACGACTCTTTACCCGCACGTTTTACGATTTCCGGATCGAACAACGCGCGAGCTCGGCCGCCCTTGGAAATGAGCTGCGAGCTTGGCTGTTTGCTCTCCACCGGAGGAGCACTTATCGTCGACATTTTAGACTCCTCATTTGCAATCAAACTTTCGTCGCGGACTCTAAATGCAGTCCAAACTTTTAGAATAATTTCCCATTAAGCATTTGCATGTGCTCAACAATGGGACCTAGGCAGAGCGCCGGGAAATACGTTAGCGCGCCCACAATGATGACCGTCCCGACCAGGAGAACTACAAACAGCGAACCGTTAGTTGGTAGTGTGCCGCTTGTGACCGGAATCAATTTCTTGGTAGCTAAGCTGCCAGCAATGGCAAGCGCCGGGATGATGAAGAGGAATCTTCCTACCAGCATATCGAGGCCAATCGATAAGTTGTACCAGGGAGTGTTGGCGTTTATTCCGCCAAAGGCGCTGCCATTATTCCCAGCGCCGCTCGAATACGCATACAGGATCTCGGAAAAGCCATGTGCGCCACCGTTGTTCAAATTAGCGGTGGCGGGTCCGGGCGGATTCCAGTAGTGATCCTTCGCAAACGGCGCAACTGAACTGATGGCGGTGAAGCAAAGAATGACCAAAGAAGTCGCCAGGATCGCAATGATGGCCATCTTGACTTCTTTTTGCTCGATCTTCTTGCCCACGTACTCGGGCGTGCGCCCGACCATGAGGCCTCCGATGAACACGGCAATGACTGCATAAATCAACATGCTGTAGAGCCCGGCACCAACCCCTCCAAAAATCACTTCATCAGTCTGAATGTTGAACAGCGGTACCAGTCCGCCGATGGGCGTAAAGCTGTCGTGCGTGCCGATGACGGCTCCGCAACTGGCATCCGTGGTAACGGCCGCAAATAACGCGGTCATAGGATTGCCGAACCGAACCTCTTTCCCTTCCATGTTCCCGCCGGGCTGGCTTGACGTATAGACGTGCTCAACACCCATTTTGGTCAACATAGGATTCCCAGCTTGCTCCGCCTGATAACAGATGAAGGCGCCGCCGAGAAACATCAGAGACATAGCCGCAAAGATCGCCCAGCCTTGGCGCGTGTCCCGCACCATTTTGCCAAACTTATACGTTAGGCCGGCGCCGAGAGAAAAGATCAGCAGCATTTGGAGGAGATTTGCCAAAGGAGTCGGATTCTCGTACGGATGTGCAGAGTTTGCGTTGAAGTATCCACCGCCATTGGTTCCGAGCATCTTTATCGCTAGCTGAGAAGCCAAAGGCCCTTGCTCAATGACTTGGGTCGCTCCTTCCAGAGTTGTCACGGTGACTGGCCCTTTGAAGTTTTGGATTGACCCTTGCCAGACGAAAAACAGCGTCGCTAAGATACAAATGGGAAGCAAAACGTAAAGAATGCACCGGGTAACGTCCACCCAGAAATTGCCTATGGTTTTGGCTGAATGGCGCGCAAACCCGCGAATTAGTGCAACCGCAACCGCGATACCCACCGCAGCAGAAACGAAGTTCTGGACTGCAAGAGCTGCCATCTGTGTTAAATAGCTGACCGTGGTGTCAGGAGAATAGGACTGCCAGTTCGTATTTGTCATGAAGCTCACGGCCGTGTTAAATGCCAGGTCCGGCGTCAGAGCTGTAGCATTTTGGGGCGCCTGCGGCGTTGAAAAGTGCATAGGGTTCAGTGGCAAATATCCCTGCAACCGCTGCAGCAGATAGACAAATAGAAAGCTGAATATGCTGAGCGAGATCATGGATGCGGAATACCTGATCCATGACTGCTCCTCATCCTCACGGACGCCGCCAAGCCAGTAGATTAGGTGTTCCACTGGACGGACAACAGGATGAAGGAAGGTCCGCTTGCCCTCGAATACCCGGTACATGAAAATACCAAGGGGCTTCGTTATCGCGACAACAATGGCAAAAAAGATCAAGAATCTGGGCTGTACCGAGTAAAGTCATCTCACCACCTCAAAATTTTTCCGGCCTAAGCAAGGCGTACATCAGATAAAAGAACAAGAACACGGCGACAACACCCGCAATTGCGTATTCCACTGGATTCTCCTAAAGGCGTTCGGACGCCTTGGTAAAGCCCCACAACAGAACAAAGAAGGCAATCGCAACAGCCACGTAGAAAAGATCCCACATTCTTCACCTCACTCTGCTTCGAGAAAAACCCTATCAGTACCGTGCTCGCGACATAAAGCCTATAAATAAAGGAACCTCGAACAGTCGCCAACTAGGCAGGCTGTTTACGACCTTCACTTGCATTGGCGGTGCGGACACGCATCGTAATTGCCCCCTCACCAACAAAAGAGGCGGCGACGACGTCAAGTTCCATGGCGAAAGTTGTGGTTAGTGTCTTAGCAAATTGCACTCTCGTGGACTCCAAAAGTTCTGGCACCGTTGAGCAGGGAGTTTCGCCGAGGTCGAATTCCAAAACAGCCGTTCCGGGAAGACCAAGAGATAATGACGCCCTAAAGTTCCTGGCCAATAGAGCTACAGTTCGAACCGCGGCCAAAACATCCTCCATATCTCCCAACAGCGTCACTCCTACCATGGCCGACAAACATGGCGAAACGTCATCCCCGGGGCCTCTCTCCAGCGTTCGGATAGCGGGTTGAATTGGGCGTTGGACTTTCATCGCGTATCCGATTTGCTTGCTCTCTTCAGGCGGACAAAAATAACGCGGTGGCGTTCAGATTGAATGGATTTTGCCATCCGATGTTCCGCGGTGGGCCACCAGTGTTTCAGGCCACCAATGACTACCAAGGAGTTTGGACTTAGTGCCCGAAGAATAGTTTTAGTCTGATCTCGACAGAGATAGAAGTGGACGCTGGGCTCGAATGTGTCCAGTTTCAGCCGGCAAATAATGTCGTTGAGAAGGCGTAGGGTAAAACCAACAGGCACCGGCGGCTTTTCAAGAGGCAATATATAAGGCACAGGGATCGCGACAAGTATTCGGATGCAAGCGCCGAGATCCCGTGCCAATGATCCAGCCGTCCTCAGCGCCGCCACCGTTGCTTGCGGATCAGTGAAGATGACGTTTACCAGAAGTCGTTCGGGGCTGGGCCCTTCAGTGGTTTCCCAGTTTACCGTTGAACGCGCGGGCTCTGCGATAAGGATGTTAGGTTGATTTAACATTGCTTTCGTCCACACCGCATCCTAAGTTGACTTGGATAAACATCGCATAAACACGTCCTAACAACGTCATAAACCGGTTGGTCGTTAAAGGAAGTCTTCTCTGAGTTTCTTAGTGCGGAAGGTGGAAGCGGTAGCCAGCCCAGGCATCTGTAACTAAGAACCGGGGCTTGGAAGGATCGGGTTCGATCTTCTTGCGAAGGCGATTAACGAAGACACGCAAATATTCAAGCTCGTCACCGTAGTCTGGCCCCCAGACCGCCTGGAGCAGCTCGCGATGGGCAATTGTCTTGTTGGGACGCATGAGAAAGTAGGAAAGCAAATCAAACTCCTTAGCCGTTAGGCGGGAAGTCCGGCCTTTCACGGTTGCATGGCGAGAAGGTAGATCGATTTCGACACCTTCTAGGATGAGTTGTCGCAATCCTACCTCGCTGGGAGCCTGCGGTAGCCGCCGCAAAGTCGCGCGAATTCGAGCAAGTAATTCGGGAGTGCTAAAAGGTTTAGTCACGTAGTCATCCGCCCCGGCGTCAAGCGCTTCCACCTTGTCCTTTTCAGTGCGGTTTACGGTTAACATGATGATTGCAATGTCGGACGTGGAGCGAATGATTCGACAGGTTTCGATCCCACCGATCCCGGGCATGTTCATATCCAACAACAGAAGATCGTAAGTTTCAGACCGCAACCTATCTAGAGCTTCTTCCCCGGTGCGTGAATCGCTTACCTCGTAACCTCGGTTGATCAGGGCAGATTTCATCGCCCGCCGAATTTGCGGATCGTCGTCCACCACGAGAATGCGGCCTGCGCTCATCGGTTAGGCTCCACTGGCGCGATCGGCAACGAAAAACAGAATTTTGAACCCTTGCCTGGACTGCTTTCGACCCAGATATCCTCTCCGTGCGCACGGACGATCTCGCGGGCAATCGCAAGACCCATGCCTGCGCCTTTGAGGTGTTGACCTACCCTGCCGCGATAGAACTTCTCGAAGATCCGTGATTGTTCCTCTTGGGTGATGCCTGGCCCTTGATCGGTAACGTGAAAAACGACACCTCTCTCGGTAGCAAGTGCGCCAATCACAATTGGGCTGCCTGGCGCACTGTATTTCACTGCATTTTCAATTAAATGGCTGATTACCATCTGCGTTAACTCCGCGTCTACCAATACCAAAGGCAGCCCCTCGTCCGCCTCCATTTTGAGCGCTCTACCATCCGTCAGAAACTGCGTCTGCCGAAGCGCCGTGGACAGCAAAGAACTCGGGAAATGGACCCCCCGGTTCAACTTGAACTTACCACCCTCGATTCGGGCCAGCTGAATCGCTTCGGTTACTAGTCTGGCCAGTCGGTCCGTTCCTTCATCGGCAATTGTGACCAATCCGCGCTGTTCCTGCGACAAAGACTGCTGGGGATTCGAGAGCAAATCTGTCGTGACGGCTTTGATCGACGTGAGGGGAGTCTTAAATTCGTGGGCAATCGCGTCCAGTAGGGTGGATTTCAACTCCTCGCTCTGACGGGCAACCTGGGCACGGTTGGCCTCCTCCTGGGCACGCGCTTTTTCCAGTCCCACAGCTACCAGGCTTAAAACAGACTGCATTGCCGTATCAGACATGAAGACATGTTTGACTGCCAAACTGCCAATCGGCTCACCTCCAAGACGGATCGGCGTTATAAGAGTGTCGTCGGTTTCTTCGTGCAGAACACGAGAAAGGATTGCGGACTCGCGCAGCTTAGCATCAATATCTGCAACGTTAGGAAACGCTTCTGGGCCGGCCAGGTAAACTTCGCTGGTGTTCCGATCGTACAGCGCCAGGGCAGGCCAATCAAACGCTTGGGCCATTTGGTGCGCGATCTGCTTTGCGGTCGGCTGTGCTGTATCGGTGAGCAGGATGGCGCGGCTGAGAGTATACAATCGCTCCATCTCGCGCTGCCGGTCTAGCGCCTGCGCTCTTTGTCGTTTCAATCGAGCGGACAGTTGACTGGCGGTAAGAGCCGTGGTCAAAAAGGCAAACAGCGCAACCCAGTTTTGCGGATCGGCAATAGTGAATGTCCCGACGGGTGGGAGAAAAAAGAAATTGAAGCACAGCATTGCTACAACGGATGACACGCCAGCTTCCAGAAGCCCGCCTGTGGTAGCAATCACAAGAATAGCAACTAGATAAAAAAAACCTACGCTTGTGGCATTCACGTGGATCCCACGAAAAAACACCAGCGTGATCGTGGCGACGAGACTCAAGGCAAGGAAAAGCCGCAACGCTGAGCGCGCGACCTTCAGCAGAAAGTTCTTGGATCCAGAGTAGTTCGTCCATCCGGGCCAAGTAGCCATCGTGTTTAGAATATCGCTTTCTGACTCCGATATATTCCCAAGCTGAGATTCTCTTGACAGGGGGATTAATAGTCAATGCGGGTCTTTAGAGACAAGCGATTTAATTGGGCCTCGCCTCAATCAACAACAAGACTACGATAATAATGCTAAGCATTGCGAGGCAGACAACTCGTAATCACCCTAGACTACGTGTCGCGTTTCTCGGACTGCAGAGCATGGGTGCTACCGAATCGCATTGTGACCAAAAATAAATCCTATTTCAGCCATTGCTCGGCCCTGATTTTGGTTCGTGCCCGTTGGCCCGAAGGCGTAACTCGAAGTAAAGCTGCCCGCTCGAACAAGAGAAAGATCTCCTCGGACGAAGAACCCTCCGTATTGAAAAGTGGGCGTCACAGTGGCCGACCACGCGTGGCTGCCTGGGCCGTATAGTAGGTTGACAGCTTGATCAGCAACGCTCCCCGTGCTGGTGATATATTCCCCGCGTCCTGCGAGCGAGAAGCCATGTTTGAAGGTGTGACTCACCAGGAGCGCACCGCCCTGCGTCGCGGCACCCTTCACGACACCGACCTTCAGGTTGGTCGGCACATCGCTATATTGATAATAGGGCTGGATTATCCAGGACCCCTTGGTGTAAGTGTAAATGGCGGCGTACATACTGCCGTTGTTTTGCACGGGGGTGGCCAGGGTCTGAAACGCCGTCTGCCCCAGGTTTCCCATCCCAACGAACGACAAGCTGTGAGGCCCATTGGCATAGGTTAAGGAACCCGACAGCCACGAGTAGCGGTTGGAATAGTACCCGTCGTTCCAGCTCAATGAGGCTGTGAATTTGCCCAGGGTCTGATTCACTTGGATCCCGCGATTGACAGCGTTTTCCTGGTTCCACAACAGTCCGCGCTCGATGTTCATATTTTCGAAGGTGAACGTGTACTCGGCGCCCATCAGTGTGGGCAGCGCGCCGATGAGGATGGACGTGTTCTTCCCCGGTACCAGCTTCAGAAATGCGACCGGCAACGGGCCGTAGAAGTCACTTATTGCCTTGTCGGTAGCGAGGAACGGCGTCCCGAGGGCCGGAATATTATACGCGCCCGCCTGCAGGTAGAACTGAAACAAGCCGTCGGTTTTTTGAAGAAACACCTGTCCATTACTTAAAGCCGCTCGAGTAGATTCATCGCCAGGGACGTGATTGCTCTGCCACAGGCCCAAGCCGCTAAGAACGCCATTCACTGCGATCTTGCCGAAGGGTCCGGCATCGAAGATGGCTGGCGGGAGTTGCTGCAGCGGGCCTGTCACGAAAGGGGTGGGAAGGGCTACCGGGGCCGCAGGAGTGGGCTGGGGTGTCGGCGGAGGCGTGTTCGTGTCCTGGGTTTGTGCTTCCGCTGGCGGAAGCGTTTTTTCTGAGGTTACCGCGGGTCCAGTCGATTGTCCCGCAGCCGACAGGCCGAATAAAGAGGCTCCTAGAACTGCGCAAAGACATGTAAACAGTCGCCAGTGTGGTAGTCCTTTAGATACAGTTCTGAGTAATGGACCAGTGAACTTGATTGAATCGGCTTTCCGATTCTGAAGCGATGCGAACCATCCCCGATACCAAAGCATCCGGAGCACCTCAAGAAAGTTATTTGCAAGGTAGAACATGATTCAATTGTGGGAGGCGGGCACTAAACGTCGCATAAACGCAGACTGAGAATTTCATAAACAGAATGGAAGACATTACTTAAAGAGGTGGGAATTCAGGACGATGGGGCACAAAGTGGGCACACTTTCATGGGGTGAACCCCTCTGTTGAGACAGTTTGGAATTGGCACACATGCAGTTCAATGATTTTTCCTTCTCATTCTTTCTCTTCTCTTTCAGGATGGTGCTCGGCTGGTGAAGCGGAGGCGAGCTCTGCTGGAGAGCAACTCGCCGAGGAATAACCAGCTGGAGACTCATCGGAACGATGAGCCGGGGGGCGGCTCTTGGGTCGCTCCCCGCTACTATTTCCTTCGTACATCGGACTGATAGATCTCCTCATGCCTGAAAAAACTCATCGTCGCTCCAGCAGAATTTATCGCTGGACTCGCTTCCTGCTCGAACTCCTCCGGCGGTCGATAGCCCAGCGCCGAATGTAAACGGCAGCGATTGTAGTACTGTTCGATAAAGACTTCGATGTTACCCCGCAAGTGTTCTAAATCTCGGTAGTCGTTCGCATAAATCTCCTCCCGTTTGAGAGTCTTCATAAAGCTTTCGCAACTGGCGTTGTCATAGGGGTTCGCCGGTCGGCTCATGCTGGGAATCATCTGGTGCTGTTGCAAGATCTGGGCGTAGTCTCCGCACGCGTACTGCACGCCACGGTCGGAATGATGCACCAGACCCGGCGGCGGCTGTCGTTGCGCGATGGCCTGCTCCAGCGCTGCGATCGGCAAACGGGCCGCCAGCGTGCGATCCAGAGCCCATCCCACCACCTTGCGTGAGAACGCGTCCAGAATCACCGCCAGGTAGACAAACTCCTTCTTCAAACGGATATAGGTGATATCCGCCACCCAGAGCTGATTCATCCCCGTCAGTTTCATGCGACTGGCCAGGTTCAGATAGACCTCCAACTCGTGATCGGAATCCGTGGTCACCACGAATGCCCGCGGCTGCACGGCCAGCAGGTTATCCTCCCGCATGATCCGCAACACACGCTTGTGATTCACCAGCATCCCCCGCCGCCGCAACTCGGCGCTGATCCGCCGATACCCGTAGCGCCGTCGATGCTCGACAGCGATCTGCTGAATCACGCTCCGCACCTCCATGTCTTCTTCGACTGGTGCTCGCTCCTGCAGAGAACGATAAAAACCGGCCCGGCTGACCCCGGCCAGCTGACACATGCGCTCGATACTTAAGCTGCCTTGCAAAGGCATCACTTCTTGGATTTCGTCGTAGATGCCGTCTCGCCACTGATACCGCTCTTCTGGCGTCGAGCCTCGACTTTTTGCAAGGCACCTTTGAAAAAATCCAGCTCCAGCGTTTTGTCCACCACCACCCGCTTCAGCTGGTTGATTTCCTTGCGCAGGGCGGACTCACGCGAGTTCCCCGGAGGCGGTTCCTCGCCAGAGTCGAACGGATCGAATTGATCTCGCCACTTGTAGAGAAGCCGTCGATGCACACCAAGTTCCTGTGACAACTCCACGATGTTGTCGCAGGTCTTCAATCGCTCAACAGCCATCCGGCGGAATTTTTTCGGGTATTTCCCCACTCGTCTCTTTGCCACTCGCAGTTCCTTTCCCTGCAAAGTGTGCCTTATCCGAGTGTCTCAAGTTAAGGGTTCAGTCCAAAAAGAAATGGAATTAAAGGACAGCGGAAGTCCACTACTAGCGAATTGATTCAGCGGGAAATAAGTGGTCGGGCACTCTTGCCGATTTTGAACCGGATTGCCCAGCTTCGTGGTTGTATAAGTGGTCTGCCATAGCCACTCCCTTCTCTGATCAGGGGCTGTGGGGATCGGAATTAAATCACAATTTCACAAGTTCTGATTCGGCAAAGGCGTAGCGCCACTGCTCTTCCGTCAATTGGTGTCAGACGAACTGCACACTGTGCAACCCAGGTTGTACGCCGGCCTGGCCCCACCAGTCGACCTCCTGGTTGGAATCTAGGCGCGCATCAGGATCCCGGATTGCTTGCTGTGGCTCCCTCTTTTCATGCTTTCAGCGGGTTCGTCACAGCAAGTCGTGGATTTTAAAGAAGGCTTGGTCCGAGCGGATTTAAACCACCCACCTCCTGGTCCCGAACCATGGCAGTAAAAATCTAAGCTATTGAATTGGCTTAAGTTCCCCTGTGCAACCCTCTCATTAAGTGCGCTACGATTTGCGATACAAATTGAGTGCTGCATCGGCATGCTTCGAAAGCATCTCCCATAACGTATGTTGGAAGCCGATTCTTGGTTCGCTGATGTATTCGACGGTTGAGGTTGGAAATCCATGGAATACCCATGTTCAATTACCTGCATATGGGTAGAGGATATTCTTCTGGACGGCTTTGATTCGCACTTCAACTTCTTGAACAGTGAACGAAGTGTAAGCAGCCCGTTCACGGAAGCAGAATCACATGTTTGTGGACGACTGTGGCAGTGTAATCAGTTCAGGCATCTAGACCAAATGCTGATATAGATGGAACTCACGAAAGTTCTATTTCTGTTCGCGCTCCTCAACACGCTGTTGAACTTGCCTTCGGAACTCAAGAGGATGAGCTACATTCTTGAATGGTTCCGGTGTCCCGCCAGTTCCCCGAACTACAACCGAACCGTATCCCATGATTCGGCCTATCAACCCCTCTTCGACTCCAATGCTCTCGACTTTCGACAAAAGTAGTTCAAAAGTTCTTCGGCTCAAGAGTCCGACCTTTATGACGATGCGTTTATTAGTCACAGCCATTTCCGTCGCCTTTCTGGCCATGTAACCGTAAAGAACGAGCAACGCTGCAATAATTAGAAACGAAATACCCGCAGTCCTCATGCCTTCAGCAAACAGGAGAGGCAAGCCCACCAAGCCGAGAAGTGCGCCAAAGAAAGCAGGCAAAAGGAGCACAATCCAATGAAGCCCGGTTTTGTAGAGCACTTGTTCTCCTGAGATGAGATTGCTTTCTACGTAGCTCATGTCCATTACCTCCGCATACTCTGGTACTTCTAATCCTTTAGTTCCTACACCCATCTTGACATGTCCACAAAGCAGACCTTCAGTGACTCGCCGCTGCTTTGCCCATTTCGTATAGTGTCTAATCGAGAACATATTTTGTGACGTAGCTCACATTCCGGACTTCCGGTCATCTAAGCAAGAGTCACTGCATTGTCAATCTCCTTTGACTTTGAATTTGTACTTGGCCCCGACTCAAACTAAAAGCTCAATATGGATGCTCCGACCAGTGGTCCAGACGATTGTTAACGAAAGTGAACCACTTCCAATTGCCCGACCACTCTTGGTATTTCACAACATCAATACGTGAACCATTCCTACCGTGTGTCGTTGAAACCCACTGATGAGGCAACCGCTTGGCTTCACGCCACTCATCCCACGTCATTCCAATCCACACTTCTTTGTTGGACAACCGTTGACACGTTGCCATTGCCCAAGTTGGATGCTTCTCGCAAATCTTTTCTGCGCTCGGATTTGCTAATGCAGATGACGCGCACAAGATTACAATTGCTGCTGCCATTAAATACTTCATGTTGGCCTCCTTTTTTAATTTGTACTTGGCCCAACTTCTACTACCGCGCTTCGCAGGGCAGCGTAATCTTGTAAACGGTCTTGGGAACATCGGAGTACGCGGGGCCGACAAACTGTGGCTCTAGCATGTCCACTTCCTTGAAGCCCATCGCGCACATGCTCTTACCGTTGTAGACCAGGTCGTCGCGTTTGAATTTCGCCACAAATGCTGCGGTCACAATCTCGTCACCAACACCGAACTTCGGGCTTTCGATGCGGAGTATCTCGTTATCCTTGCCATCGGTTGATAGAGTCCAACTGCCGTGCGTCATCTCGACAGCCATCGCTTTACGGGCTTCCGCTGGAGACTTCGTCGTGTCGCCACAGCCGGACAGCAGAAGGACCAGCACCATCGAAATCGTCGCCAGCATTCTCTGGACCTGACTGACGCACTTTTCTTTCGTAGCCTTCTCATCCTTGCCGATGCTGACGGCTCTGCGTGCGCATTGATTGCTCTGCGCAAATCAGATATTCGGCCATTGATGGACAACGCTTGCTGCTTGAACGTGTAAGTATGGAAGGGTGCTTTCATGGTTCTTCTCTTTCTCTTCGACTCAGCTCAACTTCTACGAGCGTGTCAGAGCAATGCAAGTTGCGGGAAGGGTACTTCTTGGTTTAATGCCTCCAAGGGGCCATTACCATTAGGCGACACCGTTCTGTGATGGTCATCACAGAACGACTTTTGCAGCAACCCCACTACCTCGCGACGTAATGCCCTGTCAGAGTATCTTTCTGAGATATGATTTCCGATATCTGACAAGGCGACGGGGGGAAGTGGAGAGATTCGGAGACCCTTGTGGACGCTGATACTATTCAGCAGAGGTCTCACTGAGATGAATACACTTGAAGACTTGCGTAACTTTCTCTCAAAGCTTCCATCTGGCCCAGTTGAGGAAGTTAAACGGGTCGCAAACTTGGTGAATCAAGCTTGGGACGAACTGGATGGAAATGACTCCGGCGGTATGCAAGCGTACAAACTATTAGGCCGCGTGGAAAATCCTACTTGGAATCCCCCCCGTTCTTGAATTTGAAATTGAGCGCCACGGAACAACCGTTGGTGGTTCCGTATATGCTGGCGTCCAAACATGGCGGATTGACGTGCAGAAAGGCCAAGCAAACCTTTGCGATAGCAAAAAAAGACGCCTAGTCCGACCCCTGGACAAAGTGCTAAAGGTGGAAACGATTGCAACAGAGATTGCGACCTTAATCCTTGGACATACGCAAGACTTTCGATTGAATTGGCTGAGTTCGACATGCGTCCGGGTGGAGATTTCAAGGGTGATTCCCGCTACCACCCCTTTGACCACCTCTGGCAGGCGGAAGAGATTCAACAAAGCTCTGGAAGAACGGCTTAAAGTTGCACGCTGGCGCAAAGTTCCCAAAAAGTTGAATACCTACACATTGTAAATCGCTCCCATTGGCGTCAGGTTCAACCTTCATGCAAGCAAGAGAAATCACAGACGAAGACAGCCTCCACATTCGTATCCACTGCCGATGTGGCGAAGAGTCCATTGAGGAAATACCTGTGGCGCTTGCAAGTGCGACCAACGTGCACTTCTGTCCCAAGTGCAAGTCCGCTTTCACTATCCGCAAAGTTGACGAGGAATGGAAAATTGCGCGGGTGGCCTAGCATTAAAAGTGGCCACGATAGGTGGAGGTGGCCACTTTGATTTAGCGTTGTGCGATTGTTCACATTTTTGCAGGCGAGGCATGACTTGCAACACACTGCCACTTTCCACTCGGCATTTTCACCCACGTATCAGTCCAGTGTTCATCAATGCTATATGGTTTTCCCGACCCATCGGTGCCCTTACCCTTGAATCCTCCCGTGGCGATAGCGGCATCGCCGAAAACCGTTACCTTCACATCGTAGTACTCAGCGGTGACAAACTTCGTTGTTTTGACTATCGCCAGCGTCTCGGCCTTGGCGGTCACTTTTCCTTCACTTCCCGTATTGACGAACTTGTCGGCCAGCAATGGAGCGAGTAGGTCAGGATTACTTGTCTTTTGTGACTGAAGCCATTGATTCTCCAGCGCTGTAATAGCCGTTTCTGTTTCGCCAGTTTGCTGGGCTCTCAATTGTGCAGCGCTCCCAAGAGAAACTAACCCGATTAAACACCACATCCAGATTTTGTTCATTGATAGCTCCTTGCTTCTTTTGGATTTTCTAAACTGTTTTTGGGGGTCCCGTATCAGGAATGCGTTGATTGGACACCCCAGAAACGCAGATGTCAAACTGCGCCTCAATTCGCCCCGCTCCGGTACCCTTCCAAACTCCAAACGTCCAGCGCCTCCACGTGCCGCAGCAAATACCGGGCGCCACCCTTAACACGCACCAGGAAATACGTCTCGCCTGGGGAATACCAGCGGTCTTCCACTTCCACAATTTCCAACGCCTGCTCACCCAAAGTCAGGCATCTAGGACGTTCATTTGCGCGGTACCCTGCGTAACATTCCACTTGTACTTTCTTCACGGCCAGCCTCTTTGCCCAGTTGTCTTGGCGCATGCCCTTCCGGGATTCCGCTTGAGTTTATCTCTTAATGATTCGACGAGGTGTCCAAGAAACGTGCAGACCGGGCATGTGGGGCACTAAAATGCACTTAAAGCGAATGCCGTGGCAATACGTATGCCTATGTGGTACTATATAGTCATGAAGCGAACCGCTTTGTTTCTGAAAGAAGCACAACTCAAGAAGCTGCAGGTTCTATCTGAGAAAACGGGCGCTCCGGTTGCCGAACTCATCCGGCGTGCAATTGACAGGTACCTTCAGGAGCGAGCAAGAGAATTGAAGTAAGTGGGGCGAGCCGGTGCTAGTAACACCGACACGCCCCTGACCTAATGACCTTTAGAGGAGGCCAAATGGCTGATAAAACGCTACCACTCCCCGTGGCATGTCCCCAAGCCGAAACAACCAGTAAGCTCAGTGCCACCAAACGCGCAGCTCTTTATTGCAGGGTTTCGACCGGCGAGCAGCACACAGAAACACAGCTTTATGACCTCCGTGAACTAGCCAAACAGCGCAAATATGAAATCGTCCGTGAATACACGGACACAATTTCTGGTTCAAAATCGAAACGCCCCGGACTAGACCAACTTCTGGCAGATGCCCGGAGGCACCGATTCGACGTCGTTCTGGTTGCTGCCTTTGATAGAGTGGCGCGGAGTGTCCGCCATTTTTTGGAAGTTTTGGATGAGCTGAATCATCTGGGCATCGAATTCGTCAGTTTTAGAGAAAATATAGATACCGGAGGTCCGCTCGGCAGGGCCGTTGTCGTTATCGTTGGAGCAATTGCGGAATTAGAGAAAAGTTTAATCGTCGAGCGCGTGAAGGCGGGGATGCGACGAGCAAGGTTGGAAGGAAGAAGGATAGGCCGTGCACCGCTCGATGTTGACAGGGCCGCAATCGTGAGAGACCGCCTCGCTGGTCTGAGCCTGACGGAAGTGGCGAAGAAGCACCGGATTTCCAGAGCGACAGTCTGCCGCTTAGTGAATGAATCTGGAAAACTAAAGAAAGCTAGAATGCCGGAGGACAAAGAAGTTCCACTCAGTGAAGCAAGCAACTTGCAGGCTGCCTAAATCCGTGAATCACAATCAAGCCGTGAATAAGCTCACAGGCTCATTTGGAAATCCACGCGTTATTTCTTTCGTCCAAGCTGGCCGTCGGTACAGGAACGCGCACTCCAACGTTGGAGTCTAATAGCTAGAAGACAATGTCCCCTCGCATACTACTAAGAACGGGCGTCATCACCTTTCTTGCCGGTGTATACCTGTATTGGAGCATTCCGATATGGCTTCGCTTTTTCGGAGTCGGCTCGTGGGGCGAAGGAATGGTGCTTAGACACGTTCTCTACTGGTTTTGCGTTTCGGTCGTTGGTGCCGGTGGACTGTTGTTTTTCCGTGGGCTACTAGCACTCATTGGTGCGCGACGAGGGACTTCTCAGCTAATAAAATAGCCGCCTGCGCTTCCATGTCAAAACTGTGGCCGCGTTAATCAGGAGTCGCCAAATCTCAGTCGGCGTATTTGCAGCGGCACCACGGGCAGTGCCTACCATCTGCCTGTAACCCGATGCCTTGGTAGCCATCGTAGGACATGCACAGGTGCTTACTGTCGTAACTTGTGAAACGGAACCACAGAGACTCGACCGGCTTGCCGTGAGCGTCGACCACTGCAAGTAAATGTCGCTCCTTCAAATCTAGGTCTTCAATCTTGAGACTTTCTCTTTGCGGCCAAGAAACGGCAGGTCGCTTGTCCACCTTGACTTGAAGGCCACCCGAACTGACCTCGCCGCTGGGTGGTATTACCTGACCTCTGAATGGGTCATCTGCGCGTGCCGCGACACAAATCGTTCCAGTCTCCGGTTCCGCAGTGCCAGCAGCAGGCAACAGAAAAACGACGGCCAGCACAATCCCGACCACTCGCATTGTGGACACCTCTTTTGTTAGACCCCAGACGGCCTAGTTTTGTTCCCGCCAAGAGTCGGGCGACCAGTACCTAACTTTCCGATTACGGCAGCGTTTACCAGGCACTGGCCTCCAGTAATCGGGCATAATGCTGATTCAATACGAACAGGAGCCACGATGCACGTTGGTACGGATGCGGAAGTCGTACAGTTTCTTACAGACAATAAATGGGACTGCGGAATTAAGGTAAACGGGACGAATCTGTTTTACGAAAGTCCTGAGGCAAACTGTATCGAGTTAAAATTCCCTGACTTGCCCGGAAGGGCTGCATATTTTTCGTCGAAGGCATCAAGACTGGGCCTCGTCAGTGATGAAGCGCAATTCCAAGGTGCATTGCTATGGATTACTTATTCAGAGCTTGGGAGTTTGGCGCCAATTGGATGGAAGCAAGTTGAAAAAATGCGTCAAGGATTCGGTGAGAATCGTCCGCTGCAAACCGCTAGAGCACACTTCTTTAGAAACGACGAATTGCTCGATTTGAGGGCTTTTTTGTTGCCGTGTTTCGTGTTTGGTTGGGATGCGTATCTCATCCCATTTGTGAGAAACGATTTCTTTGTTCACGTTAGTCATGATGAATATTGGGGAGTCGTGTCACGGACGCGAAAGGCATACGACAGGTTGTTTGCCGAGTTGGAGGACTTGAATCCGGCGGAATCACCAGACATGCGGAGTCGGTTCTGCGTGGAAGCTAACTCCTGATTAGTCTAACCGGTAAAGTCGCTCCCACTACCCACCTAGCCGTGCTCACGGTCACGGATTCAGCCACCTAAACTCCCGTTCAACCCACGATGAGTTCTTCTCCGACTCGACTTCGGGAGGCATCAGAGGAAGTGAGTCCAAAAGTCGCTTCGGTGCACCTCTAAACACGGCGAGTTGGCGATATAGAACGAAGCGTCTGTGCAGCCAGTTCACTCGGAATCTTTTGGGATAGACTTGAGAAAATGGCAAGGACCGGTCGTCATCGAATCGTGTTGCGTGTAAGTCTCATACTCCAATCTCTAGTCGCTGTGTGTGGCTTTGCAGAAGTTATTTCCCCAGCAAGCGAACCCGTCGCCGTTCTCGATTATACTTCTGCTAAACACGTGCAGAGGAGGCGTTTATCACACGCCCCGCATTGCTGAGGGGACCGCCTACCGACTCGCTCAGGCATTCGCCAAAAACCCCGTCCAGGCCGTTGCGCCGGGCTAGAACACGACACGGCGAAGTATAATCTCAACTCGATCAGTCTGTTGGATCGAATAGAGGCCACATGCAAAAACCAAAAGGAGAAGGCCGGTGTGTACATTGCGGGCAGCCGCTCGTCGAGGAGACTGACGATCACGTTTTCCCCGCGTCTTGGTATCCAGACTCGACGCCTCAATCGGTGCAGCGGTGGAAAGCTCCGAGTTGCCGAGTTTGCAACGGCACTTCGGGAAAGAAGGAGCAAGAGCTGTTCATCCGACTCGCTCTTTGTGTCGATCCACGAAAAATTGAAGCGCTTGGAATCTCCGCCAAGCTTGCCAGAACTTTCGGCATTGGCGAAGGAATATCTCCCGCTGACAAGCAAAAACGTACTGCCTTCAGGGACAGAATTCTTTCTGAAGCGAAGCCGATTTCTGAAGAAAATCAGGCCCACATTATTCCTGGGCTTGGACCTCATCCCGGCTTTCCGATCGAGTCGCAGCGCGAAATCGGGATTCCTGCTCAGCTTGTCTACGATGTTGCGAAAAAGATCGTGCGCGGTTGTGAGTTTTGGCTCTTAGATGGCCGCATTATTGATCCTCCTTACAAACTCGATGTCTATATGGTGCACCCGGAGGAGATTCCCGGTATCGTCCGTATGTTCGATTCCATTAACGCAGTTACTCTTGGCCCTGGCTTTAGGGTTCGCCGAGCAGCAGTGAGGGAAGATCCGCTCTCGGCCATGTATCAGGTCGAGATCTGGGGCACATGGACGCTTTACTTCACGGTTTTGCCGCCCGAAGACGCGAGTCGCTGGAAAGCAAATGAGGAGTCTCCGAAGCCCATCGCTACTGGCTAGCTTATTGTCGTCAAGACCCTTTGATTCCAAAGGTGGGGACGTAGTTCAGTTGGTTAGAACGCAGCCCTGTCACCAAGAGTGCCCCGCATCAGTTTGTTGCTATTCCACCAACTCGACATTTGGAGTCAAGGCACGACTCCCTAGTGCGGCACCAGGCTGTCATTCCTTTCTACGAAACCAACGAAATGATGCGCCGGTATCTATACGACTATCGGTTCGCTCACAGTGCAGGTAAACAGGTTAACCAGTGCGTTTGTCCTTCGAATTCTTCATCCTTCGGTGCGCCAAAGTCACATTAACATAAGGCGTGATCACGGAAATCAACTAACAATGTATCGTCAAACGCTGAAAGCCCCAGGAAAGAACACCAATTGACACAGCTTGCTGATTCATATTCGGCAAAGACAAAAAACATCATTGATATGGCACTCGGCTTTACGGCGATGATGAGAATCTTCTCAGAAGGTTCAAAGTCCAAGATCGAGCAGAAGCTGGAAGATCTGTTCGGGAATTTGGAGAATATCAATACGTGCAATGAATATGAAGCTTGTCATCAGGAATTTTGTATCTGGTTTACTCACCAAATCCAGACAGCCGGAAAGAAAATGAAGAACGTGGGCTTTCGACCCGGCCAGCCCGCCTCATATGGCCAAGGTGCCAAGGTCCTAGACATAGCGATCAAAGTCTACGTTTACTACTGCTCCCAGCCAAATGGGGAGATTGCGCGGCGACTGGAGCCTCTTCTGCACGGTGCGGTCGACACTCCTATTCTGAGACACCTCAAGTCCAAGTATGCGACGGCTAGAATTCCAGCCAAGACCATCCAGGAGATTGACGAGGAGGCATCTCGGGTTCTTCAGTCCCTTGTGCTTAAAGAAAGTCTGTCCATGAGTATCTACCCGGTTCAATATGACGACATTGTGTGGCGACAATTGAACCGCTAGTCGATTCACTTTGAAGGAGTCAGCCCGAGAACGCATGGCCGCCGCTGGCACCTTCAAGCTGCGCTTCGTCGCTGGGGAACAGACTTGCGTCGCGCCCTCGCGCCGTGTACTATTTTGCACAATTACCGCAGCGATACAATTCGTTTCTAAGAAACATATGGTGATTCAGGAGGGCTCATGCTCGCACGCATGCTCGTTACGCTCGTCCTTCTTGGAACCTCCACACCTCTGCCAGCTCAGACGAAATGGTACAAATTCGACAAGAACTTCATTCAGTCCCATTACGGTTCGGACGGCAGTGCAATTGGTAGTCTCAAGGTATCGGCCATGCATCCTGCGACGAGCGTTCACTCTATCAGTTGCGGTGGGAATGACGGCGAACTTCACGTGGGGATCGGCGTCCCCGATCTCGGGTCGGCATCAGGGGGGTCTCCGGTCCCTGGACCTGCGAGCAGTGGTTTTGGCATCGTCGCAGAACCGCCGAACGTAAAATCGGGCACTCAATTTTTCCAGCGCGTAGAAAGTGCCGAGGGGAGCTCTGCTTCCTTCTACGGGTATTTTCGGGTCTGGGATGAAGGTCACGATGTTGGGCCCGTTCACGCAAGCAATCCCCATCACGTCTTTGAGGTGCATCCGGTTTGGGGAATTAGAACGACCGCATTTACGTATTTGCCTCGGCCAGCAGTCATCTTTCCAATGACCGGATATTCGGGGTATGGCGCAAGCAAGTTCAAGCCACTCCTCTCGGCTCTCCCCTCCTGGCTGCAAGTCGCAGAGGATCATGACTTCGTATATGTACAGATGGCGAAGGCCGACAACTTTTATCAATTGCCGGTGACAGTAAAAGAAATCCACAATCTCGCGAATGGTGCCGGCGTCGCCGCTCGCGTTGACGTGTTCTCGGACACGGCTCATCAGAATCTCGTATATCAGGATCTCACCGTCATTACCGCCGCGAACAGCCGGATTGCCACCCAGTTGCAATCAAATTCCAATTGGCAAACGTATTTGCTGGGATTTTTTAGTGTCAATCTCAGCAAGGCGATGAAGTTCGCGTCAGGCCATTCAGGCACAGCGAACGCCATCTCGGCTCCAGGCGCGCTCGAGTTCTTTGCATTCGGAGTGCCGCTCCAACACGCGGTTTCTGCGTCGACGCCGTGCACTGAGGAGGATGATTGAAAGGACCACCAAGCTCGGGCGGCAAACTTCAATCAGATCTTCGAGAACGCGGTGCTCGCCAACAGTCACGAATGTCCTTGGATGCTTGCGTGCTCAAGTATCAGATTGGCGAGTCGTCCGATAAACAACGCACGCTGTGGGTTGGATTGTGGGTGGGAATCAACCTCAATTGTACTGTTGGATGCAGCATTTGATTTTCGACTTCAGCGGCAACGAATCCCGTTAGAGCGTCGAAAGAAGTGCCTCGAACCAGTTCCACAACGGATTAGCAAGTTGGGGAACAGCATAGTAATTCTCTCTTGGAACGCGTGCATGCTGATCTCCATCTCAAGCAAACACCGGCCGTCAGCCAACTTGACGAACAGACTAGGGAAAGAATATATGACTGACGTCATAGAGAAGAAGTCACCGCGACGAAAAACCGTTTGACACAAACGCGGTGTGGTTCAAGGGAAGTTCCATCGTGTGTGCGCTTCGTTCCGTAGCCATGCACAGGTGCGGGTTGCATTCTCTGTCTGCAAGATGAATCCACACGGAGAACGCGACAATGACCGCAACGGTCTTGAGTTTCCCAGGGGCCACCACCTGCCCGTCTTGTGGCCTGGCTTGTGACGAACCACCGACCAATAACGCACGTCCTCACAACGATGGCTCGACATGGTCGGACGAAGACCGTAGCTCGGAGTTTGTTGTTTCTGTATCAAAGCTCACACCATGACTACCGGAGGGCAGTGACTCTATGTGGGCACACTCTTTTAAGAGGGATGATGTCGCCTACATTCAAAGTAGTGGAGTTATATGCGTCCTGCCTTTGGCAACTAGCGTGCGCCAGAGAAAATAGGAGTTCGAAGGAGAAGTGTTTTTATGCAGTACGAATCGATGGCAACTCGGCGTGCGCAGTTCATCGCGGACCAACGAATGTCAGCGAATTCCCGACATCTTGAAGATTGAGGAGATGGACATCGTGAAGAAATCGATTTTAGCAATAGCCGTACTGGCAGGCATCCATGTGTGCGGTAATTCATGGACTCTGACTTTCGCGCAAGATAAGCCAACGCCGCCGACCGGCATGGTCGTAAGAAGTGCCGAGAATTCTCCGGACCAGCAGATGGCGCTGATGCACAGGCAAATCGATTCCATGAAGAGGCAGATCATCGCCGCGAATGTGACACTCACGGACGCCGAAACCGCCAAGTTTTGGCCCGTGTATGAACAATATTCCGCGGAGCTCAAGAAAATCACGGACACAAAAAACGCGCTGATGAAAGAGTATGCGGAAGAGTACGGATCGTTAACCGACGAGCAGGCGGACAGTCTTATTCGCCGCTGGCTGGATTCGGATATCGCCGCTTTCGAACTGCGCAGGAAGTATCTGGCTATTTTTCGGAAGGTATTGCCCGGAAAGGTAGCAGCAACCTTTTTCCAGGTGGAGCACCGCATCAACGCGGTGATCGACTTGCAACTCACCTCGCAGCTGCCTTTGATGCAGAACCAAGACGAGTCGGCTGGGGTGCAATGAAGGGACATCCGCTATTGCGATCAAACGAGCTTTCGGAAAAATAGTTCACGGGGTAGAGAAGATGTATCGAAAACAGTTTCTGAGAAACGTATCCGTCTCAATTGGCCTTGTAGTGTCATCCTTCTTCTGGAACGCAGGAGTCGCACGAGCTCAGTCGCCAGAAGCGCCTTTGCTTCCCATGAACGTCGAGTTTCGGTACCTGCCACAGTACATCGAACAATCGATCTCTGATGATCCGCGTTATGCAAGGATCGAGGCTTTGCTGGATGAAGATGGCTGCGATGTCATTCTGCTTGATAAAACTACAAATCGGGAAGCTTTCTATTCCATTTCGAAACGTAGGGTGGATGCACTAGCGGCAAATGGCCGCGATGCGTACATCACGCCAATCGGATTCACGGCTTCCTGGGCTAAGGATTCTTCTCCCGCGTTTGTCGTTCACTTTGAGGACCAGTTCGGTAACAAGATCCTCTGGAAGTTCGCCGCAGGCGAGATCGTACCGCATGCTTCACCGGAGGTTATCTTCCGCACTGACAATTCCAGCATCGGTTTCTTGTACGCGCCACGCCGGGCACCAAGTGCGGATGGCACGACTCTGAAAATCGCAGGCAGAGAATACCTGCCCGAATCAATGCAATCCAGTGATGGACTGGCCGCATTTTATGCGACGGATCTGACCCTGAGCCAGATATTGCCCGGCACGGATCTTTGGGCAGTTGAACGTAGTCCAGCCGATATGATCCAAACGACCAAGTGGAACATTGGCGGCGATGGTGGACGGTTACGCACTCTTGCAATCAAAGAACTTTCGGGCACAGAAGCGTCGATCGAACAGTTCGATGTTAATGATCCTGAGGCGCCCCACGTCATTCTCCACGTCGTCCGTGTGAACGGCGCTTACGAACTTCGCTCGCTATCGTTCGAGAGCCACTTCAATACGCTTTGGATTTTTTTCGGGCCGTCACTTCCCCTTCCCGCGCGAGAGGTCGACGACAAAAGGATTGTCACCTTCACCGTCGCTCAAAACGAGCAGGCAAACATTGCGAGCGGTAAATTGGAAGTTCGAAGGACTATCGATGCGGAGCACCTCTTGTGGCACTTCGAGAGACCAAGTTTTGCGAGGGGAATAACGCTTGAAACGGGCGTGAATGTGATCCCCAATGCTCGCACGGAAGCGAAAGCGAACTGCCCGAAGGAAGTCTGCTCGGATCTACTAAAGTGAATGCGGATGTAGTTGCAGGCGCTGACGCCGACAGGTCCGACGGGTTGATGGGAGGCAATGATGAATTTGGCTGAATCTGTATACGACCGTCGTAGCGGACACTGGTGATATTGAAGCGACTGCTCGTCATGGTCCGCAGGACGTCAGAACTACTCACTCTTCTCTATCACGCGACCCACATGCCCGGGCACCGGCATCTTGTCGCGTAGATCCAATCCGGTTTTTGTTACAGGACTTAGGCTTACTCCTGGCCGCTGTCGCTGTGCTCACCAGTGGAATATTCTAACGGTGGGATGGGACGCTACGCGTGCGCGCCTACCGGCTCCAATCCTGCAAAGCCGTTTGCTCGGTTGATGCCCAATTTCTGCATCTTGTTTTGCAGGGTCGTGCGTTTGAGCCCCAAACGTTCTGCGGCTCCGCCCTTGCCGGCGATCCTTCCCGAGGCGGCCCGCAGCGCATTCATAATCACACCCCGTTCTGCTTGTTGGAACGTGGAGATCGGAGTCATCGCCGGCAACGAGGCTATAAGCTCCCCAGTTGGTACTCTTAGTTCTTCGCCTTGTGAGAGGACGACGGCGCGTTCAAGGAAGTTCGCCAGTTCCCGGACATTTCCCTTCCAAGGATGATTCGTCAATACCTCCATCGTGCGCGAAGGAATCATTTTGATTTGCCTTCCCATCTGCCGGGACAGCTTCGATACAAAATGGTTCACCAGCAGAGGAATATCCTCGCGTCGTTCCCGGAGTGGCGGGATTGCCACTGGAAACACGTTAAGACGGTAAAAGAGATCCTCTCTGAATTTTCCCTCGCGAATCATCTCTGGAAGGTTGCGGTGTGTCGCGGCAATCATCCGCACATTGACGTGAATCGTGTGGGCGCTTCCCAGCCGTTCGAACTCCTGTTCTTGCACCGCGCGCAACAATTTTGGCTGCAGTTCCTGAGGGATGTCTCCGATCTCGTCCAGAAAAAGCGAGCCCCCATCCGCGAATTCGAATCTTCCTTTTTTCTGCATCAACGCGCCGGTGAACGCCCCTCGCTCGTGTCCGAAGAGTTCGCTCTCCAACAGCCCACCCGGAATCGCCGCGCAGTTCACCTTCACCAGATTGCGGTTGTGCCGAGGGCTGAGTTCGTGAATCGCCCGCGCGATGAGTTCCTTCCCGGTCCCGGTCTCGCCGGAGATCAACACGGTCGCGTTGGTGGGAGCCACCATGTCCACTTGCGAAAGGACCGCGCGCAACCCGCCGTGTCGTCCGACAATCGTATCCAGAAATGAGGCACGAGCTCGTCCCGGCTCGTCCGTCTCTGATTTTTCGGAAATAGGAAATACTGCCGAATATCCACTGAAGTGAGTGAAACTAGGTGCCGCTGCGCTCATCTTACCCCCTCGAGATTGGTCAGAATGACCGTTCCTTGCACAGGAGTGTGATCGAGATCCCGTTCGAGGCCAACCCTACAACGGTAGCTCGTGAACACTACATCGGTTTGCGGTGGGCACTATGCCGGGGAATGGGATCGCCCATTTTATGAAAGGAAGGGCCTCAAAAGAGGCCTGGGGCAACTCCTCCGATGATGGTAGTGGCTAACTCTCTCGGTCCGGAAGCTCGACGCGCTTCCATCCAAACAAGCGGGCATCGACCGACCATCCGCCAGGTCCGAGCATGGCCAACGCGGCACCAAGAGTTCCCAATAGGATGTAGATCCACAGACCTTCAGGAAGCAGGAAGATTTTCCACACTTCGATGGCGGCCACCAGCGTTCCCGTGATGGGCGTCCATAAACCGGCCAGTAAAAGTAGTCCTGCGCCGATCAGGAGCACGGACAGTACGGTTAGCAGTATCGGAGGGTCGCCACACAGTCTCGTTACACTACGAGTTATCAATGCAATCCCAAGTACCACGCGCATGACTAGAAGGCCGGCTCCGGGCCGGCCGTGGGCGAAAGTTGAGAAGAGTCGGCGCACGACATCAGCTTACGAACTCTGAGATACACACGTAAGCCCCAAAAGGCCTGAACGAGGGACTCTTTCGAGCGAATTACAACGCGATGATGCCGCGTTTCACCCCGAACATGGCTGCTTGGGTACGGTCTTTCGCACCCAATTTGGACAAAATGTTGCGGACCTGACCTTTCACCGTTTCCTCACTTAGGGATAGCTGCTCGGCGATTTCCTTATTGGCATTCCCCCTGGCAATCAGCTGCAACACCCGAACTTCCGCCGGCGTGAGGGCATCGTCGGTGGCATGCTCGGCAACTTCGTAGCTGACCTCTGCAGAGAGCGCCTTCTTTCCTGCGTGGACCCCTCGGATGGTCTCGAGCAGTTCCCGATGTAAAGCACTCTTCAGTAGATAACCCCGGGCTCCGGCTTTGATCGCGCGCATCACCTGAGCGTCTCCGGCATACGTGGTCAGCACAATAATTCGCGCCTCGGGACTCTCATTGCGAATAGCAATCAACGCGTCCAGACCATTCATCTCCGGCATCTGAATGTCCATCAGCGTAATATCCGGATGGTGTGCTCGGAACTGCTGGATCGCTTCGCGGCCATTCGTAGCTTGTGCTACCAAGCTCATGTCCGCCTGGCCCGCCATGAGAGTCTCTATGCCCGCACGCACAACAGGATGGTCGTCGACAACCAGAATGCGAATGGGGCTCTCCTGGTTGTTCATGGTTTTAGTTCAGTGTCTTTCCGCGAAAGGTTCGCAAGCTTCTCGGCAAGCCACGACCGCTGTCCAGTTGGCACCAGGTACGCACGACTTGCAGCAATGCTCAATTCTAGTTCTGTACCCGAATCGAGTTCGCTCCACACTGTCAGCTTACCGCCGATTAGCTTGGCTCGTTCCTGCATGCCGCGCAAACCAAAGTGCCCTTCACACCCATCATCGCTTAGGAGCTTCGGGTTGATGCCCTTGCCGTCATCGCGGACTCGTAACCGTAGTTGACGCTCTCCGTAGTGGATTTCCACTTCAATTTCCTTTGCGTCCGCGTGACGGAATGCGTTGCGCATGGCTTCCCCAGCAATTCGGTACACTTCGTCGCGAAGAATTGGATGCAGATTGCGGGGCGTACCCTCCACCTGAACACCGAATCCCGGCAGGTGTGTCCCGCTGCCAGCCTCCGCGAGTTCTCCGCCAAGCGTTTTAATAGCCAACGCTAAATCATTGCGCTCCACTGTCGATGTGCGTAACCCTTGCACCTTCTCACGTCCTTCAACGATTGCTCGTTCTGCCTGATCCACCGCGTCCTGGAAAGTTCTCTTGGCTTCGGCCGGATGCTCGGGCAGCTGATGAATTCCACTTTGCAGGTAGAGCAAAATGCCCTGAAAACTTTGCAAAAGAGTGTCGTGCAGATCGCGTGCGATACGCGTTCGCTCGCCTAAGCGGGCCTCTAGCGTCATCCCGAACTGATGATGCAGTTGCCGGACACGCATCTGGTAGCTCGCCCACAGCAGCGCCAGAACAACAACCACGCACAGCGCACGGAACCAATTCGTCTTCCACCAGGGGGGCGTGATCAGAATGGGCAGCGATACTCCTTCTTCATTCCATACGCCATCGCTGTTTGATCCCTGCACGCGAAAAACATATTTGGCGGGGTTTAGATTGGTGTAAGTGGCAAGGCGCTGCTTGCTGCCCACCTCGTTCCAGTCGGGTTCCAAGCCCTCCAGCTTATATCGATAGAGGTTCTTGTGGGAATTGACGTAACTCAACGCCGCGAATTCAAACGAGAAGACATTGTCCCGGTACGAGAGAGTCAAGGAATCGACGTATGGGATGGCTTTCTTAAGTGCCGACTCAGCGCCGATGGGAACGGGTTTGTTGAAGATTTTGAAGCTGGTGATCACTACCGGCGGCACGTAGGGGTTGTCGTGGACATTTCCAGGGAAAAACTCATTGAATCCATTGCTGCCGCCAAAGAACATCTCCCCATCCGAGGCTTGATAACAACCGGTGCTGAACTCATTGGTCTGCAAGCCGTCGGATACGTCGTAGTTTCTAAAGGTTTCCGTCCGAGGATCGAACCGGGATATGCCCTTCTGAGTGCTGAGCCAAAGCCTGCCAACTCCATTTTCCAAAATACACCGAATCGTGCTGCTCGGCAGTCCCTGGCTTTCTGTGTAGCGGGTGAATACTCCGTCTTGACGGTTGTATCGGTACAGCCCGTCAAAAGTCCCCACCCACAGTATCCCAGTATGGTCTTCATGGATGGTGTTGATGCCACCGCCGTTGAGCTTGTGAGGGTTACGCGAATCGGGCGCGTAATTCACAAAAGTCCTCGCTGTGCCATCGAAACGAATCAGCGAGCCGCCCCACGTCCCGAACCACAGCGTGCTGGAACGATCCTGATAAATGATCCAGACGGTGTTGGCGAAGCTGGTCGGATTATCTGGAACAGGCCGGTAGTTGATAAACCCGTTCGTCACTGGGTCGAAGTAGCTTACCCCGCCCTCTTGTCCTACCCACATGTGGCCGTTTCGATCCCCATAGATCGTGTAAACGTTATTGGAAATCAAGCTGTTGGGATCATCAGGGTTGTGCCGGTAATGCTTGAAATGCCCAGTGCGTTCATCCAGCCGGTCAAGACCGCCGCCCCCACCACCCACCCAGAGATAACCCTCGGCGTCTTTGTAAATGCTATTAACGTTAGTGCCTTCGCCGAGTGTATTCTCGTCGCCCGGCTTCGGAACAAAATGGGTAATTCTTCCTGTCTTTCGATCTACTCTATCCAGGGCGCGAGGAAACATGCCTACCCACAGAACTCCATTGCGATCTTGATAAATCGCCTTGACCCTGCCAGGTGAGATGCTATTGGGGTCGCCGGGGCGATGCCTATAACAGACGAAATGTTCTTGCCGAAGATTCAGAACATTGATCCCCGTGTTCTCAGTTCCCACCCAAAGCACGCCACCCCTATCCTGATAGATTGACATAATTGCATTGCTATCAAGGCTGTTGGAATTGGTATCGTCGTGCCGAAACCGGTACGTGAAACGCTCTGTTCGCCGGTCAAAGTAAGAGAGCCCGAGGCCAGATGGCACCCATAATCCATTCTGCCCATCAGCCACAAGGCTGCCGTTAGCCGAGCCCCCGTTCTCTGTCGACGCCAGGACGCCGAGAGCACGGGCGCCAAGGGGGTATCTCGTGACTCGCCCCGCCTGGCGATCATATTTCACGAGACCGACGATCGGGGAACTAGCTAGCATCCAGAGATTGCCGACCTCGTCTTCATACACGCTTTCTGCCCTAAGGCCATTCTTGCCTGCAGGAGGGCGAGTAATCTGTCCTGTTTGTGGGTTCAGGTGGAACAAACCACGCTCGCCGACAAACCAGATATCCCCTTGTCGACCCTCTATTACCTGAGTGATCCTCCCAACCAAGTGGCCATCGCCGTCATTGCGGAAATGAGTGAATTTTCCCGTAGCCGGATCTAACCTGTCCAGGCCGCTGTCGAAGGTGCCAAACCAAAGATAGCTACGGCTGTCTCGGGCGATGCTCGTAACCCAAGCACCACCGATACTGTCAGGGTTGTTAGGGTCATGAAGGTAGCGGGTAAATCGTTCTGTTGTAGGGTCGAATTTGTCCAACCCCGTGTCGGTGGCAATCCACAGGTAACCGTGATCGTCTTCCATCAAATCTTGAATAAAGTTGGAGCTTAAGCTATCGGGGTCGTTTGGGTTGTTTTTATATACGACGAAGAAGTTACCGTCATAGCGATTGAGGCCATCTCGGGTGGCAAACCACATGAAGCCCCGACGATCCTGCAAGATCGCAGTAACATACCCTTGAGAGAGGCCATCGTTCGTAGTGAGGTGGTTGAATTTGAGGCTGGATAGGCCCTCCGTACCGCCCGGAACAGAGATACTCTGCAGGTTGGGTGGACCAGACTCAGCTTCTTGCAAAACCTCTGTTTTGCTGCTTCCAAGAGGATCGCCGAGAAGACGACTCAGCTTTCCATCTGCCCCGCCAGATCTCCGTGCTCGGTAATGCGAGAAACCTTTGTTGGTAGCTAGGGCGTGGACCGCTAATGCTAATAACAATAAGTAGGTGAGACAACAGCTCAGAATGGCCGCATTGCTGTTACGAAGCCGCTTGAGGCAAGGCAGAAGAAATCCAAGCGAAGCTGGTTTTTCCCATGTCCGCGGGCGAACATCGTCAGACACTGTTTTTCACCTCAAAAACGAACGCTCACTTGGAGATGTGACCGGAATGAACTGGCCGAAGTTTTGCGATTGTGTTTTTTGGTCTTGGGAGAGTCTAAGCGGCCTGTTGGCGGCAGGCAAGTGGCTAGGATCCAGGCCAGGAGCTTTTCAAGGGTTAGACGCTTACACGCGAAACTCCTGCATAGCATCCACGGAGACAAGGCTGTTAATCGGCTAGTGATGGGAGGCATTTGTAGTTTGCGCTCGCAGCGCATAGGGGTACTGAGACAAAAGGAGAACCAGCAGAACAGCGGGGACTTTGAACATGATGCTGACCTGGAAACCGCGGGTTCCCCATCATCCTGCCACCATAGTCCCGTTTCTGCAACCAGCACCGCTCTGCCCAGATCGCGGCAGTGCCCTCGCGAGGGCATCAAGGATGATCAACAGTCCGAACAAGACGCAGACAGGACTCACGTTAAGTGACACTCCGATTGGCAAATGAGCTGCACCATCGCTCTCGGGTAACACGGAGAAGCGGAGGTGCACAATGGAAAGACAGAGAGCCCGAGAGGACTTCTGGCTGCTACTCGGGTTAATCAATCTTGTCGCAATGGTCTATCCAATAAGCTGCTACTTGCAGGCAAATAGCATGGAAGACCAACTCATCGCGGTGTTCGTGTTCGCTGGAATTGGGCTGTTGTTGGCAATCGTCGACATGGTCAGTATTGCCGTTGCCTATTCGCAGTGACTCGGATCCGACTTGGTTTTCGCGAGATGGTTTGCCATATGGCTCGGACGCTTTGCGTATCGCAGTCCTCATCCTGATTCCATCCTTCCAATACGACTTCAATGAACAACCACACTTGCGGCCAATATGCTGGACCTGAAGTTGTGCATGGATGCCCATGAGCTAGATATTTCAGCCGAGTTCTTCTTGCACGCGGCCCACAGCAAGATCAAGTAATTTTGACGACGAGCGACAACGGGTAATGGTCGGATGCTGACACAGAGCGATGGACTGCAGGTTTGCTCGAGCGAATCGGTCCTCTCGTAAAGATCCAATCAATGATTCGTCCTTCCTGTAAGAGGGAGTCCGGAGTTGTTGATGCATGGTGATTCGCTAGGGCATCTTGAAACTCCGCACGACTAATCGCGGCAGCAGCCGGTCCCCTACGGAGATCGAGATTGAAGTCCCCAGTCAACACGATCGGCGTATCCGTGCTGTAACGCCGGGCATCGTCCAAGATCTCGTCAATCTGCGAGCCCCGCAACTGATCATCCCCTTTGCTTTCCAAGTGCAGGTTATAGGTAACGATCGATTTCCCCGCAATGTTGGCCTCGCTGATCAACGCCAAGCGCCCTCCGAGCCTTTCCTGGAATGGATCGATTTCCGGAAGGAACCAACGCGGGCGCCAGAAATTCGATTGCCTTCGGAATCGGAGGATGCGGGAATTTGACAGTGGCCAGCGAGAGAGTGTGGCCTGACCGTGGTACGCCGGTGAGTTGCGCGAACCTTGAGTTAGCTCCTGGAATTCGCGGCCGAACACATAATTCAACTGAAGTCTCTGCGCGATTTCCCGCGCGATGTCGAGATGGTGCGTACGCCGGGCGTTGAGATCGGCTTCCTGCAGCAGGATAATATCGGCCTTCGCGCTGGCTAGGAACTCGACAACACGTTCGAGTTGTAAGCCACGATTAATGTTCCAGTCCACCACGCGAATAAAACCAGGCGCACAAAGCGCCCAACGTGAGCCTGCAAAGTTGCCTGTTTCGATCTCCTGCATGGAGTTCACAGTCTGCTGCACCTTTGCCCTCGGGACAAATTCATAAGGTTGAGCGCGCAAAGAACAAAACGAATCTCCTCCACCCTTCGTCTAAATCGCAGATGCCAGAGCACGTTGATTTCCACCTCTTATCCGAGCGGCTGCCCATTTACGGCAAGTGAACGAACGGAATCTCGCAGGCGTACTTTCACGCTCGGTCAGAGGAATTGTGTCACCTCTGACAATAATCGGAAGAGGTGAAAGAGCCTGTTTCGATGTGTCCCCTAGGTCCGCGCCAAGGCTGTGCCGCTCACGCATTCATGACTCCGTTTCTTTATCGCAGGCGAAGATGCGACAGGCGAACGCTTAGAAATTACCTGGTACGAGTACAAGGCAATGATCCAGACGAGATTCGCGCCGATCGCGGTTGTAACAAAGGCGACATGCATGATGTTAAGAGCTGCGAACACCAGAAGAGCATAGGGGAGAAAACAGCGACGGATTATGAACTCCGTTTGGCGCGCGATATACATCAGTGGGTTCCGTTTCTGTTTGTCTGCTTTCTTTTGCCACCAAGCCAGGAACTTCTCGGGATGGCTGGAGGCAAACCGATGCCGTGCCGCGCCGACCACCAGAAAGCTGACCACCGCTCCAATGATCAACGCGCCGCCCCAGACGAGATAAGCTTCTGTTCCTCGGCTTCGCGTCAACCCGATGCTCATTCCCGCAAAGATGAACAGGTAATACAAGTAGTCGCAGATTGTCTCTAACCAACATCCGAAATTGCTGACTTGCAACTTGAGACGAGCAACCTCGCCATCAGATCCATCGAGAATGCTTGCCCAAACGGACAAGAGCGCCCCGATCACCGTGTTCCAGTAACCGCCGAGAGCGAAAAATACGCCGGCAAGAAAACTAACACCAAGCGTGAACAGGGTCACCATGTTCGGTGTAATCGGAAATTTGATGAGTTGACGGCTGATCGGAATTGAGATCCGGCGATTCATTCGTGCGAACAGGCCGTCCGTTGGCTTCACCAACCATTCGTCAAGCTTTCGTTCCGCAATCAGCCGGTCAGAGGGAGTATTTACCACCTGCCACAACTCGCCTGCAACCTCCTTGAACGCGACCGAATGTCTCGGCTTGAACCAGGCATAGAGTTCTAGAGGCGTCTCAACGTACGAAGGGCAATCGCGGGCAATATCCAGAGCGCCCTGATGAGAGAGCGCAGCGATGCCCAGTAACTGACCACCCGTCGTGAGTGCCAATGCTTCGCCCTGTCCATCCCATTCGTTAATCACCTGATACAGGCAGGGGTGGCAGGTCACGCCTCCGGGCAATAGAAAAATGCGATCCGAGCTCGCTGCCACGTCGGCAATCAGCCGAGGTAACGAGCGATACCCACCATCCATTTCAAACCACTCCACGGTTTCTGGGAGGCGCCGCGTCCGTAGCAAGTCCCGCCGGATTACGTCGCCAGCCATGCGATTTGCAGCCAGGATGATGCGGTTCACATTGGCACCTCGTGCCTGCAGGATTGCACGAAGGACGATGGGAAGCGTTCCCACGTGTGCAAGTTCCGGAGTGAATCCTCGCGCGTTGTGGTAATCCTCAATAAATATGATGGCGGCAGTCGTTTTTGTGGAACCACAGGTCAATCTTGGCAGTGATTCGCCGAGAGGCAACTGTCTCTTCTGGCTCGACGAACCAGAGCGGTCACTCTCGTGGCGATGGCCAACATTTCGCGAGGCAAGAAGGAAAGAGGGAATTCCGCATAGAGCCCAAAAGATCCCGCGCAGCCGTCGGCACAACCCCAGAGTCATTCCGACGGTGCCGCTCAGTCCAAAGAATCCGGCGATCACCATCGTGCCACCCTCGTAAATTCCAACATTGCCGGGAGTGAGCGACCCAGCCAGATTGATGAGTTTCGTTAAAGACTCCAGAATCAATGCTCCCGTCCAGGCGAAGTGTTTCCCCATGAGCAACAAGATTAGATAGACCTCGGTGATCGCTAAGCCATGGCAGGCGAAATTCAGAGCTACACTCCCCCAAAATGCAGACGGCCTTTCGCGATGGAATTGCAAAAGCTGCTCTTCAACGGAGACGATCAGCGGTTCCTTACTTTGGATCCATGGTCCAATCCATGGCATGCGACCCAGCACATGGGCCGGCCCTGACAGCACTGGCCATCCTTTTCTCACAGCGAATGCCACTCCAAACACAATGCCTAAGAAGCTAGTCGCGAACAGCCCCGTATAGATACGTAATGCGTTTGAAAGCGAGAGCAACATAAGACCCGCCGTAATTCCGCAGACGGCTACGATAGCGCCACACACGATGAACAAACCCCGGTCAAGGGTTACCGACAATATCCTGCTAGCAAGAGGTATCTCGGACCCAAGCATACTGACTCGCGTGGCTTCCCCAGCGACCACACCCGGAAAGCCGAGTTGACCGATGGCCTCCGATACCAGTCGCAGTCCGAACATGCGCGAAAAGGGACAGTGCGCTTCACTGGGAAGTGTCAGGCGCCACGCCCATGCCTTGATCAGATGTGACAGCCCGCCCAAAGCGATCACGAACGTGAGGTTCCACCCGATCATTTTCGCATTCTCCAGCAACGCCCGCGGGCCGGCGTGAACAACTCAAGAAGACCAACAGCGCAGCTCCAATAGCGCTAAATACATAACGTAAGACCACGCGTGGCTCTGGGCGCGATCTAAACATTGGCCACCTCCTCCAGCCGCGGCAGATGTGAGTAGTGCGGCGGCAGTTGTTCTTGAGCGAAGTCGAGCATTTCAGGGGTATCGATATCCTGCCAGATCGCATCCTCGATATCGTAGGCTCGCAGCTTCCTATTCGAGGCCATGTACTGCATACCGTCAGACAGAGAACAATTGCCGTCCTTTGTCACGGCATCGAGCGCATCGAAAACTGCTGGAGTGCACAAAAACATTCCGGTGTCGACAGCATCGTAAACACTAAGGTCCTTGCCAATACGAATGATGTGGTCACCCGTGCGCACCACCTTCGTGGCGTCGTCCAGATCAAAAATGCAGTCCAACTTGTGGTCCACTCCAAGAATGGTTTCATTGTTGGCCAAAGGCTGTCGAAGCAGACAGGCGGCAGTGTTTGGTTCGAAGATGTGGTCCGACATCAGAAGTAGAAATGGCTGGTCGACAGCATTTCTTGCCTTGAGCAGCGAAATGCCGTTTTTCTTTTGGTATTCGGTATTTTCCACCCAGGTCACGGGCGTGGCGCGAAGCGAGCTTCCTGCGAACCAGTGACGCAACATATGGCCCTGATGTCCTACGACGATTACAAAGCGCTCGATCCCTGCCTGCTTCGCTCCAGACATAACGTGCTCAAGCAGGGGAATGCCTTCGAATCGTACGAGTGGCTTCGGAAGAAAACCTGACACGCTGTTCAGGCGGCTTCCCAGTCCTGCAGCAAGAATGACAGCCGTGTTACTTGTTCGCATAATTTGCCTCAATCTGATCTTTCACTGATTTAGCGGATAGCGACGACCCCGCAGTTGAATTCGGTTGGTAATCGAAGTAGCTGATCGTGACCGCGGTCTTCCCAAAGATGCGCGCATCGGTCACGCTTTCCGTCGAGAGGGGGAACCAAAAGGTGCCAGATTTGTGATACTGCTGCACGAAATGAACGCTGCGCGTCCAAAACGAAGGATTTTTTGCCGGCTTACCCTCCACTCGAACGACCGCAAAATCCTTGGCATCGACCCAGATGCGGCCCTCGAATAGGTATTTGTCCTCCCGCTTCGGAAGAACTTCGATCGTGTAGACAGGCCGGGATTCCACGGAATCGGTACCAATCATCTGGAATGTATAGTTTTCAGGACTGATGATGGTTCGTTCGCGCGCTTGCGGCCGGGAGGTTTCCGACTCCGATTCCAGCATCTTGCGCAGGACGCGCTTGTTCGCCGAGTTCCAGCCCTCTTCTGAAACAACCTCGAAATGTTTGGTTCCGTCGGGATCGCAGTTGACGCTCACGACCATCTCGGCCCGCTTATTGAACTTCTGGTTTTCAAGCACGTAGCGTCTGCTGCCGGTGTAACCAGCTTGGAGTCTCTCTCTCTGGCTGTTACCGTCCATCAGCCTCGCGATGATTTCATTGGCTCCGAGCGTTGGAGCTTGCTGCGCATGGCATCGGGTTAGCGATCCCAACGCGAAGCATAGAATGACGATGGTTCGAATTCTCATAGTTAGAACTCCACTGTGAATTTCCCGCGAAATTCGCGCCAGGAATTATTGAAAAATCCCCCGAAACGAGCACTCTCTTCGATGGTCTGCACATCGCGTGGATTGAAGTGATTGAAGAGGTTGAAAGCGGCGAAGCCCACGCGCGCTCTGAGCCTGCGCTCTCCCATCGGGATCGACACTGGCCGCGAAACTTGCAGGTCAAAGGACGAGAATTGGGGATAACGGCGTGTGTTCCGTCGTCCTACATAATCGCGAAACTCGTTTTGCACAGAGTAGGGGAATCCAGTGTGCACATCGAACACAGGAGCGAATAGCAGCTTCCATGGCCCTTGGAATTCTCCGGACAGCAGGAATCGATTCGGGGCATCGAAAGGCTGGCGCCCTTCTGCGTTGGTTTGAATGACGGGCTTGGCAACGTTCCCGAAGAACTGAAAGAAATCGTTCAGGTCTCCATACGCCTTCGAGTGTACATACGAGGCAGTGAGGAAGTGCTTGTGGAACTGATAGCGCCCGGTCACCTGCAATTCCTTGTAGAACTGACTGCCATTGTTCGAAAGGGTCAGGAGTCCAGTACCGGCGGTGCCGTCGACCCTGGACACGACGAAATCGTTCGCGGTGTTCCGTTGTTCATAACCCACCTGAAGCAAAAGCCCACTGGAGACTTTTTGGCTGAGCGCTAAATTCCATGCCGTGCTACGGGGGTTGCGCAGATCCCCAATGATCCGGTTTGTATAGGCAGTCGAGCTCGTCACTTGGCCGGCCGAGTTGAGAATGAACAAGGTCCGCTCCGGGAACCATTGGAAGGACGGGATCATCAGGGGCACACGGTCGTAGAACTCCCCGACTCCGCCTCGAAGCATTGTTCGTCCGTCACTGGTCAGACTTAACTGGAACCCGAGACGCGGAGCCGCGTGGACTGAACTTGTGACCGTATCGCTGTCAAAACGGAGCCCAAGGTCCAGGAGCAGGCGTCGAGAAACGCTCCAGCGATCCCCCGCGTACCATGTGACTTCGTGCTGCGACACATCGGAGTGACCGTCGCCCGTGAACGTGATTCGCTCGATCGGCGTTCCCGCAGCACTTTGGATCTGAACCGGCGAAAGCGTTTGGACGCCACTGTAACTGGAGTAGGCGTATTCCGCTCCCGCATGCCATTGGTGGGTTCCGAGAAAATGGCGCGGGGCGAATTGATACATTTCCGCCCAGTCGAAACGCGAAGCGCGGCGCTTCTGCGAATTGAAGAATCCGCCTTCGGTTGTGTCCAACAATAACTGGTAGGGACCGGAACCGGCTGGGGTGAGATCCACATCAAATGTTTTGTAGCTGAATTGTGAAGTCAGCAGGCTCTCGTTTCCGGTGAGATACCGGTGCTGTCCATACAACTGATATCCACGCTGGTGGTAGTCCGAGGTGGAAGGTTGCGGCGTAAATGTGTTCAGACCGAGATACTGCAAGCGCTGCGGATAAACCGCCGCAGAAATGGTCGCGGTTTGTTTTGCCGTCAGGTTGAAATCGAGCTGCGTGTATGAATTGAAGCTTTCGAGTGTGGTATCCCGTTCAGACGCCGGCAGGCTATTCACGGGCGTCCGCACGAAGCGATACTCCAGCGATTGCGTAAACGCAATGTGATTCGCCCAAATGGGACCCGTGAAAGTCACACGAGGTGTCGTGGCGCCAATGCCCGAAATTGTGCCGCCTCGCTCCCGTAAGCGAGGAACAAAATTGTTTACCGAGACGTGGAACTTGTCGAAATTGCTTGTTTTGGTATCCAGAGTGGAAACAGCACCAGTGAGCTTTCCATATTGAGGATCATACGGATTCGATATCACCTCAACCGAAGAGACGACATCTATCGGCACACTAATTCCCGGATTCCCGGTTGCCGGATCGGTGGCGTTAGCGCTGTTCACGAGAGCGCCACTTTGAGTAGTGCGCGCACCTTTTATGTTGATGCGTCCGTCTGGCCCGCGCACCACGCCAGGAAGTGTCGGCAGGACGCTGTCTGTTCGGTCGTCCCGGTTCGGCGCGTTCTGGAGGGTGCTGGAAGTAATCGTTCCGGATGGAGATGGAGAACTCGTCAAGCTTTCCGTTGCAGTAGCCGTGACAGTCACCGACTCTTGGACTGTTATGGGCTTTAAGTCGAGTGATATTTGAGCAACCTTGCCCATCTCTACTGTTACGCTCTGCGTTGCTGTTAAACCGGGCGTTGTTACTTCAATGGTGTAAGTTCCAGGTTGAACGTCTCGAAATTCAAACTTGCCGCTCTCATCAGTTTCCGTTCCCATGGTGACTGTCGATCCCCCCAAGGTCACCTTTGCGTTTGCGATGTAGGATTGGCCCGTCGAATCTGAAACGGACGCGGTCCCTTGTATCTGGCTCTTCGTCTCTAAGTTTTGTCCTGCGAGTGACTGCATGGTGGTCAGGAAAATAGATAAGCAAAGGAACAGCAGCTTCACCGGAGCACCCTTACATGTCGCTTTATTCAGCCCCCGAAATTTGATTGCGCCCGAGTTCATGATCTAATTCGCAATAGAGCAATTGATGCAAGCTCACTGCGCCTCACCTTCATGGATCGCTGCCCCAGCTGACGCCGTCACAACGAACCACGTTCTTTCAAATACTTGATTGCACGGTCCCCATACTCAGTAGTGCTGTTTTTCGATAATGCATTCGGGTGACCACCGAAATTCGCGCCTCAACTTCTCAAGGCAAGTGCATCTTGTGAAACAACATAGCTAGGGCTCGGCCGATTTGGTTGGCATGGCAAGACAGCCGGAGTACGGGCCTGCTGACCACATGCGGTCAGACATGACAGCGAAATTTGCAGTCGCGAAGAGTAGGTCCTAGGTGGTCGCGGCGTGTGGTCATTTCACGCCAGACTCAGGCCACACCGATTTTCAGGTGCGAATACGACAAGACAACCTGATGGTGCGCCTCGAATGTTGTGAATTTCGTGTATCAGTCCCCGGGCTTCTAATAGGATTGCGCTGCATACCGGCACGGCCACTCATAGGGCCCGGCCATCGGCCGGCACTGTGTACAGATTCTAGGTCCAGCGTTCAAGGGGAGTCATGACAACCGTAATTCACAAGGCTCCACAACAGCTCTCGCGCACATTCTTCAGTTCTTCCCTCCGACATATCTACTCTCAGGTGCAGCAACTCAGACTCGTTTTGGGCGTGGGATTTAGATGAAATGGCTCTTGTTCATTGTTCCGGTTGCTGTTTGAACGGCGTCGCCCTAATCAGGGCAGCCCGCGCGCGAGTCATCTTGCGATCGCCGATTGCTATCAATGAAGTAACAAATTCGAATTTGGCAGCCAACTTGCCCATACACATCATGGAACGCAACTCTGGACTTCACAGAGCTCGCAAACCATCGCTCGTAGCTCGGAAGGAAACAAAACGCCATGTCAACAGCAGTTCGATTTGAGACCAAGGGAATATTGGATCCGCATCCCCAGAATGCCGCCTGGTGCCATTTCGAGGAAGCTCTGAGACAGCGAATCGTCGGGCAAGATGACGCTGTGCGGGCCCTCCTGGGACTCTATCAAGTCTTCTGCGCCGGGCTAAATGCACCTGGGCGTCCCGTAGGAAACCTTCTGTTTCTGGGCCCCACAGGCGTCGGAAAGACGCGCCTTGTGGAAGCCGCTGCAGAGATCTTGTTCGGAGACGAGCGGGCCGTAATTAAGGTGGATTGCGCAGAATTCCAGCATTCGCACGCAATCTCCAAACTCATTGGTTCCCCTCCGGGCTATGTCGGGCATCGTGAAACACATCCTTTTATCACGCAGGAGGCGCTGGCCAAGAGTCATCAAGACGACCTGAAACTCAGTTTCTTGCTGTTCGACGAAATCGAAAAGGCAAGTGACGCGTTGTGGCAGATATTGCTCGGGATACTGGACAAAGGCATTCTGACACTTGGCGACAACCGCCTTGTCGACTTATCGCAAACCATCATCTTCATGACTTCCAACCTCGGTGCTGTCCAGATAACAGAGTTAATGACCGGTGGCATGGGGTTCATTCGTCCATCCGAGACGATCACAAACCATGTCGATGAAAAGCTGGAATGCACAGCAATCGAAACGGCACGGCACAAGTTTTCACCGGAGTTCATCAACCGACTGGACAAGCTGGTAGTCTTCCGCCCCTTGAGGCGCGAACAGCTTGAGCAAGTGCTTCAGATCGAGCTCCAGAAAGTGCAATCCCGAATTAGCCATGCAACAAACAGGCCCTTTCTTTTTCGGATCAGCGAAGAAGCGCGGCAATTTTTGTTGGATGAAGGCACGGATCAGCTCTGCGGGGCCAGACACCTGAACCGTGCCATGGAACGCTTCCTGATTCATCCTCTGGCAAGGTTGCTGGCAACGGATCAGGTACGATCGGGCGACCGTCTGCTCATTGGCCTACATCCGGCGAAGAACTGTCTGGCATTTGCCAGAGACACGGAACACTACATGTCCTATCCCGGTATTGCTCCGGGAGATGAGAATCTGGTCCGCCGGACGAGCGTGGAAGTCCAAGCTTAATGATAGGGAAGCTTCATCCGGCAGCGTAACGAACTTCAAGGTATCGATCGCTTGCCGCCATTTGGGCAATGCCCGCATCGCGGCAACCAGGCTTCGAAGCGTGTGCGCGATTCAGCACGCCATCAATGAGATAGCAGCCCGCCAACTTGGCACGCCGTGTGCCCATACCCGTGGTGTGACGATCGAACATGATCGCAGAGTAGGAACGGAAAATGCTCCGAGCAGCATCCAGTCACGAGAATGACGGCCTAGCAGTCAAATGGGAAGGCCGGCTCGTCGGAGCTTGGGCTGTTCAGGTGCAGTCTCTTTGAGGTGCTTCCTTCGTCCACAGTGCCCCCCTCACCCGCCCGGGCGGTCCCTGACTCGCCCGGGCGCGGCCCCCTTAGGAGGCGTCGAATATGCCTTGCATCCATTCAACTAATAAAAAGATAGCCGAGGCGAAGCGCGCGTCGACGTTGGAAATCCAGGCCCGTTTTGAGAACGAACGTGAAATCTTGTTGAGGCTGGCGTTCCTAATTACGGGCGACTTAGGAGCTGCGGAACGATCAGTCAGCCAGGCACGCGAACTGGCCACGGACGGGGCGCATCCTCTCCCTTTCCATAAGCAACTCACGGAATGGGTTAAACGGGTGACGATTGAGGCCGCAATCACAAACAGTCTTCACGAAATTGCCCGTTCCGAGTCGAGGTATATAAATCACAATTGCACCCACCCCGAACATCTTTTGAATGGCAATGATTCGAAGCTGGGGGAATTTCGCAATTTCCTATTGCAGATCGATCTCAAGATCGTCATCGCGGAGCTTGATCCGCTAGCCAGGGCGGTCGCAATCATGAGGACGACCGCGCGAGCATCAATCCTGGACTGCATATTGCGGCTCCGCTTGTCCCTGGACACGGTGCTTGCTGCAAATTGCAAAGTGATGATTTGGATCGCGGAGAAGCGATCTGGACTGAGCGATAAAGCTCCTACCGCAGAACCGAAACAGGAGAAACCGTGATCAGAGTAATCACAATTATGCACGAGTGCGGAAGTGACGGAGCACAAATGGCTTCCTTGATTGCACGGAAGTTGGGGTGGGAACTCCTTGACCATCACTTGGTGGACCGCATCGTCCGCATCGCTGATCTGGACTTCGCAACTGCGACTCAGTTCGATGAACAGGCGGCTCGCTGGTGGCGCCGTCTGCGATGTGCGGGGATTAATCCGGCAGCCTGTTGTCCCTGCGTATCCCCTCGTTCGCTAGATGAGGTTGACGATAATTCTGTCCATGCCCTCGTCACGCAACTTATCCAGGCAGCGGCGGATTCCGGAGAGTGCGTCGTCGTTGGACGCGGAGCCCAAAGCTTGCTGCGGGACCGGGCGGACGTCTTGAATGTCCTTGTCTATCCACTTCTCGAGAAACCAGTCCAGACGCCACGGGCTCGTTGGCCCGAACACACCGACATTCAAGCCCTCCTCACAGGCATGGATTCTAAACGAGCTGAATATATTCACCAATACTACAAGAGAGATTGGCTCGATCCGAGGCTCTACGATCTTTGTGTCAGCACTTCGATCAGCCATGACCGTGCCGCCACTCTGATCTACGACGCGGTAGTGTTCCCGGATAATAACGGGACACCAACCGCAGCAGGGGAAGAGGTATCGCTATGTCCTGCGCTGGACCAGCTCTAGATCTGCGGGTGAAGTCCGTTTTGATAGCAACGGATCTGTCGCCCACTTCCGTGAAGCCTCTTCATCATGCGTTGGCCATTGCTCGGCATTACGGAGCGAAACTATATGTTGCTCATGTCGTTTCGCCGGCGGCCTATCTGATGGCCGGAGTGGAAGCGCTGCAACTCGCCTATCAAGGAGCCTCGGACGAGGTACAACAACTCCAGCGTGACTTGCTTCACGATGGGTCACTGAACGGTCTAGATCATGCGTTTATCATCCGCAGTGGCCGAATCTGGGACGAACTGCAAGCAATAATCCTCCAAAAACAAGTCGACCTGGTCGTTGTCGGAACACACGGCCGGCGGGGCATTGAAAAAATGCTCTTGGGATCCGTTGCCGAGCAAGTCTTTCGAGACGCGAGCTGTCCTGTCCTAACTGTCGGCCCATACTCATATCAGGACAGCCGAATTGACTTGACGAGCGAAATTCGGACATTTCTGTTTGCGACGGATTTCAACGAAGCTTCGCTCTGTGCACTGCCACAGGCGGTGTTACTTGCCAAGCAATCCAAAGCAAGACTGATCCTGCTACATGTGGTTCCAGCGGCTCCTGTACCGCAAATCCCCGGCTGGTACACCTCATCCGAAATCGTGTCCATGAGAGAGAATGCGCGAATGACTTGCGTCCGGCGGCTCGAGCAGTTAGTGCCTCGTGACGAAGAGGCCGCAATCGAAACTGAGTTTGTCGTCCAGTTCGGAATACCAAGTGAGAAAATCTTGCAGGTTGCTTTGGACAAGAGAGTAGAGCTGATCATATTAGGTTTACACCGAGCATCTCTAGCCGGCACCATTTCGCATAGGCCCTGGGCCACAGCGTTTGAGATCGTGTGCGGCGCTGGATGCCCCGTGCTGACCGTCAGGCAGTGACGGGACTTACCGTGTGCCCATCGCAGTGCGTTCCAGAAGAGCGCCCATCATTGTGTGGCAATAAATAGGATACTTATGAACCATGAAAACCTGGATGTCTCACACGCCAGTTCGGTTTCTGCGACTTCTGCATCCCCTATGTAATTCGACCGATAGAATGATTAGTATCCGTCACCAAGGGACGCGCGGAGTGTCCATCTCCATTTACATGACACGAACGCCAGTTCGAGCAGTCCGGGCGATTTCCAGTTCCAATGCGCGTTTTTCCCAACAGCTTAATTCTTCGCCAGCGAAGAGATCGGCGTGATAGCGACGGTAGCGCGGACCGTTGTCAGCGGAGGGTTCGTAGATCTTCTGCCGTACCCATTGTTGTCCCGATACGATTGACGATAGACAGTAGGCGCATTCGTGTGAGGTGAAGGCAGCGTCAACAAGTCCCCCCTCCAGTGCCAGATCAATTGTTACGTTCGCCGGTGTGATAAAGGTTGCCATAGGGGCCTCCTAATCCTGTGCATTTGAGTCTGCCTCTCCGGAGAGCAATCAGACCACCGAACGCCGGCGCATTCTTGGGGATCAGGCAAGTGCTTGACTGCTTTATGAGATAGTGGCGGGGAGAGAGTTCGACAAAACCGGAATAGCCCGCTTGTACCGTCCACTCGGTAATATGCTGCCGATTTCCGGGCACCCACGAAAACCGATGGCAAGTGGACGACGCCTCGGGAAAGCACGGGCGGGACCACGAGTGACAGCGATAAGAAGTCACTTTCTCTCATCATCGACACGATTTGACTCTCACCGAGCCTTCGGTCTGCGTTCCGCTGACCGAAATCGCGGTAGTGCCCACATACGGTCGGCATCGGTCGCGACTGTCTAGGATTCGCTCCATATCCTCAACAACTTGCGAATAGCAGGGCTTGGCACCCTCATTGCCCATAGACATGCGAGAGCATAACGGTTGGTGCATAGCTGAACGGAGAACACTGCGCGATGAATAAAACATGTTCTTCGAATTATATGCAGGCCTCGCAGCCAAAGTTTGCCGGAATACAGAGGAGCAATTCGCTACTCGAACTGGAAGCGTGGATGCCGAGCGAAATCGGAGCCATCTCGCCAATGGTGCAACAATTGATGCGACTCATAGAAGCGTGGCGCTACATCGAGGGCAACGAGTTCGCCATCGAAATGGCCTTGCAGGAAGCTTTGAGCAATGCAGTCATCCACGGCAACAAGATGGATCCTGACAAGTTAGTTGAGGTTCGCTGCCGGTGCGAACGAGGAAAGGGAGTCTGGCTGATCGTTAAGGACCACGGGAATGGATTTGACCCCACTGCCATTCCGGATCCTCTGGCCCCGGAAAGGCTGCTGGCGGAGCACGGTCGAGGCATCCACCTCATGAAGTTCGCGATGGATGAAGTCTCCTTTAAACGCAGAGGCACCGAGGTGCACATGCGGAAAGGGCCGCCGTGCGAATCAAGAACAAAGCCGCGGAACGGCAAAGAAAAAGTCTCCTACGATTCGGCGAACAGCTCAAAGTGCGGCACTACCTGCGGTGGGTGAATTACCAGTGGTGAGGGTGTTTTCGGAAGAATCGCGAAGGAAGCCTGCCTCACGCAGAGTGGAAAGGTAAGGAGAAAAAAATGACGTCGAGAGTACTACTTGAAGAACCCGCACCTCACTCTCTGAGCGCATATGGGAAGGCGCGCTCGACGGTGGAAGGAACACCTTTGACTTCGGAGGAACTGAGAAAAATCCATGCCTACTGGCGAGCGTGCAACTACTTGGCACTTGGGATGATCTACCTCCAGGCGAATCCGTTGCTAAAGGAACCGCTGAAGCCTGAGCAGATCAAGAACCGCCTGCTCGGACATTGGGGCTCGAGCCCAGGGCTAGCTTTCATCTATATGCACCTGAACCGACTGATCAAGAAATTCGATCTCGACATGATTTTCATGGCCGGCCCTGGCCACGGGGCGCCAGGAGTTCTAGGGCCAGGATACCTGGAGGGCACATACTCCGAAATCTATCCGGATAAAAGCGAGGACGAAGTTGGTCTGCTCGAGTTCTTCAAGCAGTTTTCCTTCCCCGGCGGCATTGGGAGCCACTGCACGCCAGAAACTCCTGGTTCGATTCACGAAGGAGGCGAACTGGGATACGTGCTTTCCCATGCGTGCGGCGCAGCGTTCGACAATCCAGAGTTGATCGTAGCGGCGGTAGTCGGCGATGGTGAATCTGAAACCGGCCCGCTCGCCACCTCCTGGCACATCAGTAAGTTTCTGAACCCTATTCGCGATGGGGCAGTGCTGCCCATCCTGCACCTGAATGGCTACAAGATTAACAATCCCACTCTGCTGGCGCGCATTACACACGAAGAACTGGAGAACTTGTTTCGGGGCTGCGGATGGACACCTTACTTCGTGGAGGGCTCGGATCCTGACAGCATGCACCAGGCAATGGCTGCGACCGTCGAACACTGCGTTCTCGACATCCAGAAGCATCAACAAGAGTGCCGGGCGACCGGCATTGCCAAGCGGCCACGCTGGCCGATGATCGTGTTGCGCTCTCCGAAAGGCTGGGGCGCACCTCAGGAAGTAGGCGGTCATCGTCTTGAAGGTTTTTGGCGTGCTCATCAAGTCCCTTTGGCCGAGGTCAAGAAGAATCCCGAACAACTGCGAATCCTCGAGAAGTGGATGCGCGACCAAAAGCCCGATGAGCTGTTTGACCAGCATGGCAAGCTGATTCCGGAACTCAAGGAACTCGCGCCCACCGGGAACCGCCGCATGAGCGCCAACCCGCACGCCAATGGTGGCGTCCTCAAAAAGGCGCTGCGCTTACCTGACTTTTGCGATTACGCCCTGAAGGTGGATCAGCCGGGAACCATCGAAGCCGAAAATGTCCCGCCCCTGGGGAACTTCCTGCGCGACGTGATGAAGTCAAACATGAATAACTTCCGCGTATTCGGGCCGGACGAAACTGCCTCCAACAAATTACAGGCGGTTTATCAGGTTTCCAAGAAATTTTGGATCGCCGAATATTTCCCGGAAGACGAGGATGGCAGCGAACTGGCGACGGACGGACGGGTCATCGAGATGCTCAGCGAGCACACTATGGAAGGCATGCTCGAGGGCTATCTGCTCACCGGGCGCAATGGTTTCCTCTCCTCCTACGAAGCCTTTGTCCACGTCATCGATTCCATGTTCAACCAGCACGCCAAGTGGCTGTCCATCTGCAACCATCTGTCCTGGCGTCAGAAGATCGCCTCGCTGAACCTGCTGATCACTTCGACGGTTTGGCGGCAGGACCACAACGGTTTCACGCACCAGGATCCCGGGTTCCTGGACGTCGTGCTGAACAAGAGCGCCGCAGTCACGCGCATTTACCTCCCCCCCGACGTTAACTGCCTGCTGTCGGTGGCCAATCATTGTCTACGGAGCGAGAACTACATCAACGTGATCGTGTCCGACAAGCAGATGCATCTTCAGTACCTGGACATGAATGCCGCGATCGAGCACTGCACCAAAGGCATCGGCATCTGGGATTGGGCCAGCAACGACCAGGGAGGCGAACCCGACCTAGTAATGGCTTCTGCTGGAGACATCCCGACGCAGGAAGCCTTGGCTGCAACGGTGCTGCTGCGGCAGGAATTTCCCGATATCAAGATCCGTTTCCTTAACGTTGTCGATCTTTTCAAGCTACAACCGAGCACGGAGCATCCCCACGGTTTGACTGACGCGGACTTCAACTCTCTTTTCACGTGCGATAAACCGATCATTTTCAACTTTCACGGATACCCCTGGCTGATTCACCGCCTGGCCTACCGCCGCCACAACCACAGCAACATGCACGTGCGCGGCTATAAAGAGAAAGGCAACATCAACACACCAATGGAGTTGGCGATCAACAACGAGGTTGACCGCTTCAGTCTGGCTATTGATGCCATCGACCGCGTCCCGCGGTTGCAGAACATCGGTGGCCATGCCAAGGAGAAATTTCGCAACGCCCAGATCGCTTGCCGCGCGCACGCTTACAAGCATGGCATCGACAGCCCCGAGATTACAGGATGGAGATGGCCCTACTCGGCACACTAACTCGGGAGGGTTGAGATGACCCGAGCAGGCGTCCAAACAAGACCCAGATCTGCGCAACACCAGGAGGAAAGCCCTTTACGCTAATGAATGTCCTTGTGCTCAACGCGGGAAGCTCCAGTCTGAAGTTTCAGTTGATCGCCACGGATCGTGATGCAATCGCCGAGAATAAAGACGTGCGCCTGTGCCGGGGACAGATTGACCGGTTTGGTGGAGAAGTAGTGATCGCGGTGCTGATGCAGGATGGTTTGCGCAGGAAGTTCGCTGCCTCAACGCGAGACATGCAGGCATCGCTGGAACACCTAATGCAGTGGATCGCCTCGGATGCTTCCGGAATCGACGAAATCCAAGGCGTCAATGATGTGCATGCCGTCGGCCATCGCGTCGTTCACGGCGGCGAGTTGTTTGAGGAGTCTAAGCGAATCACCGACGAGGTGCTGAAGGGGATCGAGGACTGTATCGAGTTAGCCCCGCTGCACAACCCGAATAACATCAAGGGAATCTTGGCGGCGCGGCAAGTATTCGGCCCAAAGCTGCCGCAGGTCGCGGTGTTTGACACTTCCTTTCACCATTCGATTCCCGAGCACGCTTACCTTTATGCCATTCCTTACCACTTATACCGTCGTCATCGCATTCGGCGCTATGGATTTCATGGGACCTCGCACCGCTACGTTGCCGAACGCTACGGAGCATTGCGTCGAATGAGCAAAGAGCAAACGAACGTGATCACGTTGCACCTGGGAAATGGGTGCTCGGCGGCGGCGATTCGCGGTGGTCGGTCCGTAGACACATCGATGGGCATGACACCGCTGGAGGGTTTGGTGATGGGGACACGGTCGGGGGACATAGACCCGGCGATTGTGAGCTTGATTGCTACCAAAGAGGGCCTATCCCCAAGCGAAGCCGAGACGCTGCTGAACACCCAGTCCGGATTGCTTGGCATCTCCGGGCTGACAAACGATGTACGAGTATTAGAAGAGGAACTCAAAGGCAACGACGACCGACGCGTACGTCTGGCGATCGAGGTGTTTTGTTATCGCGCAAAAAAATACATTGGAGCATTTCTCGCAGGCATGGGCGGCTCGGATGCGATTGTTTTCACCGGTGGGATCGGGGAGAACTCGGCGGATATCCGAACGCGAATATGCTCAGGTTTGGAATGGGCGGGATTGAAGCTGGACGAAAAGAGAAATCAGCAGACGGTGGGATGCGAAGGTCAGATCAGCACACAGGATTCGAAGCTGCATGCCTTCGTGATCCCAACTGATGAGGAGCTTCTGATCGCGCGCGACACGGTCCGTTGCATTCTGAGCGAGCCGGCCCCTTCGTAGTTGGAGGGTTTCGTCAAGAGCCGGTGGAGCCTGGATGTGCAGGACTTGTTGGCGAATTTATGAATCTAGGAGTCGAGGATATTCAATGAGCACAAAAATTGTTAAACCCGTGGAAGGTGTTCAGATCCCCCCCAGAACACCAGAGGAATGGCGCGTTTCGGAACTTCTCAAACAGTACGGGTGCGGCCCGGTCGCATTTGCCGGCTCAGAAAACGCCTTCTATGACCGACACTTGGTTTTCGACCGCGTCATCGACCCGCGCATCGCGACCGCGCGCGAGCGTTTCGAGGCATTTTCACATTCCATTCGAGACGTGCTCGCTCAGCGCTGGGCACTAACCAGAAGCACGTATGAAAAAGCAAACGCCAAACGCGTTTACTACCTCTCCATGGAATTTCTGATCGGCCGCTCGCTGACGAACAACATAAGTAACCTTTTGCTTAGCCCCCTAGTTCAATACGCCGTAAAGGAGAAAGGACTCGATTGGCTCGAACTGCTCGAGCAGGAACCTGATGCGGGTCTCGGTAATGGAGGTCTAGGGCGCCTGGCAGCGTGCTTCCTGGAGTCCATGGCCACCATGCAACTTCCGGCCACGGGATACGGTCTGCGCTATGAGTACGGCATGTTCAAACAAACCATTGTTGACGGATGGCAAAAGGAAAATCCCGACAATTGGATCCGCTGGGGCGACCCCTGGGAGGTCGCGCGACCTGTCGAGATGGTGGAAGTGAAGCTGGGTTGCTCGTTCAAGCTGACCGGAGGCAGTTTTCAGCCGGTACCCTCTCGACCGTCAACATGGTTCGGCATACCGTTCGATCGCCCAATCGTTGGGTACGGTGGGAAGACCATCAACACACTGCGACTGTGGGCTGCGGCAGCGGCGGATGCCTTCGATATTCAGGAATTTGGTGCCGGTGATTTCGTAGGCGCACTAGCGGAAACTCTTGGGGCCGAGTCGATCACACGCGTGCTCTATCCCAACGATTCAACAACTGTGGGCCAGGGGCTGCGATTCGTCCAGGAATATTTCTTAGTGGCTTGTTCGCTCGCTGATATCGTCCGACGGTTCCGACGGTTCAATATAGATTGGGAGCAGTTGCCCGAGAAGGCGGCAATCCAGCTGAATGATACGCATCCATCGTTGACGGTCACCGAGCTAATGAGAATTTTGCTGGATGACGCCCACTTGGGATGGGACCAGGCGTGGGATTTGACCAAGAAGACGCTGGCATATACAAATCACACGCTGCTCCCGGAAGCGCTTGAGAAGTGGCCTGTAGAGTTATTCGAGATGTTTATTCCACGCCATTTGGAGATCATCTACGAGGTCAACCGGCGTCTCCTGGACGAGGTTCGCCGCCGCTTCCCAGGCGATGACGGTCGCGAATCTCGCGTTAGCCTTGTCGAAGAAGGCGGCCAACGCAAAATCCGCATGGCCAATCTGGCAATTGTTGGCTCGCACAGCACCAATGGCGTCGCTGCAATCCACTCCAAACTCTTGCGCGCGACCACCGTGAAGGATCTGGCGGAGATGTACCCGGAGCGCTTCAGCAATAAGACCAATGGGGTGACTCCTCGGCGCTGGTTGCTGCAAGCAAATCCCAAACTAGCCGGCGCGATTTCGGATGCCATTGGTGAGGGGTGGATCACTGACCTTAGCGAACTGACAGCATTGAGAGCAGTTGCCGATGACAGCGGCTTGCGGAATGCATTTCTCGCTTCGAAGCGTCAAGCCAAGGTGCGGTTCGCGGATTGGCTGAAGTCGACGTCGGGACAAGAGGTGGACCCAGACACAATCTTCGACTGCCAGATCAAACGTATCCATGAGTACAAGCGACAACTGCTGAACGCGTTGCGGATTGTGGTGGTCTACAACCGGCTGCGAGCGAATCCAAACATCGAGATTGTGCCGCGCACGTTTTTCTTTGCCGGAAAAGCCGCGCCCTCATATCATCTCGCGAAGCTCATCATCAAATTGATCAACAACCTCGCCGCGACCATCGACGGCGACTCTGCAACACGCGGCAAAATCAACGTTGTCTTTCTGCCCGAGTACAACGTCTCTCTTGCTGAACGCTTGATACCCGCGAGCGATGTCTCGAACCAAATCTCCACGGCCGGATATGAAGCGAGCGGAACAAGCAATATGAAGTTCATGATGAATGGAGCCCTGACGGTAGGGACCCGCGATGGCGCGACCATCGAAATGGCCGAGGAAGCCGGTGAAGAGAATTTCTTCCTGTTCGGCCTCACCGCTGAGCAAGTGGAAAACAATCGTGGCTGGTACAACCCCCACTGGCATTACGCCAATGAGCCAGAGACGCGAGCGGCATTGGATCTCATTTTCTCGGACTATTTCAGCCGGAACGAACCGGGAATCTTTGCTCCGTTGCGCGACACGCTTTTGACGAACGGCGATTACTACATGCACCTGGCGGACCTCACATCGTATTGCCAGGCACAAGAAGCCGCCGGAGCGTTATATGCAAATTCCGGCGAATGGGCCCGCAAAGCCATCCTGAACGTAGCCAGCTCTGGAAAATTCTCGAGCGACCGCACCATTGCCGAATATGCTCGCGATATCTGGAAGGCAGAACCATGTCCGATACCCTAGAAACACCGTCAGCGGGAACTGCAGGACATCGACGCTCGCTTTCGCCGCACGCAGGCAAACCGGCACCTAAAGAGATGCTGGTGGATGTCGCTCGGCTGGAGAAGGAGTATTTCGAGCGGTGCCCTGACTTGCAAGATGCCAACCAGTTTGTGAGTTTCGGCACTAGCGGACACCGTGGCTCCCCTTTGCAAGGCACGTTCACGGAAGCCCACATCCTTGCTATTACGCAGGCAATTTGCGACTACCGGCGCTCGCGAGGAACGGACGGTCCCCTGTATATGGGCAAAGATACCCATGCACTGTCCGGTCCTGCACAGCAGACTGCGCTTCAAGTGCTAGTGGCGAACAACGTGGAGACTGTCATTCAGCAAAATGACGGCGTGACACCAACGCCCGTCATTTCACGTGCCATTCTCGTGTACAACCGCAATCGCAAAGAACATTTCGCGGATGGAATTGTGATTACCCCATCGCACAATCCACCAGAGGATGGAGGCTTTAAGTACAACCCGCCGAACGGAGGGCCTGCGGACACCGACGTAACCCATTGGGTGGAAACCCGGGCGAACGAATTGCTGCGAGCGGGCAATCAGGATGTGAAACGACTGGCTCTCAACAAAGCCGTTGCGGCGTCCATCACCCATCATGAGGATTTGATTCTCCCGTACGTGAGGGATCTCGAGAATGTGGTCGATATGGAAGCTATTCGTGGCGCGAAGTTGCGGCTTGGCGTCGATCCCTTAGGCGGGGCCGCTCTCCCGTATTGGGAATCCATCAATGCGATGTACGGGCTCGATATTGCGGTCGTCAATCCAATCATTGACCCGACCTTTTCCTTCATGACCGTGGACCACGACGGCAAGATCCGCATGGACTGTTCCAGTCCTTACGCCATGGCCAGACTTGTGGCGTTGAAAGATCGGTATCAAGTCGCTTTTGCAAATGATCCGGATGCAGACCGACACGGAATTATCACGCCGACAGACGGACTGATGAACCCGAACCATTACCTCGCAGTAGCGATACGGTACTTGCTGACGCATCGGCCGCAGTGGCGGAACGGAGCAGCAGTTGGCAAGACACTGGTAAGCAGCAGCATGATCGATAAGGTGGTAGACAAGCTCGGCCGGTCTTTGCGCGAAGTGCCGGTAGGGTTCAAGTGGTTTGTGCCCGGCCTCTTCGAGGGCTCGTACTGTTTCGGGGGAGAAGAGAGTGCTGGAGCCAGTTTTCTTCGCCTCGACGGTACGGTTTGGACCACCGACAAAGACGGTCACCTGATGGATCTTCTGGCAGCGGAAATCACCGCGCGCACGGGCAAAGATCCGGGTGAGCACTATCGCGAATTGACAGCCGAGTTCGGATTTTCTTACTACACTCGTATTGACGCCCCGGCCTCTCCCGAGCAGAAACGAAAATTGGAAAAGCTTTCGCCAGATGCAGTCAAAGAGTTGAATCTCGCAGGCGAGCCCATCATGGCCAAGTTGACGCGGGCGCCCGGCAATGATGCCCGGATCGGAGGCTTAAAGGTCGTCGCGAAAACCGGCTGGTTCGCTGCCCGCCCTTCAGGGACAGAGGACATTTACAAAATCTACGCCGAAAGCTTCCAAAGCGAGCAGCATCTGAACTCGATCGTGACTGAGGCACAGAGCATGGTAAACAACTCATTGTGTTCGTCTGCAGCGGGTCCCTCATGAGCGCCGGTTCCGATGCGAGAATGCTTCCGCCGTTTCCGTCCGAATACCGCAGTTCCGGCATCCTGCTGCATGTTACGTCCCTGCCCTCAAGGCATGGAATCGGTGATTTAGGTCCATCGTCGTTCTCTTGGGTTGACCAGCTCCATGACGCTGGCCAAGGCTGGTGGCAGGCATTGCCTCTGGGTCCTACCGGCTATGGGAATTCACCATACCAATCGCTATCTTCGTTCGCGGGCAATGGCCTGCTCATCAGCCCGGAGGCCTTAATTTCGGAGGGGCTGCTCGACGCGAGTGACTGCGCTTCACACTTCCCTTCCGATCGTGTCGACTATGATTGCGTTATTCCCTTCAAAGAGGGACTGCTCGAAAAGGCATGGAGGAGATTCTGGTCCGGCGAGCGCCGTGATCTTCGTCCCCCTTATGAGGAATTCTGCGCAACACAGGGAAGTTGGCTCGAGGACTATGCGTTCTTTCGAGCGCTCAAGAACAAGTTTGACAATTCCTATTACCTCGAGTGGCCCGAGGATTTGATCCAGCGAAAGCCTGCTGCCTTAACTAAAGCACGTCGAGAATTAACCAGGGAAATCGATCGCTTTCGCTTCGAGCAATTTCTGCTACTTCGGCAAGCCGATAGGATCAAGGAATACGCTCATGCTAAGGGCATCAGTCTGATTGGCGACATTCCGTTCTTTGTTTCGCCGGATTCGAGTGACGCATGGGCGAACCCGGAATTGTTCCTGTTGGATGAACGGCGAAAGCCGCGCTTCGTCGCGGGAGTTCCTCCCGACTATTTCAGCGCTAAAGGACAGCTATGGGGAAATCCCGTCTACAACTGGGATGCGCTTCGTTCGACCGGCTATCGATGGTGGATCGACAGGATTCGCACTCTGCTCGGTCACGTAGATGTGATTCGCCTGGATCACTTCCGGGGTTTTGCGGCTGCCTGGCATGTGCCAGCGGGCGCGAATACCGCGCAGTCCGGCGAGTGGGTGACCGGTCCAGGAAGCAGCTTTTTCCAGGAGCTCGCGAGAGAACTGGGGCGGTTTCCATTCATCGCCGAGGATCTGGGGACTATCACTGAGGACGTGACGTTGCTGCGCGATCAATTTCAGGTGCCAGGCACGCGAGTCTTACAGTTCGCGTTCGACGGCCACACTGACAATCCTTATCTTCCGCACAATTTTGTGAGCAACACGGTCGCGTATACGGGTACTCATGACAATCCGCCAACGCGGGAATGGTTTGAACTATTGCCCGATTCCCAGAAAGAAACTCTATCGAGCTACCTCAAGCGCAAACTCAACAATTGTGCCGAAGCAGCACCGGCGCTGGTCGATTTGGCATGGTCTTCGGCGGCAGCCTTGAGTGTTGCGCCGCTTCAGGATGTTCTAGACCTGGGCGTTGGAAGCCGAATGAACGTACCTGGTCGTACAGGTGGAAACTGGTGCTGGCGCGTCACGGAGGAGATGCTCTCAACAACTGCTTTCGAATGGCTGCGTGAAGTGACGGAGAGATCGAAGCGTTGCTCGAACCCGGGTTCAAAACCGGCGAAGGCGGGAAGCGCCACTTTTTTGCGAGCGAGCGGCTCAACTTAGGGCCGAGAACTAGATTATGAAAACATGAGTAACCCAACTGATGAAGCAGCTGACAAGGACCACGCATTCGATGCGAACCCGTTCGAAGTCTCTCTCCAAAACACCCAACACGGGCACAAACACGAGGAACCCCTTTATCCCTGGGTGCCACGTGAATAGAAGAGAAGCAGGCGTTCAATTTTGTGGGGAATGCGGAGCATGCCATCAGCATCACCTCGTCGCTCCTTTCGGCCAGCATTGCCGGAGCTGCCGGAGGGTGACGCTCGATACCGACCTGTATTTTCGGTCCAGGCTTGACAGCCCTGGACGTCCGCTATTCGACCTGATGAGGTCCACCTGCCCGTTGGCGGGCGGGCACGGCCTTCCAGCGGCTCCCACTTTTTTCGCAGAACTCCAACATATGTTAGTGACTTCATCGTGAAGGAGCGTTCGGCAATCGGCGTGCCTAGTTAGTCAGATGGAAGCTGCTTAAGTTCTTTCAAGGAGGTCGTCTCAATAATGAAACTATCGGACCCCACTGTGCCGCTGTGCCCGCGGACGACTCAGGATGCGAGCGGCATAGAAATTTCGGCAATGATCCGTAACTCTCTGTTGCTCACGATGACCTTCGCGATGCTCGCGCTGTCTCCTCTCGGCCGGGCTCAAAGTCCCGGCGTACCAACAATCTCGGAGCCAACGAAGACAACTCTGGTAACCGGGCTCTCTGGCTTCAAAGACGACAGCAATGGGACCTTGGCAGTCGAAAAGGGGAATTTGCAGTTCGTTCATTCGAAAAATGCCATTGAAATTCCTGCGTCTTCCATTATCGACGTTGTCACTGGAAGTGACACTCAGCGAGTGATCCACGGAAAAGTTGGTACGCTTTCAATGTTTGGCCCCTACGGATCCGGACGATTTCTAAGCCTCTTTCGCTCCAATCTCGATACGTTAACGATTCAATATCGCGACGGCGACGGCGGCCTGCATGGCGTGATCTTCACCATGGCAGTTGCTAAAGCCGAACTGCTCAAACAGCAGCTCGTCGCGCAGGGGGCACGCACAATAGTCGCGAACGAAAGTTCAGGCAGTCCTAAGACGTCGAAACTAGGTGAAACCACGGAGCAAAACCCATGAGAACTTTTTTTCGAGCCGCAGTTCTTACTTGTCTAGTCAGTCCAATGTGTCTCGGCGGACCTGTCTCTCGGGATCAGAAGAAGGCCAGTCAGGCAAGGCCAACCGGGATCAAGGTGGAAATGATCCAATCCGATGAAATTAAGCTGCCCACCGAGTTCCAAGTAGCAATCTACGAAAACCTGATTCGGCAACTTCAGAAGAAAGGCGGATTTAAAAACGTTTATCGCGATGGCGACCGTAACGCCACGGAGCATCCGGACACAATCGTGCTGCACAGCACGGTCAAGGGTTTTAAGCAAGGCAGCGAACGCGCGCGTCAAGTCACCACCGTCGCGGGAGAGACCTCCATGACGGTTCACTGCCGTTTCACCGATGCGAACGGACATACGCTTCTGGAACGAGACATAAAAGGCAAAGTGCGTTTCTTCGGCGGCAACCTGAAAGCCACCTACGACTTCGCTAAAAAGGCCGCCGGCATTGCTCGGGAAGTATCAGTCGAGCAAAGTTCCAGGACCGCATCGCTCTGACTGCCTCGAAGCGGTGGCAATCGGGACGACAAGTCAATCCAAAAGTGGAGCAGAACGCCACCGGTGACGGTGCAGACCATCGCAGGAAACACCATTGTGGCGGTCAAATTCCCAGCGCAGCTGTTTACCGGCGATACTTTCCAGGACGGTGCAGTGTGTCAGTCAGTGGTGATAACAGCAGAAGCGGAGTCGTGATTCCATATCTGACAACGACTACGTATCCGCGCCGCCGCAGGTGGGCAGAAGCGGAAGGACTTCCCTTACCTCTCGGTGCTACCTGGGTCGAAGAGGAGCATGCATTCAATTTTGCTGTCTATGCCGAGCATGCTGACAAGGTCACTCTGTTGCTCTATTCCGCTAGCGATTTCGCAAACCCAATCCTAATGTTCCAATTCGATTTTGTCGGTAATAAATCAGGACGAATCTGGCACTGTAGGCTTCCCCTCAGCGAAATGCGCGGTGCCCGTTATTATGCCTACTCGGTCTCCGGGCAGACTGTATCTCAGCTTCACACCTTCGATCCCGACAAAGTCTTGCTCGATCCTTATGCTAAGTGTGTTTTCTTCCCGCCAGAGTTTGACCGCAAGCTGGCCATCGCACCAGGCCCCAACGCAGGAAAAGCTCCTCTAGGAGTGCTCACCGGGCATACTCTCGAGTTCGATTGGTCAGGAGATGTTGGACCGCGTCCCGAATCCGAAGCAATCATTTACGAACTCCACGTAAAGGGCTTCACCAAGAACCCGAATTCTGGCGTACATCCTTCGCGTGCGGGAACCTACTCCGGGCTGGTGGAGAAGATCCCGTATTTGAAGGAGCTCGGCATTACGGTCGTCGAACTGATGCCCATATTTCAGCGCGACCCTCACGAAAGTGACTATTGGGGCTACATGCCTCTGAATTTCTTTTCACCGCATGCGCAGTATGCCTCCACCCGCGACAACGATGGGCAGCATCTTGAATTCAAAGAAATGGTCAAGGCACTCCACCAGGCAGGAATTGCCGTGGTACTGGACGTTGTTTATAACCATACGTGTGAGGGCGACCATCGCGGGCCCGTCTACGGCTTCAAGGGTTTCGGCGGAGCAGATTATTACATGCCCTCCTCCGACCCGACGGTTCCCTACGCCAATTACTCGGGCACCGGCAATACCTTGAACTTCAGTCAGCCACAGGTGCGGAAAATGGTCATGGACAGCCTGCGCTATTGGAAAAACGAAATGCACATTGATGGGTTCCGCTTCGACCTGGCCTCGGTGTTTAGCCGTAACGCCGATGGATCACTCAATTGGGGAGACGCTCCAATTTTCAGTGAAATCGCTGGCGATCCGGAGCTAGGTCTCTTGAAGTTGATCGCCGAACCCTGGGACACCGGCGCGTATCAACTCGGACGCGGATTCCCGGGGCTGAGCTGGCTTCAATGGAATGCCCGGTTTCGGGATGATGTGCGCCGTTTTGTGAGGGGAGATGCCGGTATGATCGCGGAGTTGATGCGCCGTATCTATGGCAGCGACGATTTATTCCCTGACAGCGGCACCCATACCTATCACGCCTACCAGACTGTGAACTATATCGATTCCCACGACGGTTTCACATTATACGACCTGGTTTCTTACAACCAGAAAAATAACTGGAACAACGGTCATAACAATCAGGACGGCATGGACGAGAACTTCAGCTGGAACTGCGGTCATGAAGGAGAAAAAGTCGTGCCGGCGGCGATTCTGGCGCTTCGCCGAAGACAGGCCAAAAATTTCTGCTGTCTGCTTTTGCTGTCGAATGGCGTCCCGATGTTTCGGGCGGGGGACGAGTTCCTGAACACGCAATACGGAAATAACAATCCCTATAACCAGGACAACGAAATCGGTTGGCTGGACTGGAAGCAGCTCCAGGCGAATCAAGACATTTTTCGTTTCTTCAAAAGTATGATTGCATTCCGGAAGACCCATGCTTCTCTCTGTCGTAGCAGATTCTGGCGCGAGGACGTTTCCTGGTACGGAGTCGGTCCCACAGTCGATCTGTCGCCAGACTCACGGAGCCTGGCGTTTTGTCTGCATGGCGCCGCACAGGGTGATGACGATATCTATGTGATGATCAACGCCTATTGGAAAGAGTTGCAGTTCCAAATCCAAGAAGGTGCGCACCTGGATTGGGTGAGAATTGTGGACACGGCTTTGGCCACTCCCGACGATTTTTCAGAATCCGGATTGCCGCTGCTGCAGTCGACATACCAAGTGGCCCCACGATCTATTGTTGTCTTGGTCCGCCCCAAAAGAACTGGCTAGACTATGATTCTTTTCAATTCACAGGACAATTGCTCGGGCTTTTTTGCTGCAGAATCCTAGTCCAGCCAGCCCCAGCTGGTCCCTACTGACCGCTTCTTTCCTGCATCAACCACGTTCACCGCGAGCGTCCTCGAATCGGAGTTCTTACTTTCCGGGTGCGGGAGGGAAGTTCTTCAGCAGTTTTTGCGCTCCCTTATTCAACTTTTCCTGATTTTTCTCCTGTTTTTTGCTGGGTTCAATCGTATGTTGGGCAGCACCTATCCAAACGAGCTTCTTTCCAGCAGGGTCATACATACCAAGGACGAAAGTCCCGATGTTAATGGTGGAAGTAGTCGCCGAAAATGAAGCGAGACCGCCGCCCCACGGGCCCCAGCCTCCCAAGCCGTAGCCGCCCCAGCCGTTCGCGAAGCCATTTATTTGCTTCTCCCGATCGATAGCAAGTTGATACCCGAGAAGCAAATCAGCTTTGTCGCCGTCAACTGCCTTGGCGAGTCCTTTGGCCACCATTTGGGAATCGACTGCTTGCTTGACCTGAGCGTCCAGGATCTGGTCGGGCTGGCCACCCACTCTGGGGATGCCCTTTACCTCGTCGACCCATGCATAGGTGTGATATTTCGAAAAATCAGTTCCCGGCATATAGTTCGTTCTCACGTCCTGTCCGCGTGTCAAAGAACACGCGACGAGCGCCAGGACCAATGCAGCACCATACTTTCCCATCCAGTTTCGAGATTCTTGGCACATCCTACTTCTCCTTTGAGTAACTCGAGTTAACCTTCTGTCAGCGATGCTCGGGTTGGCCAATGCATTTGAATGGCCAGCGGGGCCGTACCTCGGACTGTTCGCTCAAGTAGGTCGGCGTGAAGAACATAAGGAGCAGTCTGCAGCTCTCCCTGATCAATGCGAGGAACCACATGCGGGCGTGTTGACGGTATGCGGTCGGACCGACGGTTGAGTCGGCCGGGTTGCAGAAATTTCATGTCGCCTTGCTACCGCAATCGGCATGAGTGATTACTAGTCTCGTCTGCGTGCCTACTGGCACGAACCGTCGTCCACAAACTGATTCGAAGAGGCCATTGACGCTAGCGACTGCCAACACGCCAATAATCTCTGATTCAGAGGATCGCTATCCAAGGAGTTGGGCGCAAGATACTCTCGATTCACAGCGATTTTCAAGTATTTGTCGGTCAAGGCGTTCATAGTATTGAACTCATTGCTCAGTAGCGGAAACGCCTTCTGGTCGAGGTCCGTGCTCGCCAATGCTTGGGTCTGCGCCAGGCTGGATCGAATTTGCCTCCTGTAGTTCCCGAACCATGTGTCGGACAAGGGATACCCTCGCTCAATGGCATTCTTCAACGCAGCGTGCCATTCAAGAATCTCCCTCATGGTCTCAATCCCACCCGTGAGGAACGGTTTGGAAAGGCCGGCCACTGGCTGCGGCGCCGAATGCGCTGCCTGTGCTGGCGTATCGCTACCGGTCAAACTCAGAATGATTTGATTCCCTACGAAACGCAGCGATCCGCCCATGATCCGCGCGAATTCGTCCACTTCCACATAGTTTTTCCCCTGCACCTGAATCACTCTTGTTCGTCCCTGCGGCCCCTCGATTAGGAGCGAGCTCGTCTCCTGTGCCACCAAGACCAGCAACGGCAACAGCAGGAGCGCTGCCAGCATCACGGAAGTTCGAATCCTGTTTCGACGCATATTTCATTTCCTTCATAGCGACCCGTCGTGTGCTGACATCCCGCTCCCAGCGTCGCCGTCGCCTGGCATTCTGTTGGACCGCCCTACATGTCGCAACTAGAGTGCCAATGGAAACAGATGAAAAACATAAGCTTTCGCGACGCTGCGGGGATTCCGCTGCCCGAATGCGGGCAGTACGTGACTCGGAATCTCTATTGTGACGGGTCAGATCCTATGACCCACGTTTCAAACCAATGATTTAGAGGCATCACTTTCGCCTCCTGGTTTGGCCACCTCGATGCAGGGTAGAGAATGCGAAGCGTTTGGTTCGTCACTTTCAAATTGGCGTTTTTGTCTCCGCAGTTGGTCGTACTTCGCATCACTGGCGGACGTGATGTGAATGACGACGAGGCGCTGAATTGTGGAAGGCTTGGACGAAGTGGCCATCGTTACAGCAATAGCCGTTTGGACCAGGAGGAAGAATGGCCGTCTTAAAAATGCACTGGCGCCTGATTCAAGGAGCCGACGGAAGACTGCACCTCAACATACAGTGAGAATCAGCGAGCCAGACTTGGTGCGCGGCTTTGCAGACACGCAAATTCACCGAAGTGCAAGAAGAAAATAGGAAGCTCATCGATCTTGTATGATTTCCCGCATATCGGGAGGAGTGAAAGGGTAATTCGCTCATGACAATCAACCACATTCCGGCAATTACCTATCCGACGATTCTGATGGCGGTGTTCGCGAATCAGCTTTGCTTACCGGTGCCAGCAGTCCTATTTTTAATGACAGCCGGGGCACTCGTGGCGAGTGGGAGTTTGAATCTCGGCAGCGTTATCTTGACAGGGGTAGTGGGTTGCCTATTGGCGGATTATGCGTGGTTCATGGTCGGTCGGTGGCAGGGGTACAGAGTGGTGCGAGCTCTCTGCTCTCTTAGCATGAACGGGCAGCGTTGCTCGGTGAGGGCTCGACAGTTTTTCGCGCGACGAGGGCTGCCTGGCTTGATGTTCGCCAAATTTGTTCCGGGTCTGGACGGCCTGATGCCCCCGTTGGCGGGAGCATTAAATGTAACGACGGTTCTGTTCCTTATATTTGACGGTGTGGGTGCCTTGCTCTGGTCTGCTGGGTATTGTTTCTTAGGATTTCTATTTGCCGACCGCGTAGCCATTATCGCGGCCACTTTGGGTCGTGTAAGCGGAGTCCTCGCGATTTTACTCGGGGGCGTTCTCTGCTACCTCATGTGGAGAGCGTGGGAAATACTTCGCATTATGAGGCACCTTCGGCTACTGGCGGTCAGCCCCGCAGTGTTGTATCAAAACTTGCAGACCAACAAAAAGGTGGTGTTACTGGACCTTTTAGATGTTGAAGGGCACGAAGATGCGAAAGCTGTTCCTGGGATTCCCGGAGCGGCGCGCATCTCTCCGACGCCGCTGCGCAGTTCAGCTAAGGTGCGAGTACCACCGGATGTGCAGATCGTCTTGTACTGCTCGTCACCGAATCAACTTACCAGTGCCCGCACGGCTCTGGCGTTGCGTCGTAAGGGAATCTCGAATGTTTGGGTTCTGCAAGGGGGCCTCAAAGCTTGGCGGGAGCTTGGTCTGCCCGTGACCATGGATCTCAGCAGCCCCGCCGAGGTTGCCGCTGGTTTCGGGATTGACCTGCCAGAGATGAAATCCAAGACGGTGTGCTTGCGCAGTTTGCCGTTGATTAGGAGTTGATGCTGCTCTGGAATTGCGGCAGCGAGCGTTCATTTTGAACCTAAGCTGGTGTTCGCCGTCCATCAGTTGTGGCTGGAGTAGGGCGTCGCGATCATGGACCATCTTAGACTTGCTTGGCCGACATGGGATCACTCGAGTGTCTCGGTATGGTAGATCAGTTCTGGCGGTGATAGTCTCATGCGCATGATTGAGGATAATTCCGCACCGTTGCTAGCGGATAGTCGATATCGGGCATTGCTCGATGTTTCCCGGGCAATGGTCGAGCAACCTACGGTAAAGGCCGTCGTGCACAGTTTTCGCCGGGTCTTGTCCAGTAGTTGTCGTCTCCACGGAGCTCACCTCTATGTCCTGGGGAGTGACGGAGAGTGTCTGCATCTCCTCGAGTTCGATCGCGAAGCGGACGCTCCAGCGATCAAGATTGGGACAAAACTTTCGTTGGTTGGCGAAGTGGCGCGAGTGCTTGCGGATCAGAAACCACGCTTCCTGCCGGACGTATCGGAGGAAATGTCGAAACACCCCGAGCTGGCTCCTTTTGCAGCCGAATCCATCGGCCGCCCTACCTATGTATTCCCAGTGTCCACCTCTCAGCACCGATACGGGCTTCTTGTAGTGACTAAGGACCGAGGGCAGCAATTTATGGAGGAAGATGTCGAACTCCTCCGTTCTCTCGCCTCGCATGTTGCGGTCGCGTTCGAGTTCGCGCTCGCGAAGGATAACGCAGAGCTGTACCAGCGGCAGGTCGTGAAAGAGCGGGATCGGCTAAGGTTGTTGTTGGAGATCAACAACCACATTGTTTCGAAGCTGCACCTTAATGAATTGTTCCGCTCAGCTTCGGCATCCATACGCAGTTATTTTAGAAGTGATTTCGCCGGATTTTGGCTTATCGATAAACAATCGAATCAGCTTGAATGCGTCGTATTGGATTTCCCGAGCGGTAAAGGTCTGTTGCTCGCCTTAGAACGGTCTGAATTTAGCGGTGCGGATCGCGAGAAGTTGTGCGCCCGCGTGCCTGAACTGTTGTCGATCGAGGATATGCAGAAACTCCCGATGGGAATCGTTGAAAAGATCAAGGCTGAGTCGATCGCCTCGATGGCGATCGCTCCGCTGGTCACCGCAACCGGTCCTCTCGGTGTGATAACGATGGGCAGCCGGCAGTCAAACACCTTTGGGCAAGAAGACTTAGACCTTTTGTCACAAATCAGCACTCAGATTGCGCTGGCGGTTGACAACGCGATTGCTTATGGACGCGTGACGGAGGCCAGAGATCGGCTTGAGGAAGAGCGCTTGTATCTTGAGTCCGAAATCCGCTCCGAATATAATTTCGAGGACATTATCGGCAAAAGTGCCGCCCTTCGCAAAGTGTTGGATCAGGTCGCAATTGTCGCCCCAACCGCATCCACAGTGCTCCTGCACGGTGAAACCGGCACTGGCAAGGAATTGTTCGCCCGGGCCATTCATAACCTTAGTCCCCGTCGCGAGCGCACGTTCGTCCGACTGAACTGTGCAGCCATACCTTTCGGCCTCGTGGAAAGCGAACTGTTTGGGCATGAAAAAGGCGCGTTCACTGGCGCCCTGATGCAAAAACGCGGCCGATTCGAGTTGGCCGATCGTGGCTCTCTCTTTCTCGACGAGATTGGCGATATCAGTCTCGAGCTGCAACCAAAGCTGTTGCGCGCTCTCCAGGAACATGAATTTGAGCGGCTGGGAAGTACCAAGACCATTCGCGTGGACGTTCGTCTCATTGCCGCCACGCACCGCGATCTGCCAGGAATGATCCGCAATAGCCAGTTCCGCGAGGATCTTTTTTACAGGCTGAATGTCTTTCCGATCGAAATTCCTCCGCTTCGCGAGAGGCGTGAAGACATTCCGCTCTTGGTGCACTATTTTGCTTTGCGCCACTCGCGTGAAATGCAAAAGCGCGTCAAATCCGTTCCGAAGCAGGCCATGGAGGCGCTGGTGAACGCCGAATGGCCGGGCAATATTCGACAACTGGAAAACTTCATCGAGCGCTGCGTGATCTTCACGCGAGGCGAGGAGTTGAGTGTGCCGTACGCGGAGCTGAAGAAAGTGTCTGATCGGTCTACCGCTTCAGCTGCATCAACTTTCGAACAGGCCGAACGGCAAGCCATCATCGATGCTTTGAGAGCTGCCTCCGGGAGAATCGCTGGAAAAAGAGGAGCCGCAGAACGCCTCGGACTGAAGCGAACAACACTCCAGAACAAGATGAGCAAACTGGGCATCAGTCGTGCTGACTATTCGCAGTAAGAATGCGGTTGCTCTCCAGCGGATGCCATTGATGGTTCTGGACTCTGGACTCAGACCACCATTGAGCCCGTGCCCACATGGGGGCACTGCCGGTTGGCTGGGCACAGATGCCCTCGACCTTTTGAATATATCTTCTGTTTTCAAAGAGTCATTTAGAGGTTCCTGGCACCAAACCTGCAATATCCTGTTAAGCGAGCCGGCCAACCGACGCTCGTCACCAGTCAGATGCTCCAAGGAGGCGCGATGCTCCGCATCCAGATACAGGAATGTGCGAACGGTTTGACTCTCAAACTGGAGGGTCGATTTACCGGCGAGGATGCTGAGAACACCCGTGTTCTCATCCCGCCTGTCCGAGACGGAATGAGATTCATCCTTGATCTGACGGATGTCACGTTCATTGATTCCGTAGGAGAAGAGGTCCTATCGTTTTTGGGTCGGTTTGGGGCGGAATTGGTTGCTCCGACATCCTACGCGCTCGACATATGTGAACGTCTGCACCTGCGCCTTGCTCATGCCGGGGATACTTCAGGTGCTTCCCCGAAGAACGGCGGTCGACGCAGGGCACACGTTGAGCAGCCGGAAAACGAAAAAGTCTGAAACTCGAGGCAGGCAGCGGGTGATACGTACCGGTATAGTTCCCGTTTTCGCGGCATGTGTCCGGCTCTCTCCCATTCCAGCAGGCTATCAGTTTCGTACTGACTAGCGAAGTCCTAGAGTGCCCCGATGCGGGCAGCTCGTATCACCTTTAGAACATTTTGCGTTTTCTTCCCACTGATCTCAACAACTTCTGTGGATTTGGTTTTGGCACGTGCATTGCCCACCAATATGCGAAACGCAATGGCCAATCTCGGGACTTACGATTATCAGCAGTCGTTATGTCGATGATCTCGCATTCACTGGGACGAAGCAGCAAAACACATTCGAGAGAGGAACTAAGGTAGAAACAACATGCGGACGATGCCCGCGGATGAGTCGAACATGTCCAAGATGCTTAATGCAGAGTCCGGCGACCCGTTAACGGATGAGGAGCTCGTCGCTGGCGCGAAGAGTGGAGATGAACTTGCGTTTGAAATTCTCATTAAGCGCCACCAGTCACGCGTGTTCGCAATCGCTCGGCGCTACCTACGAGTTCACGAGGATGCCGAAGACATTGTGCAGCAAACTTTCCAAAAGGCGTTTGTCTACCTGAGAACGTTCCAAGGAAAATCCTCGTTCTCCACTTGGATAACACGTATTGCCATCAACGAATCCCTTATGTTGCTGCGCGGAGGTCGCGCGGTACGCGAGGTATCAATCCATGAGACGAACGACGAAGATGAGACCCCGCGCTACCTAGAGATAGGTGATTCCAGTCTCGACCCAGAAGCCAGGTACTTGCAGCTAGAGGCAGCGCACATCTTGTATTCAGCAATGGCCCAGTTGAGCCCAGGAGTGCGGGTTGTTATGGAGTTGAAGGAACTTCGGGAATTAACCGGCCAGGAAACCGCTCGACAGCTGGGCGTCTCGGTCAGCGCAGTCAAAACCCGCGTCTTCCACGGACGAAAACAGTTGCGTGAAATAATCGAGCCGCTTCACGGGCTCGTCCAGAAGGCCCAGACCCATCGTTTTAGCGATTGCTACCAGTGACAACAACCGCATGTCGCGAGATGGGCTGGCCGGCAACGGATGAGTAAACTCGGAGAAAGAAAGTCTCTAATCCACCGTGTGTCCTCTTGTAATCCCTTGTGCTTGCTTAGAGTTGTTAAAAACACAAATTATCAACGACCGGGGCTACTGTTTCGATCATCTCTGCTCGCCTCTGGACCCCTCTGCTGTGGTCACCAGAATTTCTGTCCGCAACGATCGCCTTTTCCCGATTGCGACCTGACTTCGTTGCCGAAATTAAGAAAGCCTCACACATTTGCGATGGATTGTCCGCAGTGCCCACCCTGCCGTGCGGCGCTGCCCACATGAGGTCAGCACAGATGAACAGCCTGTGCTCTGCGGATTTAGATTCAAGAACATACCAGGCGCGTGAGTTGGCACCGCATATGCATTAGGAAGCAAGCATGTGGATGTCGGCAACATTCGGTATCGGCATTGCCCACATTCTGGTAAAGCGATCATTCGATGATTATTGCAATGAACAACTCAAAACTGAGGACACATAGCCCGGATACTTATCACCACGGGGACTTGCGTAGAGCGCTCGTTCAAGCCGCGCTTGAGCTCGCGGCAGAAGATAAAGATTGGAATTTCTCTCTGCGAGAGGTCGCGCGCAGGGCCGGGGTGAGTCACAACGCGCCGTATAACCATTTCCCTCACAAACGAGACCTGCTGGACGCTGCGGCTGCGGCTGGTCACGACCTGCTGCGCAATGAATTAACGGCAGCTGTCGCGAAGATCGCCGATCCTCGGGCAGCCTTGTCGAGGATGAGTTCCGCGTATGTCAGCTTTGGCATTAAGAATCCCGTGCTGTATCGCCTGATGTTCAGTGTGACGCCGAGCGGCCCCGACTGGCGTCCAGAAGAAGTCCAGAACTCGTGGGTGGCTTCACGTGCGGTTCTGGAAAACATTGTCCGCCGGGGCGCCCGTATGGGAATCTTCGACCGCGCACTCACCCGTAAATCCGAATGGCAGGCTGCTGCTCTCTACACGTGGGCTGCGGTTCATGGCCTAACTATGCTTGCGATCGATGGCCTCGCGAACGTCGAGCGTCTGTCCATCGATCGCGTTACGCAAAAAGTAGTCACAACGACGCTTCGGGGGCTCGCAGGAAGTGGAGCCTCAACAAACGGATCAACACTATGAGATTCAAATACTTGACAGTAATCTTTCTCGCGTTTGCTCTTGCATCGCCGATGGCCTCATCAGCGCAAGAGCAAACATCGAATGCCGAACCTCAGGATCCCATCCTCACGCTTGATGAAGCGGTGACTCTGGCGCTCCAGCACAATCGACTTGTGAAGAACTCGGTCCTGGAAGTTCAGAAATACGACTTCCAAGTGAGTACGGCGCGTAGCCTGCGGAAACCACAATTTCATTTTACCGTGCTGGGCGGCGAACTCTTGCACCCGTATGACTTCACGTTTCCCGCCGGTTCGTTCGGAACATATCCGGGAACGGGTCCGATCCCATCTACCAATTCCAAAATCCACACGCCGGCAGTGTTTACCACCTACGTTACAGCCAATGCCGATCAACCGCTTACACAACAATATAAGATCGGCCTCGGCATTCACCTGACAGAACTCGGACGTGACATCGCTCGTGAAGATGTGCGTGCTGAACGCCAGAAGATCGCTGCGGAAGTTCGCAATGCGTATTTCAACCTCTTTGCGGTTCAAGCGAGTGTGGACGCCGCTCAGGAAGCGGTGAAAACATTCGAAGAAGCACAGCGGGTCACAGTCCAATACGTGTCAGAAAAGACGGTGCTGCGCGCCGATGCACTAGACGTCGACGCCCGCCTAGCGAAATCGCGCTATGAGTTGTCCGTCGCAGAGAATGGGTTGGCGACGCAACGTGAAGCCTTGAATCAGCTGCTCGGACGCGATGTCGCTACGTCCTTTCGTGTGGACTTTATTCCGGAGCAGGACTCCAGCGATCTGACTCTCGATTCCGCTCGAAGCGCAGCTCTGGTGAACCGTCCTGAGTGTCGGCAGGCGCACCTCAAGGAAAAGCAAGCCGAATATGATCGGCGCCTCGCGAAAGCCGAATACATTCCGGACCTGAGTCTCTCTATACGCTATCAAGGCCTTTTCAATGTGCAAGTTCTTCCACAGAACGTCACCACCGCTGGCTTTTTCCTGAGCTGGGAGCCATTCGATTGGGGTCGCCGCCACAACAAGGTGCTCGAGGCAAAGAAGACTATCGAACAGACGCACAATGGAATTCAAGAGACGGAATCGAAAATCGCCGTGGAAGTGGGCGCGAAGTATCGTAAATGGCACGAAGCTTCTTTGCTGCTTAAGGCTTCCCACACCGGCCACGAGGCGGCTGCCGAGCAGCTACGCGTTACAGGCAACAAATACAAGGAGCAAGCCGCACTCTTAAGAGACCTTCTCCAGGCCCAGGCTCAGAATTCCGAAACCAATTTCCAGTATCAGCAAGCCCTTTCCTCGTATTGGAGTGCTTTTGCCGAGTTGCGCAAGGCGATGGGAGAAGAGTGAACAATGAGAATAGAAACTACTTTGGAACTGCCAGCGGGCGAGGACAGAGTTCGAGAAAGCGAACGGAGAGGAGTGGACTGTATGGGTAGCAACAGGAAACGAGTGGGGGCAACAATAGGCGCTGTGCTTTTCGCCACGATAGTGTTTACAAGTGGCTGTCAGGAACCAACGAAAGTCGCAGCCAAATCTCCTACGCCCGTTCATGTAGTCGATGTGGCCTTGTATTCGCCTTCAGAAGATTTGCGCTACTCGGCTTCCGTTCTGCCGTTCGCGGAAGCGGTTCTGTCATTCAAGTCCGCGGGATATGTGACCGAGATTAAGCAGGTGGGCGGTGCTGACGGGCGGCGTCGCAACATAGGTTCTGGAGACTATGTTGCTAGGGGCGCCATTCTCGCACAGATTCGCCATCAGGATTTGAAAAATCAGCTTGACCAAGCGACAGCAACTCTACGTCTAGCCCAAGCGCAGCAGATCGAGGCAGCGAAGGATTATGAGCGCGCGAAGACGCTTTACGCCTCAGAGAGTTTGACCAAGCCCGATTTCGATAGAGCGCAGTCGAAATTCGATTCGACCATCGCGGCTGTGGACCAGGCCAAGGCAAATGTGCACCAGACGCAGTTGACTCTCCAGGACGCGGACCTCACGGCGCCTTTCTCTGGATATATCCTTGCCCGCAACATTGAACTAGGGAACCTCGCAGCACCTGGGACTCCGGCTTTTACAATCGCTGACATAAGTGCAGTCAAAATCAGTTTTGGCGTACCCGACTATGCCGTAAGGCGTCTGCGCTTGGGGCAACAATTCAGCATTCATTTGCAAGACGATCCGAAAGAGTACAACGGACGGGTCACGAGTATTGCCGCAAGCGCCGATGAGAAGAATCGCGTTTTTGCAATCGAAGTAACCGTCCCTAACCCGAAAGCTTCACTGAAGCCAGGAATGATTGCTTCACTCAGTTTGACAGGCGTTCACAAGGTCCCCGTTCCCGCGGTCCCTCTCAGTTCCGTTGTTGCCGACCCCAGTTCGGCCGGACGCTACGCGGTTTTCGTCGCCACCGAACAAGGCGGGAAATGGGTGGCGCATTTGCGCCAGGTCGCACTTGGCGAAACCCACGAAAGTGATGTGGCTGTCGACGGCGTAAATCCAGGCGACAAAGTCGTCGTCGTTGGAGCCGCAGGTTTAAAGAACGGCGATTCCATCCAGGTTCTCCCCTAAGGCATAGAACAATGACAAACGAAAACGGGCAAGACATCAGCAATCGTCGCAATATCCCCAGGTTTTTTGTCGAGCATCCACACATCTCCTGGATGCTTCTCCTCGGCGTGCTCATTTGGGGCTGGTTCGGCTATACATCCATGCCGCAGCGCAAGGACCCGGACATTCCCGTGCGCCTCGGCGTCGCGGCTTGTCCTTGGCCCGGAGCTACTGCGCAACAAGTCGAACAGTACATTACCCGCCGAATTGAGGACGTTGCCGCCGAGAACAAGACCATTCATCCGGGGACAGATGCGGACTACGGGATTAAGTCCATATCTCTACCTGGCTATTCATTTGTGACCATTCAACTGGATGAGGGCATCACCGATACGAAGCGGCAATTCAGCGATATCAACCTCAAACTGAATGCTCTAAATTCTCAGTTACCGCAGGGCGCCGGCCCCATCACTTTCCAGAGCGATTTCGGAGACACCGCCGCCCTCATGCTTACCGTCGCGAGCCCGAAGGTGGACGACATCGATATTGCGGCCCGCGCTAATTCAGTCGAAGCGGCAATTCGCAAAGCTCGCGATGCAAAACGTCAGGATCGAAAGGGTCAACTCGTGGCGGTAGCGGTAGTGAATTCCTTTCCGCAATCAATTCCGCCAAGGGAGGTTCTAGACACTGCGTACCTGTTTCAAGAGGAAGCCCAGAGTGCGGGAATCATTCGCGATTCAGAAATCATACAGGGAAGTGGATTCATCGCTTTCGATGGTGTTTCGGACGCGGATGACAGTTCCATTCAAGCGTTCATCCAGCGGTTTATCTCGGAGCGGTTACAACGATCTGAGTTGCATCCTGATGCGTGGGACCCAGCGATCATCCGCGATCCCAAGGAAACGCGAGCAAAACTGGCAAAGGTTGCAGGCGACAAATACAGCTATGCGGAACTCGACAATTTTTCTGACTTGATTGGGCGAACGCTACAGGGTGCTCCGGAGGTTTCCAAAGTGGAGCGGAGAGGCGTTTTGTCGCAGACAGTCTATCTGGATTACTCGCAGGATCGCCTCGCAGCTTACGGTCTTCGTCCTGATGATCTCTCCAAAGTGCTTTCGGCTCGGAACATCATCGCGCCGGGCGGAACTGTGGAAGCTGGCGAGCGCAGGATCACTCTTATTCCCTCGGGACAATTCGATACCGCAAAAAGCATCGGCGATGTGGCGGTATCGGCCACGTCACATGGTGCCCCGGTATATTTACGGGATCTCGTGCAAATCAACCGAGGTTATCAGGCCCCTGCCCAGTATCTAAATTACTACACTTGGCGAGACGCCAGTGGGCACTGGAACCGCAGCCGCGCGATCACCCTAGCCATCTACATGCGCGATAGAAAGCAAATCGCGCGCTTCGGACAATCCGTGAATTTGAAGCTTTCGGAGCTTCGCCAAATTCTTCCCGCGGACCTGATGCTGGCCCATACCTCCGATCAACCGCTCCAAGTGAAGGAGAACATCAACCTGTTCATGCGGGCACTTGGCGAAGCTATTATTCTCGTGGTGATTGTTTCGCTGCTCGGATTTTGGGAGTGGCGACTGGCGCTGATTATGGCGCTGGCCATACCCATCACTCTAGCGATGACCTTCGGTATCGTGTATATGTTGGGAATCGATCTTCAACAAGTCTCCATCGCATCGCTGATCATCGCGCTGGGCCTTCTCGTGGACGTGCCGGTGGTTTCAGGAGACGGCATCAAACGCCACTTGGCGGAAAGGTTTCCGCGGAGCATTGCCTGCTGGCTCGGCCCCACAAAGCTGGCAACTGCGATTTTCTACGCCACCATCACGAATGTCATCGCCTACCTGCCATTTTTGATGCTCACCGGCAATACCGGCGAGTTCTTGAAGAGTCTCCCGGTGGTCATGACGGTTTCTCTGTTGTGCGCGTACTTTGTCGCGATGACCTTTGTTCCGTTCCTGGGTTACTACATCTTGCGTGCTCCGGCAAAACGAGAGCCGACCATTGAGGAGATGCGGCAGCGAGGATTTTACGGCTTTTATAACAGACTCGTCGGCAAGGCCATAAAACACCGCTGGGCTGTCCTTGGTGCGTCCTTCGTTTTTCTGATCGGAGGCGGGCTGTTCGGCTCTCGGCTCAAGACCCAGTTCTTTCCCGAAGATGTCCAGTATTGGTTTTATTTGGATATCTGGCTTCCGAATGATACCCCCTTGAGCGTCACCAACGACGCATCCGTGCAGGCCGAAAGAGTGGTCCGACAAGTCATTGACAATTCGCCTGACGTCACTACAAAAGAGAACCGTGGGCATCTCCTCAAGTCGCTGACGACCTTTGCCGGTGGCGGGGGACCGCGTTTCTGGTTTTCGGTCTCGCCGGAAATGCCTCAGACCAACTACGCGCAAATGATTGTCGAGATTACCGATAAAGAGGCTTCGCCAAAGTTAGCTCGTCCGATCCAGGACGCACTAGACAAGGAAGTGCCGGGCGCATGGATTACCGTTCGCCAGCTGCAAACCAACCCTGTGGACAACCCCGTCGAGTTGCTGATCTCTGGGCAGGCGGACGTTGACGCCAGAAATGAAGCTAGCGATATTCGCTCCCTGCGGCAGATTGCCGCGCAGGCCCAGGACATCGTCAGGCAAGCTCAGGGTGTAGCCGTTCTTCGTGATGATTGGCTCCCTGACAATGTTCAGCAGAGGATCCAGATCGATCCAGATCGCGCCAACGTTGCAGCCATTACCAACGCCGATGTCGCAAACGCGTCGGCGACAGCTATGAGCGGCGCCCCAGTGGGCATATTTAAGGAAGGCGACAAGAACATTCCGATTGTAGCGCGCCTTCGCATGGAGGAACGCGCTCAGCTTGCCGACATCAAGAACCTCTATATTTACTCTTCACAGACCAACAACCGCGTGCCTCTGCTGTCGATCGCAACGGTCGGAAATTCTTTGGAAACGGGCCGCGTCAGACGCCGAGAGCATTTTCGCACCATTTCCATACTGTGCTATCCCCAGCCTGGAGTTCTTGCCTCTGAAGTGCTTAACCAGATCCTTCCAAAAATACAGGAATTTCAGAAAAATCTTCCGCCGGGGTATCAGCTCCGGATTGGTGGCGAGCGGGCCAAACAAATTGACGGATTCGACAACCTCAAACTCGTTCTAGTGATCTCGTTACTGGGGATTTACCTCGCGCTTTTGATTCAATTCAACAACGCCGTGAAACCTCTTCTGGTATTCGCCGCTGCTCCCTACGGAGTGATTGGCTCTCTGGTCGCTCTCTCGATAATGCATACGCCGTTTGGATTTATGGCCTTTCTGGGCGTCGCCAGCTTGATCGGAGTGATCGTAAGCCACGTAATCGTGCTCTTCGATTTCATCGAGGAAATGCATGAAAAAGGAGAGCCTCTGGAGCAGGCCCTTGCGGACGCGGGTATTCAGCGTATTCGGCCCGTAATGATCACCGTACTTGCTACCATCTTGGCCCTTTTCCCACTGGCGCTTGAAGGAGGGCCCCTATGGCAGCCTCTTTGTTATGCGCAGATAGGCGGACTTGCGGTGGCGACGTTCATCACGTTGCTTCTTGTGCCCGTTCTTTACAGCATCTTCGTGCTCGACTTGAAAATCATCCGCTGGGAAACGAAGCAACCTGAGGCCGAGACTGAAGCTCGCCCTCCCGCTGAATTGGCGCCACACGCCAGCTGATGACTAAGGTCAGTTGGTTTGCAACGCCTTTGCGTGCTCGATTGGGTGTAACGGCCATGGGAAAGATGCTCGAATGAAATCGTGAGCATGTTTAATTCGGTGAAGGCTTTTCGCGATGATATTTCTTCCAGAAGCTGCGGCTGGCGTATTTCTGCTAATTCTCACGCTGTTGCTGCAGTGTGGCGGAGTAGCGGCGCTTATCGAGTGGCTAGAACACGGTCTAACGCGGGACACCCACAGGTTTGGCCCGCTCCACTCGGCTGTGTTAGTCGTGAGAGCGTCGGTCGCCATCATGGTTCTGCACAGCCTGGTGATTCTTGTTTGGGCAGGTTGGTTCCGGTTGCATTGCTTTCGGTCATGGGAACTTGCGTTTTACTTTTCAGCTAGCAGTTATGCAACCGTGGGATACGGTGACGTGGTCCTGCCGTCGAACTGGCGACTCCTGGGGCCACTGGAAAGCATGACCGGCATTCTGATGTGTGGCGTGTCGGTGGCTCTTCTGTTTGCCATAATCACCCGACTGATCGATCGCGATACACATCATCGCAGAAAACACAGCATGCTAAAGACGCCGGATTAAGCTCGATCACTTGTTCAAAAGTTACCGGGATATTCGAAGGAACAAAACTATGCCTAACGTCAAAATCAAGACTCCGGACTGGCTTCACCAGATGGAAAGTATCTTTGAAGAGCTCAACGAGGGAGTGGTCATCGTGGACAACCAGCTTCGGGTGTTGTTCGCGAACGAAGCGCTGCTCCGCATGGGACAGTACGAGCGTGAGGAGATAGAAGGCCGCACGCCTGAGGCGTTTTTCCCGGCGAAAGATATTCCCTACATTATTCGGCAGAATGAATCGGGTCATCGCTACGGACGGCATCGCAACGAATTCTACTTTCCGCGAAAAGGCGGCGAGAAGATCCCTTCGATCTTCAGCGGGCGAGTAATTCAGGGACCGGACGGCCAGGAATACGTGCTACTCATCGTGACCGACATCAGTGCACAGAAGCGCGTCGAGGAGCAACTTCGCCAATCCAACGCCCAGCTCGAAAAGCGGCAGATGGAAATTGAGGCCGAACTCTCGCTCGCTGCGCGTGTCCAACAATCGCTCGCACCACAAGGTCTCGTTTGGAACGATGTCTCCGTTGTGACTTACTACAGTCCCGCGCGTACCATCGGCGGCGACTTCGGCGTGGTGTTCCCAGATACCGACGAAGGTCTAACTGTCCTCGTGTGTGACGTAGCAGGTCATGGCATTGGTTCGGCGCTCATGGCGAACCGTATCTACTCAGAAACTCTTCATGCACTCGAACGCAAAGCGGGGCCGGGAACCATGCTGCGACGCATTCACGATTTCGTCCATGATCGCCTCGCGACAGATAGCTTTTACTTCACCATGGCTGCAGTTCGTTTCACTAAGCACGGGCGCCGCGCCACCTTTGCTGCCGCAGGCCATCCACCAGCGATGCTCGTCTCAAGTGGCGGCGTCCGGCTGCTTGAATCGCAAAATGGCATCCTCGGCTCTCTCGCGGAAACTGCACCATCCGAGTTGGTGCACGAAATTGATCTCACATCTGGCGATCGCTTGATTCTCTACACGGACGGGCTCGTCGAGGTCTTTAATTATGAGGACGAGATGCTCGGGATCGAAGGGTTTTCGCAGCTAGTCCTCGATTCGGCTAAACACAAATTGCCGGAAATGCGTCAAGCGATCCTCGACGGCGTGGCCGCGTGGAGTCATGGCCCTCTCGCGGACGACGTTTCGCTGGTCATTGTTGAAATTCAGTAGCCCTGGCGTTACCGCGGGGGTCCACTCCGTCCAAAACGGTCGCAGCCATCGTACAAATCACATCCGCATTCGACCTGCTTCGATCCGAGCGCTGTTCGCGTGAACAACGAAACAGCCTACTCGGCTCGTCACGAGGTCAACCTCGTTGTGATATCAATCGGCAGATTGAGAGTCAGAGGCCCGTCCTCGTCTTAGTTCAGTGCCCGGAAATGGGCAGTGTGTCACGCTTGATGCCACGGAGTTGGCCCCTGCTTCGCTCAACTTTTTTCCTATACTCAAACAAATCAATCACTAAGCGTGCCTGCAAGTCTGGTCTTCGGATTGCTCATTTCGTTGGCATGGATTACGAGAAGATGAAGGCGTTGCTGGAAGCGAGCCGCGAGGAATCAACGGCGCAAGGCAAACCTGAAATCAAAGAGTTTCCCAAGCCCGATTCCAGGCCGGATTGGAAATATTTAGATTATGTAGCAAAAGATCGGATCGCAGCGTAGGAGAGATAGCAGTAATGAAGACATCAACGATATTTCAGTGGTACCAGATTTTACGCCAACGTTATCTGCTTTCGATGTTTCAGGCGGTGCAGATCGCTCTATGGTTGGCGCGCTAGCTAAGCTAGCGCACCCAAGTTCGGAGCGCTCGTGCCTGGTAGTCGGTTTCAGGGACAGCAATAGAGATGATGAACGAGGAGGGTCACGGAATGCAGAACCAATCCAATGAGTTTCGCCTACATGCCACAGAACGGTTGTTCCTGGCCGTAGTCAATCAGGCAATCGCTGATGTCTTGGAGAACGGGAAAGAGGCAAAAGAAGCAGCGCGATGGCTGCTCAGCAAGGATTACGATTCCCTGGACAGGCTGTTCGCGTGTCCAGCAAAGCCAGTGCAATCGCCATTATAGAAAGGAAATCAGCGAAGCGCCTGAGTTCTGATGAACAAACCGATCGATTCCCGGACCGTGCGCGATCAGAAATAGCTGTGGGGAGCTATTTGTCCGATTCGCACCTTTCAACACTGGAGCATTAGGGTAAAGTTCCTTCCATCGAAACATATTACTCGTAACCCAAGTTTTTCCGACGGCTGGTTTGCCAGAATCTATCTCTTGTCAGCGTCCCTTTATTACCCCCTCATTTAACCCCAGAACGCGCTAAGATTACCGCCAATGAGCACAGTGCTCCCGCTGTATACGCGCGTATTCCTGTTGGCGTGCGCTGCTCTGTCGTGCGGCCAAACTGCAATCGCGCTCGATCCTTCACTCGACGTCAGCCAGTACGGGCATACGGCGTGGACAGCCCGAGACGGGTTCTCTGTGGGCGCGATCTTCGCGATGGCCCAAACGCCCGATGGGTATCTGTGGCTCGGCACCGAATTCGGTTTATTCCGCTTCGATGGACTTCACGCTGTCCCCTGGCAACCACCGGCGGGGCCGCAACTTCCCAACGCGCCTTACGCTCTGCTCGTGACCCGCGACGGAACGCTTTGGATTGGCACCTTTGCCGGACTTGTGAGCTGGAATGGCAACAAGCTGACCGAGTACCCGGAGGTTGGCCCAGCCTTTGTGACATCGCTGCTTGAAGACCGCGAGGGAATAGTGTGGGCCGGCATTCTGGCCGGCTCATCGGAAAGTCCGGCTGGTCGGCTGTGCGCAATCCGCAGCGGCCGCGCGGAATGTTACCTGCAGGGCGGCGCGTTCGGCACATTCGTTTGGAGTTTGTTTGAGGACGGCTCCGGCGAACTGTGGGCGGCTGCAGAGTCCGGGCTATGGCGATGGAAGCCCGGCGCTCCCACGCGATATGCCATGGCCGGAGTACGGATCGATGACCTCAGCAAAACGGACGATGGACGTGTGTTAATCGCCATTCGCGAACGCGGACTTAAGCAGTTCCTGGGTGACAAACTGGCGACCTACCCGATTCGCAGTGCAAGCGATCCAAACCTGCTGCTTTCGGATCGGGATGTCGATTCCAATAAACTGCTGCGTGACCGCGATGGAGGTATCTGGATCGGAACCCACGACCGGGGCATCATCCATCTACATCAGGGCCGGACGGACGTATTTACAACGTCAGAGGGCCTCTCAGGCAACATTATTTGTAGTCTTTTCGAGGACCATGAAGGCAATGTCTGGGTGGGGACCACTCGAGGAATCGACCGCTTTCGAGAGCTTCCGGTCAGTGCGACTTCTATGAAACGGAGTCTGTCAGATACTAACTCGTTGGTAGCAGCCACAGATGGGAGTATTTGGATAGCCACGCACGATGGGTTGATCAGGTGGAGGAATGACCAAATCACCACGTTCCACAAGGCGGATGGGCTGCCAGATGAGATGGTGCAGTCACTGTTTTGCGATTATCGCGGGCGCATTTGGGCTTTCACGGCGCACGGACTTGCATATTTCGGGGACGGCAGATTTGTGACCGCAAATGGCATCCCTAGCACAGAGGTCTATTCCATCGTAGGAGACGAGGCCGACAACCTCTGGCTTTCCGGAAATCGGGGTCTGACGCACTTGCTCAAGGGCCGGTTGGTTGAACACTTTCCCTGGTCAGCTCTGGGACGTAGTCAACAAGCGAAGGTGATTCTCTGTGATCATGGTGGAGTTTGGCTTTCATTCTGGATCGACGGCGGCGTGATGTATTTCAAGGATGGTCAAGTCCGCGCGTCGTACACCGTCGCTGAGGGCTTGGGTAAGGGCCATATCCCTGGTTTGCGAATCGATCGCAAAGGAGCTGTGTGGGCTGGAACTGAAGGAGGCCTTAGCCGCATTAAAGACGGCCGCATCACTACGCTCACAACGAACGATGGTTTGCCCTGCGACACCATTCATTGGTCGATAGAGGACGACGACGGTGCGTTGTGGTTGTACACGGTCTGTGGTCTTGTGCGAATCACGGGTACCGATCTCGACGACTGGATTAACAACCCGAAGCGCAAGGTCCAAACGACTGTTTGGGACGCAGCGGACGGTGTGAGGCTCAGCGCGGTTTCGCCCTACTTCGGCCCTCCTGTCACGAAGGCCAGCGACGGTAAGCTGTGGTTCCATACGGGCGAAGGTATTCAACTCGTCGATCCTCATCACGTGGCTTTCAACAAAGTTCCGCCGCCGGTACACATCGAACAGATTGCGGCCGACAACAAGGTGTACTGGCAGAACTTACCCGGGAAAGTTTCGAGCATGCATCTGCCAGCGCTAACTCGCAATGTTCAGATCGACTACTCTGCTCTCAGCCTGGCGGCGCCCGAAAAGGTTCACTTCAAGTACAGACTCGAAGGGCAGGACAGCGACTGGCGAGCGGTGATCAACGACCGCGAAGTGCAGTACTCAAACCTGCATCCTGGGCCATACCGCTTTCGCGTGATCGCGAGCAACAACAGTGGAGTCTGGAACGAGCAGGGCGATGCCCTGGAGTTCTCGGTGGACCCGGCGTACTTCCAGACGAAATGGTTTCGCGGGCTTTCCGTAGTCGCACTTGGGGCGTTGCTGTGGGCGGCCTACCTGTTCCGTGTCCGGCAGTTGCATCATGAGTTCGATATGACTCTTGACGCGCGCGTTGGCGAGCGTACACGCATCGCGCGGGAGCTTCACGATACGCTGCTGCAAAGTTTTCACGGGATCTTGTTGCACCTGCAAACCGTTTCCAACGAGCTTCCAGGCGGGCCGAGCAAACAAAAACTCGACGGCGTTATCGATCAGGCTGCCAAAGCCATCGTCGAGGGTCGCGATGCAGTGCAGGGCTTGCGGGAGTCGACAATCGAGCGCAATGATTTGGCTTTGGCGATTAGAACGCTTGGCGAAGAACTTGCGGCCGCCGACAGTGGTTCGAAACGGCCGCATTTCACTGTCCAGGTGGAAGGGCCACCACGGAATCTACATCCGATCGTGCGCGATGAAATCTACCGAGTAACCGGAGAGGCTCTGCGCAACGCCTTCCGTCATGCTGCTTCGCAGCGCATCGAGGTGGAAATCCGCTATGACGAGCGGCAGCTTCAGGTGCGCGTCCGCGATGACGGGAAAGGCATTGATCCGCACCACTTGAGCGATCATGGGCGCGGCGGACATTTTGGGTTGCGCGGCATGCGGGAGCGCTCGAACCTCATAGGTGGGAAGCTAACAGTCTGGAGTGAACGCGATTCCGGCACGGAAGTGGAGCTGACCATTCCCGGGGACCATGCTTACGTCACAGCGCCCGGGCGGCGCCGATACTGGCTGCTCGAGAAGGTCGCTGGCAAGTTCTCCCGGAAAGATACGGAGCTCAAGTCATGACCGATCCGAGCCCGATTCGCATCGTTGTGGTCGACGACCATCCGGTGGTCCGTGAAGGAGTTGTCGGCCTCGTGGATGGTCAGCCGGACATGAGCATTGTTGGCCAAGCGTCGAACGGACGCGAAGCGATCCAACAGTTCCGGGCGCACCATCCCGATGTTGTGCTGATGGATTTGCAGATGCCGGACATGAACGGGTTGGACGCGATCATTGCGATTCGGGATGAAGCTCCTGAGGCGCGAATCATTGTGCTGACCACGTACGTTGGAGACACTCAGGTACTGCGGGCAATCAAAGCTGGCGCTCGGGGATACTTGTTGAAAAGTGCGCTGCATAAGGAACTGCTGGAGACCATCCGCGCTGTCCATGCGGGAAGAAAGACGATTTCCGCCGATGCCTCTTTCGAACTTGCTGAGCATGCGACCGATGATGCCCTGACTCCTGCGGAAGTTCGTGTGCTGCGGCTGATTGCGGAAGGGAACGCAAATAAAGAGATTGCCGAGCAGCTGTCGGTGAGCGAAGAGACGGTGAAAGGCCAGGTTCGCAACGTCCTTTCCAAATTGGGCGCGAAAGACCGTACCCACGCCGCCATGATCGGACTGAAACGGGGAATTATCTCATTCTAGACTGCTCGAAAGAGTCTCTCGTTTAGACCTTTTGGGGCTCACATGCATATGGGGGATTTCGTTATCCTGGCACCGTCGTGCGCCGACTATTTTCAACATTTGCCCACGGTGCGCCCGGCTCTGGTCTACTTTTGCTTCGACTAGTTGCCGGCCTTGCCTTGGTCCTTCGAACAGCGATGTCACTGCGTGGCGATCCCCCAATGGGTTCAGCCCTGCCCTACGTGCTCACTGGGACCGTGGGAATACTCTTGTTAGTGGGTTTATGGACCCCCATCGCGGGAAGCCTTTTGGGGATTCTTGCGTCATGGAGTGCCTTCCTGCATTCCGCAGATCCCTGGACCTGGATCCTCTTAGGAACTCTTGGTGCGGCCCTGGCTCTGTTGGGGCCGGGAGGCTGGTCGATCGACGCCTACCTGTTTGGCTGGAAGCGAGTCGAGCTTCCAGATCGAAGACCTTAGTTTCATACCTTCGCGCACGCTCTTTCTCCCAATCAATAAGAAGTCATGCACACCGATTTAGTGCACTCCGCGAGCCGAAATAGTGTCCTCCAATGGCCGTTGTAGGGTTGTCCGCAAATGCGCATGGATTGCACAATGCGCTTGTCACTAGGCCATCAGCTCCGCTTTCGAGTCTGCTTACTGCAAGTGGTGAAATGGGAGGGAACCATGGGGGACGCGAATTTTGCTATTACAGACCTGGGCGATCTCGAAGCAACAACCTTTTGCCAAGCGCGCGAACTGGAACAAGAACCTCTTCCTATTGAATCAGAGGTCCACTCGGAGCACGTGTTTGCAGACATCGTCGGCAAAAGCATAGCGCTCCGCAAAGTGCTCGATCAGGTTGCGATCGTGGCCCCAACGGGTTCAACGGTGCTCTTGCACGGTGAGACCGGCACGGGTAAGGAACTCCTCGCCCGCGCGATTCACAATCTCAGCCCGCGTCGCGAACGAAATTTTGTTCGACTGAACTGTGCAGCCATACCTTCCGGACTGTTGGAAAGCGAACTATTCGGACACGAAAAGGGCGCGTTCACCGGCGCATTAATGCAGAAACAAGGCCGCTTCGAGTTGGCGGATCGCGGCACTCTGTTTCTGGATGAGATTGGCGATATCAGTCCCGAGCTGCAACCAAAGCTGCTACGCGCCCTACAGGAACAGGAATTTGAACGCCTCGGGAGTACGAAGACGATTCGTGTTGACGTTCGGTTGATCGCCGCAACGCACCGCAATCTGCAGGACATGATCCGCAACAACCAGTTCCGCGAGGACCTTTTCTACCGATTGAATGTTTTCCCGGTTGAGATTCCTCCACTTCGCGAACGGCGCGAGGATATTCCGTTGCTGGTCCACTATTTTGTTTTGCGCCACTCGCGTGAAATGCAAAAGCGTATTGAATCCGTTCCCAAGAAGGTTATGGAGGGGCTGGTGAACGCCGATTGGCCGGGTAACATTCGCGAGCTGGAGAACTTCATCGAGCGCTGTGTGATTTTCACTCAAGGAGAGGAGTTGTACGTCCCGCACACGGAGCTGCGGCGCTCCGCCGTCCCAGTCGCATCAACATTCGAACAGGCTGAGCGGCAGGCCATAAGCGACGCGTTGAGAGCTGCCTCTGGAAGAATTGCTGGGAAGGGCGGAGCGGCCGAGCGCCTCGGATTGAAACGAACAACGCTGCAAAACAAGATGCACAAATTGAGCATCAGCCGCGTTGACTATGCCAAGTGAGTGTTTGTGCAGGGCTCGTGTGCTGCGCCAGGTATCTATTGACGATTTGAATGGTGATGAGGGTAAGGCAATGAGTACAGAAACTAGGATGGCAATTGAGCAATCGACACCAATGCCAAAGCTTTCCGAGAGCGGTGTGAGTGTGCGTTACGAAACCAAAGTTCTCTCGCATTGGGATCGGCAAGCGTTGGCCGAAGTAAATGACGCTTTCACGTATGAAATTGCCTGGATACCGGAACGGCAGTGCTGGCGGAGTTTCCTGTGCTCCGTCGGCAAGCTCGCCTGAAGAGCTTTGGCAGCTATACAGATTTTTCGAGTTACGACAGTAAAGGGGGAAGTTATGACAACAGCAACGCAATCGGCCCTTATACAAGAATTGGATACGAAGAAGCGGAATTCGACGTCGCGACATTTTGAAGATGCGCTGCGACAAAAGATCGTCGGGCAGGACGAAGCCGTCGAAGCGCTTGTCGAGTTATATCAAGTGTTCTGCGCCGGGCTACACCCCCCAGGTCGTCCCGTCGGAAACCTGCTGTTTCTGGGACCGACCGGCTCCGGCAAGACGCGCATTGTCGAGGCTGCAGCAGAGATTCTGTTTGGAGATAGCCGAGCGTTGATCAAAGTGGATTGCGCGGAGTTCCAGCACTCCCATGAGATCGCCAAACTGATTGGCTCGCCCCCAGGGTACCTGGGCCATAGGGAGACCCATCCGGTGATTACGCAAGAGGAACTAGCTAAGAGTCACCGAGGTGAGTTGAAACTCAGCTTCCTGCTGTTTGATGAGATTGAGAAAGCGAGCGACGCACTTTGGCAACTGCTGCTTGGAATCCTGGACAAGGCGACCTTAACGTTAGGCGACAACCGGAGAGTTGATCTGTCGCAGACAGTCATCTTCCTGACCTCGAATCTGGGCGGAGGAGAGATCACCGAATTAATGCAGGGTGGGATGGGTTTCATCCAGCCGAAGGACATGCCAGCCAAGGGATTAAACGAGAAGGTGGAAAGGACCGCGGTAGAAGCGGCACGGCGGAAGTTCTCGCCTGAGTTTATGAACCGATTGGACAAAGTGGTGGTGTTCCATCCGTTGAACCAGAGAGAACTTGATGAAGTGCTGGAGATCGAATTGAGGCAAGTGCAGAAGCGCTTGTTGGATTGTGCGGCGAGTCCCTTCCAGTTTCGGATAACGAACGAAGCAAGGCAGTTCCTGCTGCAAGCGGGGACCGACCAGAGATATGGAGCACGCCACCTGAAGCGCGCCATCGAGCGCAATGTGGTCTGTCCGATTGCGAGGTTGCTGGCCACCGGGCAAGTTTGCTCCGGAGATGTCCTTCTGATCGATCGGCATCCAGGCCAAGAAGAGTTGGCCTTTATAAGGGATGCGGAACAGTACTCTTCCTATGTACAGATGCCCTTCACCACGTCGAATGCAAGACACCTTATGACCGCGGAGGCTCGGGGATGACCACATGCGATGGACGAGGCACACGTGGAATCAATTAGGACCGGCCCAACTCAGGTCTCTCGTGGCAAATGGAGGGGTGGAGCATGAGCGGAGCATCAAGTATTGCTACAAACATTGACGGATATCAGGACTTCGATAACGGAAGGTACAGATAAATGCTACATCGCTCCAAATTCCTTACGCTGTTACTGCTATTGAGTCCGGCCATCAGTTTTGCGAGCGGATTGCCAAACGGCGAGTCGCCGGCCTTCGCAACCGTGCCCGAGCTTAGCGCTGGATTCGATCTGCTATACGAGCAGAAGTTTGCCGAAGGACGCCAAATTTTCGCAAGCTGGGAGTCCCGGAATCCGGAGGATCCATTTGGTGAGGTGGCCATGGCCGCGAGCTATCTTTTTGAGGAGTTGTACCTCCGAGGCGTATTGACAAGCGATTTTTTCCTGAACGAAAAGAAATTTCTGCACGGGATTGACGGCAGGCCGAACCCGGAACGCATGAGCCATTTCGGCGAAGCGCTAACTCGGGCCCGCGAACTCGCCAAGGTGCGGCAGAAAGCAAATCCCAACGATGGAGAGGCCCTTTTTGCCCTGACGCTGGCCGCCGGAATGGAATCAGACGCCGAATCGATTCTGCAGAAGAGACATATGAACGGCTTGAGGCGCATGAAGGAAGCCAACAAATACGCCGAGTGTTTACTGGCAAATTATCCTGAAACGACGGACGCTTATGTCGCCCTCGGCCTAGCAAACTACATTATCGGATCGCAGAGCGCGGGTTCCCGTTTCGCCCTCTGGTTTGATGGAATTCACGGCGACAAAAAACTCGGCATGGAACAAGTCGCCAGGGCTGCGGAGAACGGTCGCTATCTACGCCCCTTCGCCAAAATCATCCTCGCGCTTGCAGCATGCCGTGAAAATCAGGCTGCCCTGGCGCGAAAATTGTTGCGGGAATTGATCGAGCAGTATCCTGATAGTGAACTGTTTGTTTCGGAGTATGCCAGAGTATCGAGTCTGCCTGTGCCGGCGGTCCAAGTTCACTGACTTCTCTCCCCGTCTTTGGCGTAACATTCGACTCCAAAAACATATTGTCGCAATTGTGGTTCTCCCAACCCACTTGAACAGAAGACGCGCTTCTGACGTGTACCCGCATTCGAAAGTTGTTGATGAGGTGGCAGTCCTTCTGTCGGGCAGGTGAAGGCGTCCCCTTGTGATGGAACGCACTTCTATCGCCAGACTTGAAATCGCGCAACGAATTCTTCGCAAAGGGATGAAACTCAGTGGTTGCTGTTTTCCGTTCCCGCATTGGGCTGACCGCCAGTCGGCCGATGACCGCGTGAGGTCAGCATGCATTCCCAGATGCGATCTCTTAATCCCTCACTAGTCTCTAGTTAGCCCGTCTTCAGCTTTGGCACTGGATTTGCATTGTTCGTAGAAAGCGAGTGACAAGCTTGGACCCGGTGTAACGATCCCACTGGGAGGAAACAACGCCATGCGAACGGGAGTTTGGCTTTATCATTTTTCCGAGGGAAACACGACTCCTCGAAACCCTGCCTTCGAAGGAGTTATGGTTTACGTCTCCTACACCTACGGTAACTTCTCTCCACACCTTTCACGCAAACTGACAAGACGGAGAACGTTGGACACCAAGACTGATACCACGATCGTAGTTTAATCCGAACGAGTACAAGCCGGCCGCTAAACAGGTGGCCTGGGTCCAGGAAGCGAGAACAGAGCCATGGGTAAGAAATCCAAGAACAAGAAGAAACAAAAATCAAAGCAGTCAAGCAATACTCAACAATCGGGCGCCATCGGCCAATCAAAGATCGACAAAAAAGACTATGAGGCCGAGATTTTCAAACTACAAGTTGAGCTGGTCAAGCTCCAAGACTGGGTCAAGGCAACCAACGCCCGCATTGTGATCATCTTCGAAGGACGAGACGCAGCCGGCAAAGGCGGGTTGATCAAGCGCATCATGGAGCGTGTCAGCCCACGCGTCTTTCGCGTGGTCGCCCTCCCCGCGCCAACCGAGAGACAGAAGACTCAGCTCCATGCCCAGCGCTACATTGAACGGCTGCCCGCGGGAGGTGAAATCGTCATCTTCGACCGGAGCTGGTATAACCGTGCCGGTGTTGAGTACGCGATGGGCTTTTGTACCGATGAAGAGCATAGGGAATTTCTCAGGGACTGTCCTATCTTCGAGGGCTTTCTGGTCAGCCAGGGCATCATCCTCCTAAAGTACTGGCTCGAAGTATCGGAAAAGGAACAGCACAAGCGTTTTCTCGCGCGAATTGAAGATCCTTCCAAGCGCTGGAAGCTTAGTCCTATGGACTTGGAATCGCACCGTCGTTGGTACGACTACTCTCGCGCCCGGGATGTGATGCTTGCTGCCACGGATACAGCAGCGTCTCCCTGGTACATCGTTCCGTCAGACAACAAAAAGCGTGCCCGCCTGAACTGCATTGCACACATACTCAGCAGCATCCCGTGGGAAGAGATTTCTTACACGCCTCCCAAGCTTCCGCCAAGGCAAAAGCCGAAAGGGTACGTAGAGCCGAAGCCGAAGCATCGAACCATCCCGCAGCTCTGGTAGGCCTTACAGCATGTCAGAGCATCGGAGGTTCTGTCTCTTACCAGAGTGGCTGGTCTCATGCCGTGCAGATTGGCTGCGGCCCGACATCGTCGCGGGGCTGACTACCGGAGCGGTAATCATTCCCAAGGCGATGGCGTATGCGATGATGGCCGGGCTGCCGGTACAGGTAGGCCTCTATACCGCCCTGGTGCCGATGGTTATATACGCGGTACTTGGGACCTCGCGCGTGCTCAGCGTCAGCACGACGACAACAGTGGCAATCCTGACCGCCGCCCAGTTGGGGCAGGTCGTGCCCAACGGCAACCCCGCAGCCCTGCTGAGAGCCTCAGCGACCTTGACGCTGCTGGTGGGAGCCGCACTTTTGCTGGCCTACCTGCTGCGCCTGGGATTCGTAGCGAACTTTATCTCCGAGCCGGTGCTCGTCGGTTTCAGAGCCGGCATCGGGCTGGTCATTGTGATGGATCAGATCCCGAAGATCCTTGGCATCCACTTCATAAGAAGCACATTCGTTCAGAATGTCCTCTCAATAGTTCACACCTTTCCAACAATGTCGTTAGCAACGCTAGCCGTCGGGCTCACGATAATCGTGCTACTGCTGAGCATGGAGCGTTTCCTGCCGAAACTGCCAGCGCCGTTGCTGGCAGTAGCTGCTGCGATAGCGGGCGTGTACTTCCTGAATTTGCAGCATCGGGGTGTCGAACTGGTGGGCCACATACCACAAGGATTGCCCTCCCTGATGAAGCCAGACCTTTCGTTGATAACCGTGCTGTGGCCCGGCGCATTAGGAATTGCCTTAATGAGTTTCACAGAGACTGTCGCAGCGGGTCGAGCGTTTGCGCGAAATGGCGAGTCGGCACCGCGGGCAGACAGAGAGCTGCTTGCGACTGGACTCGCCAATGTCGGAGGCGCGCTCTTGGGTGCAATGCCGGGCGGCGGAGGCACAACGCAGACGGCGGTCAACGTCCTCGCGGGAGCTCGCACGCAATTAGCCGAGATGGTAACCGCGGCGTTGGCACTGGTAACAGCGCTCTTCATCGCACCACTCGTTGCGATGATGCCGCAATCTTCATTGGCGGCGCTGGTAATTGTGTATTCCTTCGGACTTATCAAGCCGATCGAGTTTCGCGAGATTCTTAGCTTTCGCAGGACCGAGTTTTCATGGGCGATCGTGGCGTTCGCAGGGGTCGTGCTCGTCGGCACCCTGAAGGGAATCATCGTGGCCATAGTCGTTTCCCTGGTCACACTGGCGTACCAGGTAGCCAATCCTCCAGTGTATGTCCTGCGGCGTAAGCCCGGAACCAACGTATTCCGGCCGCAATCGGCGGAACATCCCGAGGATGAGAGTTTTCCTGGCCTTCTGCTGCTGAGGCCGGAAGGTCCAATTTTCTTTGCCAATGCGGCACAGATCGCGCACAAAATTGAGCCCCTGATTAGGGAAGCGCAACCGAGAATCGTTGCGGTGGACGCCAGTGGAGTCCTGGACATGGAGTACACCGCGCTGAAGATGTTTGCAAAAATCGCGGAGAAGCAAGCTCAAAATGGCATTCAATTGTGGCTGATTGGCATGAATCCGGAAGTCTTGGCGATCGTGCAACGGTCACCGCTGGGGCAGATGCTGCGGCGTGAAG
>CAVXOG010000006.1:0-199062 GCA_963763395.1 Candidatus Acidiferrales bacterium | reverse complement strand
CGGCAATGGTTTGCTGGTGGCACTGCTCCCCAGTAATAGAAAGCTGGGAAGAAGTGCACATTTTCCTGATTTCTGGTCGGTTGTGGGAAGAAGAGTAAGTTTCTTGAGGTAGCACAGGTCATGATCAAGCATACGGTTGCGCTTTTCTGTTTGGTTCTCTTCTGCGGTCCGCTATTTGCACGAGAAAAACAGACGTCATCATCATGAAGAATAGAGATCGCATTACTTGCGAGATAAAGGGTCTCGACGCGGATACCCTCTACATAAGTGTCGAATACATTCTAAACACTTCGGCCGTGGATTGGTCCAAGGTGGACCATATCGAAAGCAAGCAGCTATTCATCGTTAAGACTCAAGGTGGGGCCGTGTATGCCGGCACGCTCTCTACTCCCGAGACCGCCTGCTGGGCAACCCCTCGAGGAACCCGAGTTTCTAGGAGCCTTTCCAACAACAAAGTCGAACTCGAAAAAACTCAGGTCATCAAAATGGATGAAACCTCTTGCAATTTCTTGCAGCGTTTCAATGGGGATATCGGTCTGGGCGTCATCTATAGCAAAGGCAATCAGTCCACGCAGTACAGTTTCAACTCTGAGGTGAGCTCCCCGCGAGCGCTGGGCGGCCAGCGCCAACTATAACTCGACGTTGTCCTCCAGCACGGGCGCCACGGCCGCCACACGAAACGACCTCACTGTGAACGCAATGCGGCTGATGCGGTGGAACAATTGGTGGTATTACGCTGGGGTTGCAGATTCCCTGCAAAGCTCTGAACAGGGCATTTCTCTTCAGAGCAGCATTGGCGCTGGCATCGGACGATACCTGAAAAATACGAATCGTGCCGCTATTTCAGTTATTGGCGGGGCGGCCTGGCAGCGCATCAACTACCAGCAGAAGGTCCTGCCTGCTACGACTCAGAATGTCGCCTCTGCGCTGTTCGGAAGCGAAGTGAAACTTTTCTATTTCAACAAAACCAACCTCTCCCTCGGCGCCTATGTGCTTCCTGCTATCTCTGAGCCAGGCCGCGTGCATTTCTTTCTGAACACGAGTTATTACGTGAAATTGTGGAGCAATCTGACCTGGAACATTTCGTTCTACGGAAACTGGGACAATCGCCCGCCGCCGGGCTTCTCTTCGAGTGACTATGGCACCAGTTCCGGGGTGAGCTGGACGTTCGGGAATCATTGAGAAACGACTGAACTGCTCCACTGCGACTGAGCTCAGGAGCGACGCAAGATTGGGGGCGCGACGAGGATTCTTATTGCTCCTTTGACAGTGGTAATTCCCCTAAATCGGAGGTAGTGTAGCGATCAACTGACGGCAGGACACTGTTCGTGCCCATCTGGGCCCGAGACCTCACTCTTTCGTGGGATGAGCCACGAAAGTGCCCGTGGCGAATCGCCAATAGGAGAGAGGCGCAAAATGTCGCAAAATCCGGAATCCAGCCAGACTTCGAAGAGGCAGGCACGCTCGAGGCCATCAGAGCTCCAGCAGGTATGCTGGCGCCGGCAAGAAGCCGTGGAGAAAATGGGGACCTTACCTGTCCGAGCGGCAGTGCGGTACGGTCCGTGAGGACTACAGTGAGGATGGTAACGCCTGGGACTACTTCACGCATGACCAGGCTCGCTCCCGCGCCTATGAGTGGGGCGAAGACGGCATCGCCGGCATTAGCGATGACGAACAAATCCTCTGCTTTGCCCTGGCACTGTGGAATGGCGCCGATCCGATTCTCAAAGAGCGCATGTTCGGGCTGACCAACAGCGAGGCCAACCACGGTGAGGACGTAAAGGAATACTACTTCTACCTCGACAGCGCACCGACACATTCCTACATGAAGTACTTGTACAAGTATCCCCAGGCGGCGTTTCCCTACGGCGATCTGATTGAAAAGAACAAACAGCGTGATCGTGGCGACGCAGAATACGAGCTGTTAGATACCGGTGTCTTCAATGAAGATCGCTACTTCGACGTTTTTGTGGAGTATGCCAAGAAGGGCGCTGAAGACCTCCTCATCCAGGTCAGCTTGAGCAATCGGGGGCCTGAGCGAGTGCCAGACGGCTGAAAGTCCGCTCCATGGTGGGTCTGCTGCCCTTGGCCGCCACGACAGGATCGAGCCGTGGCAGCGCGAACGGGTGCCGCGAGTGGGAAAATATCCTACAGGAACGCTTGGAGCGCATGCCCGAGCTGCGCAACAGCATTCATGCAACTGGGCGCGGTCATTTAGGGTATGCCGAGCGTGGTATCGCTGCGCTGGTGAGTGAAGGTCGGTTGCGCCGGATTTTGACCCGCATGCTGGACGAGAACGAATTCCTCAGTGAATACGGGATACGGGCGCTATCTAAATATCACGATCAGCATCCGTTTATCGTCCATGTGGAAGGTCAGGAATATCGGGTGAACTATCTTCCGGCGGAGTCAGACACTGGCATGTTCGGCGGCAACTCCAATTGGCGTGGGCCGATCTGGATGCCGGTGAATGCAATTCTGATCCGCGCCTTGCTGTCGTACTACCTCTATTACGGCAACAACTTCAAGATCGAATGCCCAACTGGCTCGGGCAAGATGATGAATTTGTTTGAGGTAGCGCACGACATCGCAAAACGTCTGGAGAACATCTTCTTGCGGGATAAGTCCGGCCGCCGCCCGGTGTTCGGAGGTCCGAGAAGTTTCAGACCGATCCGCTGTGGAGGGACAACATACTCTTCTACGAATATTTCCACGGCGACAACGGGGCCGGCTTGGGGTCAGTCACCAGACCGGATGGACCGGCGTGGTGGCGGAGCTGATCGAGCTCTTTGGTCGTATCGACGCAGCACCGCCGCTTGAATCGACGCCGGCACAAGGCAGCACCATTTGCGAAGGACGTCGCCTCGAAGACTTAAGCGACCACGTCCAGCACGCCAATTGTGAAGCGTCTTTGACTCTCGGCTCTGACCGGATGAAACCCTCCCGCGATGCCCGTATTGAGCATGAGTTTCGACAAGGGGAAAGCCAGTCGCCGGACTGGCTCTGCGCTGCGCCTCCGCATAGCCCTGTTTATTTTCCTATTCGTGGGTACGGCGGCGCGCTCGCCTGCCCAGCTTCCGAAAGTCTGCGACGCCGCCAGCCAAAGCCGAGCTTGCCGCAGTCGTCAATCCGCTCGGCCACCAAAACTCCTCGCCGTACGGTGATGGGTCTTCTGAAATAATGCAGAGCGCCAGACGACTTCCGCGACCGCCGCTCGCTACCTGCAATTACCTCCCGGTCAAGACGCGAACTTGGCTGAGCTGTCCAAGGAATTTCTTGCGCTGCACTCAAGGTTCAAAGGCAACGTCGATTTATTGAGCGACGATCCCAACGGCACGGTGGAAGCTGGACTTCCACCCGGCCAGGAACGTGCTGGAATGATTTCGGTAGGCGGCACGACCGTCGATGTCATCCTGGTGCGGATCGATGATCCGCAGTACGGGAAAATCTGGCTGGTTTCGCAAGAGACGGTTGCGAAAGTTCCGGACCTCTATGCCCAAATGCAGAGCGAGGGGCCGACGTTAGCCGATCGAATCGTGCCTGCCGCTCTGAGCACTCACCACGTGCTGGGGATGTCCTTGGCGCAATGGCTCGGGTGGCTATTCTCGATCCCCATCTCGTGGTTGCTGGCGTGGCTGTTGGCGTTTCTCCTAGTCTGCCCGGCGAATCTGGTATAACCTCCGAAAACTTCCTTTCCGAACAGTCTGGGACACGCCTCTAGGCACGCCGCTCAAGTGCATCATCGCGGTCATGATTCATGGCGTCTTCGTCTACCTGCTTGAGCCGCCTCTTCTGTATCGCAGCTACTACTATCGCTTCCTGGCGGCCCTCCTCGCGGGTTGCATCGCGTGGCTGGTGAGCCGGATCATCGACCAGGGCTTCGACCATGCGGTGAAGCGGACGCGACAGCGCGGAGGCGGAGAGTCGATCCTCGTCATGATGCAGCGACTCACGCACATCGTGATGTTGATTATCGCCTTCGTCGCCGCAATGGCGCTCTTTGGCATAAACGTGAAGACCACCCTCGCCGGCCTCGGCATCGGAGGACTAGCTGTCGCGCTGGGAGCGCAAAAGACACTGGAGAACATCATCGGCGGGGTCTCATTGCTGATGGACAAAGCTGTGCATGTCGGCGACTTCTGCGAGATCGGCGGCAAGCTCGGGACAGTCGAAGATATCGGGTTGCGCTCTCTGAAGCTACGGACCTTAGACCAGAATTTGTTGGTTGTTCCTAACGGGGCGCTGGCGCAGATGCAGTTCCAAAACATGAAGGCCCGGCCTAAATTGCTGATCGACACAACCTTCTCGCTGCGAATTGAAACCCGCGTCGAACAACTGCGGTTCGTGTTGGACCGCGTACAAAGCATGTTGGACTCGCATCCATCGATCGAACCCGGTAGCTCAAGAATTCGGCTCAACGATTTTGCCGGCGCTGCTTTCGAACTGGAGTTGTTTGCCTACGGCAAGACGGGCGACTGGATGCAATTCACAGCAATTCGTCAGGACGTGATACTAAAGGTCGCTGAAATCGTCGAATCTGCCGGCACTCAGTTCGCGGGCCCGACGCAGTTGACATACCTATCGAGCGATTTAGGGCTCAACGCAGATAAGGCGAATGGTATTGTGCGCCGCGTGACCGAACTTCGCGCCAGCGATTCGTTTAGATTTCCAGGCGAAAGTCGAGACGCAACGAAATAATCGCGGAGGTCGTCGTCATCTCCTACTCGCCCCGACTTCCGACCTTGTACGAGATCAATACATCCAGCTTCGATTCAAAGCTCGTTTGCAACGGCCTAAGAGAAGTTGGGTTAAGTCCACTATTTCTGCCGCTGGGAGGCGTTCCTCACTTGGTAACCGCGGCTCCAATTGGAATCCATTTGAAAAAACCGAAAAACGCAAAAATGCCGCCAATTCGAACGTTTTTGAGTGTTAAAACAAGCTTCCCAAGCTCGGACGTGGGTTCGATTCCCATCGCCCGCTCCATAAATCCTGTTGATGCAGTTGGCTTTGCCGGTTCCCACCCTCAATTTGACCCATAAATTGCCGCATTTTGTCGGTCACAATTGATAGCGATTTCGCGTTTCTTTTTTCAATTGGACGCGGAAGCGTGCGTGGGAGGGGCAACATGAAATTATCGGCACGGCAGAAATACGACTACGGACCTGGACAGAGGCGAATCGCAACTCATGCGGGTTGAACATGCCCTTTGGCGAGATCGCCGCAAATTGGGCGATACGGTCGCTGAAAGAGAGGGCATTAACGCGGCACTTGAGAGCGTTTGGAAGGCGAAGAGGGAATATCGAGCGGAACTGGCCAGGAAGAGAGCTTTGCGATTCTCAAAATATAGGGAAGCTCACAACCAGATCTGCAATGCTTCCGAAGCCTCCCTCTCGACTTGAGCCCGTTGCCCGTTCGAGTTCAGACGACTTAGGGCGTGAGAGACCTAGTGGAAAGTGCGCGGGTCGATCATTTGTTGTTCTACTAGGGTTCCGAAGAAGAATATATACCTTCCAGTCCTGCAGGAATCAAGTGGGAATGTATATATCTTCAGTCATGTGCATTTGTGTGTGCTGGTGGCGTGCCGTTTGACTTCACTGGCATGACATTGATCGCTTCACGCTTTGGCCGCGAAATGTCCACGACTATGACCTTTGACTCCAAACTGCTCTGCTTCCTTTCAATCGGCGGTGCGTAGCTGCCGCGGAGTTTGAACGCCGTGTCGAGTGCAGTGTGACAAATTGCCAAGGCTGGGACATTGATCCGCTTCTTTCCCTCGTTGAAGAACTTCGTTTCTTCTGCATCGAGCAGTGGAACTAAATACTTCTCTATCAAGAGGTCATCGTCCGTCCCCATCTAATCCCATGAGATCTCCGGAACTTTACCTGAATATCTTTTGAGTGCTTGGTGAGCGCCTTGGTCGGGATGCTTTGCTTTGTAGCCTGCTGCGATGAATGCGTCTTTTTGACTCTCGCGCCTCTGGCGAGGTTCTTCACGAAGGCGTGTCCGTGGAGTCAGTTCTTTCTTCTCGATTTCTTTGTTGCCATGGTTTGTTAGGGAATCACTCTTTGTTAAGCTTTTGGGCGCGATCACAACGGACTCTTTCGATCAATCGCCAGGAGAATGCGATGACTTGGACGGCCTTGGACGGGGTCGATTCGTCGTACACAGCGCACCAGCCATCTCTTCATGTCACAGCGACACTCACGTGACCTGACGGACAGTAGAAACGTAAGATCGGCCAACAATTGCGGTAGGGCGGGTGACGCCGTACAAGCCTATCCGGTTCTCCACTCCACAAAGAAGATCGATCTACGGTATGGAGAGCGTGTGAAGAACGAAGAAAGGTGCGCGGTGTGTGGGAGACAGATCAACGAAGATGAGTTCTAAGAACCCGTGCTGTGCGCGGTGGTGTGATCGTGGTGTCACGGTGTACGAGTGTGTGTCACTTGACGTTGACGTAGTTGACACACTAGAGGATGCAGCCAAGTAGCTCTTCCGCACCCTATGCAGTTTGGCGTATCCGAACCTGCTCACTCCTATTTGGCATGTCTGATAGCCGGGTTGATCATGTACTTGCCAGATTATTGGGAATGGCCACTTCGTCACAATTGAAGACGGATGGATTGAGTTCGTACGCGCCCTTGCGATGGAGCAATTGGCGGACGGTGCAAAAGACCAACAAAATGATCGAGGACTACTCTCGCTCCCAAGAGCGCGTGCAGTTCATCGATGTGAGCACGGCGATGCTCGACGCGCAGGGCAAACCTCGCCACGAACTCTTCCGGTGGGACGGACTCCACATGAATGCCCACGGCTATTCATTGTGGACATCAATTATCAGGCCGGTACTTCTGAGCCGGTTCGGGCAGACGCCCCCATAGTGGTGGGACCCAAAGAGAAAGTGATCATGTTAAGTCCTGGGCTACTCGCTGGTTCAGTATCACTGCTAATCCCTCCGGATCAGGCGGCGGACGCCTGGGGCTGCCGCTCCTTGGCACCCATGATGATGAGCCACAGCATGATGGCGAGTTCGCCGAACATCACCGGGAAAACCCAATTGGAGACCCTCTGCTCGTATTGCGGCCATAATATGCCGGTGACGCTCGTAGCCAGATAGGCGAAGCAGTTGAGCATCAGCCAGACGCCGAGGATGCGCGGAAGAAACCGCGACCTGTACACCAGCAGGCCGAAGGGAAACAGCCAGAGTCCCCAAAATACCTCGTTCGCCCGTATCCCTTGGCCATGCATCCGGAGGAACACCATGACGAGGGCGTCGCGCTGCGGCTTGTCGAAGGCAGAGAGGAAGTCTGCCCCACGGGCGAGCAGCAGCGCAGCTGCGTCATTGATCGTGTTGAGGAAGTAGATGGGCGTCACCATCAACGCGCCTAGGATTACCACCAGCCGAGCCAAGCCCTGGTCCACTCCCTTGAACAGCCGGTAAAGGGCCAGAGTGAGAAAGATGGCCATGGTCGCGGTGAACAGATCGCTCACAATGCCGAGGCGGAAAAGCGTCTCGTGCGCGGCAATGTTGTTGGCTGTTGCACTCGCATTCCCTGCCACAAACAGCTTGCTGGGAATGTAGATGAGGCGCAAGGGTGCGGTCAGGAGTGTGAGGTAGAGGAGTCCTGCGATTCTGGCGTTCCTGCTGAGCGAGGTCATGTGTGCTCCTTTGGACTCGATTTTAGAACCAAGTACGGGGCGCGACTTTGAAAAGTTTCCCAGCCTGCGGGATTCGCCGTGCTTTGAGAGGGGACGGGCAATTAAGAAGCAATTGCAAATGCCTGGTAATCGGTATCAGTACCACCTACTTGCTGGAGATTTTGGGTGAAATTTCGTCGATCAATGGTGCGCAACAAAATGATAAGAAAGTGCAGTTCCACGGACAGCAAAAACCCCGAAAGGATTGGCTTTCGGGGTCGAGTTTGCTGCTTGCAATCCATCAACGGAAATCTGAATCTTCTCGTTCTGAACATTTCGCTGGAAGGACTTTTTCGACGGTTGCGGGAAGAGTCACGGACGCATCATTTGCCACAATTGCTCCTTTGAATTGCTCACCGCCGAACAAATGATTGCTTGACGTTTTCTAGAATGACAGAGCAATCAGGGTGAACCTTTTCTATGATTCTACTGCAGGGAGTATTGTGACTGCGCCTCTCGTCGTTTCCAGAGGCCGCGTTCATTCCATTACAACTGAATCTCCCTCGAATATGGAACCGTCCACCAATCTAACAACATTACTTCCATCAATCTGCACAGAAGTGAACATCGCCTGTCTATCTTATAGGATCGGTCAAAGAGGCTTCGCCAGCTCGGCTCGGGTGCGCATTGCTCTATTCCAACGGATGTATTTCTCGCCCGCAGGGCGCGGCTATCCGAGGCTCTCCATCCGGAGAAAAGTCGAATTTCGGCGTGAGCTTCTGAAACAATCCATCGGACTTCTCACGACAGATGAGTTCAGCTCCGGCTTGTAGGATGTCTCGCATGGCCCAGACTATGACGAAGCCGGCTGCTATCCACCAGAGGTAGGTCACGCTTCGCCACCATTTCCCTGCCCTGTAGGCAAATCCACCCTACCAAGATCAATTCCCCTGGAATGTATAAAATTGCACAGTCTCCGCCTTTCTCTTGGCCTACCCTACCGGGATGACCCAAAGCATCCGGTGAGACGGCCGGCGGAACAAGCTGCCCAGTTTGGATTTTTTGGGTTTTGCTGTAGCGCAATTCTTTTTCAGGGGGAGAAACTTCTCGGCACTCTCGAGATCTACAACTGCCTTACGCGAACTCAAACCATCAACGAAGCGATGCTCATTCAGCTCGCCAGTCAGCCAGCGGCCCTCGCCATGCCGCGAGACAAAAAAACGGCATCCATCGGATTCTACTCTTCTTGGGGCGGGCGCAACCGGACAGAACTCTGGGGATGTTGAACTGTCCAGGAATTGAAAAGCATCAGCTGTGCTTGGGTAAGCAGCAATCTTGAACGGCGCGATATCATTAGCGAGTTGCCATGTATAAGAAATTTTTTGGACTACGCGAAAGCCCGTTCAATACTAATCCTGACCCTCGATTTCTTTACTCCACAGATCAGGCGCTGGAAGCCCTTGGCCAACTCGTCTACGGCGTTCAAAACCGCAAAGGATTGATTCTCCTCACTGGCGAGGTCGGCACTGGGAAGACGATGTTGGTCAACTACCTGCTCGATTGGCTCCGGCAGAAAAAAACGCCGACGGCATTTATCTTCAACTCACATTTGAGCGTCAACCACCTGTTCGATTTCATCCTGACGGACTTCGGGATCCCCGTTGACTTCAAACTGAAGAGCAACATGCTCTTGCACCTGAACAAGTGGTTGATTGAGCGTTACTGCGCAGGCGAGACGCCGGTGCTGATCGTCGATGAAGCGCAAGGCTTGTCGCTGGAGCTGCTGGAGGAGATTCGGTTGCTTTTGAATTTGGAAACGGCCTCAGAAAAACTCCTGCAAATCGTGCTGGTGGGCCAGCCCGAGCTGGAAGATAACCTCAAGCGCCCGGAGTTGCGGCAACTCCGGCAACGCATCGCCCTGCGCTGCAGCACCAGACCGCTCCCTCTGGAGGTTTGCTGTGAGTACATTACGGAACGGCTGCGAATCGCGGGTGCGACTGGTGGTCCGATCTTCACGCAGGAGGCGATGCGCGCAGTGCACTATTATTCGCAAGGTATTCCCCGGGTGATGAATTTGCTGTGCGAGCATGCACTGATCAACGCGTATGTCGAGCAGCTCAATCCGGTGGCGGCGGAGATGGTAGAAGAAGCTGCCCGGGACTTCCTGCTCGAATTCAGGGGGCTTCCGCGGCACTCCGGTTTGAGCGAGCATAAGAACAATTCGCTCAGTGTAATGAAATCGATTTTGACAAGCCAGTTGGGGCGCCAGGCAAACGCCGCAGAAGTGAGTCTGAAGGAAATGTCTGATGTGGGGTCGCCACCCACTGGAGCGTCGGTCGAGGTTGGCGATGCACCGATTTCCGTCGGGAAGAATTCAAGTGCAGATAGTCCGCCTGGCGTCTTGTCCATGTCATCGCTGGAGAACCTGAAGGAGCCGGCCTTCCCCGAGGATTTGATTTCAGCTGCCACCGGCGTTGCGTCCCCACAGCGCGAATCATCGTTCTGTTGGGACCCAACCGCATCACGCGCGGACTCCGTCGCGCAACTTCTTTCAGAGTTGAAGCACAATCTCGCAGCAGCCTTACCGGTTGCCAAGATTCACCTCGTGCCCGCGACGGATGAGCACGAACGGTTATCCGCGCCAAAGGGTAACCGCACACCACCTTCGGTGAACTGCGCGCCCACACTCGATGACGTGAATCGGATTCCCCGCTACTCCCCTGACACTTCGAATCACCCCAGGTTTTCTCATTTGGAGTTTTTGCGCCCGTTATTTAAGCGCGTGTTCTTGCTGCCCATTTTACCGCGTGTAAGGTCGCATATATCCGCTGCAAAGCTTCGGAAAGTCAGAATACCTATCCATCCTGCTCACTTATTGCGGTTCTGGATTTTTGATTTTAAGCGCGATTGGATTGCCATGATTAGCTCTGTTCGTTTTCTACAACTGCATAAATCTGTACGGCGTTGGCTGCGTCAACCTATTTCTTCCTAGCCAATAACCTCAAGTAATTATCAGCCTGTTTGACGACTGTCCCGGATGGACTGAAGGACGTGCGGTGCTCCAAAAATGGAAAGACCTGGATTGCTGCTGCATATTTTCCTCCTACGCATCCGAAGCCCGGGCAGGAGGTCGCACCGCGCGGCTCCTTTCCAGCACGGCCCTTTCTAGCATCCATACGAGGCTGATTCCGCGAATCGAGCAGGAGGATATGGAGAGCCACGGATCTCAGTCAGTGCTAATCAGGCTGACGGTCTCCCAGGAATGCAACGACATCAAATTGCTTAACACAGGAGGACCTTGCGTGTATAAGGGTACCCATCCGGGAGATCAAAATGGAAATCCCGGCGAAGAGAAATCTTTTCTAGGACAACGTCTTGACCCACGACCGCGAACACTTTCGCAGCTCTTACACCGGCAGCCCGCCCTGGGACATCGGCAAACCCCAGCCTGCGTTACAGGCCGCCGCCGATAAGGTCGTGGGTTCCATTCTTGATGCGGGCTGCGGCACCGGCGAACACGCCCTGTTCTTCGCTGCACGGGGCCATGCTGTCACCGGCTTCGACTTCCTCGAGGAACCCATCGCGGCGGCGCGGCGCAAGGCCGCCGAGCGCAGACTCACCATCAAGTTCCTGGTCAAAGATGCCCTAAACCTCCAAGAGTGGACCGAACGCTTCGATAACGTGCTCGACTCCGGTCTGTTTCATGTTTTTTCCGACGAGGACCGCATTCGCTATGTACGCGGGCTCAAGACCGTCCTCAATCCCGGCGCGCGTCTGTTCCTGCTTTGTTTCAGCGACGCCACCCCGGGAACGCAAGGACCGCGACGTGTCTCGCAGCCCGAGTTGCGCCACGCCTTTGCCGATGGCTGGGAAATCGAATCCCTCGAGCCCGTGCGCCTCGAAATCCGTCCTGAGGATAGAGCAGGAGCCTTCTCCGGCGCAGACCCGCGCGGCTGGTTCCTCATCGCCCGCCGACTGGCTTAAACCCCTCCTCATTCGCCTATTCTTTCCGCTTCATTCGTATTCTCGTTGCGCCGCCCGGGTTTCCTCGCCGTCTTCCAGCGTGCACAGATCGGTTATCTGGTCTCACCGGGGAGATAACCCGTTTCAGCGGTTGCAAACGGAATTTTCTCCTCAGATTTTTTCAGGAAATCTTCGACCACCGGGATCACCCTCTCTTGTTCCGAAAACAGGGCGAAGTGGCTGGCATCCGGGATCACCGCAAGCTCGGCGTGGGGAATGAGCTGGAAGATCTCAAGCGCATGTTCAATGCGGACAAAATCATGATCTCCTACCGCGATGAGAACCGGCGCTTTGATTGAAAGCAACTCATCGTTCGAAAATCCTTCCCATTGAATATTGCAGATCTTGCTCCAAAACTTGGGCCAGTAATCAGGATCGGGAGCCACTTTCTTGTAGTTTTCTCGCTGAAATTGGATGCCCTTGGATTCAGGAGTAGGCGGGTGGTCAAAGCGCAGCATTTCCGGATTGTGCGCAACCTGTGGAGGGCCAAAAGTCGCTCCATAGGTCGCAATGCGGCCGACCAACTCCGGGCAGTGAAGTGCGATCATTGTCGCTATAACGCCCCCGTAGCTTTCTCCGAAGAAGTCGGCCTTTGGGATGCCCAAATATTTCAACAAGCCGACCACGTCTTTGGCGTGTTGTTTCAATGTGATCGGACGCTCTGGGATATCCGCCGTGCGGCCATGCCCCTGAAGATCGATCGTAATGACCGAATGGTTTTGAATCAGCACGGGAAACGAGTTCACCCCGGCGAATCCGAAGGCGGGAGGGATATAAACGAGCCGATCACCGGCTCCCTCAATTTCGTAATACATCTTCAGACCGTTGACAGGCGCATATCCGTGGGTTGTCGTCGTTTTACCATTGAGTGAGTTCATAGTGGCTCCTTTGCCCATGTTGGATTATTTCTTCGGGAGTGAGCCATTTCCAAATTGTCCGGGGAAAATATTCAAGAAGTAGTTCCAACCGTTCTCATGTCCCCTTGCCAGTTCATAATCCGGAATGCCGGAATGCACGAGGGTCATGAGCGTGTCTTCCCCCTGTTGCTCAAAGGTCAGAGTAACTATCGACTCTTGACCCAAGGTGTTGGGCGATACCCAGGTATGCTGAATTCGACCCGGCCGCTCTATTTCCGTAAATAGCCCATAGATGGCTTTTCCCTTGTTGAGCCAGTAAAAAAGCCCGTCCACTTGGGGATTCAGGAGTAGCTTGTCAGCCGTATTCCACGGATTGCCGGGTATCTTCGGATTCAGCCACGAATCAAACACCTCGCCCGGAAGAGCGGGGATTGTTCGCTCAAACCTGAACTCAAGGGTCTTCGCAGATTTCGTCATTGCTTCTTCTCCTTCCTTTTGTGCCTGAAATACTTCTCGAACTGGTCGAGATGCAGGTTCCAGAACCGTTCGTATTCGTGAACCCATCCAGCCACCTCGCGAAGTGGTTCACCCCGGAAAGATATGAAGACTTCACGACCCTTTTTCTTGCGTTCAATCAGTCCAGCTCTTTCGAGGAGCTTCAAGTGTTTGGTCACAGCATTGAGAGCAGTATCGAATGGCTTTGCGACATCCAGAAATCGCGCCGGCCCATTCGCGAGCTGCCCGATGATTGCTCGCCGCGTTGGATGCGAAATCGCCGTCAATATGTTTGTGAGGTGATCCATATGCACATTACACCCTACGGTGTAATGTTTTGCAAGGTCTTTCTGGGAACAGCTAAAAAACATAAAAACTCTTGACATCATATACTGTGTGTCATACAGTGTGCATCGTACAGTAGGTGGCGCACAGTATGACCATCGATTCCAACCTGTTTGAAAATATCCGGCTCGAACTTCGCCGCGGCAGCCTGATCCTGGCCGTCCTGGCGCAACTTCGCACTGAACAATATGGCTACACGTTGCGAAAGGCACTGGCCGAGCATGGCATGGAGATCGATGAAGGCACGTTGTATCCCTTGTTGCGGCGGCTGGAGACTCAGGGGCTGCTGACCAGTGAATGGCGCGAAGAAGATAAACGTAACAAGCGCTTCTACGTTCTCTCTTCCAACGGCAAGCAAGTTTTGAAACAACTGCTGGCCGAATGGAAAAGCATTGACCAATCCCTCAGCGGGATTGTGAAGGGGTAAAGCCATGGAAACATTCGATCGGCAATTCAATTTAACGGGAGCGGAGTTCGAAGAGCGACCAACTGGCATGCAGCAAATTGCCAATGCGCCAAGCTCCCAATTCCGCGGCGCGCTGCTCTCTCATTTGGCCGTGCTGATCACCGGCTTGCTAGCTTTCCCCGCCTTAAGCACTGTGTCTCAGACAGTTTCCTCCCTGAGCCATATCGCGCGAGATCTAGGCTGGATCTTCCTGAGCCTCTTTCAGATTTTTGGGTCGTAAGGAGTTTACCCCATGACAATTCTCGACAATTATTTAAAAGCAGTCCGAAGCTACCTGCCGCAAGCGCAAAAAGACGACATCATCCAGGAGTTGTCTGAGAACATCCGGTCTCAAGTGGAAGATAAGGAATCGGAACTTGGCCGGCCGCTGAACGATGTGGAGATGCAGGCGATTTTGAAGGGCCACGGGCATCCACTGGTCGTGGCAGGCCGTTACCGGCAAGACGAAGGCAGCTTCACGTTTGGAAAACAACTGATCGGCCCGGCACTGTTCCCGTTTTATACCCAAGTTCTTTCGTTCAATCTCGGGGTTACCAGCATTGTCATCCTCATTATATTCACGGCGCTGATTGCAGGTGGCCAACCTGTTTCACTCCTGAATGGCCTGCCATCCGTGTTCTTTTATCAACTGACGATTCAGTTCGGTGTGATCACCCTGATCTTTGCGACGGTCGACAGACAAGTGGGCAAGTTCCCGGATCGCTGGGATCCCTGGCTTTCCAAGCAGACTTTCTATCCGAACTTCGAGGGAGAACCGGATGCACCCCGCGTGCCACGCGCCCAATCCCTTTCGACATTAATTGCATTGCCCCTTCTCATCGTGTGGCTACGCTTGATCCAACAGGCCCCCTTCTTGATTCTTGGACCGGCTGCCGCGTTTCTGAAACTCGCGCCGGTGTGGCATCGCCTTTATTTTCCTGTGGTTCTTCTAGCACTGGTAGGAATGCTGCAAGCAGGTATAAATCTGATTCGCCCGGACTGGGTCAAATTGCGGTCTATAACAAAGATTGGCATAGACGCCGCGACTGTAGCGATGTGGATCTACCTATTAAACGCCGGACAGTGGGTGGTGGCTGGAAACCAAAACCCTCCCGTCGTGGGTCCTGCAACGCTCGAGACTATCAACAGATTTTTTTTCTACGGCCTGCTGCTTGCCGTAGCGATCTCTGCCGTTCAATTGCTTGTCAGACTTCGGCGGTTTGCGGGTGGGAAACAAAAGCCTTCAACTCCACCTGTCTAGAGCCGAGCGAAAACAGCTTGGGAGCCACCTGCGACTCCCCAAGGAAACGTTCGGGCTACGAAGCCTTCTTGCAGTTGACCATCCAGGGGATGCCGAAGCGGTCTGTAAACATTGCGAAAGCGGCCGACCAGAAGGTTTTCTGCAGAGGCATGGTGACAACTCCGCCCTTCGACAATTCCTTAAAAAGGTGCTCGGATTCGCTGATATCTTTCGTGCTGAGCGAGACGGAAAAGCCTTGCGGCTTCTGGTAGTGCTGCGGAGGCGCATCGGAGCCCATGAGGACGCGATTGCCGACGGTCATACGGACGTGAATGACCTTGTCTCGCCATTCTGGAGCGACCTTATCCGCCATCGGAGACTCGCCGTGCGTCATGATTCCTTCGATCTTGCCCCCAAGAATCTTCTCGTAAGATTTGAAGGCTTCCGCGCAATCGCCGTTGAACAACAGATATGTGTCGATAGACATGAATCACCCCTCAGTTTTCTTTCTCTCAAATGCTGGCTGGCCACAAAATCCTACGGAACAAGGAATAGCGCTAGCCCCCGGCCATGGCTCCTACGATGAGGAACGGTTCTTCGCCTTTGATCACGGCGGCGGGCAAGGGGGTGTCTGGCGGCTCGTGCGAATAATCCTCCTGGCAGGCAAAGAAGCGCACGAAGGGGCGCCGCTCCTGCGTGGATTGATCTCGAATAGTCCCACGCAGCATGGGATAACGCGCTTCCAGCTCGTCGAGTACAGAGAGCATCGTGAGCTGCCCGTCCAGTTCAAGTGTCACTTCGCCGCTGACGTGCGCCAGCGAACGAAGATGTGCCGGAAGTACAACCCGAATCATGACAGCGTCTGAACCTCCACGGAAAGCACGGCGGGAAGATCGTGGCGGATGACGTCCCAAGTATTGCCCGCGTCGGAAGAGCCATACACTTGTCCACCCGTGGTTCCAAAGTACACGCCGCAGGATTCGAGCGAGTCCACAGCCATCGCATCGCGCAAGACGTTCACATAGCAATCACTTTGCGGCAAGCCGTTGGTAAGCGCTTCCCACTCGTTTCCGCCACTTCGGCTGCGATAAACGCGGAGTTTGCCATCGGGAGGATAGTGCTCCGAATCGCTCTTGATGGGCACCACGTAGATGGTTTCCGGTTCGTGCGCATGCACATCAATAGGAAAACCAAAATCAGTGGGAAGATTGCCGCTCACTTCATTCCACATTTCGCCGGCATTGTCGCTGCGCATCACGTCCCAGTGCTTTTGCATGAAGAGCACATCGGGGCGAGAGGGGTGCATGGCGATATGGTGAACACAATGGCCCACCTCCGCTGTAGGATCGGGAAGTTCGTAAGGAGATTTCAAACCCTGATTGATGGGACGCCAGGTGTTACCGCCATCGTCGGTCCGAAAAGCACCGGCGGCCGAGATGGCAATGACCATGCGCTGCGGATTTCTGGGGTCAATAATAATGGTATGCAATCCCATGCCACCGGCTCCCGGTTGCCACAGATTCGATTTAATTGTGCGCAGACTCGGCATCTCTTGCCAGTTTTGTCCGCCATCGGTGGAGCGGAACAGTGCAGCGTCTTCCACCCCTGCGTAAACAATGTCGGGATCCGTATAGGAAGGCTCCATATGCCAGACTCGCTTGAACTCCCAGGGATGCTGTGTGCCGTCATACCACTGGTGCGTACCAGGCGTGCCGTCATAGACAAACTTATTGCCAACGGGTTCCCAGGTTTTGCCACCGTCGCTCGAGCGTTGAATCAATTGCCCAAACCAGCCACTGCACTGCGAGGCGTATAGCCGATTGGGATCGGCAGGAGAACCTTTGAGATGATAAATCTCCCAACCGGCAAAGTGCGGTCCGGTGATGTCCCACTTCTTGCGTTTGCCGTCGGAAGTGAGAACGAATGCACCTTTTTTCGTTCCTACCAGAAGCCGTACACCACTCATGCGCATTTCCTCCTGATGATTGTGAAGTTAGCCAGGGTCGAATTCGGTAGGGGGCAGAATGCTCCCGGGAAAGTTAAGATGCAACGAAAATAAATACTATGCATGAATCACCTGATACGTGGAATTCCAGAAATCCACGCAGACGGGCGGGGGGGTGGGAGATGTGAAAGACTTTTGCGTTAGCAGGATGCCAATCAGTTTTTCTTTGGGATCCACTTTCCAAGAGGTGCCAAAACCGCCATCCCATCCATAAGTTCCGACAGATTCAGGAAAATTTCCCTTGCGGGTAACGACGGACATGCCGAAACCCCATCCGTGATCGTCGAAATAGTCTTTGATCAAAGCACTTCCCACTTTTTGTTGTGGCGTAAGTTGGTCCGTTGTCATGGCGGCAACCGAAGCATTTGAAAGAATTTGCTTCGAGCCGAACTTGCCGCCGTTGAGCATCATTTCGCTGAAAGCCAGATAGTCGTCAACGGTGGATACCAGACCTCCGGCGCCCGAAGGAAATGCCGGCGGCTGGTTCCACTGGCCGTTTTCGGCGGGATCGTAAACTTCGGTTTTACCGGTGTTGAAGTTTGTCCAATAGACGGTGGCAAGCCGATCTCTCTTGGAAGCGGGCACACTGAAACTGGAGTCCTTCATGCCAAGCGGATCGAAAATACGTTCGCGGAGAAACGATTCAAAAGGCAGTTTTGAAGCGCGAGCGATCAACACTCCCAAGACATCAGAGCCGGTGTTATACATCCATGTTTCGCCAGGCTGATGCATCAGAGGAAGCGTGCCCAAGTGACGGATCCACTCGTCTGGAGGTGGCGTACTCGAAGGCATCGGTGGGCCAACGCCGATGTGAAGGTCATTCGCTGCTTTGAGAATGGGCGCGTTGGCGGGTGCCGGGAAAACCAGTCCGTAGCCCCATGTGAAGGCAAGCAAATCGCGCACGGTGATGGCGCGAGTCGCGGGAACGGTATCGTCTAGAGGTCCATCAAGGCGCTTCAGCACTTTGCGATTGGCAAGCTCGGGAAGCACACGATCCACGGGTTCGTTCAACTGGAGCTTGCCGTCTTGGATCAGAATCATCGTTGCCGCTGCAGTAACCGGCTTGCTCATCGAAGCAATGCGGAAGATGCTGTCGCGGCGCATGGGACTTTTGTCTTCTGCCGACAGATTTCCGAGTGCTTCGACGTGCGTACGGCGATTCTGGTTGATTAAGCTGACCAAGCCCGGCACTTCGCCAGGACTCACATGTCCGGCCAAGCTGTCGCGCATGCGGGTCAAGCTGGAGGCGGAGAACTCCAAATCACTCATGATGTCTCGATTCGTTTTTTTGTTGGCAAAGTTCGCAGTCGAACTCAGCGCGGCATGGAGCGGAACCGGCGCGAGGGCCGCCGTAGCTTTCAGGAATGATCGCCGATCGAATTTCGCCATTCGATTAACTCTGTCTATGATTCATTGTCCCGGCGTCCTATTCCTATAAGAATCGGGAAGCATCGATTCGTGATTTAGACGCGAGAAGGCAACGGAGAGTTTGCACGACATCACTTGTCTTTTGCAAGTAAAAAGATTAGGGTGGAAACGTGACCAGAAAGAAGTCCAGCAAGAAGTGGCGTTCGGGCTGCCCTCTGAATGCGTCGGTGGAAATTCTCGGGGATCGTTGGTCGATATTGATTATCCGAGACATGATGCTGCGGGGATTCCAAACCTACAAGGAATTCCTGAGTTCTTACGAAAAGATAGCCACAAACATATTGGCAAACCGGCTGAAAAATCTGGAATCGCACGGAATCATCGCTGCACGAAGGGATGTCAAGGACGGACGAAAAGTGATTTACCGGCTGACCGCCAAGGGCATCGACCTTGCGCCTGTATTGACAGAGATGGTGCTGTGGGCAGGGGGACACGAAGATACGGAAAACGAAGCACTCGTGCGCTTGATGCGCAAAGACAAAGAGAAATTCATCGCGGAGATTCGCGAAAAATGGGAAAGAACCTAAGTACGAGCCACTAACCTAGGGGCTAAACATGGAAGCGCGGCACCCCGCAAACTGGTGATTCGAACCGGAGACTGCGGTGCGTCGCCCGGAAGTTGAATGGGCAGCCTGAGAAAACGCTACTCCGGCAACTCCATCTTGCCGTTGATGGTAAACGCAGCTTCCGCAACTGGGGCCGATGTGCCTGGCTGGCCACCGCCCACCGATAGAGTGTAAGAACCGGGGGCAACAAGGTGATTCCCGTTCTCGTCAACCATGCTGAGGTCGCGCTTATTCAGGCTCAGGCGTACGTGCGCCGTTTCGCCGCCCGCAACATGCACGCGCGTAAAGCCGCGTAAGGCTCGAATTGGCGCACCAGCGATCTTCGGAAAGGTCAGATAGATCTCCACCACTTCGTCGCCATCCATCTGACTGTTGTTCTTCACGTCGGCATCCACGCGGAGAGAATCACCCGCCTGCAATTGGGTGGCTGACAACTTCACATTGCTGTATTCGAACTTGGAGTAACTCAGCCCATGCCCAAACGGATAGAGGGGCTTACCGGTGAAATAGCGGTAGGTGCGATTCTTCATGGAGTAGTCGTCAAACGGCGGCAAATCCGAAACACCAGAGTAGAAGGTCAGGGGCAAACGACCGGAGGGATTGTAGACGCCAGCCAAAATGTCCGCGATGGCCGTGCCACCTTCTTCTCCCGGATACCACGATTCGAGAATGGCATTGGCGTTTTTATCGGCCCAGTTAACGGAAAGCGGGCTGCCGTTCATCAGCACAACGATTAACGGCTTGCCGGTCGCTTTTACGGCTTCCAGCAACTGCTCTTCTTCCTTAGGCAAATTCAGGCTGGTGCGGTCGCCACCTTGGAAGCCTTCGAGCTTCACGTTCATCTCTTCGCCTTCGAGGTCGGAGGTAATGCCGACGACGGCAACAACGACATCAGCCTTTTTTGCGGCCGCAACAGCAGCATCCACTGGTTTTTCAAGCAATTCCGTGGTCCAGACAAACTGCGCGATGGCGTCGCCCGTACCCTGGAAATACTCCACCTTGACCGCGTACTTGTGGCCTTTTTCGAGTTTGACGTCTGCAAGCTTCGTGCTGGCGCCGTGGGTGGTCCAGTCTTCGACGACCAACTTCCCATCAATCCATAGACGGAAACCGTCGTCGGCGCGCATGCCGAGTTGATAGGTGCCGGATTCGGCCGGTGTGAGGAACCCCGTCCAGCGCGCGGAGAAGTCATCGATTGCGAAAGTAGCAGTGGAGAAACCTGGAACCGGCGACTCGATGAAGTTGAAGTCGATGTTCGCATCAACGCGCTTGAGGGCCGCCGGGCCGGAGAGTTCTTTGTTCTTGAAGTATTCGGCCTGCAAACCGGGCTTGCCATCGGGCGTGGTCAAGACCGAGGCTGGTACGGCGTCAGGAGCGCGTAGGAAACGCGCACCGGGCGTGAAGGTTACTTCAGAAGCGGCAAATTGTTTTTTGATGCCTTCCAGAGCCGAGGTTGCGCGTGAGGGAGTTCCATTGTAATTCCCTTCCAGAACGCGCTTGTTATCGGCAAGTGGGCCAACGACCGCGATAGTTTTTGGAGCCTGCTTCACCGGCAGGATACCGTCGTTCTTCAAAAGCACCATCGATTCTCGGGAGGTTTTAAGCGCAAGCTGACGGTGCGCGTCGGTGTCATTCTCCGCCATGGTTATCTGGGCATAGGGCACCATTACCGGGGGATCGAACATGCCAAGCAGGAAGCGCGCGTGGAAAAGGCGGCGCAGCGCAATGTCGATCTCTTTTTCGGTGAGGTAGCCTTTCTTGACGGCATCGATATATTTCACGTAATCAGAGTTATCGGGAACTTTATGCGTAAAGTCCACGCATTCATTGTCCATGCCACGCTTCAGCGAAATGGCCGCGCCTTCTTCCTTGGTCTTTGTGTATTGGTGTCCGGACCAGATGTCGAGCACCGCGCCACAATCCGAAACGACGAAGCCATTAAAACGCCAGGCGCCGCGAAGTTGATTTTCCAGCAGGAAAGAGTTGGCGCAGGCGGGCTCGCCATTAACGCTGTTATATGCGCACATGGTGGAAGCGGCATGACCCTCGACAATCGTGGCGCGGAATGCCGGCAAATAGGTGTCTTCCTCATCATGCTTGGACACCGGGACGTCGACCTTATGGCGCGTCGATTCCGGTCCGCTGTGCACGGCGTAGTGCTTCGGCGTGGAGACAACCTTGAGATATTTAGGATTGTCGCCTTGCATTCCGGTAACGAACGCAATGCCCATTCGTCCTGTCAAAAACGGGTCTTCGCCATAAGTTTCCTGTCCACGCCCCCAGCGCGGATCGCGAAAGATATTGATATTGGGCGACCAGAAGGTGAGACCCTCAAAAATGTCGTGGCGTCCCTGGCGAACCGCCTCATGATGGTGCGCGCGCGCCTCGGTACTGATCACCGTGGCGACCTCATGCAGCAGCGGCGCGTCCCAGGTGGCGCCAAGCGCGATGGCCTGGGGAAAAACGGTGGCGAAACCATCTCGAGCAACGCCATGCAATGCCTCGCTCCAGTAGTCAAACTCAGCAACATTCAACCGGGGAATGGCTCGGGCCTGGTTCACTAGCTGGGAAGCCTTTTCTTCCAGAGTCATGCGAGAGACCAGATCGTCGACGCGCACATCGATGGGCAGAGTGGGATTCATATAGGGAGCATTGGCCGTGGCCCCGCCTGCCTGGGCATTGATGCGGGAGCCGGCAAACAGGCACACCACGAACAACAGGGCAAGGGCTTCCACTCGCAGCCTTCTCTTCACAAGAGTCATCGTTATCTCCTCGACAGCTAGAAAAATCAGGACAGAAAAATAGTTAAGAGATTTAGTTGGTAGAACTTTGTGGACCACCACGAACCCACTTACTGGGAGCGAGCATAGCCGTTTTGAGATGAGTTCTCAACCGTAAACGTTTACGGTGACGCAATGACAGCGCCTTTCAGAAGGCACACGAGCGTTATCGTCGAGTATTCAAATGGTCTGTAGAGATTCGTCCAAGTCAAACTCTGGATTAAAAGAGGGACATAGTTGTTTTATCCAGATAGCAGCATGGGAGAACTCATCTTCACGCTTGGCCTCGCGCCACTCTTTGGATTAGATTAGTCTGAGAAACGCTCCTCGACATTCGAAAACGCCATGGACACCGCCCTGCCAGTCCAAATCGTGACCAAGTCGCGCACGCTGCGCGTAACGTGGTTGCTGATTTTAGTTCTCGCTCTCTTTCCCATCTTCATGCTTTGGTTCATCCCGCGGATGCATTGGAGAATTCGCCGGATCGCAACACTGTTTGAAGCTGGAACGACAGGTTGGATAATCGCCTTTGCGTTGGGAAGTGTGGGTTGCGTGGTGCTCCTGGTGGGAGTGCTGTTGGCGTTCCAAAATCGGAAGGTGACGCAGCGCTCACGAATCGGGACGGCCGTAGCTGTGCTGGGAACTCTATTGCTGTGGGGCTATTGGTTTTATGCAACCACTGCTCGGCCTGTTTCGGCGGCACCGGTCGCAACAGCACGGCCTTCCGGGCACTCGGTGAAGCTGACCTGGAAGGCCAGCACTTCGCCCGTAGCCGGTTACAACATCTATCGCAGCTCAACGCCTGGTAGCTTCACAGAACCCAAACTGAATTCCGGGCCTGTTACCGACACCACGTATTTGGATACCACCGTGGAGAGCGACCAGACTTATTACTATGCCGCCAAGGCTGTCGATGCCCAAGGCCACGAAAGCTCCGTGAGCAACGTGGCCGTCGCAAAAATCCCGTAAAATCACTGAACATAATTTACTGCTGATTCTGATGCTGCTGAGGGAGTTCTGCCATCTGGGGTGGCTCGTGGGGTCCTTCACTCGTTTCCGTCAGCCTTTCACGACCTTCTTCGTCAAGCGCGGGGCGCACACGCACATCTACGGAGAGCTGTTGCCCAGCCCTTCCTTTGTACACTCCTCGCACTGGAGGCACATCGCCATAATCCCGGCCATAAGCAACACGAATATGACGCAATCCGACGGGCTTGCCCAACGTGGGATCCAGTGCCATCCAGCCAATACCCGGAACAAACACTTCAGCCCAAGCGTGAGATGCCTGTCCTCCAATCACCTCTTCCTGCTTTGCATCGCTGCCACCCGCGATGCCCGGCACCATATAGCCCGAAACATAACGAGCAGGAACGCCGCGCATGCGCACTACTCCCAGCAGGAGATGCGCGAAATCCTGGCATACGCCGGCCTTCAGCGCCAAGGAATCTTCCACGGAAGAATGAACGTGAGTTGCGCCCTTCACGTAAGCGAAGTTTTGGTGGATATAGTCCGAAGCGGCTTGAGCGAAACCTTTTACGCTGCCGTCGCAAAAAAATTCGGCGGACTTCAGGATTTCTCCTAATTCTCGCAGGTAAGGAACAAAAGCGCTGGGAGCCACAAAATCGTAATACTCCTCAAAAAGATCGCCGCGTCGCGTGTCGAGCTCAGAGAGAGAAGCGCCAGTCAATTCGAACTGCGGAGCGTCGTGGGCCAGAACGACAGATTCGGCCTCAATTTTCAGGCGCCGATGATCTCCGAGTATGTTGAATTGATGGATCCAGTTTCCATAGGCATCTCGAAACGAAGCGCCACGCGAGGATGGACTGGTAACCAGGCGGAACGACAGGCAGCTTTGCAGGTCGTCGTCCATAGGACGCAACCGCACCTCGTTATAGCTTTCGCTGACGGCTCCGTCGTACAAGAATTCTGTTGAATGCACCAGCCGATAACGATTCATGCCACCACCGCGTAGTAGAAATAGCTTCGGGCAATCGCCTGTCCAATCGCATTCAACATGCGAATCAGTTCCGTCAGGTATTGGTGCAGTCCATGACGGAAGATTTCGTCGATCTTGTCATAGCGCAAGCGTTCCAGCACTTTGCCGGTTAATCGTTCCGCTTCGTTGGCGTAGGAGCCGGAACTGGTCTTGCTGATAGCTCGTAGACTCTGCTGCATTTCAGTCATCGAAAAACGAATCGAGCGCGGATGTTGCGGATGAAGAATCAGCATCTCAGCCACCCGCTCCGGCTCAATCGGCGAATGGTACTGACGGTGATAAGCCTCGTAGGCTCCCACAGACTTCAGCACGGCCATCCACTGATGATTGTCGGGAGAAGAGTCCACGCTGAGCGTTGCATCGAGAAGGGTATGATATTGCACGTCTACCAGGCGCGCTGTCATTTCTGCTCGTTCCAGGGCCCATCCGATTTTCAGGAAGTCCCAGCCTTCGTCGTGCGGTAGAGTCGCGTCCGTGACGCCGTGAAACCGGTGGCTTCCGAAGATCACCTTCTCGCAAAAGCGGTGCGGTCCTGCCGCGATTTCTTCTTGCGGATGGAAGCGCTCCAGCATGAAGTACAGCCCGTTGAGGTCTTCCCACATCTCGCGCGATATACGATCGCGGATAGTACGCGCGTTTTCTCGCGCTTTTTTCGCGCACTGCATAATCGAACTCGGATTGTTTTCATTGAATGCGAGGAATTCGAACACATTGCTGGAAGTTGCTTCCTGGTAGAGCTGGCGGAAAATGGCCTCTTCACCCGCCATGACCACCAAGGGATCCCATCGCAAACGATACGGTTGCTGGGCCTGTTCGAGCAGCGTATGGTAAGTCACGTCGAGGATGCGCGCGGTGTCTTCGGCGCGTTCAATGTAGCGCGCCAGCCAGAAAAGCGATTCGGCGATTCGCGAGAGCATGTCAGCACTCTCCCCGCAGCACCCAGGTATCTTTGCTCCCGCCACCTTGCGAAGAATTCACCACCAGAGAGCCTTCCTTGAGGGCAACGCGGGTCAGGCCGCCGGGCACAATCGTCACCTTCTCGCCGTCATAGAGGCAGTACGGCCGCAAATCGACGTGGCGTCCTGCGATGCGTTCCGTCGCTGAATCGTAGGAGGGCACGCGGGAGAGCGGAACTACTGGTTGTGCAATGTAGTTGCGCGGATCGGCCAGAATTCGCTCGCGGAACGACTCCACAAGTTCTCCATCTGAAGCCGGTCCAATCAACATTCCGTACCCGCCGGATTCTCCCACCGCCTTCACGACAAGCTCTGGAAGGTGGGCCATCACATGCGATAGATGTTCTTTCCGTTCGCAAAGGAATGTATCCACGCTATTCAGAATCGGATCTTCTCCCAGGTAATATTTGATGAAGTCCGGAACGTACGCGTAAATCGCTTTATCGTCGGCAACGCCATTCCCGGCAGCATTGGCCAGGGCCACATTGCCGGCGCGATATGCACCCATTAATCCAGGCACACTAAGCATTGAATCCGTGCGAAAGCAGAGAGCGTCGAGAAAATCGTCGTCTAACCGCCGGTAAATAACATCGACTCGCTTCAGACCGTAGATGGTCTTCATGTAAACGACGCCGCCATCGACCAGCAGATCTCTGCCTTCCACCAGCTCGATGCCCATCTGCTGCGCAAGGAAACTATGTTCGAAATACGCGCTGTTATGAATGCCCGGAGTGAGCAGCACAATCTGGGCGTCCATTTCTCCGCGAGGCGAAAGGGTGCGCAATATCCTGGAAAGCTCGGCCGGATAATGATTCACCGGCAACACTTCGTGCTCCTGGAACGCTTCGGGGAAGGCGCGAGTCATGACCAGGCGGTTTTCCAGAACGTAGGAAATTCCGCTCGGAGTACGCACATTGTCTTCGAGAACCAAAAACTCGCCGTTCTTTGAGTCGCGTACCAGGTCAATTCCGCAGATGTGCGTGTAAATTCCGTGGGGGACGTCCAAGCCGATCATTTCTCGCCGAAAGTGCTTACAGGAGTAAACCAGGGAGGCAGGAATTTTGCGATCTTTGATAATTCTCTGTTTGCTGTAGACATCTTGCAGAAACAGGTTCAGCGCAATCACTCGCTGGCTCAGTCCCCGCTCGATCCGGTTCCACTCCGAGTTGGGAAGGATGCGGGGAATCAAGTCGAAGGGAAATAATCGTTCCGTGCCGCGTCCATCGCTGTATACAGTGAAGGTGATACCTTGCAGCAGGAAGGAAAGGTCGGCCAATTTGCGCCGGTCCTGAAAATGTTTCGGCGCCATCCCTCCCAGTTTTTCAAACAGGCGCACGTAGTGCGAACGGGCGGTTCCCGTTGACGCAAACATCTCGTCATAAAACGAGTCCAGCGCATAGCCTGAGAACAATCCACGGTCAAGCATCGGAATGGGTACCGCCGTCATCGGGAAACCATAGCAAGCGGCGAGAGAAGTGACCCCATGCATTAATTCAATGCAACGCATTCGATTTTTGACCAATCGACGGCAGACTTAAGATCTGGTTGACTGCAAGCAGTTACGCTTTCTTTTCGCTGGAGGGAAGCCTGCAGAGTGCGTTTCAAATCCGAACATGCACTCGTATCTGAAACCCGCCGTCCCTCTCGCCTCCCCGAATAGTCAAGAAACTCCTGCGTATTAGCGCTCTTCTGCTTCTTACTGGATGGCATCTCACTTGCCTCATTCTCCAATGGATTTCTATTGAGCGCTCGCACCATGACGCAACTAGATACATATTTCTACCGCCTAATGCCGGAGTCACTTCCCCCGGCGTCTGCGTTCTCGATCGCTCCGGCAAAATCGTGTTTTGGAATGATGTCGCAGAACGCTGCAAGAAGGAGCAGAGGAGGGCGTTGCCAGTGAAAAAGGAGGGCATCCCACCGAAAACAAATCCGAAACCAACCCTCCCGCTGAAAAAGAATGAGCCACCACCCCCGAACCCGCTAAGGCATTCCCTTTCTATTACATAGAAGCTTAATACGCCTGCAACAAAACCCACGCCGTATATCATCTAAATCAATGTAATCACGGGGAAAGGAAGATTCCGGAAACCTTTTGTGAATTCCGGGGTTTGATCTTCTCGAGTATAAGTGATGTTCGTAGTGAGCCGACAAATCGACTGTTCCCCGTGTTCAGCGACCTTGCGACCTTTCTATTACAGGAGAATCTTGCCAATGAAGCTCCGTTCTCTATTGTTATTCGGAATAGCAGTGATGCTTTTCACTTCCATCTCCACTCGAGCCCAAGGGCGTTTCGAGGCGTCCCCCTTCGTCGGCTATGAAACCAGCGGCTCTTATCCCATCAGCATTTTTTCCAGCGTTAGTGATTTGACGGTGCCGGTCGACAAACTTCGCGTGAATGATGCGCTGTCCTATGGGACTTTCCTTGATTACAATCTAACGGAAAATTCCCAGTTGGAGTTTATGTGGGACCGCAATAACGCCTCGTACAGCGCGCGAAATGCCTTAACTGGCGAATACTTCAAAGCGTACAATTCTGACATCGATCAGTACCAGTTTGGTGGGCTCTACATGTTGCGCAACAGCGAGCACCGCCTTCGTCCCTACATCGCTGGCAGTGTGGGCTTCACGCACGATTCCAATTCCAATGGGACCTCCAATCGCACCGAATTCTCCTATAGCATCGGCGGCGGCGTGAAGTATTACGTGAACCGGCACTTCGGCTTCCGCGGAGACGCGCGGTACATGCCAACTTACGGAAGTTCTTCGAATGCTACCTACTGCGATCCCTTTTTCGGCTGTTATAACGCCCATGTACACAACTACCTGAATCGCGGAAACTTTGTCGGTGGCGTTATTTTTCGATTCTAGCCGGGTCGGACACTTCTTCTGAACTGGGGTTATTGTCCAGGTTTGCCGCTTGGCATAACGAATAGCTTCTCATCCACCGGGACGTTCTGCTTGACGTCGTCTATCTGGATCGTGAATCGTCCATTCGGGCGAGCTAGCGTCCAGCGATAAGAAATCTTCACACCATCCGTGGCGCGATAGTCCGCGTAGTCGATCTGCGTGGGGTTGTTGCCCAGTGGAGTTTCTGCATAACGAATCTGGCGCAGGAGCAACCCGCTCTCCTGATCAAAATAGAGACGCGCCGGCGGCAACCCTTTGCCTTTTGTAGCAACCAGGTACGTCGCGTGGCCGTCAATTGGTTCTCCTGGTCGGACCTGAAATTCCTGGTATAACTCCGGCAAGCGAGCCGGCAAATACAATTGAGCGTCGATTCGCGCGGCTTGCTGTTCTGCTTCCGTCATCTGGTGAAATCCACGTGGCATGGAGAGCCATCCCACTTCTCCATTGTAGGCAGTTACGCTGTCGCCAGAAGACGGGTGTGAAATCGAAACGCGCCTTTCCGGACCTGCAGAATAGATTTCGATGGGGTATTTGTCGCCGAAGGCCTCGATTGTTCCCTTCTGCACGCGCGTCTTGATCTTCTGCAGGGCATCAGTGCCTCCAGCCGCGGTGAGATATTTCGCGAGGATTACCTGAGCGGTAGGCAATGTCGTGGGCGCCCCACCTTCTTCCTCGTGTATATGCATGACTGGCTTAGCTTCTACGGACAAAATCGGTGTTGCCGCTGGATGAGCTGCACCACGATGGCAGGTGTAGCAGGTGACTTCCCGCTCACCATCAAAATTCGCTTTATTGATCCCCATCATCATGGTGAGCATCGCACGCGCGGCCTTCTTTTCTTTCTTGTCGTCCTTATCCATGGCGTGTTCGACGTGGCAAAAATCGCACTCCACCCCAAGTGAAGCGGCGATGAACTGCATGGAAGGCACCACTTGTTCCGCGGGAATACCCTTCAGCACTTGAATGTTCTTAAATTTCTGTTCGGCGGTTGGTGCCTGTACAGCAGCAGCTTTTGAAGCGTCTGCTTGCGCATTCAGGCGCTCCTCCATGCCGAGACATAGGAATGTGGCGACGATTGCCGCGAGACAAATAACCAGCCACGCCTTCGATTTCATGATTTCTCCCGATTTAGTCTGGATGTTCTTTTCGAACTGGCGAGTTTCTCTAACTTCCCAGTTCCCCGCGCTTGGCCAGTGCCGTGATGCGGTCGCTCGCCCGATACGCCAATGCCATGATCGTCATAGTCGGTTGGCCGCGCCCTGACGTCACCATACTGCTACCGTCGCACAAAAACAGATTCGGCACATCATGTGTGCGATGGTCCGGATTGATCACCGACGTCTTCGGATCATTTCCCATTCGGCAGGTTCCCAACAAGTGCACGGCCATAGATTGTGAAGCAACTGGCGCCGCCCACTTCGTCTTGGCACCCGCTGCATCGAGTATCTCGAGGGCGCGATCCCTCATCCATCCCATGAATTTCAAATCGTTGGGTGAATCCGTGTACGTCATTCGCAGCGCAGGCAGGCCCCATGCATCTTTAACGTCGGGATCGAGAGAAAAACTGTTGGATTCCATAGCCAGCGTCGTTCCGTGCCCGAATACTTCCATAGTCCGCACGAAATTGTGCTTGAGAGATTTCTTGAACTCCGAGCCCCATCGTGGCGTTCCCGGCGGCAACCCGTTTCCCGCAAATGTAATGGGAGTCAAATCAAACCGGGCGTCAAAACCTGATCCTCCGTAAAATCCCAGCTTTTCTTTGTCCAATTCATAAAAGTCGTGAAAGATCCGGCTCACCGTGTGGCCTTTGTAGTCGTTCAACGGTTCGTCAAAGACGCCAAGGGCAATGGCGCTGCTATTAGGCATCAAATATTTTCCAACCAGGCCGCTGGAATTTGCCAACCCATCTGGGAACTGGCTTGACGAGGAGAGCAGAAGCAGCCGTGGCGTTTCCGCTCCATTAGCGCTGAGAATGACAGCCTTCGCCTTTTGCACATGGATATTTTTCTTCGCATCAAAATATATGGCGCCCGTGGCTCGACCACTTTTATCTATTTCGATTTTATGGACATAGGAATTTGGCCGGATTTCGCACCGGCCCGTTTTTTCCGCCATGGGCAAGACGGAAGCCAGTGACGATGACTTCGCGCCAACCTCGCAACCAAATCCAAGGCAAAAGCCGCATTCCACGCATGCAGCTCTTCCCGGCCGGGGCTGCGAAAGAATCGCCATTGGCGAGGGAAACGGATGGTATCCCAGCTTTCGCGCCGCTCTCTCGAAAATCACTCCGGAACTTTTCACCGGCAAAGGAGGCATCGGATACGGCTTGGACCGAGGCGGATCGAAGGGACTCGCTTCAGTAGCGCCAGAAACACCAACTTCCCACTCTACTTTTGTGTAGTACGGTTCCAGGTCCGCATAATTGATCGGCCAATCCGCGAACCCGCTTCCCGGAATTTCACCAATTTTGCTGCGTTCCTTGAAATCCACCTCATGAAGGCGCCAGAAATTCGCAGTGAAATGAACGCTGCTTCCCCCAACGCAGTTCCCGTACATCACAGCCTGCTGTTTCTTTGCTTTGTCCTGTGCCGTGGCGCGAAACGTGTTCGGCTGTTTGGCGGTGTTGTTCGTCAGAAGATGCTGATTGAATATCTTCAATTCGTCGTGCGAGAAGTCGTTTTCCCTCAGGTATGGCCCTTGCTCCAAAACTACGACGCGAAATCCGTTGGTCGAGAGTTCTTTAGCAAGTACGCCCCCAGCTGCCCCAGAACCGATGATGACGAAATCGACTTCGTCGGATGTCTTGTAACTCACCCTTGACTCGGTCATTTCTTTTCCGTTTCTGCCACACTGGCGACTTGCCATCCGGGATAATTCTTGTCGTATTCACCAAACGGAGGAGAAAACGTGTGCGCCGGATCGCGGCCAATCGCCTTCCAGCCGGCGTACTCACGGTTTCCTCCCGCGTCCGGATCGCAGAGAAATCCCATCACGGTGTGTCCCCATATAACGGGGAAGAAATCTCCCGAGGCTCCTGCGGGTAATTGTCGTCTCCCTCTGGAGACCAGCTTGTGATCTTTGGATAGTTCTTCCAGCACTTTGTCTTGTTGCTCTGGGGTGGCTGCTGAAAATAGAGCCACGCCGGGAAACGTTTCGCTTGTTAGCCGAGCGACATCTTTCAAGCCCGTCTGGTACGCAGGCAGATCTGCTTTGGCAAATGTCTTCAGCGCACGATCAATAAAGTAGACGACACCCGCCTCTGTGGCTCCTGGATCTTCATCGGTGGGAATGATGCGCGCAGCAATAGCGGCCACTTCCTTAGCCTGCTCCTGGGTAAGGACTTCGAAGGCAAATGCCTGTTTTGCTTTGGTCGCTTCGTGGGCATGTTGCGCGGCTACGGTAATCGCGGGCATTTGCGTGGTCATCCACGCTGCTCCCGCAGCCCATCCCATTGTCGACAAAAAGTCCCTGCGCGCCGATTCCTTCGGTTTCATAGCTCCCCCAGTGCTCCGAGAAATTTACGGATTGCCGCGGCTGCCGTCAAGTAGCCCAGCATTTGTCCTTTGAATTCGTTGCATCTGCCACATGGAAGTGGCAGCCCCGCAGGGTGTTACGGCCGGAAGGGTTGCTGCTAGAATCGTCTCCCTATGAAACATCCTGACTATCTTTTAGAGCTTGAGCCGGAAGAAGCGCGGTCACTCGGTTACGCAATTGTGGACCGCTTGATGGCCTATCAGGCGAACCTCTCCAAACTTCCCGTTGTACGCAATAAAACTCCGCAAGAACTGCAAGCTGCATTATGGGAAACGCTCCCCTCCTTGCCTAAAGATCCTATCGACGTACTCGATCGCGTCGAAAAAAACATCTTCTCCAGTACGAATCACGAAACGCATCCCCGTTTCTTTGCCTTTATTCCGGGACCAAGTAACTTTGTAGGCGCCCTGGCCGAATTTCTTCGGACTGGCTACAACATCTTCGCCGGTAGCTGGCTGGAAGGCTCAGCGCCGGCCATCGCCGAACTGGTGACACTGGATTGGATCTGCAAACTGACAGGATACCCGGAAACCGCCGGTGGCACTTTCCTCAGCGGAGGCTCGCTGGCCAACCTTTCTGCGTTGGTCACGGCTCGCGACGCTCTTCTACAACCTCAGGATTACCTTCACGCTGTCATCTACGGATCAGATCAGACCCACTCTTCCATTTTACGGGCCTTGCGCATTCTTGGCTTCCAGAAGGATCAGTTCCATCGACTTCCTTCAGATGCTGACTACCGCCTGCCACCGGACGCGCTCCGTAACGCTATTCAAGAGGATCGCTCTGCAGGAAGAATTCCCTTTTGCGTGATCGCCAATGCGGGAACCACCAACACGGGCGCGATCGACCCACTTTCGGCTCTCGCCGACATCTGCACTGCACAAAAATTGTGGCTCCATGCAGACGGAGCCTATGGTGCTTCTGCCCTTTTCTGCGAAAAGGGTCGGTCCTTACTTCGTGGCCTGGAACAAACCGATTCGTTTACGCTCGATCCGCACAAATGGCTCTTCCAGCCTTTCGATTGCGCCATTCTGCTGGTTCGCGATCGCAAAATGCTGCGGCATGCGTTTCATGTTCGCGAAGATGAAGCCGAATATCTGCAGGATGCACGCGGCACGGGAGAAGAAATTAACTTGTGGGACTACTCACCGGAACTTACGCGTCCCTTTCGCGCTCTAAAACTATGGATGTCTCTCCAGGTGTTTGGCGCAGACGCCTTCGCCGCCGCCATCGACAGGACGTTTTACCTCGCCGAGCTCGCGGAGAAACTGCTGCGCGCCGATTCGATGTGGGAAGTTACGACACTCGCGCAGATGGCGGTCCTCACGTTTCGCGCCGTACCTACCCAATGGAAAAACGATTCCAGTGACTTGACTGTGAAGAACAAAATCGATGCCCTCAACCGCGCCATTGCCGCGCGTATGCAAGCTGAGGGTTTTGCTTTGGTACTCTCCACCGAACTGCGCGGACAGACCGTACTTCGTCTTTGCACCATCAATCCACGCACAACGGAAGACGATATCAGCAAGACAATTGACGCCCTGAAAGCAGCCACCTGCGCGGCTTTGGCTGCATTTGGATAAGCTCTCTGATTGCAGTATGATGGCGAATTGTAAAAACAATGGGAACATTCACAGGCGCTATCGGTACTGGCGGAAAATGGCTGCTTGATCGCATCGTCGGTGCGCTTGCCGCAACGGGTATTAATCCCAACTTACTCACCTTTTTCGGCTTGCTCGTTAATTTTGGCGCTGCCGCCAGTTTTGCCGTGGGCAATTTCCGCACTGGCGCCATGATCATTTTCTTCGCTGGTTTTCTGGACATGCTGGATGGGCAGGTCGCGCGTCGCCAGAATCGCGTCACAGCCTTCGGGGCGTTCTACGATTCAACGCTCGACCGTTACGCGGATATGGCGCTCTACATGGGCCTGTTGGTCTACTACTCGGTCAGCGGTCGCACACCTTACGTTGTCCTCGCTGCCGTCGCCACAGCAGGTTCCGTGATGGTCAGCTATGCACGGGCCCGTGCCGAATCGCTGATTCCTCTCTGCAAGGTTGGCTTCATGGAGCGGCCGGAACGCCTGGTACTTCTTATCATCGGAGGTCTCTTCAATCGTATGGGACCAGTGCTCTGGGTGATCGCGGTAATCTCCACCATCACCGTTATTCATCGCATTGTGTATACGTGGCAGGAAACCCGCGCGGGACGCATTCTCCCCGGAGTGAAGCTCAGCCTCTAGTCATTACCATTCGTTATAGCAGTGAGCGCCGCTTCATCGATATCTTCATTCGTTCGTTTTTGCAGGCGCTTCCAGCGGGGCCAATATCGTTCTTCTTACTCGGTCTTTCAATTCCTGAACGTCTTCTTTCTTCATCCCCTTTGTTTCAATCGTGTGGTGCAGCCACACAGTGATGGTTGTGGGACGCAAAATCCAATCTTCCGTGCGCAAATGTTGGATCGATCCCTCCAGCGTCACCGGAACAATAGGTACCCCTAACTGCATCGCCAGACGAAATCCGCCATCCTCGAATGGACTCAGACTCCCATCTCGCGTCCGCTTTGCTTCCGGAAAGATAATCAGGCTGGTTCCGCCATCGATTGTTGCTTGCGTCAATCGCCATAATTTCTTCAAATCTTTGGGACTTCGTCCGACAGGGACGGGAACATTCCCAAACCGTTTCATCAGCCATCCGTAAATGGGAATTCTGAAATGTGATTCCAGTTCCCAGCCACGCACCAACTGCGGAATAGCACAATAGAGAATGAAAGGATCAAACAGGTTTACGTGATTCACCATGAAGAAGCAGGTCCGGTTCGCATCGAAGCCAGGTGACATCTTCGGGATCACCCTTGCGCCGGAAAAGAAAGCGATCCGCCGGCATAATCCCCGTTGCAGCCAATCGTGCTTGCGTGGGTCCAACACCAATGCCAGACCAATCAGGATAGGAACGGCAATCAGGAAATGAATCCAACTTACCAACCACAGAAAAAGACTGCGCACCACATCCCAGGCTCGCTTCATGCGTAAACGTCCATGACGCCCGGAAGGACTTCCAGAACCTGGCAATCCACAATGACAATCTCGCCGTCAATCATCACGTCCACGGGACCTTCTAGGGCAAAGTCCACTCGCTTCACCCGCCGAGCTTCCGCCAGTTCATGCTTCGTATGCGTTCCGTCGTACAACCGAGGCAACATCTTGATCAGACCCAGCCGGCCGATTGGGCCCCAGCGCACGTATTCAATCCAGCCGTCGCAAGGGTCCGCGTCGGGCGCAATCATCATCGTGCCACCGGTAAATTTGCTGTTGTTGAACGTCAAAAAAAGACAGCGGCGCTCGTCCCATTTGGCGTCGTCATCACAACGCATTTTGAATGCACGCCGTTTCAATTGCACTACGCGCACAAAAACGCCCAGCAAATAACCGAGATGACCGAACGACTTGAAGATCCGATTGGTCAATGCTCCCACATCCGCAGTAAACCCAACGCTTAGCACATTAAACGAGTAGATAGTTCCGCTGGGGTGTTTCAGGCGCAACAGGTCGATGCTGCGTTTGCGCCCGGCGATCAAGGCTTGAATGGAATATTCTGTCGGATCGTCTTTTGTGAAATCACGAAGGAACGAATTCCCCGTACCCATGGGAAGAAAACCGAGTTCGATACGCTCTGCTGGGTCGTCTCCGTGGTACGCACCGTTGATGACTTCGTGCGCTGTGCCATCTCCTCCCACCGCCAGAAATCTTCGGTAGCCTTGTGCGTAAGCTTCGGCAGCCAGTTGCGTCACATGCCCCGCGCTGGTCGACGCAATGACGTCCACTCGCAATCCGTTGTCCTTCAGGCGCACAAGTGCTTCACCGGCAAGCTTCGCCGCTCGCCCGCCGCCTGCTGCAGGATTCACAATGGCTAGGAAGGTTTCTCTCACTATCAACTCGGAAGCGGCATTCTACCTTTTCCCGTCTTAAATCGGCAGAACTGCTTTTTCTCGTTCCAGGTTCCCCAAGCGCTGCGCCAACACCTTGCGAATCACCTTCAAGGACGCCGTCAACGGAAAGTCTTCTCCGTATACGACCATTCCGTGAACACGCTTGTAATTCGTCAACCGATTGTTTCGTGCAATAATTTCGCTCTTCAATTCCTCGGTGAACGTCTGCCCCGGCTCCATATGAATCACCAACACCAGTTTTTCCGCCACCATCGTGCGTTGTGGCCAGATGTAATTCGCCGCAAACACACAGAACTCTTTTACTTTCAGACCTTCGAAAGCGCTTTCCACGTCTTCCGCGTAAACGTTCTTTCCTTCTTCGGTCACAATCATGTTCTTCTTGCGGCCAAACAACTGCAAATGGCCCATGGAATCAAACCGGCCCATGTCACCGGTCATCAGCCATCCATCGACAATAGTTTCCGCGGTCAGTTCCGGATCGTTCAGATAACCCGCCATCACCGTTTTCCCACGAACGGCCACTTCGCCTATTCCATCCGCATCCGCCGACGCAATACGCACTTCGATACCCGGCAACGGTTTGCCCACGGTGTCAGCACGGAACGGCTTCAAGTCATTTACTGTCACGCCCGTCCCGCCTTCGGTCAATCCATAAGCATTCACCACGGGGATTCCCAGGTCGTAGAAAAACTGCAGTGTCTGTGGTTCGGAAAACGCACCACCCACAATGATTGCTTCTAGCTTTCCGCCGAATCCCACATGTACCTGTTTTAACAGTTTGCGGCTCATTCCCAATCGCGGCCGCTTTTTTGTCAAAGCAATATTGAGCTCCCGAAGAGTCTCAAATGCACGCCGCTTCAGGGGAGGTAAATCGTCAAAGCGGGCCTGTAATCCCTTTTGCAGATTCTTCAATACCAGCGGCACCAGCGTGACGTAGGTGATCTGGTATTTCGCAAACGCTTCGCGCACATATTCCGGCCGCAGCGTACGCAGATGCACCACCGCCGCGCCACAAACGAACGGCCCGAAAAATCCAACCATGAAATCAATGGAGTGATTTGTCGGCAGGATGCTCAGGTAGCGTACTCCCGGCCAGAACGGATACCACGCCGTTAGTGCGGTGCACTGCTCCAGGTAATTTTCATGCGTCAGCATGCATCCCTTTGGACTTCCGCCGGTACCAGAGGAATAGATGATGCCGGCAAGGTCTTCTCGTTTTCTGGCGACAAATTCAGGTTCGCCGCTTCCCTTCGCATCTTCCCAACGTTGAGCGCCGAACAGTTCCGCATTCGGCGGCGCTTCGGTCACGATCACCGTTTTCACGTTGGAAGCTTCCGAGCGCACAGAAGAGCTGCTCAGTTGCCGCCAAATCCCGTATTCTGTGATCAGGGCGCTTGCCGAGGAATGCTTCAACAAAGCCCAATGCTCTTCAGGCTTCAGCTTGAAATCCAGCGGCACCATCACTCCGCCGCTATAGAAAAGCGCATATGCCGATATCAGCCACTTGGACTGATTGGTCATGATGATGGAGACTCGATCACCTGCGCGAACCCCCAAATCCTGCAACCCTCTCGCCAAGGGCAGTGCACGTTCCTTAAAGTCGCGGTACGTCAGCCGCTGTTTCTCTTCGCCGCGGTCTGATTCAATCAGACAGACTTCGCCAGTGAACGTCTCCAGCGCTGCGCGTAGAGACTCTCCAATGGATGAGTATTTTCTTAGATCAAGCATCACAGGCGGGCTTGTATACGTTCCGCAAGCGTTTTGAAATCGCTCACGCCCTGCACTTCATAGTCGGGCAACTCAATTTGAAAATGGCTTTCCAAGCGTGAAAGCATGTCCAGAGCCTGCAGGCTGTCGATCCCCAATTTCTTGTAGAAATCATCACTCGCGTGCAGAGATCCTTCAGCCACCTTAAAGTGCTTCGTGGCCAACTGCAGAACTTCCTGCGTAGTTTGTTCCAATGTCCGCATATTTTCTAAATCTATCATCACCGCAGCAGGAATGAAAATCCGCCGAAGCCGGCTATTCGGGCCTAAATCCTGCCCTTCGATGTCCCTTACGTTGTAATCGATTTCAGCGAACGATAGGCAAGGCCGCCCAGGAACAATACTGCAGCGATAATTGCCGCCCACAAAACGCCCGGATGTCGCTCTGACCACGGCCGGTCGTCGGGCCGTTCCTTATAGGCCGCGTTCAACACCTCTGCGCCCAGCATCAATGGAATTGCGTTTGCATCTTTCTGAAAAAGTTTGCGGTAATCGTAAATCGGTGCACTCAGCTTTTCGTCGCCGTAGTAAACCAGTACTGCCGCACCTGCTTCCGACTCGAAATACAGGCGCCGCTCGTACTGCTGCAGCCGGACATGCGCTATTTTCAACGGAACGTCGTCTCCATTGTGAACAATCACACGATAATTCCCCGGGCCCGGAATTCGGATCGACAATGATGTTTCTTCCACATCAATCTTTTGGCCGTTCCTCTGCAGATGGATCCGCCTTATCTCGCCGCCACCAAGCACATCTCCCTTGCCGTCTTGAATCTCCACTACACGCTGAAAGTTCGGCTGTGACGGATCGAATGTAAAGTTGACCCGCTCCACGGGAACGCTTGCCGAGATTCCGAATGAAAAAACGGAGTCCCGCCCTTTCTGCTCGCTTGCCGATCCGCTGGCCACATCCCGCCAGATGGCTTTTTCTGCACGCGTCGCGCTGGCTGCTGCCAACTCCAACTCGGATGGCTTTATCGGACCGTCCACAGTTACGCGCAAATATTTATAAGTTGAGAGTGGAATCTGCAACGTGCTATTGTGCCCCAGCTTTTCTTCGGTCAAATCATAAAGGGTGGTCGTCCCCAGCGTTGCCCACTGCTTCCCGTGGGGATCATCCTGACCTTCCACGCGAGCGTGCGCGACAAAATTCTTCGCTGCTATCTTTAATTGAATGCGATCGTATTCCGGAGCCGCCGACATATCGAGCAGGAATTGCGTCTTCCCACCCACGGTGCCCGGCTGAAGAATACGCAGAGGCTTCTGCTCCGATTCGGAATTGCCCATCTCGATCGTAACTGCGTAAGGAATTTCGTTTTGCCCCGCGAACAACCGGACGTCTCGCAGATCCGGATGTGCATGTTGCCAGACGGTCTCATCCACGATCGCGTAATGCTGTCCACCCGCACCGGCAACCTGGATCGGGCGCTCGTATTTGAAATAAGAAATCGTCGGGCCGAGGGCTAAAAACGCCGCCAGACTGCCAACACTGAATTTCGTGGACCCAAACATCATGAAGGACTCTCTCGAGAGGGGTCATCCCCAGTTCGCGCGGAGAGTTTCAGCCAATCCCTCTGATACACAAACGAGATTGCCAGCAATACCGCGCCAAGCGCGATGAAACTGACGATCCGGTAACTCCCGCCAAGTTCCGAAACGTCGAAGAGAAAGACTTTGGCCGTCGTGAACGCAATCAATATCAGCGCTTGCCACCGCGCAAACGGCGTCCGCTTCCAGAACCCTACGGTCATCAGACCCGCTCCATAAATCAGCCAGATGGCGGAGTACGTAAATCCCCGAGCCAGCCATACTTCATGGTAGTGCGTCGCGTTGTTGTGCCCGGACAACAGTTGGCGATCGAAATAATCGGAGGCCTCCCAAGTCAAGGCGATCAGGGCCAGTACATTCAGGCCCACCACGGCAATATAGATGAACACCATTTCGTGTTCAGAGGCATACCGCCGCCCGTAGTAGGCAATGGCTCCCAGGACGGCTATCGCCACAACATATGTGGCAAAGCGCGCGTTGAACACCAGAGTTTCCGTGCGAATCCGGTCGAAGAACAACAATCGCGCAATTCCCAGGAGAAGCGCCGCGACTGCGAGGTATCGCAGGAAATCTGTTTTTGTCTTTACGCTCACCCACAACAATGCCGCCGATTCCACCAGCCAGCCGATCGTAATCCAGTGCGCATTCAACTTCGCGGGAATGGCGACAGTCAGAAAGGCCACGGCGATAGCCACGTGTAACAGTTGAACGGGTTTAGTGTCTGAGATATCGGCTCGCTTTTTATAGGCGTTGGCAAGTCCCAGGTAGACAGCAGCCAGAACGAGGGCATACCAGGTCAACGTGGCGGTTTCCCGCTCGTACATGGCGTAAAGCGTGAGGAAATACAATGTCGCATTCAACAGCGGGAGTAACGTGAAGGTGAGGGGAATTCGACTGGGTGCCGAGGGCTTTTCCTCGAAACGCGCCACTACGGGAATCGCCGCAAACAGTACGGCGAACAGCGACGCGAAAAACACCGTAAAATCGCGCTGGTTACGGGAGTAATATTCGGAGTACCAGCCAGCATACAGAATCAATGTTCCCGCAAAGCTTCCCCACAACAATCGCCGCCACGGTTTGAGAATCGCCATCGCCAGAATGGCGATGTCCAGCAGGCAAACGTAACTGAAGAGCACGATTTCGTGATTTTCACCGGTAGACAACAGAGCCGGGGTCGCAAATCCGCCGACCAGGGCGAAACTCGCCAGTATCTCCGCGTTCTGGCTCCAAGCCAGCGCCATCGTTGCGCCTGTCACGATAATCATCGCCACAAATGCGGCGGAAGACGGAATCAGGTGGTAGACCTGATACGCTCCCCACAACGACAGGTACAGCGTTCCAATTCCCACGGCTTTCAACGAATAAGAAAAAGTCTTGTACCCTTTTTCGCGGAACCGCTCACTCCACAGCACCAGTCCCATTCCCGCCAGCAATCCGATCGCGATTCTTCCTGCGGGTCCAATCCAGTTGTTTTCGAATGCGTATTTCAGGAAATAGGAAACACCGATCAGGATGGCGACTATACCAACACGATTCAACCAGTACTGCCCGATCTTTTCTTCGATGTTCGCGTTTTCTCTCGCCGATGCGGTCAGCCTCGGCAGCTTAAGTGTTGGTCCAGTTTTCTGTGCCGGCGGAATCGAATCCGAGAACGGCGTATGTCCAGTAACGTCACTTGTTGTGATTGGCGGCGGAACAAGCATCGTCCCTGGAGGAGCTTGCATCACTGGCGGCAAAGGTGGCGCTTGCGAGGCAACGTTCTTCTGCGGAGTCGCCGGAATATCCGCGCCCGATTCTTTGGGAGCGCCCGTGCCGGCTTGTTCTAATTGATAGACGCGCGCGGTCAGCGCTGCGACCTGCGCTTTCAGCGCCGCAAGTTCATCGAGAGGGTTGGCCACGCGCCTACACTAAACCATTTCAGACCCGGGAGCAAAAAACTTGTACGCACAGCCCTTACAACTTTGGACACCGCCTGCTGAGCAAAACTAGTGCGCGAGCTTCTTCTCGAAAAACTTCGCCATCAACTCCAGGCATTCCTGTGTTTCAGGGAATTCGAAGTGATACCAGAACGCATGCGGAAGCGCCTCGAAAACAACCAACTCTGAATCGTTCCCGGCCAGCAGCAGCGAGCGATGAAAAATCGTAGTGTTGCTCAACAAAATATCGCGCGTGCTGGTTACCAGTAATGTTGGCGGCATGCTCTTCCATTCCGCATACAGCGGAGACAGGACAGGATCGTGAGGATCGGTAATCGGAGCGTACTCTTCGGAGAGCCGCTGCGTAGCAGGAGTCGGCACGAGGCCTCCTGGGAATCCATTCAGCGTAAACAAATTTTGCGAATCACCGGGGCGGCTGAAATCCGCCAGCGTAGAGAACATCCCCAACGCGGCGGGCAATGGTAGCCCAATTTGTTTGAGCTTTACCGCGACTTCACCGGTTAAAATCGCACCGGCTGACGTTCCGAAAATGCCGATGTTCTGCGGCTTGTACTCCTTCAACAATTCCTTGTAGACCGCCACGACGTCGTCGGGCGCTGCGGGAAACGGGTTCTCGGGTGCCAATCGGTAATACACCGAAACAACTTTCATCTTCGCCAGATTGGCAATCGGCACGCCCTCAATCAGTGATCCGGAGTCGGAATTGAATCCGCCGCCATGCAAATTAATCAGCACACAGGGACGATTCGCTTCCGGCGTTTCCAGCGGCGTGATAATGTCCGTGCGCACTCCACCCATAATTCTTTCTTCCACGTTTACGGGAAACCGCTTGCGGGCCACAGCGGATTGGTCCACGCGCCATTTGTCTGTTCCTGCACGACGCTCGGCAAGCGTCTGCTGGCCATATTTCTGATGTGTCAGAGAGTCCAGCCACTTTTGGGCTTCCGGGCTGATCGTGGAGGGCATGGGGACGACACGTGAGATGTGAGCCGTACCGTCAGCGTCAAACGTGGCAGAGTCGCCTGATTGTCCTTTACATGAGGTTAGTGCCAGTGGGACGGCAATAAGTGAAAGCAAACAAGAAACGCGGCGACGCAAATGATGGGCCACAGTATCCTCCCGTGGGGTTTTCCTGCGCAATTCTATTTCTTTTGTTCTGCTACCGGAAGGTGCTTCATTGGATCATCGGTCTCTACGAATCGCTGCAAACTCTCCATCACCACGGGACGCGCAAACAACTCGCAGAAAAGATCGATCTCCTTCTTTAACTCGTCATGAGGGATAGGTTTGAGGAATTTCTTTGCGGCGACGCGGGTCGCCGCGTCGAATTTCGTAACCTGCTGCGCCATGGAGCGTGCCACCTGCAATGCGTATCCTTCCCCGGCCAGATGGCTTACCAATCCCAATTGATGCACGCGCTCCGCCTTTACCGTGCGCCCTGTAAATAACAGATCGCGAATGAAACTGTTGCCAACATCACGGCGCAATCGCGGAATGCCGCCAAATCCAGGGATCAAACCAAGGCGCATTTCGGGAAAACCAAAGCGCGCCATCTTGTCGGCCACGATCTGGTCGCACATCAGCGCTAGTTCCAGCCCACCGCCCATGCACAGTCCGTGCACTGCCGCAAAGGTGACAAAAGGCGCTGCGTCGATAGCATTGGCGACTTTGTGAATGCGTTCCAGGAACTTTCGCACTCCTGCCACGCGTTCTTTTTCTGACAGTGGTAATGCTCCGTAATAAAGCTCCTTCAAATCCGCACCTGCGCAAAACCCGCCAGGCCGGGCGCTGGTGATTATGCAAGCGCTGGTGATCGGAGATAGCGCATCGAATGCCGCTACGAAGCTTTCCAACTCTTCCAGCAGCAATGTTCCGATTTCATTCAGCGGTTCGCGGTCCAGCGTCAATTCCACGACGCCTTCCCGCCACTCCCACCGCATCGCCTTGCCGCGAAACTCTTTCATCCAGCTTGCTCCATGAGTCTTATCGATTCCCGCCCGCTGCAACAGCGTTCTTTTCGTACATGCTCTCGATCTCTTCTCGATAACGAGCGTTGATGGCATCGCGGCGAATCTTCCCGTTTGCGGTCAACAGGCCGCTTTCCGGCGTAAAAGGTTGCGGCAACGTAACGAAATTGCGCACCTGCCGGTAATGCGGCAGTTCAGAGTTCACTGCATCCAGCGCAGTTTGTGTGCTCTTCGCTTCCACCGTTCCAGTCACCAATGCACACAAATATCCGCGTCCGTTGCCCACTACAACCACCTGCTGTGCGCCACTAAGCTGTTCCGCTATCTTCTCTTCGATCGGCTCCGGCGCGATGTTGTGGCCCGAATTCAGGATGATCAGGTTTTTGATGCGCCCGCTGATGCGCCAATTTCCGCGTGAATTCACTTCGCCCTGGTCGCCGCTGTGAAACCATCCGTCTTTCAATACGTTTGCAGTTTCTTCCGGACGATTCCAGTAACCCGGGAAAATATTGGGACCTTGTACCAGAATCTCCTCGTTCTCTCCAACCGTCATTTCGATTCCGGGCAGCGACTGTCCCACTCTTCCAGGCTCGGAAGTTATGCGCGGATCGTCCATCGTGCAGATGCCGCACGTTTCCGTCAGGCCGTATACCTGCCAGATGGGAATGCCCAGCATGGCAAAAAAATCCTGCGTATCCGGTGAAAGTGGCGCGGAGCCACATACCAACCCGCGCAGATGCGCTCCGAACCGCCCACGGATTTTTCCAAAGATCAGTTGTTGCCCAAGAAACAGCCAGAACCCATCCGTCCAACGGCCTTCGCTCGATTGCGAGCGCTTCCATGCCGCACAGGCGTTCCGATAAATGGCACGAGTTGCGGAATCGCGCTTGCCGATCAGTTCTTCCACTCCGCGCTTCACACGCTCCAGCAGTGTCGGCACATTGAAAAAGTAATTCGGGGCCGTAAGCAGGATCTCGTCAGCCACACGATTCAGATCGGTCGACAAAGTCAGCGTCGTCTCGCGCGAAAGACAAGACATCATCACAATCCAGGAAGCCGCAAAGTTAAACGGCAAATATTGGAACACTCTCATCGGCTCGCGCGAGTTTTTCTCCAGCCGATCCATCCATCCCGTCGTGCAGCCCAGCATAAAGTTCAGGTTGTTGAAGTTGAGGCAAACTCCCTTCGGCTCGCCCGATGTTCCGGAGGTGTAAATAATGGCGACCAGGTCATCTTCATTTCGGCTTACGGCAGGCCTGGGCACATTCTTCGAATCCACGTTCGTTTTCAGCGCCTCTTCGAAAAGTATGCTTGGTGGAGCTTCCGGCCAGACCTGCGCCACTCCTTCGCCGAGTGAAGCTTCACTTACAAACAAGAGTCTCGGCGTAGAGTCGCGCATCATAACGGCCAATTCTGCCGGCGCTTGTCGCGAGTACAGCGGCACAACAATTACACCTTCGGCCATCAACGCAAGATCAATGGCCGCCCAAGCAACCGAATTGGGCCCCAAAATCGCACAGCGATCTCCCGGTTGCACTCCGCTCCGCCGGACATACGCCTGTGCGTTTCGTACCTGCTCCAGCAACTGGTTCCCTGTTACGCTGTAGAACTCCTGTCCGCGCACTTCGCGCAGCACTACGCGGTCCGCTGCAGTTTGCAACTGGACAAAAACGTTTTCCAGGAAATTCGCCATGTGCTCCTATTGACCCGCCGCCAGCACCGCAGGCGCCGCATCGTATTCCTCAACGAGTTTTCGCAGTGCTTCATTCATTGGTGGCAAATTGTCTTCCCAACCAAGCACTCCATGCCGCAACGGAAACTCCGGATAGGTTCGTCGCACTTCGTCTTCCAGAAAGACGGCCATGCGCGACATCGCCTTCAAATTGCTGACCACCGTCCGGCCGATGCTATCGCGAATCTCCTCGGCTTCCGTCACCAGTGAGTCCATCACCTGCAGCAACTTCGGTTCAAGGTCTGCGTCATCGACATTCAGCAGCAAGTGCTGGTGTCCGCGCTCACGCATCAGATTGCGAATCCGCTCATCCATGGTTACTCCGGCGGATACTACCTGCGCCGGCATACTCGTCACAATACCGTGATAGCGGGAAGAAACCATATATGTGCATCCGCGAAGGATGGACACCAGCTGGAACATGTCGTAATCATCGGAAGTGAATATCGGTATTCCTGGAATTTCCTTCGCAATTTCGCGGCACGCCACCGCATCCAATCGCTCCATCGCCACCAGAATCGGAAACACTTTATGTTTCTGCAAGAGCGCTTTGGTCGCGTTTGTATACCCACTGATGTAATGCTTCAGCTTGCGATCGACATCTGCTCCCGATTCAAAAAAATAAACAGTGCGATACTGGCTGTCTTTGAATGCACCTGTAGTAGCACGGGCGATATATTTCGCGATGGAAGCACGCACTGGCCACACAAACGGGTGAATTGGGCACAGCACCAGGACCGGCGTCTTCTCGTCCCATCCCGCTTCGCGAAGCGCTTTGCTCCCATATTCCGGCGGATGTGGCTCGAAGGTCCAGGCGGTATCCGCGCCCAACTCGTTTGGCACACCGAGGCCGCTTAGTAATTGTTGTGATTCCAGGCTGCGCGTGATCACCAGTGAATCCTTCGTGTACCGAGCACACATGCGCTGGATCAGGTCGTCCATGTGCCCGGCGTCGCCCGCATATGCCACCGACAATTTATTCTCGGCAGAGGCCAGTCCCAGCGAGCCAATCATCATAGTCGTTAGAGCATTCGCAAACTTGCTCTTGAACATCGAGCCTTCGCAGGAGACCACTCCATGATTGGCATGAACCTCGCGAAATAGAAACGGCGGAAACACGTCAGGCAGGTGCACCTGCCTTGAACCTTCGAAATATCCTTTCGTTCGATCGAAGTTCTGCGTCATCACGCTGAATTCGACATTCTTCGCGCCTAAAACGTGGCGAATCTGCCGTAACGTTTCTTCCACCCGGACGTCACTGCCGGTATTGCGCGTGCCGTTGTACCCGGCAAACAAAAGCTTCAATCGCTCGCCCGGCATCCACCGTTTGCCCAGCCCGAACATCCAGCCATATCGCCGGAGTTCGATCATCGCGCTGACCCACGCGACCAACAGAAAATCCGTCATGTTCCTGAACTCCCGGCACTGCTTGCCACTGGCTTTCCCGCATCGGCAGGCCACGGCCTCGCCGGATACTTGAATTTGTTCTCCCGGCTGAATTTCAGCAACGGATACGCATAGGATGAAAATTTCGCTGGCGCGGTTCCCATTTCCTCCACTACGCGCGAGTTGTCAAACACTGTATTCCAATCCAGGTACGGCCAGAACACTTTCAGAAGCGAAGCACCGTAACCAACCGCTCCGCCCTTAAACGCCAGCCAATTCACTGTGCTCGAAAACGGGCCGCCAAGCCACGGCTGGTAAATAGGTTTCGCCCAACCGCCTTGCTCTGCCAACGCATCCGTCAATTCCTTGTAAGTCTGCGAACCCGTGCCCGAAGAAAGATGATAGATGCTGTGATTTGGTTTCGGGTTTTGGTGGATCTTTACGATCGCGGCGCCCACATAATTTGCAGGGACGACATCAATTCGGTCGTCTGGCCGCAGCGGAAGCACCGGAAAACGCGCAAGCGTATCAAAAGCCTGCACCATATCGAACTGCGTAGTCTCTGCGCGGCGGCTATCGCCCATTACGATCGCAGGACGAAAAATTGTGCGCGGCACATCCGGAAGCAGTTGATTCACCATGTGCTCTGCAAACTTCTTGGTCCGCGCATATGGATCGTAGTCAGACCGAGCCCAATCGATGGAAGCATCTTCCGTGACTACTTCATTCTGCCGTTTGCCTGCCACTGCCACCGTGGATACGAATGAATAGCGCCGCAATCCGTGCAAATCCTGAGCGCGCCGCGCCAGCTGGATCATTTCCAGCGATCCTCGCAGATTCACATTCAAACACTGCTTTTCGGATTTGCGATTCAACGACGCCGCACAATGAAGAATCGAATCGGTGGTTTCCACCAGCGCGCCATACTCGGCGGCTGCCAGACCAAAATGCTCGCCCGTTAAATCACCGCGAAAAATTCTCACCCGCGAATTCAGATATTCTTGAAATTCAGGGAAGGATAGATGCAATTGCAGCGATTGCCACAACCGCTCCCGCGCTTCCTCGTCTGTTTTGGCACGCACCAGAAAATTCAGGCCATCCTGGTGTCCGGTAAAAAGCTCCGCCGCCAGATAGCTGCCAAGATATCCCGTTGTGCCTGTCAGGAAAATCGCCATAGAGAGTAAGAACCGCGAACTGCGACTACCGCGTCGCCACCGATGCCCCTGCCGCCGGAGCCGGCCAATCCAGCACGCGAGGTTCCCGCGCTTCCAGCGGCCGGCCTTCCATCAACGGATAACACCAGCGCCGCAGAGCCGGTATGTGGATATTAATCCAGTAGTCCCACCAGTCAATTGTTTCCGGCGAGAAATCGAACATCTTCTTTTCTTCATCGGAGAGCGCCGCGGAAAGCAACCGGGCATTTTCGCATTCAAAGACATGCTCGTTATGCAAAATAAAAGGTTCGTAGAGTTCGATCAGTTTTTCCGCTCGTACCAGGTCGCGTTCGGCTTTCGCCAACGGCGGCTTGCTCATGTGCAGTTTGGTCGCCGCCTTGTTGATGCGAGACACCACCGCTTTCTGCATCGGAATCGACAACCGCTCATAGCGCTGCTTTGAAACAGAAATCGTTTCCAGTTTTAGTTTCAGCCATTGATCCAGGCCGCTCTGCATCTTGTAGTGCTTGCGGTGTGCCAGCCCGGTCAATTCAATCGAGCGGCCCATGTTGACGGGATTGATCGCAGAAGTCGCCAACTGGTAGAGCCTCGCATTCTTTCGCTGCACCAGCGCTGCCGCGATTAAGGTCATGCCGCGTGTCACCATATCTACGGGAATCACGTCCAGGCATTTTCGTTCGTTGGATGGCAGCTGCCGGAAGTTCGTACCCAACAGATAGGAGAGAGGTCCCGAAGTATTGATGCCCTCATTCCATCCGGAAAAGGGCGTGCGCGTGGAGCTTTCTACAATCGAAGGACGAACGATCGCGATCGCCAAATCGCGTCCCTTTTGCGCCAGCATCGATTCGCCTAGACTCTTCGTGAACGTATATGTATTCGGCCAGCCCAGATGCCCGGCGCGCTTCATCCCCACACGGACTAACCGGTTGCGCACCCAACGCGCGCGATTCCGTCTCACGACGCCATCCAATTCCGTCGCAACCACTTTTGCAGGATCGCCGCTGCGGCCCAATGCTTGCCTTCGCAATGCTTTGGCAAGTTCCGGGCTCTCCGCGCGCTCTTCGATGCGCTGCACCATCTCTCGCAACGATGCGATTTCCCTCTCCGCATCAAAATCCGCATGGCCTGCTGGACTGTAATTGGTCTGAAGCTCTTCCGTTACGCGGCCATCGCGCATCCCCACCACGTAACATGTCGACAGGTGCATTAATCCGGCATGATCACACTTACGCAAAAAATCCAACAAATTAGTGGCGGAATCGACGTTGGAAGAAAGCGCGTCGCGCAAGTCCGGATTAAAATCAGTCAGTCCCGCGCTGTTGGTAATCACATCCAGCGAACGCATTAACCGTGTCTGTACTTCAGGGTCCAGACCAAGCCCGGGCTGGCTGACATCGCCTTCGACAACTTCCACTTTTTCCTGCAGGAATTGCGCCAACTTCCCGCCATGCAGTTCCTGCAAGGCATCAAACGTAGGTGACTCTTCCACAATCTTTTCAAATCGTCTTTGCGCCGTTGTTGTGCGATTCCGCCGAATCAGCAACGTGATCTTGCGAATGTCAGGAATTCTCTCCAGCAGGTCTACCAGCCACACTTTTCCGATGAAGCCGGTCACGCCGATCAACATCAGGTGCTTGCCGGCCAGCGATTCGCGCACATTCAGAGAGTCAACACGAGGTGTGCTGCCCAGCAATTCCACGGCGCGCCCGGATGGCATCGCCGGACGATCCGCCGATTGCACAGCGCTCTGCAAATGCTCTGGCGTTTTCCGCCAGTTCAACTGGCTAAGCAATTTTTCGGTCAATTGATGTCCGTCGGCCGACCCGCTGGCCAGCCATGCAAAGGGTCCTCGCGGCCGGATCACGGGATCAAGCAGACGCCCTGTCGCGGCACCATCACGAAACTCCAGTCGATTGGCAATAAATCCTTCCACGGCAAAATACTCGGCCATCGGCCGCATGATTTGTTCCAGAAGTTGTCCTACAAGGACAATGCGTTCACCGTTTCGCACCGCGTCGATTAGTTTTTCCGCAGATTCGCGGCGCATCCGAGGCTTCAGTTCGTATTGGAAATACTCCTCGCCGAGCAACTCGAAACGGTCCTTAGTAATCCCGCGCAACAGACTGTGCAGGGATCTCGTGGCAAAAGTCCGGCTTGCCACGTAATAAGGCAGGCGAAGCACCGTCAAACCGACCATTCCGGCGCGTCTCAGCCACCGCTCGAGAAAACTCTGGCTATTCCAATTGAAGAACGCGACGCTGCGCAGCGCGCTCATTTCAAACAAAGAGCCTTCCACGCGCCAATATTTTATGGGGCGCACACTCTCGGCCGCATTCACGTTTAGGTTGTTCGGTAAATCTGTCATTTTCCCGCTTGAGTCTGAATAGCCCGGAAAAAGGCTCTCCGGCATTCCTTCTATTGTATTTGAGGATGGCTTCCTGCGCTTGGTTTTACTTTGGCTGCAAGGCCGATGCCCTGCCCCGCTGGCGTGTCCCTGTCAATGAACGCACGCTCTCGCAGAACCGCGAGCATCTAAAATTATCATTACAAGACGCGCATCGCAAGAAAGTTGGAACTACAAGGGAAGGAAATATTCCCCCTGTTGCCGAAGTGCTCGCTGCTCTAAACGCCCCAGCCGTATTTTTCCGCGTGCTCAAAGGTGCGTTGCATTTCCTGATTCAATATCTCCATGAAAGAGGAGCACGAAACGGTTTTTGCAGCAGGCTCGGCAAGGTCCGTGGTTCGGTAACCCGCTCCCAGAACGCGGGCGATGGATTGTTCCACCCAATCCGCTTCCAGACCCAGACCGAACGTATCGCGCAGCATCATCGTCGCGCTCAAGATCGATCCAATTGGGTTGGCAACATCTTTCCCTGCCAGCGTCGGCGCGGAACCATGAATTGGCTCAAATAACGGCGCACTCGTCCCAAAACTTGCGGAAGGAATCAGCCCGATGGAACCGACCAGCGCGGCAGCAGCATCGCTCAAAATATCTCCGAACATGTTGGTGCTCAGAATCACATCGAACTGCGTCGGCCTCAGCGTCAACTGCATTGCCGCATTGTCCACGTACATATGCTCGAGCTTCACGTTGGGATACACCGTGCCCATCGCACTCACGGTACGTCGCCAAAGCTGAGAACTCGTCAGTACGTTGGCTTTGTCTACGGAGCAGAGCTTTCGCGAACGGGCTTCGGCCCGTGTATAGGCAAACGTGGCGATACGCTCGATTTCCGGCGTTGAATACGATTCTGTGTCGAACGCGCGCTCTACGCCGTTTTCCTTCAAGTTGCCGCGCTCGCCAAAATACATCCCGCCCGCAAGTTCGCGCACAATTTCAATGTCCAGGTCGCCTAAGCGGTCCGGCCGCAATGGCGAAATCCCTCGAAGCGGCTCGATTACCTTCACAGGACGCAGGTTGACGTACAAGCCGAGCCCCTTGCGCAATTCCAGCAGCCCGGTCTCTGGCCGCTTGCCCACGGGAAACGAATCCCATTTCGGTCCGCCTACCGCGCCAAGAAATACAGCGTCGGCTTTACGGCATGCGTCGAGAGTCTCATTTGGAAGAGGAGTGCCAGTCTTGTCGATGGCGGCGCCACCGATCGGCATCTCCACCAGTTCGAACTGGTGCTGAAACTCGCGCGCACATTCCTGCAGAACGCTGGCAGCCGCTCGCGTCACTTCCGGGCCAATTCCGTCGCCCGGTAACAACACAATTTTCTTCTTCAGCTTCATAGTCCGGTCTTCCTTGCAAACCTGCCCAATGGTGGGTTTGCTGGTTACGCCGCGGGAGATGCTCCCGTGGCTAGGGAGGCTGCACTCTTGCGCCGGATGACTTCGTGAGCAATGGCCATGACGTCGCGCGTGCGAACTTCTTTCGACTTGTCTGCAAATGTCGTGACGCGCGCATACACTTCCGCCAACTCCGTGTCGCTGGGGTCGTAACCCAGTTCGACAAGCGTCTGTCTCAGCGCATGGCGACCGGAGTGCTTGCCCAACACCAGAGAGCGCGAGGGAACGCCCACTGCTTCGGGCGAAATAATCTCGTAGGTCAGCGGATTCTTGATGATGCCATCCTGGTGAATGCCCGCTTCGTGGGCAAACGCATTCGCTCCCACCACCGCTTTGTTGGGTGCCACCACTGCACCAGTAATTTCGGTAAGTAACCGGCTGGACTTATAAAGTTCATTCAGCTTGAGCTTGGTGGCCACGCCAAAGCTTTCTTTTCGTACCGCCAGCGCCACTGCTACTTCTTCCAGCGCGGCATTTCCGGCGCGCTCGCCAATTCCGTTCACGGTGCACTCGATCTGACGCACACCAGCGCGAACCGCTGCCAGCGAGTTGGCCACGGCAAGACCCAAATCGTCGTGGCAATGCGCGCTCAGAGTGATGTGCTCTGGGTCGCCCAAATGCTCGCGGACCTTCAGGAACATCGCGCCATACTCTTCTGGTACGGCGTATCCAACCGTATCCGGCAAATTCAAAACGGTCGCTCCGTTGTCCACGGCAATCTGACATGCCTTGCACAGAAATTCGATGTCCGTGCGTCCGGCATCCTCTGCCGAGAATTCCACCTCGCCAACAAAGCCACGCGCCATCTTGATCATCGACCCGATTGCTTCCAGCGCCTGCTCGCGCGTCATGTGCAGTTTGGCTTGCAGGTGTAAATCAGAAGTCGCCAGAAAAACGTGCATGCGCGGATATTTTGCCGGCTTCAGAGCTTCGGCCGCCGCCAGGATGTCATCTTTGCGTGCGCGGGCCAGAGCCGCGATAGGAACCTCTTTAACTTCCTTCGCCACCGCGATCACGGCTTCCAGGTCGCCGCGAGACGCAATCGGAAACCCAGCTTCGATAATATCTACTCCTAGTGCGGCAAGTTGATGCGCCATACGGATCTTCTCCCGAGTATTCATGGAGAAGCCCGGCGATTGTTCCCCGTCGCGGAGCGTGGTATCGAAGATTCGGACATGACTCATAGGGACCCCCAATGTTTGGCCTACCAGTTACGCATGACCGGAGGCTATAGTCCAATTTATATTCATTCTTTAAATCATAATATTGCCTTATACTAGAGCCAAGTCCAGGGACTGCCTGTCCACGGCCCGTAGGGCTCTGTTTAACGGCCCATCCCATCGGAAGCTCCTCATCGCGCTTCCCTTATAAGGATTCTTTATGGATCTAAGCGAACTTCAGGTCTTTCTAACCGTAGCAAAAGAAGGAAGCTTTTCGCGCGCAGCAGAGCGTCTCTATCGCACACAGCCGGCTGTCAGCCTGGCCATTCGCAAACTCGAGGACTCTCTGGGTCAGCCTCTATTCGTACGCGGCGCCCGACCCGTGCGCATGACCGATGCGGGCACACTGCTCCAGGATTACGCGGAGCGATTGCTGAACCTGCGCGACGAAGTCAAAAAAGGCTTGATAGAGTTGCAGGGCCTGAAGCGAGGCGAACTCTCGCTCGGTGTGAATGAAAGCTCGATTCATGCCCTGCTTCCCGCCTTGGGCAAGTTCCGCGAAATCCATCCGGGCGTTCAGGTTCGCGTTCATCGCATGTTCTCTCGTGACATTCCCCACGAGGTAGTGAACTACCGCCTCGATCTGGGCGCGGTATCCTTCGTGCCTCGCGAGACACAATTGCAAGCCACCGAAATCCTGAAAGACGAGCTGACGCTGGTTGTGCCTCCGAAGCACGTTCTTGCCAAGCGTAAGGAAGTGGACGTGGAAGAACTGGGCAAGGAAGCCTTCATCGCCCATATCGTAGAATCCCCCTTCCGACGGAAAGTGATCGAACTCTTCGCGCGTCATCGCACCATCCTGAACATGCCCATCGAAATGCCAACCATCGAAAGTATCAAGCGATTCGTACAGATGGGCATGGGCGTGGCAATCGTGCCGCGCATGTGCGTAGCGTGGGAAATCGAACACGGTTGGATGAAGGAAATCAAGATCCGCCAGCTGAATATCCCTCGCCACCTCTATATCATCGCGCGCCGCGGAGCGCGTCTACCGCACGCCGCTTCCGAATTCATGCGCATGCTGAAAGAAGAATAAACGGCCGAGATTTCTCAGGGGAAATACTCGCATCGGAAACACCTTCTCGATTATTCTCTTAGTATCCGGCAACAATTCGCCGGCTAACTATGATCAGCGGCTTGGCCATTCTGATTCTGGGCTTCTTTCTGGGCATGCGTCATGCCACGGATCCTGACCATGTCATCGCCGTGTCCACCATAGTCAGCCGTGAACGCTCTTTATCTAAAGCAGCGCTGATTGGCGCGCTTTGGGGATTGGGCCATACCGTCACCATTCTCATCGTCGGCGCCGCTATCATTCTTTTTAATCTCACGATACCGCCGCGCGTCGGATTGACCATGGAGTTTGCCGTTGGTTTGATGCTGATACTGCTTGGCATCCTGAACTTGACCGGCGTATCAAAGTTTCTCAGCGAGAAATTCTCTCCCGCCCATCCTCGCGTTACGGGCGAGCACGCCCACCTGCACGAACACGCTTCGCACATGCACTATCACTGGCACGCGCATCAACCCGAGGAAGAGCATCACGCAGATTCACTAAACGCCCCAAAGTGGATGGCTTCCCCGGTTGCCAAACTGGGATTGTTCCACACGCTTCGTCCATTCCTCATCGGCATCGTGCATGGCCTCGCCGGCTCCGCCGCGGTCGCGCTGCTGGTATTGGCCACCATTCACAATGCGCGCTGGGGCGTCTTGTATCTATTGATTTTTGGTGTAGGCACTATCGCGGGCATGATGCTGATCACCACCGCAATGTCGCTGCCGTTTTCATACGCAGGCACGCGTTTCGGGTGGTTGAATCGCGGACTGGTCACAGGCTCGGGAATCATCAGCCTGGCCTTCGGGCTATTTGTTATCTACCAAATCGGCTTCGTTGACGGCCTCTTTACCAGCCATCCCAATTGGACGCCGCAGTAAACGCCTCTGAATTTCAAGCAAAGGTCTTTGCGGAACTCCCGGAAGTTACGATTTTTGTGCGAGTGCCTCTTCCAGTGTTCCGTGGATGGGCAACAACTTCTGCAATCCTGCAACCGTGACTACTGCGTTGCCCTGCTGGGTCAGCGCCGCCAATGCAAACGTTCTCCCGTGGCTCCGCCGATTCACGAACAAAGAAACAAGCGCGCCAACTCCCGCAGAGTCCAGAAAACTTACGCAACTCATATCTAGAATCATGTGCGCCGCAATGTCGCCACGCAGAGATTGCATCGACTCCGTCACTGTCTCCAGGCTTAGTCGTCCCTTTGGCTGGTACACCACAAGGTTTTCCGTACTGATGGGCAATTTTTCTAGATCGAGCTTGAAGGTTGGCATAAGTAGTTGAGGGTAACGAAAAGAGAGAATAGCAACATTAACAGGCGTTAACAATCGTCCAACCTCTCCCGAACCGGTTGCCGCTCCAAAATGAAACAGATTGCAATGTTCTTATCTTTACTTTCGGTTAATCTTCATTGAAAACTCTTCTATATCACGCTATCGTTATATCCAGTTTCCCTCTTATTTCCAATTTTGCTGGCCGCTCCACCAGCCAAGGACTTTTTGTACGTTACGCGGTAAATGATGCCCCCACCGTCATCGCTGACCAGCAGCGCGCCATCCGGCGCCACAGCGATACCCACCGGCCGCCCGTAAACATTCTTGCCTGTGGGATCCGCATTGAATCCAGTTAAGAACGGCACAGGGTCAATCGCCGCTTTACCGTCCTTAAATCCAACGAACGCCACTTGATACCCTGCACGCGGCATGCGATTCCAAGAGCCATGCTCCGCGACAAAAACTCCTCCCCGGTAGGATTCCGGGAATTGGGTACCGGTGTAGAACGCAAACTGCAGGGGAGCCACGTGCGCGCCCAGCAGCACGTCGGGAATTACGGCTTTGGCCACCAGTTCTGGTAGCTGCGGTTTTACTCGCGAATCCACATTGCTGCCGATATAGCTGTACGGCCAACCATAAAAGGCTCCATCTTTGATAGAGGTCAGATAATCCGGCGGGAGATCATTTCCAAGCTCATCGCGCTCATTCACGCACACCCACACCTCTCCGGTGTGTGGTTCCGTCGCCAATCCCACCGCATTGCGGAGTCCAGTGGCGTAGAGTCGCGAGTTCTTGCCATCGGGATCAGCCACAAGCACGGCAGCGCGCCGATTATCTTTTTCAATGTCGATGTTGCTGGAAGATCCAACACTTACGTACAGCTTTTTCCCGTCGGGACTGAATGCCACCGTCCGCGTGAAGTGCCCGCCACCGCCGGGGAGATCCAGAATGTGCTCGGCATCGCCCAATCTCTTCGAAGTCTGTTTGTCGTAGCGGAAGCGCACCACTTCGTTGGTATTGCCTACGTACACAAAATCATCGTGAAACGCTATGCCGAAGGGACGATTGAGCTTGTCGACAAACACTTCGGTTTGCTGCGCTCCTCCAGAATGCTGTGGATCGCGGAGAATCGTGATCTGCGAACCGCCCGTCTCCGCAACAAAAATGTCTCCGTTCGGAGCCACGGCCATAAATCGTGGACGCTTCAGGTTTTTCGCGAAGATGTTCACCTGGAAGCCTGCAGGCACGGTCGGCAGGAATCCCGCTGGCGGAGCCGTCTCATTCGGTCCATTACCTGCAGACTTCGTGGCAAAGGGAGCCGGCAGGTCGGGCTTCATGCCGTGGGTTACTTGTGCGGCTGCAGGTATAGCAAAAACAATAAGCCCGGACAAAGCCAGGAGACGCATAGTGTTCGAGTGCATCGTGAATTCTCCCTCAGTAGGTTTAAAGGTTTTAACGCCTATAGGATGCGTCAGAAGCTTCGCCGGTTCCAGTAGAGCTTTCCGAGTAGAGGTTCAATCGCTGTTCCATTCAGCGTATGAAAAGAAAACTAGAACTGCGCCGGTGGCCGGGGCTCGAAATAAGCCAGTCGCATCGAGATAGTGCCAAACTCAATGCCCTCGTACGGATACGTGACCGCATCACGTTCATCCGTACAACCCAAGCAATACAGTAGCGGCGCGTAATGCTCCAGAGTTGGGTGTGCATTTGCCAATAAGGTATCACCCCACCGTTCGGGCGTGGACAGCGATGCCAGGTCTCTTTCCGTAATGGCGCGTTTCACTTTTCCATCAAATTCTTCCGCCCAAGGATACGCCGAATTAGGCATCTGCCAGTTGATCTGGTGAAGGTTATGAACCAGATTCCCGCTGGCCAGAATCAAGACTCCCTGGTCGCGCAAATGCATCAGCTCTTTGCCAAGGGCAACGTGTTCGGTAAACGTCCGCCCGTGATCCAAGCTGACTTGGAAGACTGGGATATCCGCGTCTGGATAAAGGTGCCGCAGGACACTCCATGTCCCGTGATCGAATCCCCACTGATGGTCCGCTACCAGGTGGTGTTCAAACGCCAGGCGCTTGGCTTCGACGGGCGCACCGGGAGCAGGATACTGCACCTCATACAAGGACTTGGGAAAACCATAAAAATCATGAATGGTCTGTGGCCAATCCACGGCCAGCACGTGACTGCCGCTGGTTACCCAGTGGGCGGATATGACGCAAACTGCCTTTGGCGTGGCAATCGATTCGGACAATCCGCGTAACGTGTGCGTATAGGTGTTTTCTTCGATGGCATTCATGGGCGAGCCGTGGCCCACGAACAGAACGGGCATCCTCATGGGAGCCTCCGCTGCCTCACATTGTAACCAGCGAACCGCCGGATAGGGTAGCCGAGACGGAAAACAATTTTATTTTCAGAGCAATGAATCCACCCGGGACGATGCTGCATCAAAATCGCTGTATACACTTATCTAAGTATTTGGTGTGCATAGGGAGTTGTATGCGAACTAGTCGTCGAGGGCTTCTGGTCGCAACGTTCTTAACATTGGTTGGTGTCCTGTTTTCGCCTGGTTTCCAAGCCGCCCCACCTCATTCATCTAATTCTTTTCCCAAGCCCGTCCTAGACGAGCCAGTTTCAAGTGCGCGAGGCAAACAGGAACTAGCGGTACTTTCCGGCGGCTGCTTCTGGGGAATACAAGCGGTTTACCAGCACACCAAAGGCGTAGTCTCTGCAACTTCAGGTTATGCCGGAGGCTCTGCGGAAACTGCGCACTACGAAGAGGTGGGAACAGGTAACACCGGCCATGCGGAGAGCGTGAAGATTGTGTATGACCCGGCGCAGATTACCTACGGGCAGATCCTCATGATCTTCTTCTCCGTGGCGCATAATCCCACCGAATTAAACAAGCAAGGCCCTGATTGGGGAACGCAATACCGTTCTGTCATTTTTTTTGCCAACGAAAACCAGAAGAAGATCGCCACGGCATACATCGAGCAACTGGAATCGGCGAAGGTTTATCCCCAAAAAATCGTGACGCAGCTTGTGCCCTTGAGAGAATTCTATGCTGCCGAGTCCTACCACCAGGACTACGTGAAACATCATCCCGGCAATCCGTACATCGCAATCAATGATCTACCCAAACTCGCCAATCTCAAGAGAGAATTCCCCGAACTTTACAGAGAAAATTGAAGTCCGGCACTTATCGTTTTGCTGGCCGTTCGGTTACCGCCGTTCCATCAGGTTTCGGCAATGCCACTTTCCTGGCACCGGTCTCCAAATCTCCCAGAAGAGCAGCCAAATCGGGGTAGGCATAAATGGTTGGAGCATGATTGGCCATCAGTCCGCCGGTATCCGCAGTCGGCCCATAATTGCTGTGTAAATCGCGCCCCAGCATACGAAGCATGGCCATCTGCTGTCCACGATGGTGCGAAGTGTGGGCGATACGGCGCGTCAGTACCCAAGCCATCGAGCGCGTCACGTCAAAAAACTTCGTATCGGATTCCCACCAGGCTTCTTCTTTTGCTGCCAGAACCGATAGCCGCTTCCCACTGTCTTCGGCATAGCGGCGAATGAATTCGACACGAGTTTCCTGGCCAGGCAAAGGCGGCGCAGAAACATCAATCTTGAGCATGCTCATGAACCACAAATTCTCGCTAACGCACTGGTGAACCATCTGCTCAAGAATGCTCCGTCCGCGTAAATCGTCTTGTCGAGGACGGAAAGGCAGATCACTTCCTCGAAATTCAGACCAGACGCCGAGCACTTTGATACGTTCGGTAGCATAGGTATCCACCAGGAATTCGTAGCGCACGTTGCACCTCGAGTGGGAAGTAATTTCTCAGCAAACACAGATTGAATCTTGACTTGCTCCGAGCGCGGGCGTATCAAGGATGTCTGCGCGCAGCGCTGATTTTGTTCCCTGCCCATTCCTCTGCCCACTGCGCGACAATTCGAAACGAAACCAGGAGGAACTATGTCCGCTGTCCGTGCTATTCCCGAAGGGTATCATTCCATTACACCGTCCATAACCTGCAAAGGCGCTGCGAAAGCAATCGACTTCTACAAGCAGGTCTTTGATGCGAAAGAAATCACGCGAATGACCATGCCCGGAAATATGATTGGTCACGCCGATCTGATCATCGGCGACACCCATTTGATGCTGAACGACGAATTCCCGGGTATGGCGTCTGCGCCTAATCCGAATTCTCTACCATCGGTCAACTTGTTCGTTTACAGCGAGAATGTGGACGAACTGTTCGACCGTGCAGTGAAAGCCGGCTGCAAGGTCGAAATGCCCCTTAGCAATCAGTTCTGGGGAGATCGTTACGGAAAAGTGCGCGACCCGTTTGGCCATCAATGGGGCCTGGCGCAGCATGTGGAGGATGTTGCTCCGGAAGAGATGAAGAAGCGTTCCGATGCATGGGCGGCCCAGATGAGTAAAGCCGCTGGTCACTCCTAAGCAGAGCTTTCGGATTCGGAAAGATAATCGAGCTAGCATTATTGGGTATTGGCTTGCTCGGCCTCGGGCTTCTTCTCGGCCGCGGCCGGTTGCACGCACGCCTAAGCTTCTTTTCAACAGTTTCAAAACGCCCTCCGCTTTATGCGTGAGGGCGTTTTCTTTTTGGCCCAGTCCTGCATAGGGCTGCAACAATTTCGTTCTATTTCGCTTCCAGAGGCCAAAGCCACGCCGCGCCTCGCACTCCACTGGCGTCGCCATGCTTCGCGGCGAGAATCGGAGTGTCCGCTTCCCCGCCGAAAACATATTCTTTCAACCGTTGGGGCACGTTGCGGTACAAGCGCGGAACTTGAGAGACGCCGCCTCCGATGACGATCACATCGGGGTCAAGAATATTGACGAGGTTGGCCAAGCTGCGAGTCAGGCGATCCTCGTACCGCTCTAGAGATGCAATGGCTGCAGCATCGCCAGCTTCCGCACGTGCGACAATTTCCTTTCCCTTCAGGCTGGTGTTGGTCGCGCGATGGTAGTCGGCTTCCAATCCGGTGCCAGAAATCCATGTTTCCAGGCAGCCCTTCTGCCCGCAAAAACAGGGCGACCCGGGAAATTCTTCGGGTCGCATCCACGGAAGTGGATTGTGCCCCCACTCGCCTCCAACACCATTGCGTCCGTTATGAACACGGCCATCGACAGCAATGCCTCCTCCGCACCCTGTCCCCAGAATGACCGCAAACACCAGATGTTTCCCGGCGCCTGCACCGTCCGTGGCTTCGGAAACAGCCAGACAGTTTGCATCGTTGGCGCAGCGGACTTCCCGCTGGAGTGCTGCTGCTAGATCGCGATCGAAGGGCTGGCCGATCATCCAGGTGGAGTTGGCATTCTTCACCGTGCGGGTGATGCCGGATATTGTGCCGGGAATGCCCACGCCGACGGTGGCGGGCCGGTGCATTTCGCGTTCGATCAATTCAACGCCTTCCTTAATTGCACGGACTGTTCCGTCGTAATCGTGCCGTGGCGTTGGCACGCGATACCGATGTAGTTCGCGGCCATCGCTTTCGAGTGCTACAAATTCAATTTTGGTACCACCAAGATCGATGCCGATGCGTAACGTATTCGGAGTTTGAGAGGCAGGGCGCTGATTCATATACTGTCGATTCTATCCGCAAATCAGCAAAAATCCAGCTGCGCCATCACGCGCGGTTTTGTCGGGAATTATTGAGACAAAGCAGAGGGGTTGGTTTTGAGCAGTGTTCCGAGATTCTGAGCGATCTGGGTACAGATCTTGCGGACGTCATCTTCAGTTGGATTCTTGGACATCTCGAATCTGGCGAGAGGAATGTAGTTGTTCAGTGTAATGACAGGGCCATAGCGAGCGTCGGGATTTTGTACGTCTACAGGCTGATAGAGCGGCTGTTCGGGACGAGCGAGGTTGAACGTGCCCACATAGAGAAGGAGTTTCGCGCCGGGAGCGCCGCCACCCAACATGGCGCGGCGAATGCGATTACGCGCATCGGCTTCGGCAAAAACGCCGCGAAGCAAAACACCCTTGCCGGAACTCGAATCGGGCTGCTGTCGTGAAACAGTGAAACCAGCTTTTTGAAGCGATTGGACGAGCGTGATCCCAAAAAAATCCGTCAAGCGGCGAGCCTGGATACTGGGAATGTCGGAAGCCTCGAAAACTGCGGGCGGAGCATCCTTCGGTGGAGGCTTTTTTGAGGGATCGGGAGAGGCGGAAACGGGGGGAGGAATGGCAGCAAGTTCAAAATCAGTTACGAAAACGGGAGTGGAATTCGTCGCCGGGTCTTGGGCGTGTCCCTGGAACGGGAATAAGGTCCAAATGGAAGCCACTAGTAGAACGCCAAAGAATAGGCGAAGGCGGGATGGAAAAACGGCGCGGAGGTGGGGGAAAAACATGAGAGACTTCCCTTCCCGACTGGGGTGAAAAAAGCATACGCGAACCAAAGGGGGAAGCAACATGAAACAAACTTGTATCTGGAGCCTGGGAATCGCTGTAGTGGCCGGAACTCTCTTTTCGGGCGCAATACTTGGGGTGGATAGCGATCCGTACTCAGCCCTGAATCTTTATGACGGCCGCTGGGAAGTAAAAATCGGAGGGCCAGACAAAAAGCCTGACCAGTTAGAAAACCATTGCGTGCGGACAGGGTTGTTTTTCTCATGCGAACAAATACTGAATGGGAAAAGCACTGCTCTGGTGGTTTTTCTTCCCGTGGGGAAAACCTCTTCGGGGGCGCAGGAATATCGCAATCAAGCTTTGCTGGCCGATGGCAGCAAGGCCGGCGAGTGGGGACGCCTGGTAATTGACCGAGATACCTGGGTTTATTCCTGGGAAGGCAGCGACGGGAAGAAGCCGCTTCACTTTCGAAATGTGAACCACTTTACGGGGACAGACAAGATCCACTTTGAAGTGCAGAATTCCGAAGATGGAACAACCTGGAAAACACAAATATCCGGGGATGAAGAACGCAGGAAGTGAGGCAGCGGCCTGTTTACAACTGCATAGACATTAGCGCGCGGAAGCGACGCGTGCTTCCATTTTCGCGGGATGAGTCAGCCCCAACTGGACCATCAGGCCGTGGGCATCCCACATTGCCTGGGAATCCAGAATCTTTCCCCCAGCAAGTTGGTGAATGGTGATACCTGGGACAGAAACCTTCTTGTTGGTGGGGGCGATTCCGAACACTTCGCCTTTGTGTGTACCAGTAATGGTCCACGCAGCGACAACTTTGTCCTTCTCGCAGATATACTCTTCGACAGAAAAACGCAGATCCGGAAATGCGGCAACAAATCTCTGTACTTGCGTCCTGTAAGCCGCCGGGCCTACCGCGGAACCGGTAAACGTCGGATCGTTCAACGCATGACTCTTCGAGATGACCTCTTCGGTGACATGCAATTTGCGCTCGTTCCAGACTTCTACATAAAGGCGCCGGACCACGTCTTTGTTACTGATCGACATCATCGCAGCCTCCTCAGAAAAACGATCTGAGTTCCTCGAAAAGAAGCCTGCCAGAGGGCAGTGTGAGGAGTCAGGTTGGGGCAGGCTTTCGGGGAGACTACTCCCAAACCCGGGGAGTTGCAATGTCTGGAATCGGGGCTGCTGCTTAGAAGTGCCAGATGAAGTTATTGTCTCCATTAACATCGTGATATAGTACCGCGCAAAGTAAGGGGGAGTCATGCAAACAGGCGGAACGGCGGCAAAGACAATGGAAGAATCGAATCCTGGCGCGGCAACGTTGCTACGGCGATGGTTTGATGAGGTTTGGAACAAAGGAATTGCAGCGACGATCGATGAACTCTTCCCTGCAGATGGAGTGATCTGGGGTGTGGGGAGGCCTGAAGTGGCTTCGCGCGGGCCCGCGGAGTTCAAAGCATTTTATGCGGCACTGCGCGGTGCGTGCCCAGATATACAGATCACGGTGGACCACGTGGTGCAGGAAGGGGATACCGCGTTCGCACGATGGACAGGAACGATGACGCATACGGGCAAGGGACTGGGAATCGCGCCAACCAACAAGAAATTGAAACTATGCGGTATGTCGGCCATTAAAGCACGCGATGGAAAAATTGTGGAAGGCTGGAATGTCTGGGATCAAGTGGGAATGGCACGGGAACTGGGAGTGTTAGAAGGCCACGCCGCGAAGATGTTCGCGTAAGAACGCGGGGTTGCAATGTCGTGGTGGGCATGTCGGCACCGCGTCGACAATATTGTCGGCGCGCCTAAAATATTACTTATTAATATATATTCACACTTTAATATTTCTTCGAATTTGGTCTCGCCGCATTCGAATCAACCTCATTCCTGGATCAATCTGAAATCGTTGAACTTATTTCGGCAACACTTCGAACCAAAAACGGCATTCCGGACGTGATCAAGTGGGTCACCGCCCTGTTGGAGCCGACATTCGTCCGGCAAACGCGGCCCAGCTAGCGCGGCCAGAGCCAGCCAAATGTGCCAGCGGTCAACAAGGCGTAGACCAGTCCATCGATCATGTCCTTCGCCACCATGGTCCAGGGAATGCCTCGCCAGATTCCATTGCTAATGTTGGCCAGACCATAGACGAGAAATGCGGCCGTGCCAACTACCCGAAAGACAGCGGGATAGTGCGTGCCGAGTGCAACCGTGTGCCCCGTTAGATAGGCAACAAAGAAGCTGATGATCAACGTATAGACAAACCACAAACCGAGAAACTTGGGCATGGCCGGAGGACCGTTCGGCGCGATGCTCATCATTCCCACCGGTCCTTCTTTGTACTTCTCAACCATGGCTGGAGAGTTCATCTCTTTGTGATGGGTGTGAGGAAAGATATAGAGGCCCTGCGTTAATCCGGCGGCACGCAATGCGGCGCGCACTTTGTCTTCGTCGGGCAGTTTGCGGTAATCGCTCTGATGGTAAGGCAGCAGCATATGCATGATGGAACTGGCGACAAACACGATGACGGCAGATAGGACAATAGGAAGCCACAGTGCGGCGAGAGAAACCATGCAAAGTCTCCTTCTATCGAATTGGGATAAGAGAAATTGTCGCCGAGGGTATCTGTTTCCGCGGCAGGGGTCAAGCGTGTGGAGTTCGTCTTGGAGTTCGTCGCGCTTACGACAGAAAATATGTATCGGTTGAGTATTCAGCGGCATCGGAGGATTCATGGAATTCAGACAGCTTGGTCATTCTGGTTTGCAGGTTCCTGTTCTCAGCTTCGGGACGGGAACATTTGGCGGCACTACGGAATTTTTCAAGGCGTGGGGCAGCAGTGATGTTGCCGAAGCAACGCGCCTGGTGGATATTTGCCTGGATGCCGGCATGAACCTATTCGATACCGCCGACATCTATTCGAGCGGAGTTTCCGAAGAAATTCTGGGCAAGGCGATCGCCGACAAGCGCAACCGGCTACTCATCTCGACGAAGGCGACATTTCGAATGGCGGACGGGCCCAACGAGCTTGGGTCTTCTCGCCATCACCTGATCGAGGCTTGCGAGGCCAGTCTTCGACGGCTTGGCGTCGATCACATCGACATTTATCACATGCACGGATTCGATGCGATGACACCTGTTGAAGAGACACTGAAGACGCTCGACACGCTGGTGCAAAGCGGAAAGGTACGCTACATCGCGTGCTCGAACTTTTCCGGCTGGCACCTGATGAAATCGCTTTCGGTATCGGAGCGTTACGGTTGGTCACGTTACGTGGGGCATCAAGTGTATTACTCGCTGATCGGGCGGGAATATGAATGGGAGTTGATGCCGCTGGCGCTGGATCAAGAAGTTGGTGCGTTGGTGTGGAGTCCGCTGGGATGGGGCAGGCTGACGGGAAAGATTCGCAGGAATCAACCGCTGCCAGCAACAAGCCGATTGCACAAGACGGCGGATATGGGTCCACAGGTTGAGAATGAATACTTGTACAAGGTAGTCGATGCGCTCGACGAGGTTGCCAAAGAAACCGGGAAAACTGTACCGCAGGTTGCGCTGAACTGGTTGTTGCAGCGACCCACCGTGGTAAACGTCATTATTGGCGCGCGTAATGAGGAGCAATTGCGGCAGAACCTCGGAGCGGTGGGCTGGAATCTCAGCAAGGAGCAGGTTGCGAACCTGGATGCCGCGAGCAATCGTCCTGTGATTTATCCATATTGGCATCAGCGGACGTTCGAGCGTAATCCCCCGCCGACGACGTAAATGGGGTTGTTCAAGCGACGCTGATCTGGTGATTCTTCCACTTAGGAGCTCGAAATGAAAGAAACCGTTCAGGAATACATCCAGCGCATGCGGACCCTAATGGCTGGTAAGAATCCGACGAAAGTACAGGCAGCGACGGCGAAGAAACTTCAACAATTGATTAAGCGTGCGACGCCAGCAAAGCTGCGCAAGCGTCCCGCGCCGGATAAATGGTCGGTGGCGGAGATTGTGACGCATCTTGCGGACGCGGAAATTGCTTACAGTTGGCGGATCCGCTTCATTCTCGGCGCTCCCGGCTCACCCATTCAGGGATTCGATCAGGACGGGTGGGTTGAAGCCATGCACTATGCGAAGCGCGACCCGCGGCAGTCCCTCGAACAGTTCCGCGTCCTGCGCGAAACGAATCTGGCGCTGTACAAGAAGCTCAAGCCTGAGCAGTGGAAGCACTCCGGGATGCACAACGAGCGCGGCGAAGAATCGGTCGAACACATCGTCATGCTGCTGGCAGGGCACGACCTGAATCATCTGGCGCAAATCGAAGGGATTCTTAAGCCGAAACGGAAGTAAGACTCTTTGGCCACACTTTATCAGGCACCCACGATCAATTGCCCGCTCGTCCGACGCCGTAGGCCTCCAATCCAGTTCTTGTCCATCGGCCCGTATCTTTGCTCCACGCTTCCTTCAGACCCCACCTCACGGTGACCCCCTTGCCCTTCGCTACCCTCCACCTACATCAGGTTGGGACGGGACTTCCACCTGATAGTTGCTGAACATGCGCGACCTACAATAAAAAAAGGCCACTGACTGGCAGCGGCCTTTTTTTGTTGGAAGCTCGATTGATAACCGATAACGATCTGTCAGAATCTGCCCGAAGCTACCTTGAATTCAGCCGAAGCCAAATAAGGGTAGTGAGTTTAGTGAGTCTAGCAAAGCACACTCCGGTGAAGGAATGTACGATGCGGTTGGAGATCATCGTCTGCACACCATAGCAGAGTAGATCTCGCTATATTTAGAAAGGAGGTGATCCAGCCGCAGGTTCTCCTACGGCTACCTTGTTACGACTTCACCCCAATCATGAGTCATACCTTGGGCGCTTGCCTCCTTGCGGTTAGCGTAGCGACTTCTAGTACAACTCACTTTCGTGATGTGACGGGCGGTGTGTACAAGGCCCGGGAACGTATTCACGGCGTCGATCTGATACGCCATTACTAGCGATTCCGGCTTCATGCAGTCGAGTTGCAGACTGCAATCCGAACTGAGCAGAGTTTTATCCGATTAGCTCCCCCTCACGGGTTGGCAACGGTTTGTACCCTGCATTGTAACACGTGTGTAGCCCTGGACATAAAGGCCATGCGGACTTGACGTCATCCCCACCTTCCTCTCCGTTATCCGGAGCAGTCCACGTAGAGTTCCCTCCTTGCGGAGTGGCAACTACGTGCAGGGGTTGCGCTCGTTGCGGGACTTAACCCAACACCTCACGGCACGAGCTGACGACAGCCATGCAGCGCCTATACTAGTGTCCCTTGCGGGAAGGCAATATTTCTAAAGCTGGTCACTAGCATTTCGAGCCCAGGTAAGGTTCCTCGCGTAGCGTCGAATTGAACCACATGTTCCACCGCTTGTGCGGGCCCCCGTCAATTCCTTTGAGTTTCAGTCTTGCGACCGTACTCCCCAGGTGCAGGACTTAACGCGTTAGCTCCGGGACGACGCCCGAACGGGCGGCACCCCAAGTCCTGATCGTTTAGGGCTAGGACTACCAGGGTATCTAATCCTGTTTGCTCCCCTAGCTTTCGTTCCTCAGCGTCAGTAGTGATCCAGCTCGCCGCTTTCGCCACGGGTGTTCCTGCAGATATCTACGCATTTCACCGCTACACCTGCAATTCCACGAGCCTCTCTCACACTCAAGCACAGCAGTTTTGGAAGCAGCCTCTGGGTTGAGCCCAGAGATTTCACTCCCAACTTGCCGCACCGCCTACGAACCCTTTACACCCAGTAATTCCGAACAACGCTGGCCCCCTACGTCTTACCGCGGCTGCTGGCACGTAGTTAGCCGGGGCTTCTTATACTGGTACCGTCAATCCCTTGCGGGGTTTCGTCCCAGTCGAAAGGGGTTTACACTCCGAAAAGCTTCATCCCCCACGCGGCGTCGCTGCATCAGGCTTTCGCCCATTGTGCAAGATTCCCCACTGCTGCCTCCCGTAGGAGTCTGGACCGTGTCTCAGTTCCAGTGTGGCTGATCATCCTCTCAGACCAGCTACCGATCATTGCCTTGGTGAGCCATTACCTCACCAACTAGCTAATCGGGCGCGGGCTCCTCCTCTGACGCATTACTGCTTTGAATCCAAAAACCGAAGTTCTCGGAATTTTATGCGGTATTAGCCCCGCTTTCGCGGGGTTATTCCCCATCAGAGGGCAGATTGCCCACGTGTTACGCACCCGTGCGCCGTGCGCCGATCTGTATTGCTACAGACTGCGCACGCGACTTGCATGTGTTAAGCACGCCGCCAGCGTTCGTTCTGAGCCAGGATCAAACTCTCGTTTGAAGCCTGTCGCTTGGCGCAAAAAAATAGCTTGGGTTTAACCCCAAGCCAGCCTGCCAAGCAAAATTGTTAGTCGCTCAATAAAACTCAACTCATTGGTGCTCGAACGCTCCAATGAGGTCGAACAGATTCTGGCACATCGTATCGGTTGTCAAAGAGCTATGGCCTCCCTGTCCTGCAGAGTGGCGTCCAACGAACTAGGTAAGAATACCAAACCTGCCGGGAATGTCAACACTTCGTTACGCACATTTTTTCAATTTTCCACACGATTCCTCAGTCATCACTCTAATCTCTTCAAACGCTGTGACATACACGCCGACAGAAGAAATTCTGCGAGTGCGATTCTCGAAATTCTACGCGAAATAATTTCCGCAGAGAGTACCGGCAGGAAAGAAAAGCAGAGATAGGCGTTCTATACTCAGGCAGCTTTTCAGCCCTGTAACTTTGCCCTAAAGGAGCAAGCGAAGCTAGGAAATTGGCGACACGCACTGTTACGATGGCTGCCTGAAACCATTTCGTAGGGCGGCCTTGGGCAAGAATCGACACCAGATCCGATTGGACATAAAACTGCCGCTGCAAGGCAAGCGCCTGGGCGTGGCGGTTTCCGGGGGAGCGGATTCTGTAGCACTGCTCCATCTGCTTCTTGAGTTAAAACTCAAGATCGGGTTCATCCCCTGCGTGGTTCATGTAAACCACATGCTTCGCGGACGCGCGTCGGATGCAGACGAAAAATTCGTTGCCTCTTTGGCAAGGCGTAAGAACGTCGACTTTTTGTCAAAAAAGATCGACATCGCGTCCATCGCAAAACATCAGAAAGCAAATATTGAAGAGGTAGCAAGACGCAAGCGCTACTCGTTTTTTGAAGATCTCGTTCGGTCGAAGCGTGTCGATCTAGTCGCTGTGGCACATACAGCCGACGATCAGGCAGAGACTGTGCTGGCGCATATCTTGCGCGGAACGGGACTCGGCGGGTTGCGTGGAATCCATCCGCAGACGGGAAGCGTCTTCCGCCCCCTGCTGGGAATTCGCCGCAGCGAACTACGGCGGTATCTGAAATCACTTCGCCAGAATTGGCGGGAAGATGCCACAAATCGCGACACCAAACGAACCAGGTCCCGGATTCGTCATAAGCTTTTGCCGCTTCTTGAGAAGCAATTCAATCCGCGGGTAGTGGAGCACCTCTGTCAGTTGGCCGAGTTTGCCGGAGAGGATGAGGCGTACCTTCAGAAGCAGACGGATTTGCGAGTGATGGTGCTGGCGAAAGAAGAGTCCGACGGGATGAGCATTCCCACTTACGAATTGCTGCATATTCCCCAAGAGGCTGTTGCGAAGCTGGTGACAGAATCGGATCTCTTGAAGATCGTTGAACAGAATCGTGCGATGGCGAAGCGACTCGTTCGCCAAATCGTGGCGGCGGTAAAACCACGCACGGGTCAATTGAGCGCCACGCACGTAAACGCAGTGCTTCGCCTGGCGAGTGGATTAGAAAGCGGCAAGTCGATTCAATTACCAGGCGGAGTAGAAGTACGGAGAGAGAGTGAACTCCTGCGCTTCAAAGCAATACCGGATAGCAAGCGCGCAATGGAGAAGAAGAAAGAGCCAGGCTACGCCTATAAAATCGATTTGCAGGGCGGCAAGGCGGAGTTGCGACTTGTGGAACTTTCCTGCGTCCTGCACTTCAGGGAGATTGACTGGCCTGCCGAAGGGGGAGAAACTAGAGAGACAGGGGCGGTCTTGGATCTTGGCCGATTACGGCAACCTCTTGTTGTGCGCGCGTGGAAACCGGGGGATGCGATGCGTCCTCGGGGACACCAGAAAACGCACTCATTGGCACGGCTTCTGAATGAGAAGTCCATCAGCCGGTGGGACAAACAAAAGTGGCCGGTTCTGATAAGCGGCGAGAAAGTTGCCTGGACGCGCGGATTGGCCGAGTCGGCGGAATTTGTGGCAGGGCCTGAGACACGAAGGGCAGTTCTGATCAGCGAGGAACCTTTATTGTGAGTAAGGCTGGCGTCGCCACATACAGTGCTGCACGCATTGCGAATCGCGTAAAGGAACTGGGCCGCCAAATCTCGAGAGAGTGCCGTGGACGGCGGCTGGACGTCGTCATCACCATGAATCGCGGTTTCATGTTTGGAGCGGACCTGGTTCGGGCGATTGAGGTGCCGGTTGCGCTACATTTCCTGAAAGAAGACGTGCGCGATGTGGAGCAGGGCGGCAAAATTCGGCGTGAAGTATTTTTCGGAGACCGCGCCACAGTAAGCGCAACAAAGGAACGGCCAGAACTGAAGGGGCGAGATGTTTTGCTGGTCGACGTGGTTCTGGACAGCGGGATCATTCAGGATTTTCTGCTACGGCGTATCGGAGAGAGCGGGCCGCGGTCACTGCGGCTGGCGGTACTCTTGGACAAGACGTCCAAACGCCGTGTAGCTTTGGAACCCGATTACTTTGGATTCCGGACTGCATCTAATGGAGTATGGAGCGGTTACGGATTGTCCGAGGGAAATGAACTGAGCCGGAGCGGGAAACATCTGGTGGCGGGTACGACATCTAAGAAGAAGAGCGGCAAAAAACGCAAAGCAAAAAAGAGGTAGATCAGGCACGGCTGGTTCTTGGGGCGGCAAAAAGGTTTATTGGTACAGAGTGAGGCTAACAGTGAATTCCAGTTCTACGGCAAAAACAGTTCTTTTCTGGATCTCGATTGTGTTTCTTGGCGTGATGTTGTGGCGACTCGTGTCCAACAGCACCGCAGCAACGCACGAGGAGACTCCGAGCTATAGCGTGTTTGTCCAGAAGGTGGACGAAGGCGACGTGAAAGAAGTAACCATGTACCTGTCGCCCAACAGTTACGAGCTCCAAGGAGAATACGCGAAGCCTGCGAACACCAAGTTCCACGTTACGGTTCCGAAGGAGAACGCACCGGAATTAACCAAGTTGCTGCATGACAAGGCAGTGCAGATGAACGTGAAAGAAGTGCGCAGCAGCGACTGGGTTCTCATTCTCTTGAATGCCCTGCCTCTTCTGTTGTTGGCCGGCTTCGTATTCTTCCTGATGCGCCAGATGCAGGCTGGAGGAAACAAGGCGTTGAGCTTCGGCAAGTCGCGCGCACGTCTGCTGTCCGCGCAGCAGAAAAAAGCCACATTTAAGGATGTGGCGGGTAGCGACGAAGCGAAGGAAGAGTTGCAGGAAATTATTGAATTCTTGAAAGACCCGCAAAAGTTTCAGAAGCTGGGCGGGCGAATTCCGAAGGGCGTGCTGCTGGTCGGGCCTCCGGGAACCGGGAAGACCTTGCTGGCACGAGCGATTGCCGGCGAAGCAAATGTGCCATTTTTCTCGATCTCGGGTTCAGACTTCGTGGAAATGTTCGTAGGCGTTGGCGCCAGCCGTGTGCGCGACCTTTTTGAACAGGGCAAGAAAAATGCCCCCTGCATTATCTTCATCGATGAAATCGATGCGGTGGGACGTCATCGCGGCGCTGGACTGGGTGGCGGACACGACGAGCGCGAGCAGACCCTGAACGCCTTGCTGGTAGAGATGGACGGCTTTGAGACCAATGAAGGCGTAATCCTGATTGCGGCGACCAACCGGCCGGATGTGTTGGATCCAGCCCTGTTGAGGCCCGGAAGATTTGATCGCCGCGTTGTTGTAGCGCGTCCCGATGTGAAGGGCCGTGAAGAAATTCTGCGGGTGCACACACGCAAGGTACCGCTGTCTGATGACGTGGAAATGTCCATCATCGCTCGCGGAACGCCGGGCTTTTCGGGCGCCGATCTGGCGAACTTGGTAAACGAAGCTGCTTTGTGGGCCGCGCGCCAAAACCGCAAGTTCGTAATGATGGTGGATTTTGAAATGGCGAAAGACAAGGTCATGATGGGCGTGGAACGCCGGTCGATGATTCTGTCTGACGAAGAGAAGAAGAACACGGCGTTCCACGAGGCCGGTCACGCGCTGGTAGCTGCAACAACTCCTGGAGCCGATCCCGTTCACAAGGTCACCATCATCCCGCGTGGCATGGCGCTGGGGTTGACGATGCAGTTGCCGGAAGCCGACAAGCATACCTACACCAAGGATTACCTGGAAGGAATGCTCGCCGTGCTCATGGGCGGCAGGACGGCTGAAGAAATTTTCCTGGGGCATATAACCACTGGGGCGGGCAACGACATTGAACGCGCCACCGACATTGCGCGCAACATGGTCTGCGAGTGGGGCATGAGCACTTTAGGACCGCTGGCATTCGGCAAAAAGGAAGAGGCTATTTTCCTGGGACGCGAGATTGCACAGCATCGCGATTTCAGCGAAGACACTGCCGTACAAATCGATAAAGAAGTGAAACGCATCGTGAGCGCCGCATATGACAAGGCGTACAGCATCTTGCAGAGCAATCGCGACACCCTGGAAAAGATTGCGAATGCACTGCTGGAACGTGAAGTCCTGGATGCGAACGAAGTGCGTTTGTTGATGGAAGGCAAGCCGCTGCCGGAGAAGATCAAGACCCCGCCGCCGGTGCCTCCTCAGGGTGCAACCGCTGCAGATCCAAAGGTAGTTAAGCCGGAGTTGCGGCCCGCGCCGGGATTCACGCACGGCGATTCGCCAGCAAAGGCCTAAGTCGGCCTTACAACTTAAGAACGCAAACTTCGCTCCGGTACGAGCTCCCAACCACTCTTGCCGTAGCGAAGTTTCTTTTTGGCCTGCTGCGGTGGTTGGTCCTTAAACATATCGACGAGCTCGGGAATCAGGTTCTCAAATCGAGGGGTCCACGTGTACTCCACGTTCTTTTGCTTGGGATTCGCGGGGTCATCTTCGATCTTCGTGATTTCAATGACGCGGCCTCCCAACTTCTGATTGATTTGCATGGTGGGCAAACTGGGCATGGGCGCGCCGCGAAACAGCGCGGCACCGATCGGGGTCAACGATATAATCTGCGTACTTGGGAGTACGGATTCGTACGATTCATCTGGACAAGAGACAAGTAACCCGCCTCGGTTCCTTTTTTGATTTCATCGTCGCTCAAACGGACGTGAACTGTCTGCGGCTGGAATTCGTCGGAGGCTTCGAAGAGTGCTTGTGCCTTCTCTTCTGTCAGAGGCTCCGTCCTGCAACCAGCCAGGAAGGCAATCAGTATGGCCATGCAGAATAGTGCGGCAGTTTTGGGCAAAGGGACCCTCCGTCGTCCTTGGATTTCCACAGCAAACGTGACCTGTTAGATCAGATATGAAGGCTGACCCGGTTACTGGAAACAGTGCCGCGCGGGGACTTGCTCGAACTGGCACCCCGGCAGGCAGTATTCACAAGGCAAACAATCGCGTGGTAGAGTGCGAAATTATGGCCATGCTAGACGAAATTAAGGAAGGCCGCACGGATCTGGTATTTGAATACCTTGCTGAAGGGCACGCAGCGGATTCCGCAGATGAAGATGGAGTCACTCTAATCCAGTGGTGCGCGTACTACGGGGATGTGAGCGCCATCAAATTTCTGTTGGCCGCCGGCGCGAAGTTGGCGTCACTTGGGGATAATTTGGGATTAACCGGGGCTTGTTTCCACGCTCATTGGCGATTGTGCGAATTCCTGATCGAGTTTGGCGCGAATGTCAACCGTCCTGAATCGGATACGGGAGAGACTCCGCTGCATTCCGCTCTCTGCAACACGAGGCATCTTCAGCGCAATGTGGTGCTTAAAGTGCTTCTGAGACATGGCGCGAATCCGAATTGCGTGACGAACAAAAATGTGGAGACGGGTTGCTTCATGCGCGATTGTCGCACGAAAGGCGAGACTCCCTTGCATCGTGCCGCTGCGTTCGGCGACGAAGAAGCCATACAGATGCTTCTGGATACAGGGGCAGTGATCGACACAAAGGATATGAATGGAGAAACGCCACTCTCCTGGGCAAGCTGGCATCTGCGACCCATCCCCATCCTGCGTAAGCTGTGCTATGGCAATCACAGAATTCTTCCGAATTACACCAGCATGGAAGCTAACCTCTTGGGGAAACCCGTGGAGTGAACGCCAACTGTTTGCGGGAATAGAATTGGCGTAGAATACGCGCATGGGACTGAAAGACGGCGAGAACCTGAATGTAATCTGCCCGTGCTGCCAGGCAAAACTGGTGATCGATCCGATCTTTGGCGCGGTGCTATCTCATGAAGCACCCGTGAAGCCAGGACCGGATGTGGACCTGACAAAGGCGCAAAATATCCTGGAAGAACAGAAGCGCCAGCGCGAGGACAAGTTCGCGGACTCGTGGTTCCAGGAATCGAATAAGGAAGATATCCTGTCGAAAAAATTCGAAGAGGCTATGAAAAAGGCTAAAGACGGTCCGGTAAGCAAACCGATCCGCGACTTCGATCTGGATTAAGCAAGATCGTTTATTCCCATTACGCAAACTATCGTCCCGAATCCGTAGAAGGCGGGAAGGATTTTAACCTCCACACCTAGATGCCGCGCCGCAAACTCTTCCGATTAAAACTCTTGCGCAGGACCCTGAACCTCGGCGAGCGGACGCTGCTGATGGGTGTACTCAATGTGACGCCGGATAGTTTTTCGGATGGCGGAAAGTTCTTCAATCTGGAGAAAGCTGTAGAGGGAGCACTGGCTATGGAGCAGGCCGGCGCGGACATCCTGGATATTGGCGGAGAGTCAACGAGGCCGGGCTCAAACGTAACCCCAGCAGCCGAAGAAATTTTCCGCGTGCTGCCTGTGCTGGAGGCTTTGCGAGGACGGCTGAAGATTCCTATTTCTATCGACACGCAAAAGGCTAGCGTGGCGGAAATTGCGCTTGGCGCAGGCGCGGAAATCGTGAACGACATTTCGGGATTACAGAACGATCCACGATTGGCAGCAACAGCGGCTCGGCATAAGGCTCCCATCATTCTGATGCACATGCGAGGAACGCCGCGAACCATGCAGAAGAGGCCATTCGCAAAGGATGCGTTGAAAGATGTCGTGGGTGGGCTGAAGGCTTCTGTGGCAAAAGCGCGCAGGGCGGGAATTGCGAAATCGCAGATTGTGCTGGACCCGGGAATTGGATTCGGCAAGAGCTACGCGCAGAATTACGAGCTGATTGCACGGTTGCCAGAATTGGCAAGGCTGGGCTACCCGTTGCTGGTAGGCACATCTCGCAAAGGATTTATCGGCGCACCCCTTGCACGCGATGGGAAACCGCTTCACCTGGAAGAACGTATTTGGGGAACAGCGGCAACGGTGGCGACGAGCATTTTGAATGGCGCGCATATCGTACGCGTGCACGATGTGGCGGAGATGGTGCAAGTGGCGAAAGTGACGGACGAGCTTTTGAAAAACGCCCGCGCCAACTAGCGGGATTCAGCCAGCGGGCTGCATTGGTGGCCGAAGTAACTTCTGGGCTCGCTCACGCTGCCAGAAAATCCAAAGGAAGACAATCAGGGCGAGCACTTCTCCTCCGAACATTTCGGCCATTCCTATAAAAACAATCTTCACAATTTTGCCGCCAATGCCGGTGCCTACGGCTACAACCGTTTCTGGACCGTTTGTACCTTCCGCATATTGGCAGGCGAACCCGTAGCCGCCATCTTCGGGCACTGTGAAAGAAAGAACGGAACGGCCCGAACGACGGCCGACATCGTACTTAACAGAAGATTGAGCAGGCCAGATATCAACCGCCTCACCTGTGGCGCCGGATTTGACATTGCAAGTCAAACCGCCAACGGCCCCCCGAGTGAGAAAGATCTTCCCGTTGACTACAGACTCCTCTTCCAGAAAGACGGTATAGGTCAGCCCCTTTTTGAACGTGAGTTCCACGCTACCCGGGACGACTACTTGCGTCAGTGAATCCGTAAGGTGAAAAATGCCATGCATCAGCGTGTATAAGAACAGGCCCATTCCAAAAACAATACAAGGCACGGAAAACCAGTAATAGGACATCGGCGGGTGGACCGGCGTGAGCTCGTTCATAAGAACTCCTGGGAGCGATCAGGGTGAGCATATAATCGAACCGGCCAGAAGTAATTGAGTTTCCTGGGGCCGCGCTATAATCCGCGAGGCAATTTCCCGCGCATTTGTGAGGATGGGATCGATGATTTCTTTTCGCAGAACAATCTATTTCGGAATCTTGGGATTGATCGCAGCCGTATCTCCACTTTGGGCGCAGTTGCCCCCTGTGAAAACCGATCCGCTGCATCCGGTAAAGACGATTCAAGGCGAAGCAGCGTGTTCCGCAACGGAAGCGTCCTCTTGCGCGCAGGCGGCTGCCAAGATTATGCCGATCGTGATGGGAGAGTCTCCGCTGGAAGGCAATCTACGGCGACTGACCGATGAGATTGGCGGCCGGGTGAGTGGATCGCCGGAGTATACCAAGGCAGTAACATGGGGAATCGCAGGATTCCGTGCGGCTAGCGTGGACGTGCACACAGAAAAATTCATGCTGCCAACGACTTGGAGCGAGGGCGCGTCGCGACTGGAAATAACTGGCCCGGGAGCATTCTCCGCATCGTTTGCATCGCTAGGGTTGTCTCCCGCAACGCCAGATGGTGGGATTGAGGCGCCGCTCGTCAACGTAGGCTATGGCACGGAGGCGGAATTTCGGAAAGCGGGTGCAGCCGTTAAAGGCGCGATCCTGGTGGTAAACACAGATTTGGGCGCGACGTGGGCGGATTTGTTCAACGAATACTTGCGGCCGCCGGGAATTATCGACCGCACCATCCAGGGCGGTGCAGTAGCGATCCTGTGGACCGCGGAGCGGGAGCGGAAACTTCTCTACCGGCACACGAACACCAGCGATGGCAAACCGGAGAAACTTCCGCAAGCAATTCTGGCACGCGAAGATGGTTTGCGACTGCTACGCGCGGTAGAAGCCAATCCCGGAAAGATGCGTGCAAGGCTGACACTACCGAACAAACTGAACGGTCCCGTTGAGCAGGAAAACGTAGTGGGAGAAATTCGCGGCTACGAGAGGCCAGACGAAATTGTGGTGCTGGCGGCGCATCTGGATTCCTGGGAACTGGGCACCGGTGCGCTCGACAACGGGTGTAACGCGGCCATGGTGGTTGAAGCGGCACGGGCGATTAAGGCAAGTGGACTGCTTCCCCGGCGTACGATTCGCTTCATTCTATTTGGTGGGGAAGAACAAGGATTACTCGGCTCGTTCGGGTACGTGCGGGCGCACCGTGCGGAGTTGGATAAATATCGCGGTGTGATCGTGTTCGATACAGGGATTGGGCGCGTAACCGGATATTCGCTGGGCGGGCGTCCTGATATTGAAGACGGTGTGCGAGAGATACTGAAGCCCTTTGCTGGCTGGGGCGCGGACCATCACACAACAGACATGCAATGGGGAACTGATCACTTCGATTTCATGCTGGAGGGAGTGCCGACACTGATGGCGAATCAGGAGGTCAGCAACTACCTGGCGAATTATCATGCCGCATCGGACACGTTCGACAAAGTGGACATCCGCGAATTGAAATTGAACACTGTGCTGGCTGCCGTCACCGCGTGGGGAATTGCGGATCGTTCGGAACCGTTGGGCCGTCGTTTGAATCGCGCAGAGATTGAGAAGACGCTGAAGCAGACCGGGTTGGACGAAGCGCTGAAAACACAAGGCTACTGGGAAGGTTGGTTAAGCGGCGCACGCGGCCGGCAACCTTAAACAAAACCATAAGCAATTTGTTGCGATGTTTGGCCAGTTGCGAGCCGCAACGTTTGGCCGCGCGCGACCAGACCTAATACCTATCGTTAACTGCCAGGAACCTCCGTGAAACCGCGGAAACGCGGGTTCACGCTATACTAGTTATGTGACTGAAAAGCCCCGAAAAGCCGCAGAAGTGAAGGATCTACCGGTACGTTCCACCAGCCGGATCCTCGCGTTGGACTACGGTCGGACCAAGATCGGACTGGCGCTGGCAGACTCCGAAGCTCGCCTTGCCGAGCCGCACGACGTCATGGAACGGATCAACCGGAATGAAGATATGCGACGGCTGCGCGAATTTGTGCGCGACAAAAATGTGAAACAGATCATCGTTGGCCTGCCGCTAAGGCTAGATGGCACAAGAGGCGACATGGCCGACGAAGTGACTGGCTTTGCCGAGCGCGTGCGCAAACAGGTGGGAGTTCCCGTGAAACTGGTGGACGAGCGGCTGACCAGTTGGGAAGCGGAACGAATCCTGGAAGAAGAATTGGGGCGGCGAATTAAGCCGCCTTCCACGCAACACGGGCACAAGAAGGCATTGCGGCCCGGAGATGGAAAGTACAGTGTTGATGCGGTTGCAGCTATGGTGATTTTGCGGGACTATTTGTCGCGCGAGAGCGGTGCCGAGGAGACGGACTAACTTGCGAACTCTGGTGATACTTTTCGTGATCGTTCTGCTGGTGGCAGGAGCCGCAGCGGGATATTTTTGGTACTCGATTGAAAGACCGTTTGGGAAAATTCCCGCTGAAGGCGTTTTCATCGATGTGCCGCATGGCAGCTCTCAGCGCAGCGTCGCTCACCAGCTGGAGAAAAATGGCGTAATTCGCAATTCGTTCGCATTCGAACTGTATGCCCGCAGGCATCCCAAGCGCACATTGCAAGCAGGCGAATACTTCTTCGACCACCCTATGACGGGCAAGGACGTTTTCTGGAAATTGGCGAATGGCGACGTGTATCAGCAGCCGTTCACGGTGAGAGAAGGCGAAACAATTTTCGATATTGCGCGGGACTTGGAGGCGGCCAAGTACATGAAGGCCGCGGACTTTCTGAAGGCTGCGCAGGATCCCTCACAAATTTCAGACATCGCGCCAACGGCAAGGACTTTGGAAGGGTTTCTTTACCCCGCCACATACAATCTCGCAAAAAACACCACGGCAACGGAATTGACGGCGATGATGGTGCACAAGTTTCGCGAAGCGTTGCAGCGGTTGGCGCCCGATCGTGCGGCGGGTGAAGGTGCCAGCGCGGGAACTCCTTTGCTGAGCGTCGTCACACTGGCTTCGCTGGTGGAGAGAGAGACACCGAAGCCGGAAGAGAGGCTGCTGGTGGCGGGCGTGTTCACCAATCGTTTGCACAAGGGGATGATGCTGCAGTGTGATCCTACGGTGATTTATGCGCTGGAGCAGGTCGATCAGTATAATGGGACGCTTGCCTTGAAAGATCTGCACTACGAATCGCCTTACAACACTTATACCCACACGGGATTGCCCCCAGGGCCAATCGGCAATCCGAGTGAGGTCTCCTTGAAGGCGGCATTGCAGCCGGAGCAGACGGACTATCTCTATTTTGTGGCAAACACCCATGGCGGCCATTTTTTTGCCGCGACGCTGGCGGAACACAACCGAAATGTGGTCAAGTATCATCGTCTGTTGAATGGCGGGCCTGTAGAAGAACCCTTAGTCGCAAAACAGCCTGTGCATGCCGCGGGATCCTCGCATAAAGGCAAACGATGACGGACGCTTCCAAAACAAAAAAAGAGATGATCGCGGACACCGCGCGACAGCTGGGAATCCAGAAATGGACCACGGCGGAAGTAGATCAATTGCGGCGGAAGCTGCAAGCAGACCATGGCGAAGCGGGAAAGACGGGGAACGAATATATCATTGAAGTTTTGAAGAGTATGGGTTTGAAGATGCAGTTGACAGAGCGCGAAGAAGCCGAAGAGCGCTTTGAAGATGAGTTCGAAGACATTCTGCATTTCAAGACACTGCAGGACGCGGAAGTGAGCCTGACGCGGCTTGACGAATTGTGGCGTAGATTCAAAGATCACGAGGAACCGGCAGCGGCTCAACGGGTGCTGGAGATCGGCCGGCTGGGCAAGCGCCGAGCCGAAATGATCGCGCGGAATCGCAAAGTGGAAGCCAAGAAGCGGGAAGAAAAACTGGAAATTGCGGAATGGTTCCGAATCTGGCTGGAAACACCGGACGCATTTTTCAACTGGCTTGACGTGCGCAAGGCGTCGCCAGCGTTCAAAGAGCAGTTTGGCGATATTGAGGAGGAGTAAAGTTGGAGGTGGAAACCGAGAAGCAAGCACCAGAGCTCCCGCTTTATACGCTGGATGTGCAGGCCATGGAATTGGGATCGCAAACCAGGGCCGTGGGAATGGAATTGCTCGAAACAGAGAGCCGTGAACCGGTTCACGGTAAAGAAGCGGCAGTGATCTGGGGAGCGGCGCTGCCTGCATTAGCCTCCAAAGAAAAACTGGTAGTGGATTTCTTCAGCCATCTGGAACGCGTCCGCGAATTCTGCAAGCTGCAAGGCCTGACGTTTCGAGAAGCAGCCAATCGCTGCCTGGTAGTTACTCCCTCATCGACCGAAGTGATGACCAAGCTATTCGAGCGGTTTGAAAAAGAAACGTTCGGAATACGGGTGGGGCCAGCTGCAGAGCTGGAAGACTCTGAGCTGGAAACGGAATTGTTTCATCGCGGGTTGGATGCCTATCAAAAAGCTTATACGCGGTACACATTTTGTGCGGTCTGCGAGCCTGAGGATGGCTGGGTGACCTTGCTGAGTGAAAAGTTGTGGGCCAGCGAGATAATTCGACGAGTACGGCCCGCGCTGCAGAACCATGATGTGTACCTGGTGCGGCCACAGTGAGCCCGAGCAGGCGCGAAACGAGCGAAAGAATCATCTCGCAAGGTGGTTTGACGGCTTTCCAAGCGGTTGCTAAATTGAGTATTTGCTCGTCAGGGTGTGGTAATCGCAGATGAAATCCGGAACATATTGGGGAGTTTTGGCGGTGCTTGCGGCCATGGTCTGCGGCTGCGGAGCAGGCGGATCGGGTGTTACCAATCATAGGGTCACCCCTCCAGCGGCGCGACCGGTGATGAAAGACGCGACCCCGGATGAACTGCTGACTCGCTATAACGAATACGTCCGAAGCGTAAAAAGCGTGAACGCGACAGTAGAACTGAAAACCACCACAGGCTCCAAGTATGCCGGTGTGATCGACGAATATCACGAAGTGAAAGCCTTCCTACTGGCAGCCAGGCCCGCGGAAATCCGCATGATCGGCCAGGTGCCGGTCGTAGGCAAAACAATTTTCGACATGGCCAGCGACGGAGAGAATTTCGAGCTGTCGATTCCGCCGAGAAGCAAATTTGTGGAAGGACCGGTGGTATTGGAGCGCGCAAGCAGCAAACCGATCGAGAATCTCCGTCCGCAGCATCTGTTTGAAGCCCTGTTGTGGCCTGAAGTGAGAAAAGAAGAGACCGTTTTGTTTGAAGAAGCGAATGACCAAGAGGGCCGCTACTACGTGCTGACCGTGTTGCGCGGTGGATACAAAACAGAAATTTGGCGGAAGATATGGTTCGACCGCTCCGATTTGAACGTTACACGATTTGAGAGCTACGGCCCAAAGGGCGCGCTGCTTTCTGATGTTCGGTATGGAGATTGGCAACCAGTGACGACGGATGTATCCACAGCAAGCCCGAGGTCGGGTAATACTGAGCCGCTGCTATACCCACGAAAGATACAGATTGACCGCACCCGCGACGAATATCGGCTCGACATGAGTGTCACCAAAGTGAGCTTGAACGAAACGGTGGAAGCGGAACGTTTCAAGCTGCAGGCTCCAGCGGGGGTTGAAGTCATCCACATGGATGAAAATGGCGAGGCCAAAAAGCCATGATGGGACAGTTTGTGGTGCGCAATCTGTTTCATCGGCCGATGCGGACATTGATTGGCGTGATGGCGGTGGCGGTAGAAGTGGCGCTGGTCGTCCTGATCGTAGGGCTGACCTCCGGATTGCTGCAAGAAACCGCCAAGCGCATTGAAGGCATTGGTGCGGACGCCATGCTGCAATCCCCTTCGGCACAGATTTTCCTGACTTTCAGCGGTTCCCCGATGCCGATCAAGATTGCGGACAAGCTGAGAGAGATGAAGTATATGAAAGCGGTGACGCCGGCTCTGCTGCAATTCAATTCCGCTGGAGGCGTGGAAACAATCTGGGGAATTGATCCGGACAGCTTTCGCGAAGTCTCCGGTGGATTTGTTTTTCTGCAGGGTCACGACATGCAGGATCCCAACGACATGCTGATTGACGACTGGCAAGCAAAGGCCAAGCACATGAAGGTGGGAGACACCTATAACCTGCTGAGCCGCGATTGGACGGTTGCAGGCATAGTGGAGCATGGCAAGGCAGGCCGCATCTTCGTGCCGATTACAACGCTGCAGGACATGGTGGGCGCTCGCGAGAAGGCTTCCATTTTTTTGGTCAAATGTACGAGGCCAGAGCATTCCGAAGACGTAATCAATGAGATGAAGGACACCTTTCCTGGCTATCCGGTTCGGCCACTGAAAGATTTCATGACCTTGATGACCTCCACGAACATTCCCGGCTTGCAGACTTTCATCAATGCCATGATCGCTCTGGCGATCTCTATCGGCTTGCTGGTGATTTTACTTACGATGTATACGACTGTCTTGGAGCGGACGCGCGACATTGGCGTGCTGAAATCACTGGGGGCAAGCAAACTGCTGATTGTACGCTCTCTGCTGACAGAAACAGCGGCGCTGTGCTTACTGGGCATCGTCGCCGGGGTTGGATTAAGCTACCTGGTTCGAGCCGGATTCCTGACGATTTTTCCAACGCTTTCGATTTTGATCACCCCCGAATGGATTGTGCGGGCGGGACTGATTGCGCTGATCGGAGCCCTGGTGGGTGCAAGTTATCCGGCATGGGTGGCCACGCGCAAAGACGTCGTGGAATCGCTTTCCTACGACTAACGAGGGGAATATAGTCAGACATGGCAATCACAGTTACAATACAGGCGCTCAATGACGGAAAGAGAGATCCGGAACTGAAAACCGTGGAGCCGATACTTAAGACCGAGAACCTCTGGAAGCTCTACCACGCGGGAAAAGTGGAAGTGCCCGCCTTGCGAGGAGTGAATTTCGAGGTGATGCCCGGAGAATCCGTGGCGGTGATGGGGCCGTCGGGTTGCGGCAAGTCTTCGCTGTTGTATGTGATTGGCGGGCTGGCCAGCACGTCGAAAGGAAAGGTGTTCGTCGACGGCAACGATTTGTCAGAGATGACGGACGCGGAACGCACCAAGCTGCGGCGCAGCAAGATTGGATTTGTTTTTCAGCGGTTTAACCTTCTGCCAACACTGACGGCCAAGGGCAACATCGCCATCGCACAATACATTCATGGCGACGGGTTCGACCCGCACCGCTTTGCGGTCGTAACGAAAATGCTCGGCCTGGAAGGGCGCTTACATCATCGCCCTGCCGAAATGTCTGGCGGCGAGCAACAACGTGTGGCGATTGCGAGGGCGATTATCAACGAGCCAAAGATTTTGCTTGCGGATGAGCCCACGGGAAATCTGGACACCAAGAATTCAGACATCGTTTTGGAAATGTTGCGCCGTTTGAACAAGGATTTAGGCCAAACGATTGTGATGATTACCCACAATCCCGAAGCGACCACCTATTTTGACCGCGTCGTGCACATGCGCGACGGCGTTATTGTCGACGGAGTTCCGGCGGACTGATATGGCGAGCTTGGGGACGATTCTTTCGCGGACATTCTTCTGGTCGTACGAACGCGGTACCTGGCAGTACGACGTTGCCGTGATCTTGATCCTGGTGTTTTCGCTGCTGACTCCGCAAGCATGGTTCCACGATCAGCCGCAAGTTGGCATGCCCATCAATTCCGACCAGGTGAAACGAGTTTCTCCAGTGGGCTCAATGGAAATATACCGGGTTGATTCCCGGACGATGGCTCCGCCAGAACGCACACCCGCTCTGCAGAATGACTTGCACAATGTTCTGCAAAAGGCGCTGCCGGAACTGCAGGATGGCCGCTTCGCAATTGGAAAAATTGAAGCGCAACGGGATGAAAATGGAAATGTCGTGGCCTACCAGGTGGAAATCCGCCGCTAACATTGAACTCGGCACGGGCAATCAACAAGACTAGCGGAACCTGTACCCGTCCTTCAACTCACAGCGATAATCTTTTGCGTTATTCTTTTCTACACGGACCTGACAATCGGCCCAACTCAGTTTGGGACTTGGGCCTAAGGGGAACACGATGAGTGTTCCGTCCATCTCCGCCAGAATGCTTGGGCCTTCGGCGGATGACGGCAAAGTAAAGTTCAAAGCGCGACCGAAAATGACCGGATAGGACGTTCGCACAATGGAATCAAGTTGCGTGCGAAACACCTCTGACTGAAGTAAGAATGTGGTGGTGTCTGACCATCCTCGCGCAGTGACTTTAATTATGCGGCCACCCCGAGAAAACTCGTCCGAATCAATTCGGGTAAAGGGGCAGGGGCCGGCGATGCATGTTACGCGCGCATCCCGGAATACGTTACCTTCCCCGGCGTCAAGCGATGCGGAACCAACTGCTGCCTTCCATTTTCCATTGGGCGAACACGGAAACCCCTGGACACACGGCACGTTTCCCTGGTTGACGATTTGAAAGGTTTTTACGGCACTACCAATGTTTTCAGTTTTGGTGGTTTCTATGGAATACCTGACGAGGACATTGCCGACAACTCCCAGGGCAACATCCACCTTCGGCTCAACTTCGCTATGCAATGGGATCATGGGATAGACTTCTAATTTTTCGCTGAGGACTGCTATCAGATCGAGTTCCTGAAAATCCGGGTGGCGAAAGGAAAGACGGACAGCCTGCCCCATTTTTACGTTTGGAATAAAGGTAAGCTTGAAGGCTCCCGAGAAGTCGGACTTGCCATTGCGGGCGAGCAGTCCATCAGGTGATTTCACTTCCACATTTGCAATGGGATATTGCTTTAAGGGGTCTTTATCCTGCTTGATGACTGCGCCAATGATCGCAATCGGCTTTGCATTGCGATATTTGCGGACGACCACGAAGGACGCCGCGAGTATGCCGCAGAGACCCAGGATCGAGATAGCCCAGAGAATTACTTTCCGATTGCCCATCATGCCCTTTTCTCAACCTACCTGTCGAAGGTCCTGAAATCAATACAGATTCACGTCGAGCCTTGGCCACATCTCGGGCCAAATAACACTCTCGGCACAAACCAGGACAGTATCTGAGACCGGCGCGTAGCCAAGAGTGTCTATAATAAAATGGAACCCAGGGGGAGTGACAAACTGCGATCGCGTCGAGAACTGCTTAAACAGATGATTCGCATGGGGGCGGGTGCCGCCGTAGTGGGTGCCGGTGCACCTTTTGATCTGCACGCGGGGAGTCAAAAAAGAGTTCCAGCTAAGACAATCCATTCCACTCCACCTGTTGCGCCGCCAACACCAAAAGTTTTCGCGGACGCGGACGATGCCCTTCTCGATGATATAGAGAAAACCAGTTTCAAATATTTCTGGGAACAGGCTCATCCCGAGACGGGCCTAGTGCTGGACCGGTGTCACGCTCGCGAACCGGTGACGAACGCGTTAGGCAGTATTGCGGCAACAGGGTTTGGACTTACAGCCATGTGCATTGGCGAGAATCGCGGGTACGTTTCAGGCCCGGTGGCTGAAGCTCGCGCCTTGAATATCCTCCGTTTCTTGTGGAAGAAATTGCCGAACCATCGAGGATTCTTTTATCACTATTGCGACATAAACACCGGAGAGCGACGGTGGGACTCAGAGGTTTCCTCCGTCGACACCGCGATATTGCTTTGTGGAGTTCTCACCTGCCGGCAGCATTTCCGCAACATTGAAATCAAAGAGCTGGCGCTTGAGATATTCAATCGCGTTGATTGGAACTGGTTATCGGAAGATACTCCGCTTTTGCCTCATGGGTGGACGCCAGAGAGTGGTTTCCTGCAGTACCGGTGGGGCGATTACAGTGAAATGATGATGATGTATCTTCTTGGGCTGGGCTCCTCTGTTCATGCATTGCAGTCTGAAACCTGGAACGCCTGGAAGAGAACGCTGTTTGAATACGATGGAATTCGTTACATCGGCACTTTCGCGCCCCTGTTCATCCATCAATATTCGCAAGCTTGGTTTGATTTTCGCGGAAAGCACGACCGCTATACGGACTATTTTCAAAATTCAATTCTTGCGACGGACGCACACCGCCGTTTTTGCCTGGATCTGGCTGGCCAGTTTCCCACGTACACCGAAGATTTGTGGGGTATCACCGCTTCGGACTCGCCAAAAGGATATGTCGCCTGGGGTGGACCACCCGCCATTGGCCCCATCGATGGCTCCGTCGTGCCATGCGCAACGGCCGGTTCCCTTCCCTTTATGCCGGAAGCCACGATGCGCGTACTGAGAACAATAAAAAATCGCTATGGAACGAATGCTTGGACTCAATACGGTTTTGTGGACGCATTTAATCCGCTGACAAATTGGTACGGTACAGACGTAGTAGGAATCGACTTGGGGATTTCCATGGTCATGGCAGAGAATGCGCGCTCCTCTTTCATATGGAACACCTTCATGAAGAACCCTGAAGCGCAGCGTGGCATGGCTCGGGCTGGTTTCGTTAACAACGCGGACGCCCAAACGGGGCATTAAGTGCTTGGATGAAGTCCGGACCACGCGCGGAAATTGCGAATCCGTCCTCGGACAGGTTACATCCCGGCCATGCGCGGTTTCCTCCATGGTTCAAAGGGCTTGTGCTACGATTTCTAAGGGGGCAACGGGGCCGAGTTCTCGGTGACAGGTGCACTTTTGAGACACGCAAAACTCACAACCATTTTGACAGCGACAGCTGTCCTTTTCTTCTTTGGGAATGTTGCAGGCAGCGCCGCACAGGCTCCTGGTAAGGCTACTGTGGATAGCGTGCTTGGCATGATGGATAAATCATCCCAGGACTTCAAGAGCCTGACCGCCGACATCGAACATGTGAAATACACGGCAGTGGTGAAGGATACTTCCACGGAGACGGGCCAGATCTTTGTCCGTAAGGACGAGAAACTGCGCATCGACTTCCTTCATCCCGACCAGCGAACAATCCTGCGCAATGGCGACAATCTTTATATCTTCACGCCGAAAATCAATCGCGTCGAGGAATACAACATCGGAAAGAATCGCGCGATGGCGGACCAGTATCTGGCGCTGGGATTTGGCAAAAAAGGCGAAAACATCCGCAAAACCTACAACGTAACACTGCTTGGAGAAGAGGAACTGGACGGCCACAAGACCGCTCTGCTGGAACTGATTCCAATCAACGAAGAAGTACGAAAAGAGATCACCAAGATTCACATGTGGGTCGACGAAGCCTCATGGCTTCCCCTGCAGCAAAAATTCTTCGAGGGCAGCACGGGGGATTACTTTCTTTCGCGCTACAAGAACATGATGAAGAATCTGAAAATTGGCGATTCGCGATTCAAGCCGGATTGGCCCAAGGGCACCAAAATAGAGAAGCCCAGAGGGTAGCGCAAAACTGTTAGTTCGGGTTCAGCCGCAAACCTTCACGCTGCAACAATTCCTCTTTACGCTTTAGTCCCCAACGATAACCCGCCAACTGTCCATCGGAACGAATCACGCGGTGGCAGGGTACAACAATCGAAACAGGATTCGTAGCGCAGGCGCGCGCAACGGCGCGCACAGAATTTGGCTTGCCGAGGGCACATGCCACTTGCGTGTAAGTGCGTGTAGAGCCCAGCGGAATCTTCTGCAATTCCTGCCAAACGCGCCGCTGGAACACGGTCGCCTGTACATCAAGCGGCAAATCGACACTGGGTTTGTCGCCTTCAATGCGCTTCAGCACCTCTTTCACCCATGCCGCGTGTCCTTCGGAATTTGCACGCAGCTCCGCTCTGGGATATTCGGCGCGCAATTCGCTCAATAGATGCTTGTCGTTTTCTCCCAGATATATGGCGGAAATCCCGCGCTTCGTGGCGCCAACCAATACGTAGCCGAGCGATGATCTTGTAATCGAGTATTCGATATGCATTCCAGGTGCTCCTTTTTGATAAGCAGCCGGCGTCATGCCAAGCTGGGAATTTGTTTTTTCGTAAATGCGGCTCGGCGAACCAAAACCGCAGGCGTAGAGCGCTTCGGTGATGCTCTGGCCTTCTTTTAGCGATTTCTTGAAACGTTTCATTCGTGCGGCTTCCGCAAAATCGCGCGGAGAGAGTCCGGTCATGGTGCGAAACGCTCGGCGCAGCTTTTCAGGAGACGCGTTCATCTGGGCTGCGATTGATTCCAGACGGACAATGTCCTCTTCGGAATTCGCCAGGAGATCTGCGGCTTGTGCTACCAGCGCAACAGCGGATTGCAACTCCTTGGGCCGGCAGCGTCGGCATGGACGAAATCCGCGAACTTCGGCTTCCTCTGGCGTGCGAAAGAAGAGGGCGTTCTGCCGCAGTGGGCGGCGGGCTGGGCACGAGGGTCGGCAATAGATGTGCGTCGAGCGGACGGCAAAAACAAACGACCCGTCGGCTCGCCTGTCTCGATGGAGCGTGGCTTCCCAAAACCTCGCGGCGGCTGTTCCGCTGATTGCGACTCTCTGTTTGTCTCTGTGTGTCCTATCCATGGTGGTTAGAGTACAGGTGTGAGTGAAAGGAATCTATCCGGTTTCCGATGCCGAATTCAATTCGATGCAGCCGTCGCAGATTGCGGTGCTCAGGCCTCTCCGGCCGCGGGTACAGATTCTTCGGCTGCGGCAGGGGTCGAGCGTCGCGCGGTGATCACCAGGATCACAGCAGCCAGAATGACAGTGCTCGCCAGGATAGTTCGGAACGTCAGAGCCTCGCCACCCAGCAACCACCCCAGGAAAAGTGCCACCACCGGGTTTACGAAGGCATAAGTGCTGACGTGTGTGGCACTGCTGTGTTTCAACAGGTAGACGTAGGCACTGAAACCCAGGGCGGAACCAAATGCTGCTAAATAGAAAAGAGCCAACCACGATCGGGTTGTGACCTGTGCCAAATGGAACCCGCGCAGCTCTCCGCTGAAAATGGCAATCAACAAAAGTGTCGTTCCACCCGCAAGGCATTGCATGGCTACGCCGAGCAAAGGAGAACGTGGAAGCGGGTGATGCTTGGAGTAAATCGAGCCATAGGCCCAGGAGAGCGAAGCCAGAACCAAAATCAGCGTACCGAAGGGGCTAACCCGCTCTGACCCGCCAAGATTCTTGGGGCCCACGAGCAACACCAATCCGGCAAATCCCAGGAATAGCCCTGCAAATACACGTGGCGCGGGTCGCGTGCCACCAGGACGCAACCAATCGATCAGCACCATCCACAGCGACACGGTGGCCACCAGAAGCGCTGTAATGCCCGAAGGGACGAACTTTTCGGCCCAAGACACAGTCCCGTTGCCACCGACCAACAGCAAGACACCAATCACGCTGCACGTGATCCACTGGGTGAGTGTTGGCTTCTCTTTGCTGATATAGCGGAACAACGGATAGAAAACCAATCCCACCGAAAGGTGTCGAAGGGCAGGCACAAGCAACGCGGGAATGGATTCAATGCCGATGCTGATCGCTAAATAAGTTGAGCCCCAAACGATGTATACCGCCGCGTACGCCAGGAAAACGAGCCGTGAATTGGCCGCAACACGCTTTGGCGCATCTGTGGCGACGAGAACGGGCGGAATTGGCGTGGTTTTGGAACTCATAGGCAAGTGGTAAAGATAACAGGGATAGAAAAAAGCTGAAGCGCCATATTGTCACGAGGGAATTGGAGGAAGAGACTGTAGCAACCGCCTCCCAAGAAGTGGGTATAGGTTACGTAAGTACCCCTGCTAATTGTGTACTAGTCCTAAGTGTTTGACTTTAGGACACTTGGGGTAATTTCGAAACGTTGACATACCTGTCCCAAAGTGGCATTTTGGCACCCCAACGTCTTTATGGGGTTTTCGCTGTAAGTGGTAATAGAACCGTCAAGGTCGTTCTATTACTTGATTCATCTCTCTGAGGGGTGAGATGAGTGCCAATTCGGTCTTAGCTTGGGATAATTTACCTCTTCAGTCCGAATCCGCCGCCCACCGCGATGTGGCCCCTGCACATCCAATTCAGCCCACTCAACCAAAAGTTCCTGCCTTGCGCGTGATGCCCCTGCTGCGCACGCCGCAACCACGTCGGTTCGTGCGCGTGCCCACACACGCTGTGGGAGTCCACCTCGAACAGCGTGAATGTCCGCGCGCTGCTCTAAAGCTGCCTCTGAAGTTGCGGAGTATCGCGGGAATCCCAGAACAGTACCCTGTTTCGCTTGTGACCCGTGACATGAGTTCTTCTGGAGTCTATTTTCTCTGCCCCAAGGCACTTGTAGCCGGAGCAACGATTGAGTTGGACATCGTACTAGTGTCTCGTCCTCTGGGTTACGGCAACGTCGTAGTCTCCTCGCGTGCCAAGGTCTGCCGCACAGAACCAGCCAATATGCCCGGCTGGTTTGGAGTAGCCGTGAGTTTCGAGGATTTTGCGTTCGATCGCGACGACAATATTCCGATGCGCTTCAGCCCGGATTGATCAAGCCGCATATCCCTTTCCCTTTTTCTGGAAATTCAATTTACGAATGTTCTGCTAAGCTTTTCTTGTGCCTAAGAAAAAGAAATTAGCAGCCGTCATTTTCGATTGGGACGGCACACTGCTGGACTCCTACCGCGCCGATTCGCAAGCCTATCTTTCGATGTTCCGGGAGCTGGGCATTCCCTGGGGAATGCGAGAGCTCGATCAGCACTATTCACCTGACTGGTACAACGTCTATCGCGCCGCCGGTATTCCCGAAACTCGCTGGATGGAGGCCGATAAGGTGTGGCGCACTCACTATGCGGGACACCGGCCGACATTGATGGCGGGAGCGAAAGAGGTGCTCGAGAAATTAGAGCGACGTCACCGGCTGGGTTTGGTTACCAGTGGTGATCGTGAGCGCGTGGAAGGCCAATTACGCCAATTTGCATTGCTTCGGACCTTCCGTGCTCGAGTGTGCGGGGGCGAGACGGAAAGAAATAAACCGGACCCAGGACCGCTGCTGGCGGTACTGGAAAAGATGAAGTTGAGCGCAGAGGAGTGCGTATACGTCGGCGATACGCCGGAAGACATTGCGATGTCTCGGAGCGCGAGAGTTCGTGCCGTCGCGGTGCTCGGTCCCTTTCCAACGGAGAAGCGGTTACGCCAAGCGCAGCCAGAGTTCTTGTTGGAAAAGTTGGGAGAGTTGCCAGAATTGCTGCTGTCCCTCTACGGAGCTCCACGGAAGTAAACTATGGCTTCGCGGGATCTTTAGCGGTTGGCGCGGCAAGCGTGGGTGACGGAGTACCAATTGCGGGGAACGGTTTGAAGTTGGTCCACTTTACCGTGAAGCGCACCGGGACTTCGCGTTCCTTGAGTTTTACAAAGCTCTCGGAGCGCGAGTAGTTCGGAAACCAGTATTTGCCTTCGACATTTTCTCGATAGGTTTCAAACATCGCAAATGGCAACGTTGGCGGATGAACCTCGCCCAGATCGGTAATCCATTTGCCGTACGTCTTCACCACTTCCAGATACTTCTGATCGACCCACATAATCCCATCAAAATAGGGATGCTGTCGGTCCAGCGTCTTGGGGCTGGCCTGAAAAATGTAACAGTCCACTTCATCTACCTTTTCCGTTCCCAGGAACTGCAGATTGTATTTCGAAAGCTGGCTGGTGGTGATGGGAAAGGCGGGGATGCGGAATAGCTGCTGCACCTCTTCCGGCTCGAGCTGAAGGTATTCGAGAGTGGACTGCGGCGCAGCAATCGCCTTTTCGTAGATCTTTCCGTCGCTGGTTCGCGCCGCATCATACGTTGCCGTGTATTCCCCGGCAGGAGAACCGTCGGGGGCAAATTCCTGGATACGAATGGTCTTGCGATAGCCGAATTGCGGGCGGGCCGCCAGATACTCTTCTTCTTTTTGTGAAAACGCTTTGATGATCTGCGGAGGAGGCAGGGACGGCGGTGCCTCTGGTTCGGCAACCCCCACAACACGGCGAACGGTATGCTCTGGCGGTGGGGGGAGCGGCCCCGCTGCCTGATCTTGCGACAAAAGATTGCCGGGAGTGCCGGCTGAAACGCACAGAGCGAGGATGATCAGCTTGTATTTGGCCAGGAACACGAATGTTTTGGAAGAGCGGCTCATACTATAAATTCGATGCGGGAAGGGCTGTCGGGCGCCGCCTGCAATCCTTAGAAAGTGTAACGCAAAGAAGGCACCCCAGCGCGATGATTTGGATTGGAAGGGAATCTGTCTGTTAAACTTGGAAATTTGGGAAATGAAAAAAGAACCAACAGAGGCGAGACGCTTTTTTGTGGCCGGACGCGTTCAAGGTGTCGGTTATCGGATGTTCGCACAGCAGGCGGCGGAGGAGTTGGGATTGCGCGGATATGTGCGAAACCGTCGCGACGGGCGAGTGGAGGTTTTTGCCATGGGGACACCGGAAAAACTGAGGCAACTTGGCAAAGAATTGGCAAAAGGGCCCATGATGGCGCGGGTGACGGACGTAAATGAAGAACCGGCAACCGTGGACACGAATTATTCGGCTGATTTTAGGTTTGAGTACACACTCTGACGAGGAGCTGCACGCATGGACGATCTGAAGAAGTTGATTCGCGAAGTGCCGGACTATCCCAAACCGGGAATTCTGTTCTATGACCTGACCACACTTCTGAAAGACAAGATCGGTTTCGCATCATTGATCGATCGGATGTATGAGCATTGTAAAGATCAGCATGTCGACCTGGTGGCGGGAATCGAAGCGCGGGGATTTATTTTTGCCCCGGCGATGGCGTATCGCCTGAAAGCAGGGTTCATCCCCGTGCGCAAGCCGAAGAAACTGCCGGCAAAAACGGCAAGTGTTTCCTATGCACTTGAGTACGGCACGGACACGCTGGAATTACATGAAGATGCTGTCCAGAAAGGACAGCGCGTTCTTCTTTGCGACGATCTGTTGGCGACTGGGGGAACGGCGCAGGCGGCTGTGAAACTGATTCGCTCGCTCGGCGGTGTCGTCACGGGTGCCGCATTCGCTGTGGAGCTGAACTTCCTGAAGGGGCGAGAAAGGCTCCCCGGCCTCGATGTATTTTCGCAACTTCGCTACGACAGTTAAAGCTACTCCGGCTTGTGCCGCGCGTGGCGCTGACGAAGCGCTTCGAACAGCACGACGCCCGTAGCAACGGAAACATTGAGCGATTTCACGGGGCCAGTGGTTGGCAGAGACACCACGAAATCGCAGCGCTTGCGCGTCAGTTCATGCAAACCGTTTCCCTCGCTACCCATCACGAAGCCAGTCGGCGACGTATAGTCCACATCGGTGTAGCTCTTGTCACCCGCTTCATCCAGGCCGACAAGCCAGTATCCGGCTTCTTTTAGATCTTCCATGGCGCGCACGAGGTTCGTCACCTTAGCGACAGGCAGATGCGCAAGTGCGCCTGCCGAAGCTCTTGAAACAGTATCCGTAAGGCCAGCGGCTCTGCGCTCTGGAATCACCACGCCATGAGCACCGGCTGCCAGTGAGGTTCGCACCACCGCGCCAAGATTGTGTGGATCCTCCACGCCGTCAAGCAGCACAATGAGCCCTTGCTGCCCTTTCGATTTATTCGCGGCAGTAATGATGTCCTCGAGCGTCGCAGCAGGCCTGGCGGCGACCATAGCCACAACGCCTTGATGATCCCGCGTGTTGGCCAGGCGATCGAGTTGGCCGCGATCTTCAAATCGGACTGCGATTCCCCTGCCGCGGGCAAGCTGTACAATGTCTTCCACACGCGTGTCCTGGCGCCCCTTGGCAATGAGAATGCGGTCGAACGCGCTACCCGCTTCCAGCGCCTCGCGAACCGCGTGAATACCAGTGATTCGATCCATGATTTGAGAGTCTACCGTCGGACGTGTGAGTTGTCAGTAAGAACGAGGGAATGCGCAACCGCATTATTCCATCGCGGCGCAAAACTCCAGAATGCGCGTGCGCGCGGACTTGACGGTAATGACGAAAGGTAGGGCTGCAGCTACATCAAGAAGCAGAATTACCCGGTCCAGTTCTCCTTCCCCGGAACGACCGGTAAGTGCCAGACGAATGGGATGGAAGAGGTCACGGCTGCCGAGTTGCAGATCTTCTTTCAGCTTAATGATAAGCATCTTAAAACGATCGGAAGTGAGTGGAGCATCTTCGAGCAGGTGCAACGCCAGATGACGTACCACGTCTCTTGCGCCGTGACGTGCAAGTACGGCGTGGGATTCCTTGAGCTGCAGAATCTGCGAAGCATCATACTCGAAGATGAGCCGGAGGATGGCGCAAAGCGCAGGACGATCAATCGCATAGTGACCGAGCATGGACGCAGCATGGTCTGCCCATGCCAGATGCTCCGTGGTTGGCGGTGGCGTCAGCCACTGGTTCTCCTGCAAAAGTGCAAGGACATCGGCTCCAACAAAGGGATTCTGCCTCGGTTGCAGTTCAGGAGTTTTCGGCGAATGCATGAAGTGAGTTTAGCGCGAATAGGCCAGGACAAGACTCTGCGGGCCCCGTACAACTACTGGCTTATGGAACAAAGAGAGTGGCCACGATATGCGCGGCGATGGCTTCGCCGCGTCCCACCGCGTCTACACCTTCGTTGGTTTTGGCTTTGAGATGAACCTTTTCGACGGGAATCTGAAGCGTTTTGGCCAACACGTCTCGCATTTTTGGAAAATGCGGCCCCAACTTCGGCCTTTCGAGAATCACCACCACATCGATATGTTCAATGACAAAATTCTTCTCGTCGAGCAATCTGCGGGCATGCTCCAGAAACAAAAGGCTGTTTGCGCCTTTCCATTTAGGATCGCTATCCGGAAAGTGCGTCCCGATGTCACCAAGCCCGGCAGCACCTAGCAACGCATCAACCATGGCGTGGGCAACTACGTCGCCATCGGAGTGGCCTACGGGACCTTTATCGAAGGGAATCTCCATCCCACCAATGATCAGCTTGCGCCCTTCGGCCAGCCGGTGAAGATCGTATCCAATGCCGCAGCGCATGCTCATGCCTTTTTTTGCTCGGATTGCAGGTAAAAACGCGCCAAGTCCATGTCCGACGGCTTGGTAATTTTGATATTGCGCTCGGCGCCGAGTACGACATGCACGTCGTGCCCCAGCTTTTCAATCAAGCCCGCTTCATCCGAGGCGTTGATGCCTTCCGCCATCGCTTGTGCAAACGCTTCCTTCAACAGTTTCGCTTCGAACACTTGCGGAGTCTGTGCAAGAACTGCCCGCTCGCGGGGAACCGTGGCCGTAATCAGCGCCACATCTTCGGGCAAGCTCGCGCGCTTCACTTCCTTCACGGTGTCCATTGCGGGAATGCCAAGAATAGCGGCTTTGCAGCGGCGAGCCTCTTCGATCACGCGAGTGATCTGGTCGACGGTGACAAAAGGCCGGACAGCATCGTGGACAAGAACCAAATCGGTTTCGGAAGGAACGAGTTGCAGCGCTTGTCCAACGGAGTCCTGGCGCGTGTCTCCACCCTTCACCACACGAACGTCCTGATTGAGTTTTTCTTTTTGTATCAGCGATTCCAGGCGGGCGATCTCATCGCCACGCGTTGCGACGATGATGCTCGTAACCAGGGGGCAAGCGGCAATACGGCGCAGCGTCAGGATCAATATAGGAACGCCGTCCAATTCCAGAAATTGCTTTGGCGCGCCGGCTCCCATACGCGTGCCGAGACCTGCAGCGGGAAGAATGGCAACAATTTTAGTCATAGGTTAAGAATAATCCGGCTGAAGCGGAGCGAGCATAGCTCAAGCGCGGGTTCCAGTCAGGAAGTTTACCCTAAGCGCAGCCAGGAAGAAAATTGCCGCGACCCTGAAACAGGCTAGCCTTCGCACATGAGTGCGGTACAGCCTAAAGAACTAGGGCGCCGTGACCACGAAATCGGAATGGAGCGACGCGGTGGAATCTCCTCCCACCCATACACCGAATGCGGCCTGTTCCGTCACCCAATCTTTTTTCGAGGTACTCCAATAACTCAACTCTTCTTTTCCCAGCGACATATGCACTGTCTTGTGTTCGTGGGCGGGTAAGGTGATTCGTTCGAATCCTTTCAGTTCGCGTACGGGACGAGACGTGCTACCCGACTGCTGGTGTATGTAGAGTTGCGCCACTTCATCCGCTGTGGAGTTGCCGGTGTTTTCCACATCAAACATGACTTCGATGGTGTCCCCGGGCTTGATTTGCGACTGGCTCAATTTCAGGTTGGAAAACCGGAACGTCGAATAGCTCAGTCCATAGCCAAAAGGATAGAGCGGCGTGCTCTCTTCTTCCCAGTAACGTTTCCCCTGATTTTCGGGAGCTTGCGTCGTATTGTGAGAATAAAAAATCGGCACTTGCCCAACGTTGCGCGGCCAGGTAATCGGCAGTTTGCCGCCGGGAACCACATCCCCAAAAAGCAGATTGGCGACGGCGTTGCCGCCTTGCGTACCGGGATACCATGCTTCCAGAATGGCGGGAACGTGCGCGGCGGCCCACTTGATATTCAGTGGACGCCCGTTGAGCAACACCAGCACAACCGGCTTGCCCGTTGTCACCACAGCTTCGAGTAACTGCTCTTCTTCTCCCGGCAAATCAAGCGATTCACGCGATGCCCCTTCCCCACTCATGTCATGTGCTTCGCCAAGAACTAGGATCGTGAGATCGGAGGATTTAGCGAGATTGACGGCTTTGGACATTTCTTCCCGGGCCTGTTGCGCGGTCCAGATTGGCGGCGGCGAGGTGCGAAAAATCTGGTCGAAGAAAGAGGGAAAAACTCGGCGAATCTGCACGCCGGGGGCATAGTTGACCTTCACTTTCGGTCCAAGCTTATTCCGCAGACCGGCCAGCACGGAAACAGTCTCTGTCAGATCTTCCTGGAAGACCCACGAACCCACGATGTCACGCCGCGAGTCAGCCAGTGGACCAACCACGGCGACGTTTGCATACCCCTCTTTCTTGAGCGGGAGCAAACTTCCCTCATTGCGCAAAAGTACTGCCGAGCGTTCCGCCGCCACTCGAGACGCGGTGCGGTGTTCCGCCGTTGCAAGGACCTCCACGGAGTGTGCAACGTCGACGTAAGGGTGTTCGAACAGTCCGAGGCGAACCTTCATCTCCAGGATCGGCCGCGCCGCAACTTCCACTTGTTGTGCGGTGATCTGGCCACTGTTCACAGCCGCCATAAGGCTGCGCGAGAAGGCTGTAAACTCGAGGGCCATTTCCATGTTGACGCCGGCCTTAAAAGCAAGGAGACCAGCTTCAGGAATGTCCTTCGCATAGCCATGATTGAAAAGGCTCTTTACCGAGTTCGCGTCGCTGACCACGAATCCTGTGAACTTCCATTGATCACGCAATACGTCCTGTAATAGCCAGCGATTCCCAGTAGCGGGCACATCGTTCAAGTCCATGTAGGCGCTCATGACGGAGCCGATTCCGGCTTTCACCGCTGCGTGAAAGGGCGGGAGATACACGTTGTAAAGCTGCGACTCGGAAATATTCGAGGCATCGTAGTCGCGGCCACCCTCGGCTGCACCATAACCGGCAAAATGCTTCATGCAGGCAAGCACATGATCTTTCGCCCCGATAAAATCTCCCTGGAATCCGCGGACCTGCGCAGCGGCGACGGCCGAACCAAGATAGGGATCTTCGCCCGCTCCTTCCACGATGCGCCCCCAACGCGGGTCGCGCGCGATGTCCAGCATGGGCGCGAAAGACCAGCCGATACCTACAGAGCGGGCTTCTTTTGCGGCAACAGCCTGCGACCGGGTAATCATCGCCGGATCCCACGAAGCGGCCATGGCCAGTGGTACCGGGAAAATGGTGCGGAAGCCGTGAATCACATCGAACCCAAAGATCAGCGGGATATGCATCCTCGTGTTTTCAACCGCGAGATGCTGCAGCCGATTGATCTCATTCGGATCGGTGACAAACAGCAAAGATCCTAGCTGTCCCTTGGCCACCGCGTCATCAATCTCTTTGGAAGGCGCGAACTTGAAAAGCTGGTTGAGCTGGCCAACCTTTTCCTCCAACGTCATCTCTTTCAGCAAAGCATCCACACGTTGACGCACGACCTGTTCATCGGGCCGTGTGCTAGATGAGGCTTGAGCAAACGTAAGGAAGGGAATAGATAGAGCGAGTGCGAAAATCAGAATGGAAAAAATAAAATAACTATTGCGATTGGATTTTATGTTCACTGGTAGGCTCCGACACACTGGCACGATGCTAACGCCGTTCCCGCAAACTAACCAGACGTATTGTTCGGATACTTGAAACGCTGGATAACCACCAAAATTTTCTTTCGCTCAACGGTCCAGAGGTAAAACCCTGCTCTCGTCTGCACGGTCATGTCTTTTTGTTTTGCGGCGAGATGTAACGTGTGATATCCAGCCGGACTGTCCGATTTCTCCGGCGTGTAGCCTAGACTGTACTGATTGCGCAGCTCTTCGTCGATGGCAGCATAGATTTTATCGATGGTTTCTTTTTTGGAGACTTCGAAGAACCGTCCACCCGTGGCTGTGGACATTTGCTGGAGGACTTTCTTTCCATCGGGATGCGATTCCTCCGTTCGTCTCGGATAACCGCCGCCATGCCCACCCATACCGCCTTCCACCCATATGCGGACCAACAAAGTTGCCACCTCCATAGCCTTCCTTGTCGGCGAAGAGAATGCAGTAGACCAGCGTATCCGCGCGTTGTGCAGTCTCAATCGCTTCTTCCAAAGTCTCTTTGCTACCGTGGTCAACCCCATCGGTAAGCAGGATGAGCGCCTTCCGGCCCTGCTGCTTCTTCGTCAACTCATCCGTCGCCAGAAATACCGCGTCGTAAAGCAGCGTTCCGCCGCCTCTTCCGTGCCTACCTTGTCCACCACCACCTCCACCATTTCCGTTCCTTGGACTGCCACCCGAACCACGCTGGCCGAATTCCGGAGCGCTGATGTGTTCGATTGCATCCTGCAGTTTCTGCCGGGATGCTGTGAGGTCCTGAAGAAGTTCCACTTCGCGATCGAATTGAATGACAAATGCCTTATCCTTCTCTACGCGCAAAATATGATCCAGAAATGCACGGCTGGCCGTGCGTTCCTGATCGAGTACGCGCCTTTGGCTCATACTGGTGTCCACCAGCAGACCAAGCGTCAGCGCCAGATCCGACTCTTTCGCAAAATACGTAATCGTTTGTGGCTTGCCGTCCTGCTCCAGAATGAAATCGTCTTTGGTTAAATTCGCAACGAGACTACCATGCTTGTCGCGCACCGTGGCCAGCATGTTGACGGCATTCACGTTCAAGGTGATGGGCGCTGTCTGCTGTCCGAGGAGAGGAAAGTCAATTAGCAAAAGCAGAGCGGCGATGATTGCACCGCATCGGCGGTGCCACGCGTATTTTCCCACTCTAGGGTTAGGGGAACGAAACTCGGCGCTCGCACTGATCTGTTGGAGAGTTTGCATCTTCCGTTGAGTGTAGGTGGACTTACATCAACCCACCATCCTCCCGAATAATCATTCCCAAACCAACGGGCAAAAGTTCCCCGGATTGTGACCACCAGCACCTTACGTGCACATAGTTGTGTAGTAGAACTGGCTGGCAGCCATCAGACGACCATGCACACGCCGCGTATCGTACAAAAGGCCCTGTCACGCGATACAAACGTCCTGATCCTGTTGGGCTTGGGTGTGGTTCTGCTCCACACACTTGCCAATGGTCAGTACGGGTTTCATCGAGACGAGCTGCTTTCGGTCGACAACGCGCGACAACTGGCTTGGGGCTACGTCGTATATCCCCCGGTGACGCCGTTTCTTGGTCGAATTGAATTGGGACTTTTCGGAGATTCCTTGCGAGGGTTTCGATTTTTCCCTGCAGTAGCGCAGGCTCTCGTGGTGCTCTTAACCGGTCTCGCTGCTCGCGAATTAGGCGGAAAGCGTTTGACACAGATTGTGGCTGCCTTGGCGGTTGTTGTCGGGGGACACTCCATGTTCTCCGGCTCGTTCATGTCCTACTCATCGTTCGACTATCTGTGGTGGACACTCGTCGCCTATTTCGTGCTTCGGCTCCTCAAATCGGAAGACCCGCGCTGGTGGATTGCCATCGGTTCGGCAATCGGCGTGGGAATGCTGACCAAATATACGATGGGTGCCCTGGCGCTAGGGGTCGCGGGAGGCGTATTCCTGACACCTGCCCGGCGATATCTCAAAAGCCCCTGGTTGTGGGGCGGCGTAGCCGTAACACTGGCATTAATGTTCCCCAACATCGTCTGGCAGATGCACCATAATTTCGTTTCTCTCGATTTTGTGAAGAGTATTCACGCACGCGATGTTCGTCACGGGTCCACGGACTACTTCCTGCTCAATCAATTCTGGAAAAGCACCAACCCGGTCACGGTGCCGCTGTGGTGCGCAGGGCTTTGGCAGGTGTTCGCGGCGCCGGAGGGCAAGCGTTACCGGTTGCTTGGCGGGATGTACGTCATTCCCATGTTGGTTTTGCTGGTTATGCGAGGCCGCGATTATTACCTGGCGGGCGCTTATCCGATTCTTTTCGCCGCAGGGACTGTGTGGGCTGAACGATGGGCCGATTCACTTAGCACACGGTCAGCCATGATCATTCGGAGCACCGCCTGGAGAACCTTGGCCGTCGCCGGAATTTGCACTGCTGCGATAACGATTCCTCTCGCTCCCGTGAATTCCACCTGGTGGCACGTCGCGGACCACATGACGGGCGGCAACTTCAATTCCCAGATCGGTTGGCCAGACATGGTGGAAACGGTGGCCAATATCCGAGACTCGCTGCCAGTCCAGGAGCGTCCTCGATTGGGCATTCTGGCAGGTGATGATGGCGAAACTGGCGCAATCAATTTGTATGGCCATGCGTATGGCTTGCCGAGAGCCATCAGCGGCATGAACTCCAACTGGTTTCGTGGATATGGCGACACGCCGCCAGAAACGGTGATCGCGGTGGGAATGGACCCGAACTTCATTAACCAGAAATTCGAAAACTGCGAATTGGCCGGTCGCATCTCGAACCGATACGGCATTCAGAATGACGTGATCGGCATTTATGCCAACGTCTATGTGTGCAGGCGCCTGCGCCAGACTTGGCCCGAGTTCTGGGAACACTTCCAGTACTACGGTTGAAGAATCAATCGTCGATGCAAATTATGTGGGCTCGTTGCCTGCGAAGGGAGCACGTGACGTAGCTTCAAATCGTGGAGAGGGTTCGTGGCGCTCATGGGCGTTCGCCTGACTGTTTCCGTTTCCATTCGCCGGCAAAGTAGCGTCGAAACCGGCTACCGGCGCCGCTGAAGCGCGAGAAGCAGACGCATCCGCGCGATCTTCCAATCGGCCAAAAATCATTTTGCCTGCGGGCGTCTGGTGAACGGAAGTCACCAGAATATCCACGGTGCGATTGATCAATCGGCGCGCGCCATCCACCACCACCATTGTGCCGTCATCCAGGTACGCAACTCCCTGAGTGGCTTCTTTTCCTTCGCGCAGGATCAGCACGCGCATGGACTCCCCCGGCAACACTGCCGGCTTCATGGCATTTGCGAGCTCATTGATGTTCAGCACGGAGATGCCCTGCACGCGAGCCACTTTATTCAGATTGAAATCGGTGGTCACAATTTTCGACGACGACCGGCTCGCCAACTCCATCAGTTTCTGATCGACTCCAGAGCAGCCGTGCGCATCGTCTTCCAGCACGCGTATTTCCAGACCCGGCATCTTCTGCATGCGCTGTAGAACTTCCAGCCCGCGCCGTCCACGCTGCCGTTTCAGCGAATCAGAGGAATCCGCGACCAATTGCAGTTCGTGCAGCACGAAACGCGGCACACCCAGCGTGCCATCGAGAAAGTGTGTCTCGCATACATCGGCGATGCGGCCGTCAATCAAGACACTGGTGTCCAGCAATTTCATGGATGACTGAACAGGCCTGGAGATTTCTGCCGATTGGGGAAGAAGAATATGCCGAAAATCGTGGCCTTTGCGAGAGCCAACAACCAGTCCGAGGTAACCGAGAGCGAAAAGTGAGGTGAATTCGAAGAACGTCTTGGTAGGTTCGGGTTCCGTAGTGCGAGAGATGACCAGGGTAATGAGGAGGGCCGAGAGGAGACCGAGTACTGCACCGCCCGTTCCCCCCATAAGCCCGCTGATCTCCGCGCGTCGCATTCTCAATTCTGCCAGCAGAATCACCATGGCCACAAGAAAGCCGAGGCCTGCTGCGGGAAGTCCATGGAAACCAAAAGGTGCAAGGGTGTAGCACAAGACGACAGTGCCACTAATCAGAGCTAGACGTACTGCCCAGAAATCCCAGTCCTGTCCGAGGAATCTCGATTGCCGCGGACTGCCACCGGCGCTAATCGCTTTGCCAGCGACTTCTCCATTAAATCCTGTTTCGCTCATCCGTCCCCCTGCAACCTGGCCTTGCCACTTCCGCGAGGGCGGTACCACTCATTGCGGGACATTGCCTCTCCAGCGGAAGCAAAGTGTAAGGCCGCTTGTATACTCTCGAATTGCATAACTCGTCAAGTGGTAGTTGAGGGTGAACCAAAACATTCTGCGAATGCGACGCAATGGTTTCTTGCATCGAGCGCTGCACCAGCGAACTTCTTGATTGCTGTCTAGGATAAATAGATGCGTGGCACGCGTGGGCCCATGCCGGAGAGAAGGTCCGAGGTGACCGTTCCAATACTGCGAGCGATAACGTTGGCCGGATAGACCCGATCGCCGTCTTCCCCATAAAGAGTGGCCACATCCCCGACCACAGCGTCAGGTACGCCGGTGACATCAAGCATGGTGACATCCATGGAGACGATGCCAATGATCGGAGCCATGTGGCCCCGTATCGCGAATTGCCCACGATTGCCCAGCGAACGATGCACTCCGTCATGATAGCCCGCTGCGACTACCGCGATCCGCGACGGTCGTTCGGCAACCCAACTGGCGTTGTAGCCTACGCCTTCCCCCGCGGCCACCGATCGGATATTAATCAGGCGAGAGCGGAGACTCATCACCGGGCGCAAGCGAAGTTTGGACTCGAACTCCGTTCGGCGTTCCATGGGGTCGAAGCCTGGATGATAGCCGTAGAGAATCGCGCCGGGGCGCACCATGTCCGCCCAGCTTTCGGGCCGAGCCGCGATGGCAGCGCTGTTGGCAAAATGAATCAGCCCGGATTCGATACGCATGGCGCGCAGGCAATCCACCGCATCATTCAACCGCTCTATTTGCTGAGCGGTTTGCCGGCCCGTCGTTGAATCCGTCAGAACCTCCGAAGACGCAAAGTGGGTGAACACGCCATCCAATTTCAGGTGCCGGCATTTGGCAAACTGGCGTGCAAAGCACTCAATATCCTTCGGCATGATTCCCAGCCGATTCATGCCGGTATCCAGTTTGAGGTGAATGGGAACGTTCTTCTTGCGGAGTTTCGCGGCGGCAGCTTCAAATGTAGCCAGTTGCTCGCAACGATGAATTGCGGGCGTCAGATTATGGTACAGGACATTATTTTCCTCGCCGGGCCAGAATCCGCCCAGCACCAGAATCGGCTTGCGCACGCCATTCTTGCGAAGTTCTATGCCTTCTCCAGCGGACGCAACACCAAACCAATCGGAGCCAAACTTTTCCAGAGCTTTCGCGACTTGCGGCCCGCCATGTCCGTAACCATTTCCCTTCACGATGCACAGGACTTTACGCGGAGTCTTTCTTTCTTCCGAAGCTGGATTCACGTAATCGCGGATCGCTCGAAAATTATGCGCTAGCGCCGGTAGCGAGACCTCTGCCCAAACCGGGCGCCCCACAAAATCAAGTGGATTTTTCTTCCTGCTGGCCATGAATTTTCCTGAAAAACTAGTTTACGACATTCCAGCGCAGCCACGAAAAAGCCGTGCACGGTGCGACGAGAATGACAACGTGGAAGCAGAGAGCAATTGGGTCGCCAAGACGGGCTAGTCCGGAGTTTCCAGAAGTACGCTAAACCTCTTCTCATGAATCCTTTGGAAGGAATGTTCAATTCCCCAGTTAACTGTTTTTGAGACTGCGATTGGAAATGTGGCTACTCGGACGCGCTGTGCCGCGCTGGCTACATCTCGTCGCCGCCGGCAAATTGTGCGAAGGCGTCTGGTGCGGCTTCTTCGAATCGCGTCAAACGACTGCGAAACACAAACTTTACCTTGTCGGTTGGGCCATTACGCTGCTTGGCAATCAAGATGTCTGCCATCTCACGCTCTTCAGGCGTGGCATTCATGTTGAAGAAATTGGGACGGTAGATGAACATGACCACGTCGGCATCCTGCTCGATAGCACCCGATTCGCGAAGGTCGGAAAGTTGTGGGCCTCGTTCTTCCCGTTCGGGAGCGCGCGTGAGCTGGCTAAGCACGAGCACAGGAATTTGCAACTCTTTCGCCAAACCTTTCAGTCCGCGAGAAATGCTGGAGACTTCTTCCTGTCGCGAATTGAATCGCCCTCGCCCAGTGATCAGCTGCAGGTAGTCCACGACCAGCAGGGACAATCCCTTGTCCCGCTTCAGGCGGCGCGCCTTCGCGCCAATTTCCAGAACACTTGTCGAACCGGCATCATCAATCCACAGCGGCGCTTGCGAAATACTTCCCAGAACCTCGGTCATGCGGCGCCAGTCTTCTTTGCTCAAGTGGCCAGAACGAAACTTGTGCGCATCAATCTGTGCCACGGAAGCTACCAAACGTTGCAAGAGCGATTCCTTGGACATTTCCAGGCTAAACACCGCCACCGGCTTGCCGCCGCGAATCGCGATGTTTTCCGCCAGGTTCAGCGCCAGTGCCGTTTTCCCCTGCGACGGCCGCGCTGCCAGAATAATCAGTTCCGATGGCTGCAAGCCGGAGAGCAATTTGTCCAACTCCCCATAGCCGGTGGAAATTCCGGTTACGCTCTTCCCTTCTCGGAAGATTTTTTCCAGGCGTTCGAAATTGTCGCGAACAATGTCCTTGATGGAAATCAGCCCGGCTTTGACGCGATCTTCCGCCAACGCAAAGATGCTCGATTCCGCGTTGTCCAGAATTTCGTCGGCTCCGGCTTCGCCTTCCATCGCGCGCTGCTGGATGCTATGCGTGGCGTGGATCAGGTTTCGCAACAGCGCCTTTTCTTTAACGATGTGCGCGTAGTGCTCCACGTTGCTGACGCGCGGCATCCCATCAACCAGCGAAGCCAGGTACGGCGCCCCGCCAGAGGCTTCCAGTTCGCCGCGCCGCTGCAACTCCTCCGTCAGTGTGACGAAATCGATGGCGCGTTGAGACTCTCCCAGCACAATCATCTGCGTGTAGATATGACGGTGATGCGGAAGAAAGAAATCCTCGGTCTTAAGCGATTCGATCGCCGTGTTCAAGACGTTGTTATCCAGCAGGATCGCGCCGAGAATGGATCGCTCGGCGTCGATGTTGCTCGGCAGCGGCCGCTCGAGAGTGGATTCGACAGGCATTACGCTAAAGAGAGACCTCTTTTATCTTCGCTTTTATTTCGCTATTGAAGCATGATGCGCGCGGTCAGGCAAGTCGTAATTTCTGCGCCCCTTGCCACTTCCCTGCCCGCGGAACAATGGACCTGATTCTCCGCGCAAGCGCACTGCCCGTCAATCCACTCACCTGTGAATCGCGAAGGAAATCGTTGAATAACTTTTTTCCTGAGTGTGGGAAGATGCTGCAGCAGAAATCCGCAGGGAGACAAACATGAATAGCTGGGTGGGCAATTACAGGAGCCAATTTCTTCGCACGGCATTCCTCGCACTGACAGGTGTAGCTTTGCTGCAGGCCACGGCCGCGTTCGCGCAGTCTCCGGCAGCGGCTTCTTCTCCAGGCGCGTTGTTGGCCGAGCCGTATGCCGAGGCCAGCGCTAACGCGAATCGTCAGGCGAAGGAATGGATTGCTCGCGGGATACCCGGCATTTCTCTTGCTATAGCTGTTGACGGAAAAATCGTCTGCTCGGAAGGTTTCGGCTACGCGGACCTGGAGCAGCGTGTGCCCGTGTGGCCAACAACCAAGTTTCGCATCGCAAGTATTTCCAAGCCGCTGACGGCAGTAGGCCTGATGGAATTGGTGCAGGCGGGCAAAGTCGATCTCGACGCGCCCGTGCAGAAATACGTGCCGAGTTTTCCGAACAAAGGCGCAACGATCACGGTGCGCATGATTGCAGGACACCTGGGCGGCATCCGGCACTACAAAGACGATGAATTCCTGATCCAGAAACACTATGAGAGTGTGTTGGAGGGCCTGAAGATTTTCCAGGATGATCCCCTGGTGTCGCCGCCCGGAACTAAATTCAACTATTCCAGTTACGGTTTTAACCTGGTCAGCGCGGTAATTGAATCAGCATCGGGAGAGAATTTCTTAACGTTTATGCAGAGTCATGTCTTTACGCCGCTAGGGCTGGTGCACACCACTGCCGACCAGAACACCCGGATCGTAGAGCAACGTTCGCGTTTCTACGAATTGCCGAAAGACGCACCGATCCAGAACGCTCCCTACGTCGACAACAGCTACAAGTGGGCTGGTGGAGGCTTTTTGTCGACTGCCGAGGATCTGGTCCGATTTGGGTCCGCCATGCTGCAACCCGGAATCCTGAATGTACAGTCACTGAAGACAATGCTCACTTCGCAGAAAACTACAGCGGGTGAAGAGACTGGCTACGGAATCGGCTGGGGCGTGCAGAAGACGCTATCGGGAAAACTCGTCTATGAACACTCCGGCGGAGCGGTCGGCGGAACGTCGCAACTGATGGTGTACCCAGACAGCCACATAGTTGTGGCGGTGATCGCGAATCTATCAGGGGCCTCATGGAAGCGCGCAGAAATTGAATCAATAGCGGAAAAATTTGCGTCTACCAATAAATAAGCGGGAGCAGTCGCTCCCGCTGAAAATGCCTCTACCAATCGTGGGAAAAAAGCGGCAGCAGGGCTGTCGCACTCCAAATTACACTTCTTTTTCGACGAGCACCTTGATTTCGGCAGTAACGTCGCGGAACACTTTCACTGTGACGGGGAATTCGCCAAGCGCGCGCAAAGACTCCTTTAACTGAATCTGCCGCTTGTCCACTTCGAAGCCCTGCGCCTTCAATGAATCCGCAATATCGCCATTGGTGACGGAACCGAAGAGCTGATCGTTCTCGCCAGTCTTGCGCGTGAACTTAATCGATACGCCATTCAGCGCTTCCGCATGCTTCTTGGCAGCCTCAAGTTCCGTAGCCGTCTTCTTGGCCAGCGAGCCGCGAATACGTTCGAGCGCCTTCATATTGCCGGGTGTCGCTTCAATTGCAAGCTTGTTCGGCAACAGGAAATTCCGGGCGTAGCCGGGCTTCACTGTCACCACTTCTCCGCGGTTTCCCAACTTATCGACATCTTCCTGAAGAATGATCTGCATGACGAATCTCTAGCTCCCTTTTTTAAGCTGTTGCCTTTGGAGCCTCGACGACGCGAGGCGCCTGAGTTCCCGCCGCACTGCCGGCAAACGGCATGAGGGCGATGTTGCGTGCGCGCTTGATGGCAACGCCGAGCCAACGCTGGTGGCGCGAGCACACTCCCGTCATGCGACGTGGCAGAATCTTGCCGCGTTCCTGCACGAATTGAGAGAGGATGTCCGCGCGCTTGTAGTCGATCAGATCAATCTTCTCGACACAGAACTTGCAAACCTTCTTCTTGCGAAAATATTGACGCTTGCCGCGGGGACGTCCACCTGGCCCGCCCGGTCCACCGGGACCTCCGGGTCCGCCTTCGCGACGCCCGCCTCCACCGCCGGGGCCACCTTCACGGCGACCGCCCCCGCCACCACCCTCGCGATGTTCACGAGGAGCAGAGGGCGCGGCAGCTTGCACTGGTTTTTGTTCGTCTGACATTAACTTCCTACCTTTCCCATGTAGCTCCGGGCCTTCGCATCGAAGCTTTTGAAGCAATTACTTTGAGGGGCTCGCTCACTACCACTTCGGCGAACCCGCAAAACTGATGAGCTCGTTCAGCTCGCAGGAGCGTTGTGCTCTGGCGCTGGCGGCGCCGCTGGCGCTGCGGGAGCCGGTGCAGCGGCACGACGCGGACGGCGTGCGGCGCGCACTTCGCGCTTGTGCGTCAGCTTCTTCTGCAGCTTCACGGCTTCGTCGAGTCGTACGACCTGATACTTAATTACCGCGTCCTGCACGCCCAGGCGGCGTTCCACTTCCTGCAGCAGGTCGCCGTGCGTGGTACGGATCTGCTGGTACACGTAGATACCTTCGCGGTGCTTCTTCACTTTGTAGGCCAGCTTGCGCGTGCCCCAGTGCTCCGTCTTCTCGATCTTCGCGCCTTTTTCCGCGCAAACGTGTTCGACCGACGTGATTACCTTCTTCACTTCTTCTTCCGGCGTAGCCGGGCGGACGATGAAGATCAAATCGTACAGACGCTCTTCCATGATGACCTCGTTTCCTTCTGTTCCCGGCGCATAGCCGGTAAATCCGTAAACTCCGTTTTTCCCTCTAAACTTGCCACTACTTCTCTTCCTTCGGCGTTTCTTCTTTCGGTGTTACCCGCCGGTTAAACTTGTTCATCGCTACGGAGATGCCCTCTTTCACCAGCAACTCCACCGCATCCGCTGCCGTGGCAATCATCTCCGCGGCTTCTTCCAACTGCGCCTTCTTCATCGGACGCAGCACATACTCCGCAAGGTCGCTGACCGGATGATCCGGACCGCAGCCTAGGCGAAGCCTGGCAAATTCCTGTGTTCCCACGGCACTGGTGACCGACTTGGCCCCGTTGTGCGTTCCCGGGCTGCCTCGTTCACCGATGCGAACCATTCCCCAGGGCAAATCTCGCTCGTCGAACAGCACCAGCAGCGATTCCGGCTGCAGTTCGTACTTGCCCATCAGCGCCTTTACAGAATTCCCGCTGAGGTTCATGTACGTGTGAGGCTTTGCCAGGACCACTTCCTCCCCGGCAATCTTGCCCCGCCCTACCAGCGCCTGCCCTTCGGGCCGCTCCACACGAATCGAAGCGCGATTCGCGATCTCGTCCACGGCCAGAAAACCGAGGTTATGCGGCGTCCACTGATACTCCGGGCCAGGATTGCCAAGGCCAACGATGAGCCGCATAGTGAGTTGCGCGAGGCGAACGGAAAAGAACTACTTCTTCTTTTCCGTTTTTTCCGCCGGTTTCGCGGCTTCCTCGCCTTCTTCGCCTTCCACTTCCTTCTTGCCCTTCTTGATGACTTCGGGCTCTGCCGGTGTCGCGCCCGGAACTGCTGCTTCCACTGGCTTCTCTTCTTCCGCTCGCAGCGTAACTACGTGCGAAAGAACACGGTCTGGATCGGTCAAAAGCTTCATCTTGGCCTTGTCCAAAGGTAGATCGCTGGCGCGCAAGTTCTGGTTCAGGCGCAAACCGCTGATGTCCACCTTGAACTCGGTCGGAATGTCCGCCGGCAAGCATTCAATTTCCACTTCGCGGGTGACCACTTCGTACACGCCGCCGTCGACTTTAACGCCAGCCGGTTCGCCGAACGTGTGAATGGGCACCTTGACCTTCATGCGCACGTCCATCGCAATGCGCAAGAGATCGACGTGCAGCAAGCGTCCGCTGACCGGATCGACTTGCCAATCCTTCACGATCGCCGGTTCGTGCTTTCCGCCAAGGTCCACCTGAAACAACGTGTTGTGACCGGTTTCCGAGCGGAGGATCGCCGTGACCTGCTTGGTGTTCACAGCAAGAGAAATCGTGTCGCCCTTACCGCCGTAAAGTGTCGCCGGCACTCTGCCCGCAACGCGCAAGCGCCTCGCTTCGTTTTTGCCCCGTGTGTCGCGGGGCGCGCCTTCCACAATGATCTGAGCCATAGCTTCTTTCCTTCCCTGGAATCACTTCCGGCCTGAATGCCGCCGGAGAATCTCAAATAAACAACTCGCTGATGGAGGTCTCCTCATGAATGGAGCGAATCCCACGAGCAAGTAAATCCGCAACGCTTAAAATCCTGATCTTCTTCAGCTCTTTCGCGGCCGCTGAGAGTGGCACGGAATCCGTCGCCACCACTTCCGTAATCCGCGAGTTCGCAATGCGCTCTACCGCCGGCCCCGAAAATACCGGGTGTGTGCAGGCGGCATAAACCTGTGTCGCGCCTTCGCGCAGCAGGGCATCAGCCGTTTTCACCAGTGTGCCCGCCGTATCGATGATGTCGTCGATAATCAGCGTGCTGCGTCCCCGAACATCTCCGATCAGGTGCATCACTTCGCTGACATCCACATCCACGCGGCGTTTGTCCACGATGGCCAGGGGCGCATCCAGCTTCTTTGCAAAAGCCCGGGCGCGTTCCACACCGCCCGCATCGGGCGATACCACCGTAAGGTTCGGCAGGTTCATTTGCCGAAAATGATCGATCAGCACGGGCGAACCGTACAAGTGGTCCACCGGCACGTCGAAATATCCCTGAATCTGCGGTGCATGCAAATCCAGCGTAAGCGCGCGGCTTGCTCCGGCCGTTTCCAGCAAGTCCGCCACAAGCTTTGCAGATATCGGAACGCGAGGCTTGTCTTTGCGGTCTTGCCGCGCATAGCAGTAGTACGGCAGAACCGCGGTGATTCGCCATGCCGAAGCGCGCTTGAACGCGTCGATCATCAACAAAAGCTCAAGCAGGTGGTTGTCCACCGGGTAGCAGCAGGGCTGCACCACAAACACGTCCGCCCCACGCACGTTCTCCAAAACCTGAAAATAGATCTCGCCATCGCTAAAGCGGCCCAGCAGCGCCTTGCCGAGCGGCACGTTCAGATGGTGGCAAATCGAATCGGCCAAAGCCGGATTCGCGGTACCCGTAAAGATCTTGAATCGCTCGTCGTGCACGCCGCATTCACCCTGGTCATCGCCTGGCAATGACACACAAGAAAATACCTGGCCCGAAATTCCGGATTCTGTAAGGTATGAGAGTCAGAGCGGAGAGATGCTGAAGTTCAGCCGACGATCGCGTTTTTCATGGAACGCGCAAACTTGCTTCGAGAGATACTCTCGCAGACAAATACCTGATCGTTCGGAAACCCGACAGCAGCTCGGCGCGCCTTTACTGGGCTCGGGAAAACTCCAAACACCGCCGAACCGCTACCAGCCAGCAAGGCTTCTGACGCCCCTTTTCGGAGTAACGCCCGCTTGATTTGACCAAGCCGGGCATGCCGCCGGAAAACCGCCGCCTCGAAATCATTCGAAAGGGATGCTTCCTGCGGGCTCCAACACAGAGCACAGAACTTATATAGCTTATGGGCTGCCGCGGATTTTGTCAACGAAGCCAATTCCGGCGCGTGGAGCCAGCGGTACGCATCCGGCGTGGGCACATGGATCGAATTCGGGGAAACAATCAGGTAGGTAGACGTGGGGAGGTCAGGCAGCGGGTAGATTTCTTCTCCCTTTCCCACCCCCAGCGCGCATCCTCCGAACAAAAAGAACGGCACATCCGCGCCGAGGCTGGCCGCAATTGCCAGCAATCGGACCGGATCGATGCGCTTCCCAGTCAGCCGGAGATAACCCAACAGCGCAGCCGCCGCGTCACTTGACCCGCCACCCAATCCCCGCCCAGCCGGGATCTGCTTGTCCAAGGTCATTTCCACCCCGGAGCGCACTTTCAATTCGCGCTGCAGCGCCTCCACGGCTCGATACACCAGATTCTTCTCAAGTGGCTCCTGCGAAAGGATGGCGTTGCCCCGCACTGTCAAGGAAATGACCGACTGGCGGCTCTGACGAAGCCGCAAGGAATCGTGCAAGGAAACGGTTTGAAAGATCGTGCGCAGCTCGTGGTAGCCATCGGCGCGTTTGCCAAGCACCTCAAGACGCAAGTTCACTTTTGCGTACGCTGGGATACGAACTTCGTTCATGTTTACTCAGGGTTTTGCGTCAGTTGGCGGCGTCTTTTGAGCCACCCGGTGTTTCACCTGGCCCAACTTCTTTTCCAGTTCCGCGACTTTATCGTTTTCCACGTCGCCGGGCAAGGAGCGATGCCACTCCGAGAGGGATTTTTCCCATTCTATTGCTGCCTGCTCCATTCTTCCCTGCTTGGCATATACGTCACCGAGGTGTGAGCGAATGGTCGGATCGTGCGATTCACGCTCCACGGCTTTGCGAAGCGCTGCCTCCGCGTCCGTAAGCTTGTTCAGTTTGTAGTACACCCACCCAAGGCTGTCCAGATATGCGCCGCTGAAAGGCTCCTGATCCAGTGCGCGCTGGATCATCTCTTTCGCCTCATCCAGCCGTATCCCGCGGTCCGCCAGCATGTATCCGTAATAATTCAGTGCCGAAGCGTTCTTGGGATTCACTTCCAACACTTTTTTGAACTCTTCTTCCGCCTTGTCGAACATTTTCTGGCGTTCATAGATCGCGCCGATCAAGAACCAGGTCATCTCGTTATCGCGAGGCTCGCTCGGCATGGCTTCTGCTTTGCGCGCCATCTCTTCGGCTTCTTTGTATTTGTGCGCGCGTTCATAAATCTGCGCCATGTTCAGATAAATGTCGCGATCCGCCGCGTTGTTCTTTAGGCTACCCTCCAGCAGCTTGACAGCTTCTTCGGGCTGTTGATTCTCGCCCAATACCAGCGCGTAGGTAGCACGGATCGCGCTGTCTGTCGGATATTTGGCAACGGCTTCCTTGCCCACTAGAAGCGCTTTGGGCAAATCCTTCGCCTGCCGATGTGTTTCCATCAACAGAATGCGTGCGCGGTGATCCTCTTCGTCACCGAGATGTCCCAATTCCTGGTAAGTATAAACAGCGGCTTGATAGTTCTGCGCATCGCGGTAGAGCTGGCCCAGTTGTTGGTACAGGATAGCCAGTGAGCGCCGCCGGTTAGGCAGTACAGCGGATTGTCCCTTCACTCCAACGACTGCATCGGAGAGAACCTTGATCGCGTCCTCATAGCGTCCCTGCGCCTCGTAAATCATCGCCTCGTTGTACATCACCTCGAGGCTTCCCGGGGCATACTGTCGGGCCTTCACCAGATTCTCTTCCGCCTTGTCCAGTTGGTGAAGCTCCCGATAAATCTGCGCAATGCGAAGATAGACGTCTGCGTCATCGGGCATCACATCGGCCAACTTCTGGTACACACTCAGCGCGTCAGCATATTTTTCTTCGGACAACAGGGTCTGTCCCAAACCGCGAAGATGCGTCAATTCCGAGGGATCAAGTTCCACCGCTTTGCGGTAAGAGGCTTCCGCTTTCGCATAATCTTTGGTCTGTGTGTAGGCGTCGCCCAGCAGGTCGTACAAGGTTGGTGATGGCGAATGAGCCGTCATCGTCTGCAACAGTTGGATCGCTTCATCCGACTTATTCTGGTCCAGCAACAATTGCGTCAACTGCTCCATCGCGGCGTCGTTGTCTGGATCGTCCTTCATGATGCCGCGGAGCACTTGCTCGGCCTTTTCCGGTTCGTTATGCAAGCGATACAAACGAGCCAGCCACAAAGAGGATTCTGCGTCGGCAGGATCCAGGCGGTGCACTTCGCTGAATTCGGCGATGGCCTTTCCAACCGTTTCTGTCTGCACGCCGCTACCGCCGTTGATATCGCCAAGACTGCGCAGGTAAATACGCGCCAGCAAGCGGTGGGTCGGCAGATCGTTCGGATCACGCTTCAGAATCTCGCCGGCTTCGACCACGGCATCATGAACGCGCTGCGCCTTCCAATACATCTCGGCAAGACGTTCACCGATGATGGGAGACTTGGGGTCGATCGAATAGGCCTTTTTGTAGGCCTCGATCGAGCGCGTCGCGTACTCGCTCTGACTGGTTTGCTCGTACTGAATCTCGAAGATGTGGCCCAGCGTGAAGTTGTAATAGGCCTCGGCACGTGGCGTTATCTTTTCGGGCGGGTGCTCGACTTCCAACGCGGGTTTCTGCGCGAAAACAGAAGGAATCGCCAAACCTGCGAAAGAGAAAGCCACGAAAATACGGAGTAGTTTCATAGAGAGTCCATAAGCATCAATTGTCCCATGAGGCCGAAAGCTGGTCAAAAGTCAAAAAACGCTTTGTTCCAAATCGAATTACCGCACTTCCATGTGATGCAGGGAGAGCTGAATCCGCCCACTCGCTTTTTCGCCGCGCTTCGTAAAGTACTGATTCTAGTGCAGGAAATGCCGCATCCCGGTGAATATCATCGCCATATTCAGACGGTCGGCGGTGGCAATTACCTCAGGATCCTTTACCGAGCCTCCGGGCTGAATCACACACGTAGCCCCCGCCTTGGCGGCTTCCTCCACTCCATCTGCAAAAGGAAAGAACGCGTCAGAGGCTACCGCGGTGCCTTGCAGAGACTTTTGCGCTTTCAACACCGCGATCTTGACGGAGTCGACTCGGCTCATCTGTCCCGCGCCAATTCCCATCGTGGCGCCCTCTTTGGCAAACACGATGGCGTTGGACTTTACATGCTTGCACACCTTCCACGCGAACTTCAGGTCGCTGAGTTCGGCTGGCGCAGGCTCGCGCCTGGTCACGACGCGCAGTTCCTGCCCTTGCAGAGTTCCGAGGTCTGGCTGCTGCACCAGAACTCCTCCCAGGATTCGCTTGAGCTGCAACTCCTTGTCGTGAAGCAGTCCCGAGTGTGGGAGCTGCAAAAGTCGAAGATTCTTCTTTGCCGCAAAAATTTCCTGGGCTCGATCGGCAAATCCCGGCGCCACAATACATTCGACGAACAGCTTAGTCACTTCCTCGGCTGTAACCGCGTCGACAATATGGTTGAACGCCAGCACGCCACCGAACGCCGAAACCGGGTCGCATGCAAACGCTTTGATATAGGCCTCTATCAGCGTCTGCTGCTTGGCAACGCCGCACGGATTGTTGTGCTTGATGATGACCGCAGCGGGCCTCTCGAATTCCGCAACCAGGCTGCGCGCGGCTTCCAGGTCCACGTAGTTGTTGTATGAAAGTTCCTTGCCCTGCAATTGCTTCGCGGCGGCCAGTCCTGTCAGTTCGTGTCCTGCAGGGACATACAGTGCCGCAGCCTGGTGGGGATTCTCTCCATAGCGCAATTCCTGCTTGCGACGCAGGGCGACGTGCACACGCTCCGGGAGCTTTGCTCGAGGCGCAACTTCCAGGTGCCTGTTTTTCTCCGTGAGCCGCTCCAGTTCCATGGTGATCAGTCCGTCGTATTGCGAAGTAGTGGCAAACACCTTGCGTGCCAGATCCAGCCGCAGCGGCAGGCTCGTGTCGCGGTTTGCTTCCAGTTCCTTTGCCACGCGCTCGTAATCCGCCGGATCGGTTACCACCGTTACGCTTTCGAAATTCTTGGCGGCGGAACGCAACATGGTCGGCCCACCGATATCGATGTTCTCGATCAACTCTTCGGCTGGCAGGTACGCCTTGGCCGCCGTGGCTTCAAAGGGATACAAATTCACAACCACCAGATCGATCGGAGCAATCCCGTGTTCTTTCGCTTGCTTCTCATCTTCGGCGTGGTTGCGGCGATACAGTAGTCCCCCGTGCACTTTCGGATGAAGAGTTTTGACGCGCCCTCCCAGCATTTCCGGCCAGTTCGTGAACTCCGAGACGTCTTTGACCGCAACTCTTTCCTCGCGGAGTAACTTCGCCGTGCCACCGGTCGACAATATCTCAATCTTTAGCGCCGCCAATCGGCGCGCAAAGTCCACGATTCCCTTCTTGTCGAAGACGCTGAGTAGTGCTCGTTCCACGGCCATGACGTTCCTCCACCGTACTGAAGAATCTACTAGTGTACGCGGAGCGGTGATGTAGGAAAAGTAGGCCGTCTGTGGGAAAAATTCCGGAAGTTAGGACTTTACAAGTGCTTTCAATTTGACCGAGCCGTCGACGACTTCCACGACATACTCAACGTCGCGGCATTGTTTCTGTGTCTGCAAGTCTTTGGTCTTCTTGCGCACGAATTCATTGAACCCCGCGCGCGTCAGCTTGGCCGTTTCCTCTCCGGCAGTCTGCTTTGCGCTCAAGAAAGCCTCATACAGCTTGTCGACCTTCTCCGTCTCTTTCTCCGGTTCAGAGCAAACCATGCGGAATGCCTTCGCTTCCGCTGCGGATCCGCTGGAGGTCCCCTGCGGCGGTGGTTGCGACCGCGCGCGCTCCGCTTCTATGGCTTTTGCGGCTGCCCCAAAATGCCGTTGAACTTTTCCTTCTTCGCGCTGCGCCAGTCGCTTGCGAAACATATCTTTGTACTTCGCGTAAGTCTGCGAAAGGTTGCTGAATTTGAATCGCTGGCCGTATTTCAATTCGCCGCCGCGTTCACTGTATCGGCGGACCACCTGATCGATGCGCCATTCGATTTCGGTGGGAGGACGCTTCCTTCCGCCGCCAAAATACATGTCGTATTCGATTTTTAACTGGCGTATGTCCCGCTCTAACCCCGCCAGTTCTTCGTCAATGGTGGCCATGGAGCTACACTCCTGCGACTCTTCATGCTAGGAGCGCCGATTGCTAGCGTCAACCAGGAAGGTGCGCTTCGATACGCAACGAGCAATTGGGCGCAGGACCAGAGCACTGGTCGCTCGGCCAGCAATCGATTGCGGCCCATGCGGAGCCTGTGCTCAAATGGCGCCATGGCGCAAGGCACCAAGCCGGGTCTATCGGAGAATCAGGCGGCATTGCTTCGCCGGGTGCCTTCTGTGGACGAGCTTTTACTTCGCCCGCGAATTGCCGCGCTCGCCGGAACCATGGAGCGCACCTTTCTGGTCGAAACAATCCGCGAGGTTCTAGCAGGTCTCCGCCACGAGCTCACCTCAGAAGAGGCTCACGAAGGCATTTTGGATCCGGCGGCACTCGAACAGAAGATTGTCTCAGCCGTCGAGCTCGAATTCGCGCCTTCGTTGCGGCCCGTGATCAACGCCTCGGGCGTGATTTTGCACACTAATCTTGGCCGCGCCCCATTGACCTCTCGAGTGGTGGAGGAGTTCCGACGCGCTGCCACGCAGTACTCCAATCTTGAGTACGACTTGGCCGCGGGTGCGCGCGGCAAACGTGATGCCCACACTTCGCGGCTTCTACAACGATTGACCGGCGCCGAAGCGGCGATCGTAGTGAACAATTGTGCTGCAGGCCTCCTCGTAACACTGGCCGCCTTGGCGCGCGGTGGCGAAGTGATTGTCTCTCGCGGCGAACTGATCGAAATCGGTGATGGTTTCCGCATCCCGGAAATCATGGAGCAAAGTGGCGCGATTCTGCGCGAAGTGGGAACCACGAACCGCACCCGCATTGCCGACTACGAGAACGCCATCAACGACAAAACGCGGGTGCTGTTGCGGGTACATCCTTCCAATTTTCAGGTGACCGGCTTCACGGAAAAACCCGAGGTCGCGGAACTGATTCGTCTTGGCCGGCAGGCGAATCTGCCCGTTGTGGAGGATCTCGGCTCAGGCTGTCTGGTCGAGCTCTCCGCAAACGGCATCATCGAACCGACCGCACGCGATAGTGTGGACGCCGGTTTCTCGCTTGTACTCTTCAGCGGCGACAAACTCTTGGGCGGTCCCCAGGCTGGAATCATCGCCGGACAAAAGGATCTCGTCGCCAAGGTGCGTCGCCATCCGCTGTTTCGTGCCTTGCGCGTGGATAAACTGTCCATTGCAGCATTGGAGGTTACGCTTCGCGCTTACTTACAGGCCGCCTGGGACGACCTTCCGGTGCAACGCATGATTCGACTATCGCACAACGAAATTGCTGCACGCGCCGAACAGTTTGTGGAACTCGTGCGCGATTCTGCCGCAAGTGCAGGAGTAGCGGTCCAGATCGACACCCTGCAGGGGACTTCCCTGCTCGGCGGTGGTTCCACTCCCGCGCAATCGCTGCCCACAGAATTAATCCGTCTCTCTAGTCCCCACCACTCTGCCACACAACTGGAGGCGCGTTTGCGCAAAGGCCTGGCGGGCATCCCCATTATTGCCCGCATCGAAGACGATCGAGTCCTCCTCGACCTACGCACCGTCTTCCCCGAGCAGGAATCTGTCATGGCACAATCCCTGGTGGCCGCCCTCCGTTGAAGCGAAACCCTCCCAAATGTTATGATATAGGTGTTATATAACTCCGTTCCGGGGATGGGGCAACTATGGCCACCGCGCTCATACATTTCGATCCAAAACAAAAACGGCGCCTCACTTTGCGCGCCAAGAAGTACGGTAAGTCCTTTTCTCAAGAGGTTCGCAATGCCGTGGACCTGTATCTTTCCGTACCCCCCGAATATGAAAACGAAATGAGCATCGTCGCGAAAGCCGCAAATGAATCCGCGGACCGCATGATTAAGAAACTGGATGAGACCATTAGTTATGTCGACTCTGTTTTGAAAAGCCGGAGAAAAAAGAAGTGAGCTGGGCCAACGACGCCTATACCGCCATTCGTAAAATGATCCTCATTGAGGATCGGATGAATGCGCTTACTTCTCAAGTAGCCGAATTGGCCGAATCCTATAAAGATGTCGATCGTCGACTCATTCGTCTGGAAGCGAAATTCGAACTCCTTGAACGTATGGCCACTCCTTCCCCTCGCCGCGCTCTGCCCGAAAAGACGGAAAAGTAAGTTACTCATGCTCTGCTTCGAAGTTCGCAAAAACAAACTCCTCGCTACCCACAAGCCACAACCCACTTTGAAATCCGGCTGGGCACTGATTCGCGTTCGATTGGCGGGAATCTGCAATACAGACGTGGAGATCTTGCGTGGCTACCACGATTTTCACGGCACACCTGGGCACGAGTTCGTCGGTAAAGTGGTAGCGGTACGCGGCGCTACGTCTAAAACGGAAAGGAAATGGATCGGCAAAGCCGTGTGCGGCGAGATTAACATTTCTTGTAGTTCCTTCGGCTATAAACCGCTGTGTGCGTTTTGCAAGCGCGGGTTGAAAACGCATTGTGCCAGGCGCACCGTGCTGGGAATTGTCGCGCAGGACGGTGCATTCGCGGAATATCTCCGACTCCCGTTGGAGAATTTACACATCATTCCGAACAGCATCAGCGACGAGAAGGCGGTCTTCGTTGAGCCGCTGGCCGCCGCATGCCAGATTCTCGATCAAATTAACATTCGCGAGTTCCCCTCTGCCGCCGTCCTTGGCGACGGGAAACTGGCCCAACTCATCGCATTGGTCTTGCACGCTGTGGGATGCGATATCACGCTCTATGGCAAACACAACTCGAAATTGGCACTAGCAAAGCGCGCTGGCATAAACACCAAAGTAGTTCGTGGCAACGACAGCGATCTGCAATCCGTGAAGGAGAATCATCGTCTGGTGGTAGAGGCGACCGGTTCACCCACCGGGCTTCGTCTTGCCCAGCAGATGACCGAACCACGTGGGACACTTCTTCTCAAATCCACATTCCACGGTGCCGCTCCCGTCGAGACCTGGCCAATCGTCGTGAAAGAAATCACCGTAGTCGGTTCGCGCTGCGGCCCCTTTGCGAAAGCCATCCGCCTGCTCCGCTCCGGGAAAGTGGATCCTACACCCCTGATCTCCCGAACATTTCCGCTGAAGGACGCCTCTAAAGCCATCCTCTACGCGCAGAAACACGGTGTGATGAAAGTCCTGCTTAGAAACAGTGGGTGATCTATAAACGGTTGATACACGACGCAACGCACGCCGCGCCAAATCCATTATCTATATTCACGACCGTAACGTTGGACGCGCAGGAGTTCAGCATCCCCAGTAGAGCAGCAACCCCGCCGAAGCTTGCGCCATATCCGGTGCTGGTCGGCACGGCGATAACGGGAACGCCAACCAATCCTCCCACCACGCTTGGCAGCGCCCCTTCCATCCCCGCGACACAAACAATCACACGCGCTTCGGTCAATTGCGGCCGATGATCCAGCAGTCGGTGAATGCCTGCGACACCGACATCGTAGATCTCCTCAACCAGATTCCCCATCAGCTTTGCGGTCAACACCGCTTCTTCCGCCACGGGAATATCGCTCGTCCCAGCCGCCACGACTGCGATTGTGCCTTTGCCAGTGATCTGTCGGCTGCGTTCGATCGTGATGACACCCGACAAGGGATGAAATTTCGCGCTGCGGATAACGCGTTTCACAGCCGCATGCATTTTCGTATCTGCACGTGTCACCAGTACATTGTGCTGCGTGGCGTTGTGACTGACCATCGCGCGCACAATCTCCGCCACCTGCACCGGCGTCTTCCCCTTGCCAAAAATCACTTCCGCGAATCCTTGCCGCAGCGCGCGGTGATGATCCACCTTGGCAAAGCCAATGTCTTCAAACGGCATATGCTTCAACTTGGCCGTCGCTTGTTCCGGGCTAAGCTTCCCCAAGCTGACCGCTTTCAGCAATTCGTGAATCTCGACTTCATTCATGCATTTCGTCCTGATAATTCCTATCCATTATGGATTAGGCCATCCCATTATCTTTCGCGCAGCCTGATTGTCTGCATATACGTGCCACTCTGCAATCAATCCGTTTCTCACCACAGCCTTCCACGCTGCAGGCACGCGCCAGTGATTTTCCTTTGGCAACTTCCCATTTACCGCAAAAGTTCCCTCTGCTGAACCGAACGCCGCCACCACTTCACCGCGCGATAAAACCGCATCGTGAGAGACGCGGTAATCCGGAAACCACTGAAAATACGCCTGCCATCCCTTGCGCATTGCTTCTCGGCCCTGCATGCGGTTCCCAAGTCCATCTATGAATACGTGGTCTTCGCTCATCAGTGCAGATAGACGGTCCACATTTGCCGCATTAATCGCTTCGAAAAAAGCTAGAACAGTGTCGACGGGTTCCTTGGCACTCATCCTCAATCCTCGGTCAAGCCAAAAGTCTACCACGGCATCTAAAAGCAAGATTCAGCGCTATCTATCCTGGGCCCGCGAATTGTCAACGATTCTCGGGAAGTCGGCCAAGACATGTTGGCCCTCCCGCCTGCTTGACTTGCCGCCGACCCGCTGCGAGACTGAGCTTATCCGCGCAAAACAGATGCCTCCAGCGAAAGACAAAGTCATTACCATCGGCGTAACCGGCGCAAGCGGCGCTATCTTCGCCCAGAAGACTCTCTCTCTCCTCGAAGAGGATTCCCACGTCAGCCGCGTGCACCTAGTCGTGACGGAAACCGGTCAGCGGCTCTTCGCCGAAGAACTGGGCATCACCTCTGGCGACTTAAAGAAATTGACCGCACGCATCATCGGCCGCACTTCCCGCAAAATTGAGACGATATCCAACAAAGACGTTGGCGCCTCAATCGCCTCCGGCAGCTACGAAGTAGACGCCATGATTGTCATTCCCTGCACTATGGGTGCTCTTTCCGCCATTGCCAATGGTGTCAGCGACGACCTTGTTGGACGCTCCGCCGATGTCATGCTCAAGGAAGGCCGTAAATTGATTCTTTGCGTTCGTGATACGCCCTTCAATCGTATTCATCTGGAAAATATGTTGCGCGCACAGCAAGCCGGCGCCGTGATTATGCCGGTGGTTCCCGCCTTCTACGATAGTCCGCAGACGATTGACGACCTCGTCACCCAATTTGCTTGCCGTGCCCTGGCGCAGGCCGGTCTGCCACAGGAAAAAATGCATCGTTGGACGGGAAGCGTGTCCCGCAAGAAGTCCGGGGCCTGACACGAAACTATGCCAAGCCGCATTCGCACTGTTTTGGAAATGATCAAGTTCGAGCATTCAGTGTTCGCGCTGCCGTTTGCTCTGACGGGAGCATTGCTTGCCGCGCGCGCTTCTCAGCACGGGTGGCCTACGCTGCGGCAAGTCTTGTGGATCGTCGTAGCGATGGTGGCTGCACGTTCCGCGGCCATGACCATCAACCGCATCGCCGACATTCGCTTCGACAAAGAGAATCCCCGCACGAAGGCACGCGCCCTGGCTAGCGGTGCCCTTAGCGTCTCGTTCGCCTGGGCGTTCACAATCGTGGCTGTAGCTATTTTCTTTGTAGCGGCGTGGCAACTGAATCCACTCGCCCTGAAACTCGCTCCGCTCGCCATCGCTGTGCTGTTTTTCTACTCCTTTACCAAACGCTTCACTTCCTGGTCGCACCTGTTCCTAGGCTTTGCTCTGGGTATTTCACCCGCCGCGGCATGGATCGCCATCACGGGAAGCCTCGATTGGCGCATGCTCATCCTCTGCGGCGCAGTCACCTTCTGGGTCGGTGGTTTCGACGTTTTGTACGCGTGCCAGGATATCGAGTTCGACCGCCAGACTGGCTTATTTTCCGTGCCTCAGCGGTTCGGGATTGCCGCCGCCCTGCAAATCGCACGAATCATGCATATCGGCGTGGTGATTCTGTTGAGCTGGTTAGCCGCCAGTTTTGGATTGCCCTGGCCAGCCTGGGCAGGCATCGTCGTCGTGGCTTCCCTGCTCGCCTACGAACATTCTCTGGTCCACGCGAACGACCTTAGCAAGCTGAACGCTGCCTTTTTCACTGTGAACGGTTATATTAGTATGCTGTTTCTGCTGTTCTGGGGCGTTGCAACGGCCGTTTGGCACGTTTGAATCATTTGGAATTTTCGAGAAAACAGGCACCGGTGCGTGCCTGATACAATGTAGCTGTGACTTTCACGGCCTCATCAAAACAATAGAGTGAAACGTGGCTCAACTAACCATCACTGACGCAACTCTTCAGCCCATCGCCGACAAAGTTTTGGCGGGCACGCGGCTGTCTTTCGAAGATGGCGTCGCGCTGTACAAGACTCCGGATCTGCTGGCAGTCGGTTGGCTGGCCAATCACGTACGAGAAAAGCGACACGGTGACATCACCTATTACAACGTAAACCGCCACATTAATCCCACGAACGTCTGCGTAGCACACTGCAAGCTTTGCGCGTTTGGCCGCGATCCCAATTCCCCCGGTGCCTACACCTTTACACTCGAAGAAATGTACGAGCGCGCTGCCAAGGGTGTTCGCGAAGGTGCTACGGAATTCCACATCGTCGGCGGCTTGCATCCTGATCTTCCTTTCGACTTCTTCCTCGAACTGATTCGTGGCCTGAAAGCGCGTCATCCGCATGTTCACTTGAAAGCGTTCACCATGGTGGAAGTGCACTATTTCGCGCGTATCGCGAAAATCACTGTCGACGAAACTCTGCGACAGATGAAGGAAGCGGGCGTGGATTCCTGCCCCGGCGGAGGCGCTGAGATTTTCCACCCGCGTGTGCGCCGGCTCATTTGTGATCACAAGGTCAGCGGCCAGATGTGGGTAAACATGGCCAAGAAGGCGCACCGCATCGGCCTGCGTTCCAATGCCACCATGCTGTATGGCCACGTGGAAACGATGGAAGAGCGCGTCGATCACTTGGTGAAATTACGCGAAGCGCAGGACGACACTCACGGCTTTGTGGCCTTCATCCCCCTTGCTTTTCATCCTGACAACACGCCTCTAGCCCACATCCCCAAGCCCACGGGCTACGACGATTTGCGCAATATTGCCGTCTCTCGCCTGATGCTCGACAATTTTGACCACATCAAAGCCTACTGGGTCATGCTCTCCCCCAGCATCGCGCAAATCGCTCTGCGCTTTGGCGCGAACGACATGGACGGGACGGTAGTGGAAGAAAAGATTTATCACGATGCGGGCGCCAACACCGCGGAGTTTACCCCGCGCAGCGAACTCGAACGTTTGATTCGCGCGGCAGGCCGCATTCCTGTGGAGCGTGACACGCTCTACAACAAGATCGATCGCTCCAAACTTCCCCCGATCGAACTCGGCACACCCCCGGGACTCGTCTCGCTCACTCTCTAGAATCGATCGCCGCACTTCAGAAACTACGGCTTCCCCAGAATTCCGAAACTCGCTTATCCTGAACTGCGTCCATATAAAATCTCAGCATTTATAGGAGAAAGTTCCCACCATGCGCACCATCCTTCTGCTTACCATTTCCAATATCTTTATGACCTTCGCATGGTACGGCCACCTGAAATATCGCGGCGTAGCCCTTTGGAAAGTTGTGATGATCAGTTGGGGAATCGCCTTCTTCGAGTATTGCTTCCAGGTGCCGGCAAACCGCCTAGGCTCCTACGAATTTACCGCCGCACAATTGAAGACCATGCAAGAAGTGATTACGCTCTCCGTTTTTTCAATGTTCTCCATCACCTATCTGGGCGAGCCTTTGAAGTGGAACTACGCCGCGGGCTTCGGTTGCATCGCCATGGCCGTATTTTTTGTCTTTCACAAGTGGTAGTTCAGACCGGTCGAGGCGCCCACACCACGACGTCCTGTCTCTTGGAAAAATGCAACAGCGGTTTCCCCAGCAAAACGCCTGTCACGGAATTTCCCATGGAGTTATCGGAAATCTCCGCCTCTGCTAACTGCAGGTCCCAGGGCGCATGGTGAACCTCTCCGCGCAGCAACTGGCCTTTTGAGTTCAGGCTGTAAAGGCAATATCGCTCGGTCAGAAAATGTTCCAGCGTCCCAGGCTTAGCGCAAAACAGATCCCCCAAGCCACGGTATTGTCCACGAAAAGCCGCCGGTTCCGCGCCATCATGAATGCGCAGGCTTTCATATTCAATCCAGCCAGTGAGTTCTTCGCAGCGCATCCGCGCGCGAAAATAGGGCAAATGAAACCACGCACGCGCCACCGCAACAGCCAGCGAATTTGCCGCGTCCAGGCTGAAAAACCATACTCCCGGCTTGCCATCCCTCTTCACGTAAGTCCGCAAATTTAATTCCGGAAACTCCGACGCGCCTGGTAACGCAGGGAACCCTCGCAGACGCACGCCGCTCATTAGAAACGGCACCACGGCGATCCAGGCTTGTCCGCGGTAGGTGTCAATCTCGAGCCCCGCCGGTATATGCGTCCTCAAAAGTTGTGTGGACACCGGCCAGTGTGCGAACAAAAGGTCGTGCCACTTCTGGGCCATAATCCAGCGGCTTGCCGGGAGAGGCCACGGGCGGTGCGCTAATTCCTGAAAAATAGCTTTCATTGCCACCGATTCTTGTTAGTGTTTTGATGCTCTGGAACAATAGCTCAGGCAGGGTAAATCAAGCATACCCTGTAAAGCGTAAGAAACAATTCTTTGTTAATTTTCCGAGTGTCGAATTCCATGAACCTTTTGGTCTATTAGGCGAATCCAAGTTCTAAACAACGCAGTCCATTTCCATTGGGAGGATCGATATGCAACGTAAAGCATCCGCAGTGTGGCAAGGCGATTTGAAGTCCGGCAAAGGCTCTATTTCCACCGAGAGCGGCACGTTAAAGCAAACTCAGTATTCGTTCAGCACTCGTTTTGAAAACGGAGTAGGCACCAACCCCGAAGAACTGCTCGCGGCGGCCCATGCCGGTTGCTTTACCATGGCTCTTTCCGCGCAACTGGGCGGCGTCGGAATGACCGCCAGCAAACTGGAAACTACAGCCACGGTCTCGCTCGAGAAAGTGGGCGAAGGGTTCAGCATCACGAAGAGCCATCTCGATCTCGTTGCACATGTTCCGGGAGCCGACAAAGCCAAGTTTGATGCGGCTGTGAAAGCCGCCGAAACCGGTTGCCCTGTCTCCAAGCTTTTCAAAGCCGAAATCTCGGTGACCGCGCAACTAGTTTCTTGATCACCCTTAACGACCCGGAATTCCACAATGCAGGTACAATGCTTCGGATGATTCCCAATGCCGGTGTATTCCTCGCAGGCATCGTCCTTTTTCTCGTCGTGGTGTGGGACGCCTTCGAAGCCATCATTCTGCCGCGGCGGGTAACCAGAAAATTCCGCCTCACCCGTTTCTATTACAAATTTACGTGGACAACCTGGAGGCTTGCGGCTCGCCTGTTTTCTTCCAGAAAGCGACGCGAAACCTTTCTGGGGTTTTACGGCCCCATCTCACTGCTGGTTCTCGTTGGTGTCTGGGCCGTGGGCCTTGTGATCAGCTTCGGGATGATGCAATACGGCGCAGGGTCCGCTGTGAACGTGTCCGGCGGCACACCCAGTATCTACACGGACCTCTATCTGAGTGGGACCACGTTCTTCACCCTCGGCCTTGGCGATGTGGTCCCCCGTTCCACGTTCGCGCGCTTCCTGGTTGTCGCGGAAAGCGGTTTTGGTTTTGGGTTCCTCGCCGCCATTATCGGCTACCTGCCCTTTATCTACAGCGCGTTTGGCACACGGGAAACGAACATCACTCTCCTCGACGCCCGCGCTGGTACTCCTCCCACCGCGGGAGAGTTGTTGCGCCGCCACAGTTATCCTCATGGCGAAGAAGCCTTGGCGGAACTCCTGGCGGATTGGGAACACTGGAGTGCTGAACTGCTCGAGAGCCATCTTTCCTATCCCGTGCTCGCTTACTTCCGTTCGCAACACGACAACCAATCCTGGATTGCTTCGCTAACCGCGATTCTCGACACCTGCGCCCTCACAATGGCCGGCATTGAAGGTGCCTGCGCCAAGCAAGCCGAGTTGACGTTTGCCATCTCTCGTCATGCCGTCGTCGATCTCGCACAGATTTTTGGCGCTTCACCCCATGCCTTGCCGCACGACCGCTTGCCTCCTGACGATCTCCTTCGCATCCGTGACAAACTTGCCAAGCACGGCATGAAACTCTCGCGCTCTCCGCAAGCCGACGCAAGACTGAATGAAATTCGGCTCATGTACGAACCTTACGTTTATGCCTTGGCGACTCATCTGAGCCAGACGCTGCCTCCGTGGATTCCTGCCACAAAGGGGAAAGATAATTGGCAGACGACCGCTTGGGCACAGACGGCCGGCGTGCTGGAAACGGAAGCATCCTTGGTGCACGACGATCACTTCTAGCTTGTCACCCATTTTTGGTTGTAAGTTGGATTTATCAGTTTATGGAGCGATGCAATGAAAGCGATTCAAGTTCACCAGTTCGGCGGTCCTGAAGTTCTCGCCTTACATGAAATTCCCACTCCGAAGCCCGGCCCGGGACAAGTTCTTGTGAAGGTGCATGCCGCGGGTGTGAATCCCTACGACACTTACATGCGCGCTGGAACCTACCCAATCAAGCCGCCCCTTCCCTACACGCCGGGTTCCGATGCTGCGGGAGTCGTCGAAGCTGTCGGCGATGGCGTCAAGAAGGTTAAGTCGGGCGATCGCGTCTACACCGCAAAAACCGTCTCAGGTGCCTACGCCGAATATACCCTGGCACTCGAATCGCAACTCTATTCGTTGCCCGGCAAAATTTCCTTTTCGCAAGGCGCCGGACTTTTCGTTCCCTACGGCACCGCTTTCACCGCGCTTCATCATCACGCTAACGCGCGCGCTGGAGAGACTTTGCTGATTCACGGCGCCAGTGGAGGCGTCGGCGTCGCTGCCGTTCAGTTAGCTCGCGCCATGGGCTTGACGGTCATTGGTACGGCGGGAACCCAGCGGGGCTTGGATCTTGTCAAGAAAGAAGGCGCGCATCACGCGTTTGACCACTCCAGACCCAATAGTGCCGATGAGATTATGCGTGTGACCGGCGGACGTGGCGTCGATGTTGTGCTGGAAATGATCGCCAACTTGAATCTCGCCACGGACCTGCGCCTGCTTGCACAATATGGACGGGTGATTGTCATCGGCAATCGCGGTGAAATCATCATCAACCCCCGTGAACTGATGTCGCGTCGCGCTTCCGTTCGTGGCTTCACCTTGTGGGCCGCCACCGAAGCGGAATTGATCGAGATTCACGCCGGAATCGACGCGGGCCTCGAAAACGCTACACTGCGCCCCATTGTCGGCAAAGAACTGCCGCTTAAGGACGCCACACAGGCTCATCAGGATATTCTGGCTCCCGGCGCATTCGGCAAAATTGTCCTGATCCCGTAGGCGGGAGTTTTGCAGGATTGTGTAGAGGCCGCCTTCTGAGGCGGGCAATGGTGCGCGGACCGGAAAACTTACGCCCAGCCAACGCTTCGCAACAAAATCCCCGCGATCGCTCCGCCGAGCACCAGCCACGCGGAATTGGTCTTGTATCGAACCAATAAGAGCACGCTCACAGCACCTATCACCACCGCGGACCAACTGGTCAGGCAAGCCCGCGCAAACTGCCATCCCACAAAACCCATTAGCGCCACAGCCGAAGCATTGACGCCATCGAGAAACGCGCCTGCTAACGGAGACTTTCTTAATTTAGGCAAAACGTGTGCCGTCAGTCCAACAAACACAAACGCTGGCAGAAACATCCCAATCGTCCCCAGGATCGCCCCGCGCCATCCGCCCAGCAAGAATCCAATGAATGTAGCCACCGTGAAAAACGGCCCTGGAGTCGCCTGGCTAATGGCAATCGAGTCCAGCAATTGCGCGTCGGTCAACCAATGTAATCTGACCACCAGATCAGCCCGTAGAATCGCCAGCAGCACATAGCCGCTGCCAAACAACACTGCTCCCACCTTCAGAAAATAAAAAAAGATCGGCGCAAGCCCAACAAGGGCAGGCACCGCAGCCGCATTTGTGCTGATGCCTGCGACCCCCGCCAACTCCAGTTCGCCTCGTGCCAGTTTCTTCCCTTGCGTCACCACCATCCACAAAATTCCGCCTCCCAGCAGCAGAACCAGCAGAGGTTGTCCGACCGCAGCCAGCACCACAGCTACAGCCGCGAGTATCGCGAGTGGCACACTCCGCAACGCCACGCGCGCTAGATTCCAGATCGCCTGGGCCATCAGCGCCACCACCACCGGCTTGATTCCAAACAGCAATCCAGCCACTTGTGGCACCGTGCCAAATTTCAGATACGTCCACGCCAGCGCGACCACCATAACCGCCGCCGGCAAGATAAAACACACTCCGGCCACCAGCAATCCGGCGAATCCACCACGCACTTCACCCAGATACATCGTTAGTTCTGTCGAACTGGGCCCCGGCAGCAGGCTCGCCGCCCCAAACAGATCCAGAAAGCGTTCTCGCGTCAACCATTGTTTCCGTCGTACAAATCGCTCCTCCATCATGGCCACGTGTGCTGCCGCACCGCCAAAGGCCACGAATCCCAGTCGCAGAAATTCTTTCGCGATTTCGCGCAGCGTGCCGCGCTCTTGTTCCGGGATGGACGTTTTCTTCATACAATTTCCGCAAGCCAGTATGCCCTAGAACTGACATAACGTCCCGCTCGGTTACGATAGTAAACTGGTTACAACGGGTACTTCGATGAATGCGGAACTTCAGTCTCAACATCTCGTGAAAAAAGGTTCGACCGGCAAAGGCATCTTCCTGGGCGCGTTACTGACATTCATCGTCGTCGGTGTCGCTCTCTGGCTAGTTACGGGAGTAGGACTTTTCCAACTTCTCGCTAACTTCCGCGGTGGGCACCCTCTCTTCCGCATCGACCAGCCAACCGTCGTCCGGCAGATCGTCCAATTGCAGCGCCTCGAGACGGTGAAATTTACGATGGATAAAATTATTTCGGGCGAACGCGAAAATCCATTTTTGCCGAAATTCCTGATCAGCGACAGATTGCTCCTTGTAGTTCACGGGGAGGTCATCGCTGGTGTCGACCTGACCACCATCCAACCCGCAGACGTGTCTGTGCAGGGCAAGACCGTCTACCTTCATGTTCCACCCGCCCAGATACTGGTCACCAAGCTCGACAACTCCCTGACCCGCGTCTACTCTCGCGATACCGGCCTTTTTTCCTCTCCCGATCCCAATCTGGAGAGCGAGGTTCGTCAGGAAGCCGAACGCCAGATCCGTCAGGCAGCTCTGGATGGTGGCATACTTGAATCGGCCGATGAGAACGCCCGTACCACCGTCGCCAGTTTGCTGAAGGGCTTAGGGTTCACTCAGGTAGACTTTCACTAGCCCATGTTATAAAAGTTTCTCTTGCGGTGAGCCTTCTCTCTCGCCCCCCTGCGAGGTCGATCGCACTAAACGCAACAGCTCTAAAATTCAGTAAGATAGTAGTGGTGCTCTGCGCAATCAGTCCTAGGCACACTCTCTTGTTGAACTGAAGTTCGCATCGTCACTGGATTCCGGAGATACTTTCGTTTTGTTCACAATTGCCGCCATTCTCTTTCTTGTCCAGCCCGGCCCTCTCAGCCACTACTGGCACAAGATTACCGACAAGACGTTTACTGGCGTCTACCACGCCAATGCCTTCGACCTTGCGATGATGATTCCCTACTTCATCGTGCTGTTAATCCTCGCCACTTACGGCATGCATCGTTACGTTCTTCTCTACGAGTATTTCGTCTATCGCAAAAACGTTCCGGGTCCGCCTCCCGTTGTCACCAACTGGCCCCGTGTAACCATTCAGCTTCCCATCTTCAACGAGCGCTACGTCATCGAGCGTCTCGTCGATGCCGTATCTCAATTCGATTACCCTCGCGAATTGCTGGACATTCAGGTCCTCGACGATTCCACCGACGAGACGCGCGAAGTGGCCCGCGCCTGCGTCAACCGTCACGCGGCGGCGGGACTTCCCATCACTTATATCCACCGCACTAATCGCGAAGGCTATAAAGCAGGCGCACTCGAGAATGGTTTGCACACTGCTCAGGGACAGTTCGTCGCCATCTTCGACGCCGATTTCATTCCTCAAGCCGATTTCTTGCGCGGCACCATCCCTCATTTCTTGAATCCCATTGGCGGCGACAACATTGGCATGGTTCAGACCCGGTGGACTTATCTCAACAGCGACTACTCTCTTCTCACCCGCGTCGAGACCATTCTCCTCGATGGTCATTTCGTCATCGAACATGGTGGCCGTTCTCGTCGCGGCACTTTCTTCAATTTCAATGGCACCGCCGGCGTTTGGCGACGCGCCGCTATCGATTCCGCCGGTGGCTGGCAGCACGACACGCTCACGGAAGACACGGATCTTTCGTATCGGGCCCAATTGAAAGGCTGGAAGTTTTTGTATTTGCCGCACATCGAGTGCGCTTCAGAATTACCTGTCGACATGAACGGTTTCAAAGCGCAGCAGGCACGCTGGGCCAAAGGTCTGATGCAGACCGCGAAGAAAATTCTGCCGCAAGTCTTCCGCTCCGATGCTCCCTTCCACGTAAAATCCGAGGCGTTCTTTCATCTCACTGCAAATATCTCCTATCCTCTGATGGTCCTGCTTTCCACCATGCTTCTGCCGGCCATGATTGTTCGCTTCTATCAAGGCTGGTTCCAGATGCTGGTGATCGATCTGCCTCTTTTTCTCGCATCGACCTGCTCTATCTCCAGTTTCTATCTCGCGGCACAGAAAGAGCTTCATCCCAAAACATGGTTGCGCACGTTTCTTTACATGCCGTTTGTCATGGCCACTGGCATCGGCCTCTCCGTTCGCAATGCCCAGGGTGTGCTGGAAGCCCTTGCCGGAAAGAAATCCGAGTTCGCGCGCACGCCAAAATATAAAATTGAAGGAAAGTCCGGCACGTTCGCCGCAAAAAAATATAAGAACAAATCCGGATGGATGCCCTACTTCGAAATAGGTTTGGGACTCTACTTCTCCCTGGCGGTTATCTACGCCATCTCCAACGAGAATTACGCTACCGTCCCCTTCCTGTTTCTCTTCGTCTGGGGCTATCTGTATACCGGGTTTATGTCTCTCAGCCAGTCGTGGTTCGCGCATCTCCGTTTCGGTGTCAATGCTCCTGAAATGCGTCCTGCCTCTTCCGGTGCCCCCGGTTTCTGATTCTTCAAGATTGTTTGTGAAGCTTTTTTTACTTGTTCTGTCTCCTATTAAAAAATAGGAATGTTACTTGCGCCGCACAACACACAAGCGCAAGCTGAATTGTATGTACTCGTGGACTGGTAAACTTGCCCGGCAAATCACTATCGAAGAGCTTGCAAACACATTGACGCACGGCGTCGGTCTGGTTTGCAGCCTGCTGGCCTTCGCCATTCTGGCTGTTCTCGCCGTTCTCCACGGCGGCCGCTGGCAAATCATCAGTTGCGCCATCTATGGACTCTCTCTTGTCTGTCTCTATGCCGCTTCCACGCTCTACCACGGCACTTCGTCTCCACGCCTGAAACATGCTTTGATGATTTTCGATCACTGTGCCATCTACGTTCTTATCGCCGGCACTTACACCCCGATACTTCTTGTTAATCTGCATGGCGGTTGGGGCTGGTCTCTGTTCGGGGCAGTTTGGGGCATCGCCGTTTCTGGAATTCTCTTTAAACTTTGGTTCGCCGATCGATTCCCCATTTTTTCTACATCCTTGTATATAGCCATGGGCTGGCTCGGCATCATTGCTGCACGTCAGGTCTATCTCCATGTCCCTCACGTTGGAATCTTCTGGCTCGCCCTCGGTGGCTTGATGTACACCCTCGGCGTGATTTTCTACGCCTGCAAACGCATTCCTCACCATCATACCATCTGGCACTTGATGGTTATGGCCGGCAGCACCTGCCACTTCATTGCCATCCTTTACTCCGTCTTCCCTCGCACCTAGTTCTGAATCTCCGCGCCCTTTGCGCCCCTGCGTTGCGCTCTTTTTTCTCGCCGATTGCCTCAGAAGTCGCTTCTCTCTCACTTCTTCGATACAATCCTCCATTCGTCCTTCTGCCCTGGAGGACTGAGGTGGACATGACTGGTCTAGTGCATAGTGATTCTTCCTTGCGTAATTCCGTGCTCAGCACGAACTTCTGGATTCGCGCTTGCACGGCGTTATTGTGCCTGCTCGGTGCGCTGGCTCCCGCACAAGCTCAGCAGCGTCGCGACCGCGAACCCAATTCTGTCTACATGGAGCGCCGCACAAAACTGGCTGCGCATCTCGATGGGCCCGTTGTCCTGCTCGGCTACAGTGGCAAGGAAGAAGAAGCCCAAACCTACATCTTCACGCAGGAAGAAAATTTCTATTACCTCACCGGCCACAACGAAGAGCAGGCCGCGCTGGTTCTCTTGCCCCCAAATGGCAGCGGCGCGAAAAAAGATGACTGGGCCGGCCCGCGCGAACTCTTCTTCATCCCTGCAAAGGACGTGAAGAAGGAAGTGTGGAACGGCGTCCGGATGTCGCCCAGCGATCCCGGGATCGAATCGCGCACCGGCTTTGCCCTGGTCAAACCCTACGAAGAACTTCGCGCCACTGTCGAGAATCTCCTGAAAAACTACACGACCATCTACACCATTCTTCCCTATACCCGCGAACTGGGCGGCTATCCCCATGAAAAAGAAATCGTCGACTGGCTGAAACTCGCAGCGCCGCAAGCCACCGCAAAAGACATTCGCAAGGAAATGTCCGAAATGCGCTGGGTAAAGTCACCCACGGAGATTGCTTTCCTGCGCCAGGCCATTGAGCTTTCCGATGATGCACAACTCGAAGCCATGAAGATGATGCGCCCCGGCCTCTTCGAGTATCAGGTCGCCGCCAAGATGGTGTATGTACACGCCATGGGCGGTTCGGAAGCCGAAGCCTATGCTCCCATCGTCGGAGCGGGACCAAACTCCACCGCTCTCCATTACGACAAGTTATCTCGCAAAATTCAGGATGGCGATATCGTGGTCCTCGACGTTGGCGCGCAATACTCGGGATACGCCGCCGATATTACGCGCACCCTTCCTGCTAACGGAAAATTCACGCCGCGCCAGCGTGAGATTTACGAAATCGTTTTAGGCGCGCAAAATGCTGCGTTTGCTGCCGCGCATGCCGGTGCGGTCATGGGTTGTCACTCGCAGGATAAGAAAGACACGCTTCAAGGCATCGCCTACAACTACATCAACAGCCATGGGAAAGATCTACACGGCAAACCGCTGGGGCAATATTTCATCCACGGCCTCGGCCATCCCATCGGCCTGAACGTGCACGATCCACCGCTTGCTTACTGCAAGCCGCTTACTCCAGGAATGGTCGTCACCGTTGAACCGGGCATCTATATACCTGAAGAAAACCTGGGCGTGCGTATTGAAGACGACATCCTGATCACCGAAACCGGAATGGAATTGCTCAGCCAAAAACTTCCGCGCGATGTCGACACCATCGAGAAGATCATGGCGGAAACCGCCAAACAACCCAGCGCCGAACCGATTAAATAGTGGCTATTCGTCTTTTTCCAATAGTGGGTCGATAGGGATAGAGGGGTGTATCTGCCCTTCGCGAATCGGGGCAGGAATCAGCCGCCCCACAAGAAGGTGAAACAGAAACACGATGATGAGGCCCCCGGCAAGCTGCAGCACCAGCCACCTCATGTCCGTTTGCGGATAAAATAACGCGTAGAACACCAATACCCAGAACGAGGTCGTCAACACCGGGATTCCGACCGCGATGAACATCGTTCCCGAAAACCCGGGAAGGTACCAGGGGAATTGGTCGTGCACAGACCTGCGCGCCCACCACGAAGTCTCGATTCTGATTCCCAATCCTTCCGCCAACGGCATTTCCGCTCCTTCCGGAGTGTGCCGATGCCCGAGTCTGTAGAACTCCGACAGGTGAGAATCGATACTGGTGACACCCGGGATCGATTCGAGCAAACGCAAATACGCGCGCCAGAACTGGATCACACGTACGCCGCGGAATCCCAGCGATATATAGAACAGTGAAAGCGCCAAGCCGAACAAGGTAACAATCAGGCTGATGTTGTGGGCCGTTGTTGTGGCAGAAGTTGTAAACGCAAGAGCTGTGGCGAGGAACGCCTGCACCGTCGAAAAATTATTCATGCGGGCGTACAGAATATGGTCTTCGTGATACAGCCGCTCCAGAACCTTGTGCCACGAAAGTTTGGGGTCAGTGAATTTTGGGTCTTCGCTCATCGCAACCTCGAACTTCCCCCAGTCCGAATTGCCTCGCATCAAAATTGTACATGGTTGCGCCGAACGCTCTAGTTTTTACTCCATGGCCTGCTGCGTTCTATAAAACAACCAAATTTCGGGCTGCCATCATAGAGCGCGGTACATTACATACGCATCTGTATACCCAGCGGTCGGGTGCAAAAATACTTCCGGCAATTGTCCAACAATCTTAAATCCCAAGCTTTTCCAGAGCCTCACTGCCCGTTCGTTTGTGCTCACTACAAAATTGAACTGCATGGCGCGAAATCCACGTAACTTCGCGTGCTCCAGAGAATGCGCACACATCGCCCGCGCTACTCCCCGTCCGTACGCCGTCGCAGCGGTTACATAACCACAGTTCGCCACATGAGAACCGCCTCCTCCTTGATTGCTACGAAGGAAATACGTCCCCAACACGTGACCATCGTCATCGGCCACAAAAACCTCATGCCCGTCCGAGAACCAAAATGCAAAAGTTCCCGTACGATCCATGTCGTGCGGAAGGCAGAAAGTTTCCCCCGCACGAATCATCGGTTCAAGGATGGACCAAATGGCATCAGAATCGTCAGGACGAGACGTGCGAATCGTGAGCATGATTCCATGATGACAAGAATCGGAATCCTAGGGCAACACGGCTTCGTGCTGGCGTAGAGGAGGGACTTTGCATTGGTCGCACTGTGTCATCGCCGAGTAATGCCGCGTACACCAGAGAGGGGCGGCACGCAGCACGCACACCTTTTCGCGCCGCCTCTCAGTTCTAACTAGCGCAATGATCTGAATCCTGCGCGAACCTCGGCGCGGTGAGAATGAATATTTCGGTTAAAACCTGGTTAAGGCAAGTTTTCTTGTGAGAGCTTTGCCAGAACCTTCGGCTGCACGATGCTTATCTCTCCTCGCCGAGTTCGAATCGAACCTTTTGCGGACAGGTGACTGCTGGTGCGGGCAACAACCTCGCGCGACGTGCCCATATGCTCTGTTATTTCCTGTTGAGTCAGTCGGACTGCGCTCTCGCCTGAAGCATGAACGAGCAAGAAATTTGCCAACCTTTGCTGCAGGGTGCTGGAATGCACCTGATCAAGCTCGGACATCAGCCGGAATACTAAAGTCGAAAAGGCGCCGACGGTCAGATCACGAATCGCGGCTTCGGTATCAAACAGGGCGCGATAGATACGTCCCGGCACGATCGCTAAAGTCGTGGCCTGCTCCGTTCAGTAGCAGCCGTAGTTAGTTGGCAGAAATGATCAGCTGGGTGTCCGCGTTCCCGCACATGCCGTAGACAGTACCAGGGGTGCAAGCACCGATGGAATAGGTGTAGCAACCAGGATGTTTCGCGGTGACGGTAATCGCGCGATCTGCTCCGCCGATAATGGAGCCTTCGTGGTCGAAGGGATTATCCTTGCCGAAGTCGATGACGAACCCCGTATTCTTGGAGCTAGTCGAAAAAGTGACCGTGGTGCCCACCTTAATGCAGAACACTTTATTGCCCTTGGCGTCGGGAATGCTCGGTTTCGCGGTGGCGTAGGTACCTCCGCTGCGCCTGATGTCGATAGTGCAGGGCGACGAAGCGGAGCCGCAAGTGTTGGCCTCCGCGCAAACGCTTGCGGGATTCGATGCGGAGCAAGCGTCATTCTTGACTTTCTTCTTGGTCTCCTGGCTGACCGTGAGACCAGTCAGCAGGAGCGGCAAGATGAACAAACAGGACAATGCTGCAACATATCGATAAACCTTCATTAAGCACCTCACGAGGTAAACTTGCGAACTAGAGAACCAGCTGCTACACGTGCCAATTTCAGATATTTCTACTCCAGGGGAGTGCCGGCCTTGTTCCAGTCGATAATATTAGTAAGCTTCCAAGGGTTCTGCCGAAGTTGGAACTCGAGCTGCCCTTCTTTGTTGATTACTAGCTGGGCCGCCGGGTATAGAACTCCGGCGTTCTTGTCCTTGTCGGAATCGTTGATGTCGAATTCACCTGCGGTCAGGTTGTAGGCTTTGCTTTGCGTGCTGTAGTAAGACTCACCGAATCTAAGCTGACGATTAGTGACGAAGCGAATCTTGCGCCCGGTTGGCGTGGGGATCAGGCGAACGAAGCTGAGGTCGTATCCAATCGTGCCGGTGATGGCGATTCGGCCAACGGCTTTCATCTTGGTAAGCGCATTCACCAGACCCTGATTCTGCCCCTTCTTATAGGCTTCGACGAGAATTTCTCTGTCCTCGTCGGTCGAAAATTGATTGATAATCACTTTCACGTTAACCAACTGGCCCATCTGGGTGCTTGTCCCCATTGCCGTTGCATCAATCGTCCCTACCTTAAACTTCTTATCATCTGCGGAGAGTACGAGCGTGACAGCTACCACGACAAGAGCAGCAATCAGGATACTAATCCGACCGAATCTACTCACTCTGGAATTCAAATGCTTGGTGCTGGTCATAAGATTTGTCCTCGATGTTGCGACTGGCTGGCTACGAGACTACCAGTTCGCGTTACACTATACCTGAATAATCGAACGTAGCGCCTGCTAAAATTCCCGGTTATTGGTACTGGGACCTACTTTCCCCTAGATGTTTATCCGGGCACCCGACTTCTCCAGCAATTTGCATCGCATCAACAGAATCTGGCCCTATCAACAATCACAGTACCTGGCCCTTCCGGCCGGTATCCCTTCAGACACCGCTCGTGACCCCGAACCGTGATACTGCAACCCCCAGAGGTAAAGTGAAAGACCCAGCAGGAGCTAAACCTGTGAACACCATATATCTGCGCATTCTCGTCCTGGGTGCGGCACTCGCTTTTCTAATCCCGGCCGTTCGGTCCGAGCAGCCTCAAAAAGCCTCGCGACCCACACCGGAAGATCGCATTAAGAAACTCGAAGAGCGAACCGACGCCGTCGAAAAGACCGCCGCCAGTGCTGCGATGGAAAAGGACTACATCACTCGCTCTCAGAAGCTTTACGAGTCTTACTACCAGAAAGTCCTCAACACGCAGATGTGGATATTGGGACTTGTCGGACTCATTCTCATATCCGTATTTGTCCTCTTTATCAGATTCAGTATGAACATGATCGAGGAACGGACAAAAACTACGATTGCCCAGGCTACGGTCCAAATGCGTAACGAATACGCTCGGGCCCTGGCCAAAGAAGTCCAGAAACTATGGGAATCCAACGCTGGCGATATCAAGAAACTCAAGGAGTCACTGACGGCTCAGATCGCCGAACTCGAGCAGAACCTCAAAGACAAATCCGATTTCCAGATTCGCTTTGTTCAGGCACTTGCTGAAGGCGTCGATGAGCCCCGGGGCGACTCTGTGCTCACCTTCCGCAACGCACTCGGGACCTACAAGTCGGGCAAACCTCGAAACTTCATCGAATCAACGGTCGGCGCAACAACCGTTCGCTACATCTTTGAGGCACTTCGAAAAAAGCACGACGAAAACTATGTGGACAAGACACGCGAAGAGTTGGCAGATCCTCTTTACAACGGCCTCGAAGAGGAATTAGCCCTGGCCGCCCTGCAGATCCCTTGGCTCACGCCGCTCATCAATGAAAGAAGTCCGGCTGTCCCAGAACCTCCACCGCCTGAGCCAGTTAGCGAGTTACGCCCCGCAGCGCTGCCGGGTCCCAATGTCCTTCCCACGGAGATAGATCCAGCCTTTGGCGAAGAGTCCGACTCCTGTCGCTTGATAACCAGCTAACTCCAGCGGCGCGTTCAACTCGCCTTTGGGACTAGCTCCAGGTAGCTGCTGACCGGACAGAGTTACGAATCGAGTTCGTTCTCGGTTGGTGGTGGGCTCTTCTACACTTCAAACGGCCCGAATTGTCGCGCACACTTTGGTTTCGGAAGGCTGAAAGCTATTATGGAGGGGCTCGTCAATCCACGTCTTTGCGTACGAGGGAGGCAATCCGTGCCTTTGGAAATAACACAGCGTGAAATGAATGGAATCTACCTTCTCGCGCTCAGCGGCCGTCTTGTCCTCGGCCAGGAGAGCAGCGGCCTTCGCCTCACGGTTGACAATCTTCTCTCATCCGGCGTCACAAAGATTGTCATCAATCTTGAGCACGTCAATTATGTGGACAGTGCTGGCCTTGGCACTCTTATCGAACTGCATCGAAAAACAAAAGATAAAAGCGGAAAGCTCAAGCTCTGTAATCTTCGTCCGAACTTGAAGCAAGCCTTGGAGATTGCCCGACTCCTCCCCATATTTGACACCTGTCCGACGGAAGCCGATGCCATGTCTTCGTTCTGAGCCGAACAGGTGAGTCCCAGCACTTACCGCAGGCTCAGCCGTAAAATTGCATCCCTAACTTTCAAGTCCTTCAACAGCAACGGCGTAGCGCTGCCGCCCTATTCCAATTGGAGCCTATGGAGCCGAGCACCGAGGCCTATCCTAAACGGCTGTTCTTGCGTTTGTTGTGACTACCCACCTGTTCCTCCGCTTCTGCATTCCGTTATTGCGCTTGAGCAAGTTCAAGGTTGCGTAAGGGCAACGACGCAGTCAATCTCGCATGTAATGATTTTTCTGGAGCAATTAGAGTGAGCTCTTCCGCCCAGAAAGTGCAACGAGAGTACCAGGAAATGAAAGACCGCAAGTTTCGCATGAAGAACAGCGCGCAGATTAAGGGCGTGTCCGGGGACATCCGCGAACGCTTCGAATTGATCGACAAGGACATGGAGCTGAAACTGCAAACGCTCGCCAACATCTTTTCAGAGACCAAAGACTATCCGGAAGAGTTTCATCAGCTCTACGTCCAGCCTTTACTGGAGTCTGGCCTCAGTTTGGAAGTCTCTCTGGAAATGTTAGTCGAAAGCGTGATCCGCCCCAATTGATTTAACCTCAATCCGGCCGCCCAGGTTACTGCCGGATTGAACTCCGCCCAAGCAAAGCCCCACTTTGAGAAATCCAGGGTGGGGCTCTTGCTTTCTAGGCCTCCACTCTTTGGCTGTAGGATCCAGCTTAATTTACGGGGATGAATAGGAAAATCGGTGGCAAACATCCGTTCGTTTATGAATAGCAGGGGCGTTGAAGATCGAACCATTGCCCCAAAACGGTGCAAGCGAGGAAGTTTCCATCTCCCATCCTACATTCCCCCCCCAATTGACCTCCCCCAACCCCCACCGCTATACTGGTTTTTCGCTTGGGGACTACATTTCCCCTCGCGCCTCGTGTCATTCCACGCGCTGCTCTTTCGGGTTGCCGTCTGGAATTTCCGATATATCTATCAATTCGACAGGGAGCCACGGCCGTTTTATGGCCGCATGAACGTATGAGCACCGTAAAAGCCACCCAACTTCGCCCCGGCATGGTTATCCAGCACGAGGGCCAGCTGTACACCGTTTTCAGCACCGATCACCGAACTCCGGGTAACAAGCGCGGTTCGATGCAGACCCGCCTCAAAAACCTGCGCAATGGCGTCATGATCGACTACCGCTTCCGCGCCGAAGAATTTGTGGATCGCGCCATACTTGATGAAATCGAGTTCGAGTATCTCTACAAAGAAGGCGACGATTACCACTTCATGAATACCGAAACTTACGAGCAGATGCAGATGACCGCCGACGAACTCGGTGAGACTACCCTCTATTTGATCCCCAACACCGTCGTCAAAATTGAATTCTTCGAAGAGAAAGCCATTGGCGTCGACCTGCCAGACACCATGGACATGAAAGTGATCCAGACCGAGCCCACGCTGCAAAAAGCCACGGCCAGCGCCGTAATGAAGCCCGCCACAATGGAAACCGGGCTAGTTGTCAACGTTCCTCCCTTCGTCAATGAAGGTGATAGAATCCGCGTCGACACCTCCGAAGCGCGTTACGTTCAGCGCGTCGAGTAATATTAGCCGTACCGAAATCGATTCCGCCTCCGCAGCTGAGCGCATCCAGCCGCACTCAGACGAGGTAAGAACAAGAGAGCTCCCGGAAGGGAGCTCTCTTTGTTTTCCTTGGAGTGCGGCAGTCCAAGTGCCGCTTTTCCCTACGCGTTATTCGCAATCCCCCGCTCACCCGCCGGATGCGAACCAAACACACGCTCAAAAATCTTATCCACATTCCGCAACTGCCGCTTTAAATCGAACGTATATTCCAGATCCTTTGCGGTCATGTATTTCGTGATCCGCGCGTCTTTACCGACACGCTCCTGGAAATTGCTCTCTGTCTCCCATGCCGCCATGGCATTTTCCTGCACCGACTTGTACGCTTCCTCTTTCGGCATTCCCTTCTCCACCAGGTCCAGCAGCAGTTGCCCGGAAAATACCAGCCCTTGCGTGCTCTCCAGGTTGCGCAGCATCCGCGCCGGAAACACGCGCATCTCCCCTACCAGGTGAATCATTTTGTTCAGCATGTAATCGATCAGGATCGTCGAATCCGGCAGAATAATTCGTTCCACGCTGCTGTGCGAAATGTCCCGCTCGTGCCACAGCGCAATGTTCTCGTATGAAGCGGACATGTTGCTGCGCACCAGTCGAGACAACCCGCAAATCTGCTCGCATGTCACCGGGTTCCGCTTGTGCGGCATCGCCGAACTGCCCCGCTGCTCGCTGCCAAAGTGCTCTTCGGCTTCGCGCACTTCCGTCCTCTGCAGGTGCCGTATCTCTAGCGCAATCTGCTCAAGCTCAGCGGCAATCAGCGCCAGCGTGTTCAGATAATGCGCATGTCTGTCTCGAGGAATCACTTGAGACGTCACGGAACTGACCTTCAGCCCGAGCTTCTCGCAAATCTTTTCTTCGATCTCTGTTCCCAGGTGCGCGGCATTACCCACTGCTCCGGACACTTTCCCGAACCGCATCCCCGAAGCCGCCGCGCGGAACCGCGAGATGTTCCGTTGATTCTCCGCAAACCAGGTCGCAATCTTCAGCCCAAACGTTATCGGCTCCGCATGGATTCCATGCGTCCTTCCAATTTGTGGAACATGCTGGAATTCATGCGCTCGCAAATCCAGCACTTCTCCAAACAGAACCAGGTTCTTCTCGACCAGAATCGACGCATCATGCACCAGCAGTGACTGCGCCGTATCTACAACGTCGTTCGACGTCATGCCGTAATGCAGCCAACGCGCCGCATCCGGATCGCCAATCGATTCGCTCACCGCCATCGTGAACGCAATCACGTCATGCTTTACCTTGGCTTCCAGTTCGTTGATCCGCGCTACATCCACTTTAGCCCGTGCCCGCAGCGCTGCCGCTGCCTCTTTCGGAACCTGGCCCGCCTCGGCCAACGTCTCTGCCGCAGCTAACTCCACATCCAGCCAGCGTTGGTAGCGATTCTCGTCGCTCCACACCTGGCCCATCTCTTTTCGCGTATAACGTGGAATCACGTCGATTTCTCCAAGGACCGTCTTATTCAATAATACGGCATTTCGGAGGGCGCGAGCGACCATCGAACAGCCTCACAAGCCGTTACTTAGGGCTCGGTCGTTCGCCGGTTCGCACCATTGTGTAGCGGCCGCCTCCCGAGGCGGGCACTCTTGCCTGCGCTCTTCTCAGCCAATCCGTGTTCCTACGCTCTCAATGGAGCAGCCGCTTTCTTCATAAACTTCTCTTCCCAACGAATTCGCCCCGTCATCTGCATCACCACAAATAGCGTCAGGATGGCGCCTATGGTAATCGTCAAGCCGGTGAATCCCTCAAAGAAGAACGCGTAGGAAAAGAGCACCAGGTAAATCAGCTGAGCCAACCCCGCATCCACCAGAGCGAACCGCAGGTTTATCACCAATCGCAAATAACTCACCACGAGTAATATGGAAACCGCCGACGAAATCGCGAATGCCGCATGAATCGAAATGTGATCCGCCAGGTACGCCAGCAGCAGATGGAAAGCAAAGAACGCCCCCGCCAGAAAGAAATAGTTCATTGGGTGCAAATCGATTCCCCGCAAGGTCGACAGAATAAAAATGATGAAGAAAAAGAAAAACAGCGACACCGGAGCGAAATAGCTTATCTCGCCGGCAAGCGGCCCGGGTTGCAGCTTCTCCGGCATCTTCAAAGCGATGTCAAATCCAGAAATCAGATTCTGATAATCCCAGCGCAATTCCCATCCGCTTCCTCTCTGATTCTTTTCAGTGGGTGACAGCGCGTTTTCCGGAAAGTCGAATCCTCCAAAATCCGTCCGTAATACCAAATGAAAATCGTTTTCCTGCGATACTTGAGCGCTCTCGCTCCCTGGCGCCCCTCCGTTGCCCAACCGGTACCGCCAACTCTTCAATCCCTGCGAATGATAAGTAGCTTTCAATGCTCCCTGTGCGCCTGCCGGCACGATGGCTCGGGCTGTGACTCCATTTCCTCCAATCGCCAGTGGTAATGGGTTCCCATTCAGGTATAAAGCCAGTCCGTCATATACGGCGTCTTTTGCGGGAAGCGGCAAGCGAAACTCAAATACCTGCTGGCTCTCCGTCGGATTCTGGAACCCGTATTCGCCCTCAAACGCCACACGGTAGGTGCTGAACCATAGCAATCCCTTTTGTCTGTAATCCACGTGGAATTCGCCTTGGATCCTGCTGGACTCCAGCATCACTTCCTTGGAACAGTCCCGTTTCTCCTCTCGCGTGACTTTCTTCCCGTTTTCCTCTGCGGTCACAACATGTGATTCTTGCCAAACATACCTGATCTCCGGAGGCGCCTGCTCCTGCGGTGCTCCCCAGGAAGAAGCCACGCGCCCAGAGAGCAATGCCCCTGCGTTGTCCGTACGTGAAAAAATCGTCGAACCCAATATCGCCCAGGCTACGGAGGTACACAGGAAAATCACGGCAATGGCGCTGATCCGTCTAATCATGGAAGTCCACCTTCAAGAAATTCCCCAGTGGGTTCAAGCTAGCACTCATACTCTCTTTCGTCAAGTACTTTACATCATAAAGCTTCCCTTCCTGATTTCTGCCTCTTTTATGCAGTATCTTGGACCACAGGACTGCCCCGTCCGGGCAAGTCACGCACCTAACCGCCAGGTCAAAATCCTGTCTAATCGTGGGAATGGTCGAGAGCATGGATAGAGCTGAGATCTCACCAATCAGCGACGCGCTAGCTGTCGAGCGAACTCTCGCCGGCGAACGCGATGCCTATCGTGTCCTCGTCGAACGGCACAGTCGTAACGTCTACCAACTGGCGTACCGCATGATGGGCAATCGCCAGGACGCGGAAGAAGTGGTGCAGGAGGCTTTTTTGCGTGGCTACCAAAAACTAAAGCAATTCGCCGGCAATGCAAACTTCGGCACCTGGGTCTATCGCATCGCCGCCAACCACGCCATCGATCTGCTTCGCCAGCGCAAAACCGAGGATTCCCGTCGCGAGGTTCCCCGCAAGATAGAAGAAGACGGGCTCGAGGTAGATGTTGTAGGCCGCGTAAAAGATCCAGGCCCTTCGCCCGAGCGCCTGGCAGGCAGCTCCGAACTTGCCGCCCGCATGACGGAAGCGCTCAGCACACTCACCCCTGCCGAACGCACCGCAATCGTCATGCGCCATTGGGATGGCTGCGCCATTGAAGAAATTGCGTCGGTCTTGAAGTCAAACGCCAACGCCACCAAAAACACCGTTTTCCGGGCAGTCGCCAAACTTCGCAAAGCTCTTGAGCCTTTTGCCGAAGCTCGAGGCGCCGCCCGCGCCATGGGAACAGAATCATGAAACACACAACGGAAGAAGAATTGATTGCCTATCGAGACGGCGAACGCAAAGATCGCCAGCAGATTGCCGCGCATCTGCAAGACTGTCCGGAATGCCGCGAAGAGCTGGCTCGCATTGAAAGTGTCTTCGCGGCACTAAACACTATCCCGGTCCCTGATCCCGGTGAAGACTACGGCCGCCGCGTCTGGCAACAGATCGCTCCGCGCCTGCCGGAAAAACCGGCTCGCGTTAGTTGGTGGGAATCTCTTTTCGTTGGACGTCATCTGGCAGCAGTTGGCGCGCTCGCTGCGGTGATCGGTATTGCGTTCTTTCTGGGAAGAATCAGCAAGCCACCGCAACCCGGCCCCAACGTCGCAGACACCAACAAAGTTCGCGAGCGCGTCCTGGTAGTCGCCGTCGGCGATCATCTCGGCCGCTCCGAAATGGTCTTGATGGAGCTGGAAAACGCACAGCCCGCGCAAAGCGGCCAGCGCAGCGTCGACATCTCTGCCACACAGCGCCGCGCCGAAAGCCTGCTTGACGAAAACCGCCTCTATCGCCAGACCGCCCTGAAAGAAGGCGACCAGGGCATGGCCAGCACACTCGACGAACTTGAACGTGTCCTTCTGGATATCGCCAATAGCCCAGACACCGTTACACCAGCGCAATTTGAGTCTCTACGTAAACGCATCGAAGCACGCGGTATTTTATTCAAGGTCCGCGTGGTCAACCAGGATTTGCAACAGCGGAACAAACCAGCCAGGCCAAAACCCGTCCAGGATGACTCCGCCACTAAGGAAAGGAACAAGGCATGATTACCGCGCACTCTCTCAAAAACTCCGGGACCTCCATTCTCACATTCGCGCTGGGGTTTGCCCTTTTCGGCATTCCTCTCAACACTCCCGGCGTGGCGAGATCCCCGCAGCAGGAGTCTTTCCAGTCCACCAACGACGCTGATCGAATGGATGCCGAACAGGAAAGAGATCAGGACAAACAGGACCGCGAACAGGAAAAGCGCGATCGTGAGCAGGAGAAACGTGATCGTGAACAGGAAAAGGCCGAGCGCCTTGAAGAACTCTACGATGAAGGCCGTGAAGCACTCGATGAAGGACAATACGACAAGGCTCTCAAGCATTTCACCGAACTGGCGCAACTGAACGGCCCACAAACCGACGCTGCGCTCTATTGGAAAGCCTACTCTGAAAATAAGCGTGCCAGAAAAGATGCCGCGCTCGCTACCCTAGCTGATCTCAATAAGCGTTTCCCGCAGAGCCGCTGGCAAAAAGACGCTTCCGCATTAGCCATGGAAGTGCGGCAATCTTCCGGCCAGAAGCCAAATCCCGACGCGCAACCCGATGAAGAATTGAAATTGCTGGCACTCCAGGGAATAATGAATGGCAATCCCGACCAGGGCATTCCCAAGGTTGAGCAAGTCCTGAATGGTTCCGGATCACCACAACTCAAGTCTCAGGCGCTCTTTGTCCTCGCGCAGTCCGGCCAGCCTAAAGCGATGGAAGTTGTAGCTCGCGTCGCTCAAGGCCAAAGCAATCCTGAACTCCAGCGCAAAGCCGTTGAGTACCTGGGTACCTTTGGTGGTCATGGTTCAGAAAAACTACTTGGCCAGGTCTATGCCAGCACCAGCGACCCGCGAATCAAGCGCGCCGTTTTACAGGGCTATATGATCTCCGGTAATACGGAAAGCCTCTTCAACGTTGCAAAGAACGAGAAGAACGAAGATCTTAAGCGCGAAGCGATCAAGCAACTAGGTCTGGTTGGCGGCGAAACGCAGCTTGAACAGCTCTACCAGTCGGAAACTTCATCAGAAGTTCGCCGCGAGATTCTGCAATCCTTCTTCCTTGCTGGCGATTCCAAGCGATTGGTGCAAGCCGCCTCGAACGAAAAGGATCCCGAACTCCGCCGTGCTGCGATCAACAACCTCGGTCTGATGGGTGGTGACGATGCATCGAAAGCCCTCAGCGCCATCTACGCGAAAGAAACAGACCGCAGCCTCAAGGAAGAAGTCCTCAATGCCTACTTCCTCGAAGGCAATTCAGCCGCTCTCGTCGCCATTGCTCGCGCTGAAAAAGATCCGGGCCTTAAAAAGAAAGCCGTGGAAAAGCTTGCCTTGATGGACGACAAGAACGCTACCGAATACATGATGGAACTTCTACAGAAGTGAGGACTGCGATGAAATCAAGACAGGGACAGACTCACGAAGCTTTGGCTGTAACCCTTATCGTTCTCGGTGTGCTCTGGGCTGCGGCACTGCAATTCCCCGTTCACGCTCAACAATCGGCCGCTCCCACCGCGAGCATCTCCTCGCGCTCTGAGACGCTGAAAGTCGAAAATGGCAAACTCGACGTACGCGCACTAAGTGGTTCGCTCGCCGACACCGTGAATCGTTGGGCCGCCGCAACCAGCCACCCGGAATGGCTCGGCTACTCCGTCGCCGAAGTCCCAGGCAACCGCTCCGTGTGCTGCCAGCACTGGGGAAAAAACGGCTCGGAAGAGTGCGGCACGTGCAGCCTGGAAAGCCAAAATCACGGCACTAACATCTCCAATCGAGATGACCGCTCCAGCAAAGTAAACTTGGAAGGCCCGCGCGGACTGGCCGTTCTCTACCGCGCTGAGTCGGGCAAATTCACCCAGATTCGCATCATTTCCCTCGACTGCACCGTGGATGCGGGAGGCCTTAACTTGGTTTGGTTGCCGTCCGTGAAAAGCTACGACAGCATCAGCCTGCTCGAAAAATTCGCGCGTCAGTCTGATACGAATTCCAGGAAGGAAGAAGCAATATCGCAAGCCGCGTTGACCGCAATCGCTCTGCATGCCGATCCAACCGCGGATCGCGTCATGGAATCCTTTGTTGCCCCTTCCGAGCCCGTTTCTCTTCGTCGCGAAACTGCCTTCTGGTTGGGTGAAGCTCGTGGAGCCGAAGGTCTCCGCATTCTGCAGAAGATGGCCAAGTCCGATCCCAGCCCCGAAGTGCGCGAGCAAGTCACGTTTGCTCTTTCCGTCAGCAAGGAATCCGGCGCGCTTCCGGAAATGATCCGCATGGCGCACGAAGACGAATCGTCTCACGTGCGCGGCCAGGCCCTGTTCTGGCTCGGCCAGAAAGCGGGAGAAAAAGCCTCCAAAGCTATTACAGGCTCCATCGATTCCGATCCCGATACCGAAGTGAAAAAGAAAGCCGTCTTCGCCCTCAGCCAAATGCCTTCGGACCAGGGCGTGCCCAAGCTGATTCAAGTTGCACAGACCAATCGCAATCCCCAAATCCGCAAAGAAGCCATGTTCTGGCTCGGGCAATCCGAATCTCCCGAAGCGTTGGCTTTCTTCGAAAAAGTCCTCAGCCAGTAGGAGGGTTTTGGTTCGCGGGATTTATGCTACCTCAACAAATCTTCCAGCTGTATTCGCGACCCGGTCTTTTCGTCGCGATACTTTACGATGACCGCCGTCTGCAGAGACAGCCCCCACTTCACTCCTGCCGCCTGGGTAACCGCGCGAGACCCCGGCACCACCACCGCGCCTTCCGGTATCACCAGCGGCTTATCATCCTTTGCTGAATAAACTTGATCCCGCACCAGGTCGTAAACCGGAATCGATCGATTCAAGATCGTTCCGGTTCCCAGCACCGCCCTGCTCTTCACAATCGTCCCTTCGTAAATCCCCGAATTCCCGCCAACCAGCACTTCATCTTCGATGATCACCGGCAGCGCCCCCACGGGCTCCAGCACACCGCCAATCTGAGAGGCCGCGCTGATATGGCAATTTCGTCCCACCTGCGCGCACGATCCCACCAGTGCATGCGAATCAATCATGGTGTTGTCGCCAACGTACGCGCCCACATTGATAAACATCGGCGGCATGCAAATCACTCCGCGCCCGATGTGTGCACCGTCACGAATACTTGATCCGCCCGGCACAATCCGCACACCATCTTGCAAAGAAATCCCCTGCACCGGATACGCCGACTTGTCGAAGAACGGCTGCCGTCGCGCGTCGACCGACATATCGACAACCTCGCTCATGCGGAACCCCAGCAGTATTCCTTTTTTCACCCAGGCATTCACCCGCCAGCCGGTAGACGAAGACACATCCGGTTCCGCTGCGCGAATCTCTCCACGATTCAGCGCGCCCTTAAACTCCCCGAATAAGTCCAGATGCTCTTTTGTGTAGGCACCCGGTGGTGAATCGAACAGCGCCTCAATTTTGGATGGCAGCATGCGCACGCTCAATCAAATTCAACGACTCCAGCACCGCGCGAATCTTCGTCCGGTTCTCCACCTTTGGTGGCACCAACGGCAATCTCCACACCGCCTCCAGCAAATTCATTTCTGCCATCGCCGCTTTCACCGGGATCGGGTTCGACTCCACAAAATTGATCTCCATCAACGGGTGGAACCGGCGGTGAATTTTTCGTGCCTCCGCAAAATTCCCTGCCAACGCCAACCGCACCATCTGCGACATTTCCGCGGGAATCTCATTCGCCACAACCGAAATTACCCCGCGTCCGCCTAGGGAAATCACCGGCAAGGTCACCGAATCATCGCCTGACAGCACAATGAAATCTTCCGGCACACAATTCAATATCGTCGCCATCTGCCCGACATTTCCAGACGCTTCCTTGATTCCCACGATATTTTCTACCGCCGCCAGTCGTTGCACCGTAGTTGGTTCGATGTTCACGCCCGTGCGTCCCTGCACGCTATACAGAATCACGGGAATCCCTACCGCGTTAGCGATCGCCTTAAAATGCTGGTACAGCCCTTCTTGCGTTGGCTTGTTGTAATAGGGCGTTACAGACAGAATTCCGCTCGCTCCCATCGCCGCCAGTTCGCTGGCCATGCTGATCACTTCGCACGTGTTGTAGCCGCCCGCGCCCGCCAGCACTGGGACCTTCCCCTTTGCCAGTTCCAGCGTGATCTCTACCACGCGCAGATGTTCTTCCTGGGAAAGCGTCGGGCTCTCTCCCGTCGTTCCGCAGGGCACCAGGAAATCGATTCCCGCATGAATCTGCCGCTTCACCAACGATCGCAATGCCGCCTCGTCCAGCGATCCATCTCGCCGAAATGGTGTTACCAGCGCTGTCCCTGTTCCCTTAAACATGGTCGACTCCTTTTCCTGACTATCTAGAATCCGTCATCCAGAATTTCCGCAGCTCAGCGGAAGATGTCATCCCGAATCCCGCGCCTTTTGCGGCGTGAGGGATCTGCTTTTTCTTTCCTTCCCTCATTGCTTCTTTACTTCGTGACTTCATTGCCCCGCCGCTTCGATTCCTCGCAACTCTCCAACAATCTCTCTAAACTCGTGCACCCCTTTTTCCCCCGCAATCCATCGAGCCGCAAGCAACGCTCCGCGTGCAAATCCTTCTCTGCTTCGGGCCGTGTGCCGCAGCGTTATCGTGTCCTCCGCGGAATCAAATCCTATTTCGTGCGTACCCGGATGAGCACCCGCGCGGTTGGCGCTTAGCGCCAGTGAACCCGCGTATCCCGCCGCTCGCACATCCGCCGCCAGTCTCTTCAACGTTCCCGAGGGACTGTCCTTTTTCGCCGAATGATGAATCTCCCAAGCCCAGGCCTCATATTGCGGTTGCGTGGCAAACAACCGGGCCGCATGCGCCACCACGTCCAGAAACAGATTCACCCCAATCGAAAAGTTCGGTCCGTATACCAGCGCCGTATTCGTCGCCGCAAATTCTTCGCGTATCGCCGGCAAATGTTCAAACCATCCCGTCGTTCCACATACTGTATTTATCCGCAAAGCCGCAAGTCGTCGCAGCGTTTCCGCCGCGGCAACCCCCGAAGTGAACTCGATCGCTGTAGTGGCGCCGCCCAGCGATTTCCCCGACAACTTCCCGCTATCCGCGCTCGTCAGTCGCGCCCTCACTTCAAATCCGAATTCCGGCGCCAACTGTTCCACCATGTGACCCATCTTGCCGTACCCTACAATCGCCAGGGGAATACTCACGCCGCCGCTCCCGTCGCCAGAAGCTGCCGCACCATCCGCGTGTAAATTTCAGCCGCTTCGGTCAATTCTTTTTTTGGGATGCGCTCTTCCGCCGTGTGCGCCACGTGTATGCTGCCCGGCCCAATCAAAAACGGCTTTCCCCACGCGCCATCAAACGTGGGAATGTCCGTGGTATAGGCCACCACAGTCGTCGCAAATTCCGGCAGCGACGACAGGTGCACCGCGGGTGTAAACAGCACTTCCCGCGCTTGAACCTGGTGTGCCGCGCAACTCTTCTCTACCCCCGCACGCAAACTCGCCGGATCGCCCACCAGCCGAAACATGATTTCCGACCGCGCTTCGTCCGCAATCACGTTCGGAGCACGCCCGCCGGAAATCGTCCCCACATTCAGCGTGGAAGCTCCCAGCACTTTGTCCATAGGCAATTCCATCGCGCGAATTTCGGCAAGCGCATCGAGCAGCGAATGAATCGCCGAGTGCCCCAGTTCCGGATAAGCCGAATGCGCCAGCTTCCCTTGTGCCATCAGTTCATACCGCAGGGCGCCCTTGGTTCCAATTGCCAACTGGTTCTCCGTTGGCTCGCCATTGATCAGGAATTTCGATCCACGCGCTGCTTCCGCGGCTTTCCTGGCTCCCACGCTGTTGCGCTCTTCTCCCACCACAAACAGCAGCGCAAAATTTCGCACCGCCCCTGCCAGCAGCGATTCCGCCGCTCCAATCATCGACGCGATGATCCCCTTCGCATCGCACGATCCGCGTCCGTGTATGTGTGTGGAATCTTCGCTTGATCCGAAAAATGGCGGCACCGTGTCCATGTGCGTGGAAAGTGTCACCACCGGGTCGCCGAACGACACCAGAATATTGTCTCGGTGAGGAGCAGCTTCCAGCCGTTCCACGCGCGACTCATGCGCCGCGGCAATAGGTGTCAGGTAGTGGCACAGAAAATCCGCCACGTCATGTTCCCTTCCCGTGGTTGAATCAATGTCCACCAGCGCGCGCGTCAATGCGAAAAGATCCATGATTTCCTGCTTGGTTTGATTTTCAGGGGAGAGCGGTACACGAAAGGAAGGACTGCCCGCGAGGGCGCAGCTGCCACCTCTCGATAGCGCTCCATTCGTCTTTGTACCGCGACGAACGGCAGTGGACAAGCCTTGGACTTGCCCCCCAACCGCAGCAGCGTCAACACGCCACTACGATTTCGGCAACAAACAGTTTTTCTTACAAAACCCTGTTTCGGCCCCTGGGCCGGACCCCTTTCGCCAAACGCCCGATGCTGCTCGGACAACGCGTCTAACTACTTATGGCCGTCGCACCTCTACCAAGTCCTTTCAACTTACGGGAAATCTCCTTCACTGTCAACGGAACCTCGCGAGTTCAGAAGCTTGCTGTTATGCTCTCCGAACGCTCTGCACTACCGAACTTCGCCCCGGCGAATGCGGACGTGTATCCTATGGCCATGCAGTACCCATGGCGTCCCCAGTTTCGAAAACTTTCCGTCGCGTTCATCGCTCTGATTGCTGCAGCCTGCGTAACTCTCTTGATTACTTCCAGGATCGTGATTACTCACGCGGCAAAAAACAACACCCATTCCATAGTGTCGCAAGTTCCCTATCGTCGAGTTGGTTTGGTTTTAGGATGTCCCAAACGAGTTTTCGGAGGCTGGCCTAATCCCTTCTTCGAGCACCGGATTGCCGCCGCCGCGGAACTCTATGAGCACCGGAAGGTCAGCTATCTCGTGGTAAGCGGCGACAATCACGTTCAAGGTTACGATGAGCCCACAGACATGAAAAACTCTCTGGTCGAAAAGGGCGTTCCCCCCGACCGGATCTACTTGGACTACGCAGGCTTCCGGACGCTGGACTCCGTGGTCCGGGTGAAGGAAATATTCGGCCAAAGCTCCGTGACGATCATTTCGCAAAAGTTCCACAATCAGCGTGCCATTTTCCTGGCCCATCATTTCGGCATAGATGCGATTGGCTTTAATGCGCCGGAAGTCGATTTTCGTTACGGCTTCAAAACCTTCTGCCGTGAGCAGTTCGCTAAAGTAAAAGCGTTGCTGGACGTTTATGTCCTCCGCAAACGACCCCATTTCTTGGGAAACAAAATCGTTATCGGCAATCCAACGGCTGTCCTCGACCCACAGCGTGCTTCGGAACTTGCCGAGATTATGTGCCGTCAGTTGCCGAATATTGCTACCTTCGTGGAGAATCGCGTAATTGTGGATGCTAACGTTGCACCCCGCGCTCACCAAGCCGCTTCCGAAGAAGATAATTTCCTACCCATCACAGACGACGCCGACGAGGCACTCGAACGGCTCGGCTCCTACTCTGTCCCGTGTCTGGTGAATCGCCTCATGGACACGCAATGGATGCCCGACCCTCGCACCGAGCCGCTATTGGGCGCGCCGGTTGTGGGTGACGTTGCTTACATGATCCTTGGCGTCAAAGGAGTAGTGGACGTGTTGCCTAGTCTTACCACTAGGAACCCTTCCGAACTGCGGATGGACGACTATTTCCTTTGGCCGAGCACAGGCGATCACCGGAAGCGGTTGCAGAACGCAGTCTGTGCGTGGCTGAGGAATCACCCCGATTGCTGCACTGTTAGGTCCATTCTTCTGAAAAGTGCCCCCTTACAACCGCGATTCCGCATGTCCGATGCTGATCTGGCGAAGGCCCGCACCCAGTTCTCACGGCTGAGACTGTCCATGAGTTCCAGCGAAGTGCTACGGATCGCGGGTAAACCCGACGCCAGCGACGAGCAGGAAGAGTCACGCGGCAAAGCCCTTGATTCGATTTCCGACAAACCCTACCTGCTCGGTATCCGTTCACTCGATCACAACGAGAAGCTCGCCGTTATCTATTTTGTCGAACGATGGACTAGCGATATTGCCATGCGTGATCCACTGCACGACCGATATGTAATTCTCTATTTCTCTGGCACGGGCAAGTTCATGAGGATGTTCTCCAACGTCGCCGAGATTCCTCCCATTTTCCCGCAATCCGAAGCAACATGGAACCGACTAATGTGGGGAGTGCAAATCGAACAACATTAGTTGATACCGCTGAAAGAAGGAATGTTCTTCGCCATTACCCAGTCGGGTGTGCACCAAACCTCCAAAATCGTCGGTTTGCTTGTCTTCAAGAGGCTGAACGTTTACAGCTGCAGCGGTCTCAGCGGCACATACTGCGACGCCACCATCAATTCCCCGCGAAACGCATTCTCTGCCGGACGCCGCCTCAGCGCTTCTTCCGCTGATATCTTCACCAAATCCGGATTATTGTTTTCCTGCGACACGTGCGCCAGCACCAGGTACCGCGCATACGCGTCAAATCCATCCGGGTCGCACAAATATTCGCTCACCGCATGATTCGACAAGTGACCTGTGCGCGAAAGCACTCGTTGCTTCACCACCCATGGATACGGTCCCACTTTGAGCATGTCCAGGTCGTGATTCGATTCCAGGATCAGGCAGTCCGTCTCGCGCAGATGCACCTTCACCATTTCTGGCATGTATCCCAGATCGGTGCATACCGCCACTTTTGTTCCGTCATTGCGAAACGTGAAACCGATCGGGTCCACCGCATCATGCGGAATCGCAAATGCATGCACATCGATATCGCCAATGCAGAACCGCTGTCCCGCCTGGATCGATTCCACTCCATGCAGTCGTTTTCTGAAAGTGTCGGGAAGAATCCGCTGCAAACTGCCCATCGTAGCTTCGGTCACATACAGCGGCACTTTCCAGAGTCCCAGCACCTGCGGAAGTCCGTTGCAATGATCCGAATGTTCGTGGGTGATGACGACCGCATCCAGCCGGTCGATATCTTTTTCAACCGCCGCCAGCCGCGCCAGCGTTTCTCGTTTCCCCAATCCGGCATCGACAAGGATGCGTGTGCTGTCGCTTTCCAGCAGCGTGAGATTCCCCGAACTCCCGGAAGCCAGTATGGAAACGCGTAACCCGATGAGCTTTTCTCCCTGAACTGATGCTAAGACTTCTTAGGGGCAGACCTTCAGGTCCAAAACAAGACAGCCCCTGAGGCGTTCGGCCGAACGCCGGCAATCCGCAAAACTTTCAAGATGATGGCAGAGCCCGCCAGTCGCGTCAATCGAGAAACCGCGAAATTCACAGCCCCAAAACCGCCGCGCAGCGCTAGAATCACGCTGTATGGACGAGCACGACGAAAAACCGGAAAGCCTCGACCGCTATTTCGATCCCAAGCTCGAAACCCTTGGCGAACTTCTCGATCAGCTTTCCGAAGACGGGCGCCATGGACCTCGAAGAACTCGACGGCTTCTTCGCCGCGCTCCATTGTTGCCCACAACTTGTCCCCACCGCCGAATATCTTCCGGAAGTCTTGGGTACCGGTGAATTCGCCGAACAAGATGAATTCTTTCAGACCCGCGAAGCCGCCCATCTCCTTTTCACCCATCTTCTGTACCATTGGGACGCGGTAGGTGAAGCATTCCGTTCGCAGGAGTTCTTCCTGCCTCTGCTCCTCGAGGATGACGACGGCAAAGCCTACGGCAACAATTGGTGCATCGGCTTCATGCGCGGCGTGGACATGCGCGAACAATCGTGGCAGCAAATCTTTGACGACGAATCCAAGTTCATGTGGTTTTTCCCGATCCTCACCCTCGCCGACGAGTCTCTTCCCGACGATGACGACGAATCCCACTCCCATCTTCTCCCGGAAAAGCCGGCAATCAGCGACGAAGATCGCGAAAAACTTCTGATCGCCGTCTCTGGCGCTGTCACCGACATGTATCGCTACTTTGCCCCGCAACGCCAACGCAACGCTTCTATTGCGGCAAACTCCGCCGCCCTGCACAAGGAACAGAAACTTGGCCGCAACGACCCCTGCTACTGCGGCTCCGGCAAAAAATATAAAAAATGCTGCGGCGCCTTGCCGATAAACTAGCCAATAGGCATGATCAACAGCTTTCCTTCCCCCTGTTCACCCCAAGGAGACCATTTTCCTCATCCTCGCATCTACCCTGACTAGCCAAATCCAATTCCACGAGGTCTCTCTTGAAAGCGAACCAAGTCTCGATCCTTGCCGGCTCTCTTCTCCTCTTATTCACCGCGTCTCTTGCGCAAACTCCCCCAACCGAAACCACTCTGACCGCCAATCCCGCCTACACCAAAGAGTGCGCCAAGTGCCATGGCAAAACCGCCGAAGGCCGCCATTTTGCCGGGCCATCCCTCATAAACGAGAAAACCGCCGCCGCTTCATCCGAAGATCTCCGTAACATCATCGCGAACGGCAAAGGCCATATGCCGAAATTCGCCGCCAAACTCTCTGCCGAAGATATCGACACCCTCGTCAAACAAATCCAGGCGCTTAACAAAAAGCCCTAGCGGCAAATTCCCCAAAAATCGTAAATCTGTCCTCCTGCAGGCAAAAACTTCGTTCCTTACCCTACTCACCGTATCGCGCACTGGCCTGACAAAGCGTATCGTTTTTCTGGCTAACCGACCTTTTCACCTGGAAGGAAGTCGTGGAAGCGAGTTGCTGGTTCTGCCGGCCGCGCTGGCAATCATATACGTGCATCTCCACTCAACTCACATCAATAGTGCTCATGTTGATTGCGCTTCCTGCCTGCGCACGGGCGCAAACCTCTTTGCAGTTCATCAGTTGGTATCAGCATCAGGTGCTCGTTCTGCACAAGTGGTTATCACCGACAACGCCAGCGGCTCTCCTCACATGGTTTCTCTGTCGGGGACTGGCGTTAGCGTGACTCCCTCAGACTTTGCGGTTTCCGCAATGCCACAGTCCGCAGGTTTATCCTCCGGTCAGTCAGCGATATTCATTTTGTCTGTGACAGCATCGGGAGGGTTCAATCAGAATGTCACCTTCGCGTGTTCTGGTCTGCCCGCGGGTGCATCCTGCAGCTCTGCTCCGGCAAGCGTAGCCCCGGGGGCATCGTCAGCAGCGACAACAACACTGACAATCACCACCACACTTCGCTCAGCTGCGATCTTCCGAATGCCGCTCTCTTATCTGCGGTACAGAACCGTGGAATCTTTTCTTCTTTGTTCGCTGCTTTATATATCCATTTGTACAGCCAAGAAAGCGCATCAGATTCGGCCTCCTGCGGTGCTTACTCCGTGGTTTGCTTCAATCCTGAATGTTCTAGTGTTTTCGCTTGTGGGGTGTTCGAGTACAAACAGCGTTGGCCCGGTACAATCTCCCGGTTCGGGAACACCAGCCGGGAATTATTCCGTCTCGGTGACCGCTTCTTCTGGAAATCTAACCCACCAATTGGCGTTGTCGCTGACAGTTAGATAAGACCATTACCTCTTCGTTCGACGATTTTCGGTTTAGCAGTTCAGCCGGTCCCGCGTAATCGTCAGTCCATTTAACGGCCCCAGAACTGTCGCCGCAATCTGCTCGGTCTTGAAAAAATCCTGCGCCAAGCCCTGCACCTGTTCCCGGGTTACTGCATCAATCTGCGTAAGGATCTCGTCGAGCGTGGTAAACCGGTGGAAGTATAGTTCCTGCCGAGCCAGATTCGACATCCGTGAACTGGTCGACTCCAGCGAAAGCATCAACGACCCTTTAAGATGATTCTTCGCCCTCAGCAACTCTTCTTCCGTTACCGGCGATTCTTTCATTGCGCGGAATTCTGCCACCGTCAGGTCCAGCACTTTCCCGACGGTTTCCCGCGCCGTTCCTGCATACACGCTGAGCATTCCTGCATCCGAGTACGGCGTCAATTCACTGAACACAGCGTACGCCAATCCCTGCTTTTCTCGAATGTTCTGGAACAGCCGAGAGGACATTCCCCCACCCAGCAGATTGTTCAGCACCGCAACCGCAAATCGCCGTTCGTCCGCCAGCGGAATGCACGGCACTCCGATGCACAGGTGCACCTGCTCCAATTCTTTTTTGGTTTGCAGCTGAATTGGCGCCGCACAGGTAGGCGCATTCTCCGGGTCAGGCTCGCCCGAAGGTTTCAACTGGCCAAACTCTTTTTCCACTAGTGCCATCACCTGCTCATGTGTCACGTTGCCCGCCGCCGTCACCACAATATGATCCGGCGCAAACCATTTCCGAAACCTCGTCAGAATTCCTTCTCGGTTGAAATTTTTCACGGTATCCGGTGTTCCCAGGATCGGACGTCCCAGCGCGTGATCCGGCCAGAACCCGCGCGTAAAAATATCGTGCAAAAGGTATTCCGGATTGTCGGAATCCATTTTTATTTCTTCCAGCACCACTTGCCGCTCTTTGCGTACATCATCCGCATCGAGCTTCGGCCGCAGCACCAAGTCCGCCAGCACGTCGAACGCAATCGGCAAATGCTCGTCCAGCACCTTGGCGTTGAAACAGATCTGCTCTTTGGAAGTGAACGCGTCCAGCATTCCGCCAACGGAATCCATTTCGCGCGCGATATCTTCCGCGGAACGCCGTTCCGTTCCCTTGAACACCATGTGCTCCAGAAAATGGGCTGTGCCGTTTTCCGCCGGAACTTCCCGCCGCGACCCGTTGTTGACCCAGATGCCAACCGAAACCGACCGCACATGCGGCATCGTTTCGGTAATCACGATCAACCCGTTCGGCAGCACGTGCCGCTGAATGTCTCGTGTGGTAGCGACCATGAAGCTATTGTGGCATAGGCTAGTCCACCTGACGAGTCGCGTTATAACGGCTGTATTTTCAGTGATTTATCCTGAAGTACCAACTTGCAAGAGCAACAAAGGGATGCGCGGGTTATGCTAGGGATTGTAAATCATAGCTATGAAACTACTAGGCAAATCCCGGGACGAATTACGCGAATACTGCCAGTCGCTTGGTGAACTCGCTTTCCGTGGTGCGCAGATTTATCACGCGCTATACGCGGAACGTAAATTCGCTCCGGCGGAAATGACCAATCTGCCTCTGGCGCTGCGCGAGAAACTAACGGAAGAAGCCGCCATTTCCCTGCCCACGGTAAAACAGAAATATCAATCGAGTGACGGCTCCGTTCGCTACCTCTTGGGACTCGACGCGCAAAAGCCAGCCTCCGTGGAAGCCGTCTACATGCCCAGCGAGCGACGCCAAACGATTTGCATTTCCACGCAAGCAGGCTGCGCCGTCGACTGCCAATTCTGTCTTACCGCTCAACTGGGCCTGATCCGCAATCTCACGGCCGGTGAAATCATTGCCCAGGTGCTGTTGCCGCTGAAAGAGATGTCGAGCAAACATCCAGGAACTGCGCTCACTTCGGCTGAGGCCAATTCAGACGAAGATGACAACCCAAGCGAATCTGGCGATGAAGTACAGACCAATGTCGTCTTGATGGGGCAGGGCGAGCCGCTCCTGAATTTTGAAAATGTGATGGCAGCACTGAGAATTTTGCTGGATGAAGATGGTGTCGGTCTCTCGCCAAAACGCGTGACGCTTTCGACCAGCGGAATTGTTCCGGGAATTGAACGCCTGGCCAAAGAAAAGACCCGCCCGAAACTCGCGATTTCACTGAACGCCTCGAATGATGAACAACGCGACAAGTTGATGCCTATCAATCGCAAATATCCACTGAAAATGTTGATAGAGGCCTGCCGCAACTATCCGCTGCGCCCTTGGGAGCACATCACGTTTGAATACGTCATGCTTGGCGGCGTCAACGATACCGCCGAAGACGCGCGTCGTGTCGCGAAATTACTTGCTCCGCTGAAAAGCAAAAAGGTGAACCTGATTCCGTGGAATCCCGGCGAACTCCCCTACACGGAATCCGGAGAGAAGACCATTGAAACATTTCGCAGAATTTTGACTGAGCGCGAAGTTCCCACTTTTGTTCGCTATTCCCGAGGCCGCGATGTAATGGCCGCCTGCGGCCAGTTGGCCTTACTCGAAGTAAAGAACTCCCCGCTTACTGCCCTCAAATAGATCTCAGTAATTCACGTTTTCGGGTGACGGCGCGGGAAATTGCTTCGAGAACCAGAATGCATCCGGTGTTGGACCGTGTCTTTGATAATGTTCTAGCCGCTCGCGGCCTTCCGCAACCGTCGGAATGTGCCCCGCGGGAATCCACCATAAGCAATAGTGCGGCTTCCCCATTTTTTCAAACCATTTGGCGCGATCCCGAAATACATCGATGTGTTTTGATGTGTAAGCGTAATCGCGCAATGCTTCTATCGATTCCCATACCGACATGTTCACGATTACGAATGGATCATCGTTGTAAACGACGTCTGTGGCGTTTCCAGCGTCGGACTTCAGACGCCACACAAAGCCTGGTGTCGATTCCGCCAGCGCGTTAATTGGCTCGAGTTGCGCCACAAAATCCGCAATCTTCGGATCATCTATGGGAGCGAGCAAACGAGCGATATTGATTTGCGCCAGGTGGAAATGCATGACAGCAATTATCCTTTCGAGCGGATTCCAATCACAGACATCAATCTTCCAGACTGCGAACCTTCACGGCGATAGCTGAACAGCAAATCCGCGTTGCAAGCAGTGCATAAGTCGCTGTCATAAATATCAGCTGACCGAATTCCCGCAGCTCGCAACTGCGAAACATTTGCCTTGCGCAGATCGAGATGCACGTTCTTTGGTGGAGGTTGATGTCCCGGAGGTTTCATATTCAACCACTGAATGGGATTTGGTTCATCGCCAGTTCGCGGTTCATCGAAATATTCGTGGCCATCGGGAAACAATGCGGTGAATTTGGTGACCAGTCCAACGCCAACTTCGTAGCAACATTGGCCAATCGATGGACCAATCGCAGCAAGAATATCGGAAGGTTTGCTCCCATATTCCTGGCGCATTCGACCGACAGTCTTTTCCGTGATGCGAGAGAGCGTTCCGCGCCAACCTGCGTGAATTGCCGCGACAGCGCGTTCCCCGGGATCGACCAGAAGAATCGGAACGCAATCGGCGGTTTGTACGGAGAGAAGCAGATTCGCGACATCGGTTGTCGAAGCATCACCGAAAACGGGTTCTTCCGACAATCCTGAAATGCGATGGATGAGATCGGAATGAATCTGTTTGAGAGGAGCGAGAGAGAAATCCTTCGCTGCAAGCGCACTCAGGAATTGCAGGCGGTTTGCAAGAACGTTCTTGCGTTCGTCCCATTCCATAAAACCCAGATTGAGAACCTTTGTTCCATCGAGAGTGCTTTGTCCCCCGAATCTGGTGCTGAATCCGTGAACGAGCCAAGAAATCCTGGAGAAGGGAGCGAGACGTAGAATCTTCACGCCTTGTTTGCTCTCGAATGACCAAGGCGAAGAAATGGTCGCGGACTTTGGCCGATTCACCGGCTGAGACTTGCGGCGATTCCCCTTGAATGATTTTGCCGTCTTCACAATCTGAACAGTATAATCGCAACTGATGGCTGAGGTCGAAGCGGTTTGAATTTCAGGTGAAAAATGATTGTTGGAATGGGAATCGATATTGCCGAAGTACCGCGGATTCGAGCGGTAATCGAATCGCAAAAAGAGCGATTCCTGCGGCGCGTTTACACGCTGGATGAAGTGGCGTACTGCGAGCAATTCAAAAATAAATATGAGCGGTATGCCGGGCGATTCGCGGTAAAAGAAGCAGCGATGAAAGCATTGGGAACGGGCTGGAGCCGCGGAGTACGCTGGGTGGACGTGGAAGTAATCAGGGTGCGAGGGGGAAAGCCGACTCTGGGGTTGAAGGGCGAGGCAAAGAACATTGCGGACCGATTGGGCGTGAAAAACATCGCGGTGAGCATCACGCACACAGAGGAACAGGCGATTGCACAGGTAATCTTCGAGACGTGATCGAAAGTCAAAGGCTTTATCGCAGAGACTGAAGAGAAGAGGGGTATAGAATTCGCGGAGACTTCCTGAAACGTTCCACTCAGTTGCACTTCCCTAGAAAACTTCTGATAAATGCGAGTCGAGGACATCATTTCACCAGCAGGAATGAGCCTAAGGCAAGGGCGTCTATGCCGGCGCAGTAGAAGCTGCGGACGGCTCCGCGTGGGTCGGTGACCAGTGGTTCGCCGAATAAGTTGAAAGAAGTGTTTACCAGGATGGGGGCGGGTGCGGATTCACCGAATTTGTGGAGAAGCCTCCAGAAGAGCGGGTTGGATTGCTTTTCGACGGTATGGACGCGGACGGAATTGCCATGAAAAGCGAAGCGCTCCAGTCCGGCAACAGGATTCTTGAGTGTGGCCAGCGATGCCATGAACCGGCAGTTTGGTGGCGCGTCAAAATAATCGGCGGCGCATTCCGCAGGGATGGAAAGTGCAAAGGGATGAAACTCTTCGCGGTGTTTGATGTATTGATTGACGTTCTCGATGATGTATTCGGAAAAGGGAGACGCCAACAGGCTGCGATGGCCCAGGGCGCGATGACCGAATTCGGAACGGCCCTGGCACCAGGCCACGATTTTGTCGCGGAGCAGTAAGTTTGCCGATTCATTGACGGTCTCGTCCTCGCCTGAGAGATAGCGGTAAGCGATTTTGCAGTTATCGAGAACGGTCTTGATCTCCTGCGAATCGGCATGCATGCCGAGTGCCAGAGTGCTGAGCGGAGCGCGGCAGGAATGGCCCGTAACTTTCTTGCGAGAAAGATAGGCGGCGCCAAGCGCGGTGCCAGCGTTTCCGGAGACTGGCTGAACGTAGACATGCTCGAAGGCGCCTCGCGCTTCCAGTGCACGTACCAGAAAAACATTCAGAAACAGTCCACCCGCCAGACAGAGAGATGTCGCTCCCGTAGTTTCGTGGAAATTCGTGGTGAGTTGCAAAACTACCTCTTCGACGAAATCCTGAAGGCTGCGCGCAATGTTCGCACGAGTTGCCGGGGTCAGAAAAGTGCCGCGCGAGGAAAGGCCAAGTTCACGATAAAACTGGGGTGCGAAAACACCCTGATGATCAGGACCGGGGGCATAGTAACGGCGATTGAGTACAAGAGCGCCGTTGGGCTTCCAGGTAAACATCTTGCGGAAGGATTCGAGAAATTCCGGTTCGCCATCTTTGCTGAGCCACTGGATTTTGTGCTCGTCGCGGTGTGGACGAAGTCCCGCAACTTCAGTGACGCGGGTGTAAAACCAAGCGATTGAATCAGGGAACTTGAAGGAGTGCAGCGGTTCGATTTCATCGCCATCGCCAAGGGCGAGAAGGCCGGATTGCGAGCCGGCGCCTTCATCGAGCGTCAGGATGAGGGAACGATCGAAACCGGAAGTGTAATAGGCGCTGGCGGCGTGACAAAGATGGTGATCGAAGCGGGAGAGGCGCGGACCTCCACGCAAGAGTTGCAGAAGGCGATCGAGGGCCGCGGAATGAGGGGCACGCTTTTTGCGGGAGCGGGAAGATTTGCCGGCGAGGCTGCGATCGGCGAGACCCACAGCGCGACAATCGGAAAGCTTCAGGCGGTTTTCGAGCAAACAACGATCGAGGGCAAGACGCGGAACTTCACCGGAATCGTGGAGGCGATTGAGTTTTTCTTCCTCAATGGCAAAAACAAAACCTTGTTCGTTGAGGAGCGCTACGGCGGAGCTGTGACCCAGAGTGGAGATCCCGAGAAAGTTCATGCGCGTTTCGATCAGCCGGCTCCTTCCGCGCCCGCGAATGCGAGCTGTGGAAGAGATGCTAACAAATTTTTGCCGTCAAAGGCGGTGATCGTGAGGGTAAAGAATTGGTTGGGGTCGAGGGCGGCGGGAATATCGACGGTCAGATAGTTTTCGGAGATGGCGGGAGTGGTGTTTCGATCGATATCGTTGGCATTGCGGCGCAGGGTGAGGACGTTAAGTTCGCGGCCAATTTGCGAGGCGCGGAATTCGGTAGATTTCTTGTCAGCCAACGCTCGGAGTTCGCGAGCGCGCCTTTTGATGATAGTGCCGGAAAGCTGATCAGGCAGGGCGGCGGCCTTGGTGCCGGGACGTTGCGAATAGGAAAAGACGTGGAGGTAGGTGAAGGGCAGCGATTCGATGAAACTCAACGTGGCGCTGTGATCTTCCTCGGTTTCGCCGGGGAAGCCGGTAATGACATCGGCTCCAACGGCGGCGTGAGGCAGGCGTTCACGGATGAATTCCACCCGGCGGGCATAGTGTTCGGCGCGGTACCAGCGGTGCATGGCGGCAAGAATGCGGTTGGAGGCGGATTGCAGCGGCATGTGAAAGTGCGGGGTCAGTCGATCATTGGCAGCAAAGAACTCGACCAGGTCGGCGGTAACGTCGAGAGGTTCGATGGAACTGATGCGGAGTCGTTCAACGGAAGTCTGTTCCAGTATCTGCTGGAGGAGTTCCGGGAATTCAATCCTGGGTGATAGATCACGGCCATAGGAGCCGAGGTTGATGCCGCTGAGAACGATCTCCTTGTAGCCGGAAGCGGAAAGTTTCTGAATTTCGGAGAGCACGGTGTCGACGGGAAGGCTGCGCGATCTGCCGCGCACGAAGGGGATGACGCAGAAAGAGCAACGGGAATTGCAGCCGTCTTGAATTTTGAGCGTGGGACGAGTGTGATTCCCTTCGCCGCCGAGGACGGGACCGACGAGGACATCGGAAAGATCGAAGATGTCGCCGGTCAGAATAGTGGCACGGGACGAGTGGGGAGTGGCCGCTCGAGGTTCGGGGTAAACGAGCAAAGGACTAGTCTGGATTGAGGTGAGCAAGTTGGGAATTTGCGGCTTGTGAGAATTGCCGACTACATGGCTGACGCCGGGAAGCGCGGCGAGATCTTCCGGGGCACGTTGAGCGTAGCATCCGGTGACGATGATTTTGGCTTGAGGATTGGCAGCATGGATTTTGCGGATGGCGTCGCGCGCTTGCGTGTCTGCTGCAGCAGTAACCGTGCAGGTGTTCAGGACAACGAATTCGGCGGTATCGGCGTTTTTGGCGACTGTGCATCCTTGCTCGCGAAGTTGGCGCTCGATGGCAGCACCATCGGCTTGTGTGGCGCGACAGCCGAATTGTTCGATGTGGAAGGTGGTCATGGTAAGAGGAATTTCAAATAGTTATTTAATCACAGAACGTCGTCGCGGATTTGGCGCAGTTGTGGAAGTGGGAGAAGAGACGCGGGGATTATTGGTAGGTGGGGCTGAGGTTGAGATCCTTCGTCGCAAGACAGGATGACAAAGGCGTTGGAAGGAGGCGCGGTTTGTGCGGCTGAGTACCCCTCACCCCGGGGGTCAACGTAAGTGTTGAAATGATTGAGGTTAGAGTTGATTTTTGCGGAGAAAAGTGAGGAAAACCAAACATCCGGCGCTGGAGAGCAGCTCATTTTCGAATCAGAATCCTTGACCGGGAATCGTGGTTGGCGGCCCGGAGTAATGCACATGAACCAAGCGCCAGCCCTTCGTCGGCAGCTTGGCATAAACTTGTGTTTCTCTTCCTGTGGTATGGGCGGGCTTCCCGTCTGCGCGAAACACAGCCACAAAGTCCCAGTTGAAGGTCACGACCGCCGCATCATTGTAAATTTGAATGATTGGCTCGCCGTTTAGTTTGAGATTCCGTTTGGAAAAAGTGCCGCCCATGATTTTTGCGTACATCACAGTGGAGATTTCGTCCCAGCCGCGCTGAGTCCCAAGAGGTTGGATAAAGCTAACGTCTGGCGTAGTCGACCAAACTTCGGCTCCCAGTTTCGCGTCGGCGTCGCTAATCGATTGGGCGTACATGTCAATGAGGCCGCGAATGGCGGATCTGGCGTCTGCATCGGCGGCGTTATCAATTTTGGGTTCAGCAAGAGCGAGCCGCTTGACGGGAGCAAGGGCGAGAAGAAAAAACAAAGTTCCCAAGACGATTTTGCGGTTCATGAAGGTCTCCTTCTCAAATCCAGTTTTAATACACGGTCTTCTGGGCGTTGCGGTGATAGGTTCGATTCGATGCGTTTACGATTCCTTATCCTGGATAGAGGCCAGATAGTCGCACAGTTCTTTGATGCGTTGGCGCACGGCCACTTCGTTGCCGTTTTCGAGGACACTGAAAACAGGGCCCCAGACGGGCATGTCGGATGAGCCGTGTGCGGAGACAGGCTTGCCGAAACGCACCACGCCAGCGACGTATTCTTCCGGGAATTTGCCATTGTGATGGATCGCGAGTGTGGTGAGATCCGGCGGTGGCGTCTTCAGAGCCGAACTGGTGGGGCCATTGCCTCTGCCGTCGTCTCCATGACAAGAGGCACAATGATGCACGTAGGTTTGCTTGCCGGATGAAACATTGGGCGGAACAGCCGGTTTCGGGTTGTTCTGAGCACTGGCTGCACAAGCCACCAGGATCAAAGCGCTAATCAATTCTGCTTTGCGAATATTCATGGATCGCCTCCCAACGCTGGCACATCGTTGCGGCTGAGTTGCCTGGCATCGGAACATTCAAGATCATCTCTTTCGAGACAATGGATACACCTGCGTTTGGGGCAAGTCCAGTGCGGCGGACACGAAGAACCGGGGCGCGTTATTTGATGCCGATGACCATCGAGTCTGGACCCACCAAATGTTCGACGCGTGTTTCGCGGAATCCCGCTTCCTCCATCCAGCCAGCGCAGTCGGCACCGGTGTAGTCGAAACCGCCAGGAGTTTCCACCAGCATATTCAGGCTCATGAGCAGGCCAAAGGAATTGGTGGAGCGGTCGTCATCAATAATGCTCTCGTAGACGATGAAGGCGCCATCCGCCGGCAGTGCATTGTAGGCTTTGCGAACCAGCATTTGTTTTTCGTCAAGATTCCAGTCGTGCAGGATGTGGCCCATCATGACCACATCGGCGTTCGGTAAAGGGTCAGTGAAGAAACTGCCGGGAGAGAATTTCACGCGGCTGGAAAGCCCGTTTGCCGCCAGATATTCTTCGAAGACCGGTCCCACTTCCGGGAGATCAAAGCCAGTTCCCTCGATGTGGGGATTGGCGAGCAGTACTTGGGTGAGTAGGTCGCCCTGTGCCGTTCCAACATCCACCACAGTACGATATTTGTTCCAGGGAAATTTGCGAGCGATGGCCATGTTCGCTGCGCGGCTGACACCAGACATGGCGCGCAGAAACTCTTTCAAACGAGCCGGGTCGGCATAGAGAGCGACGAACGGGTCGTCGGCCCCGTCTTTCGATTCGTTTTGAGGAAGGCCAGTGCGCAGCGCAGTGGTCAGATGGACCCAAGAAGGATAGAGGCGGTGATTGGCCATCTCCAGAAGGCCGCCCATGTAGGAAGGTTTGCGCTTGTCAAGAAAGTGATCGGTGGTCGGCGTGTTGTAATACTTCCCGTCACGGCGTTCGAGGAAGTTCAGGGCCACGAGGGCGTCGAAAAAATCGCGCGCGGCTCGCTGATGGAGGCCCAGGCGTCCTTGTAGCGTTTCCAGATCTTCGGGGTGTTTCGACAGTTCCGTGAAGAGCTCCATTTCCACGGCGCTCAGCAATGTTTTCGAAGCCCAGAAACCCAGGCCTACCTGAAGTATGTGATCCGGCTGTAGTTCATTCATGCGTGCTGCCGCCTCCGCGGTATGACAATTTTCGTAAGATGACCCGGTTGAATGGTGCGTGCTTAAAACTGAGAGAGAGTAAGCCAGATGAGGTGGAAAAGCTAGACCGCCAGCGGTGTGTGGAAGTGCAGGAGTGGTGCGGATGGAAAGTGCAACGGTCGATGGGGCCCGAACATCAATAACAACTGAGGCTTTGAAGAGTTTAAGACCGGGAGAGAAGCGAAATGCCAACAGTGGAGACCCTGGAGAGATTTGTGGCACGAGTGGAAGAGAATGCACACGCGGAAGCGATTGAGGAATTCTATACAGCCGATTCTTCGATGCAGGAGAACCAGGGTGTGCCGCGAGTTGGACGAGAGAAGCATATAGCCAATGAACACGGGGTGTTTGCGAGGGCGAAGTCGGTGAAGTCGAAGTGCGTGAGGCCGGTATTTGTGAACGGAGATCGAGTGGTGATTCGGTGGATATTTGACTTCGAATGGCTGGATGGGTCAAAGACGCATATGGAGGAACTCGCCTACCAGAGGTGGGAGGGAGAGCGAATTGCAGAGGAGACATTTTTCTATGATCCGGCGCAGAGAGTACCCAAAAAACCGAATTGAGATTTACAAGTGGTCACGCAAAAGAGAAGTTGTCTCGACGTTTGTTGAATGTTCAGTGAAGAGAGCTGTGAGCGTTACAGTGTAAAACGCCGAGATATTTGATCCAGGGGCCAACGGCAGCTTTGTACTGGTGCGCGAGAATTCTGGAGATTTGATGGAGATGGGTCAGATCGTGGGTGGCCCAAGTGGCGAGGAGTTGCGACAGAGCGACCGGGCCGAGAGCGCGATGATGGCTATGGCGTTTCAAGTCGGTCGGCTGAAGATTCATGGCACGCAACTGGTTTAGATTCTCCTGACGCAGGCTGGCAAATTCATCCAACAAGTGGGCGAGTGACTTTGGGCCAGGATCTTTTTTGTGCGCGGAGCGATTCACGGGCTCGAGGATTTGAGACTCTCCGAATTGCAGAATGATCTTCAGGCGGGGAATCCAGTCGGCACGTTCCACGTAGGCAAGATGTTCGACAACTTCGAGGGCGGTCCAAGTGCTTTCGCCTTCGTTGCTGTGCGTCCAGGATTCCGGAAGATTACCGAGAAGCGCGTTTAGAGTTGCCGGAGTGGTGGATAGGAGTGAAATTGTATTTTGCAGGGTTTGCTCCATGGGGACCTCTGAAAGTTCGGGGTTTGTTGAGAGTAAACCAGCAGCCGCGCGGATCATAACGGAATGGTTGAGGGGATTCATTCGGGAATTGGCCAAATTGGATGGTGCGTGTGTTTAGGAGCGTGAGCGCAAAGTAGGGACGCCCAGGGGAGTTCGAACGACGACAATGCGCCTGGCAATACAGTGTTCCCCTGAAACCACTTTTCTTGCGGCCGAGCTAACATCCGAAGGCTCTAAAACGATCGTGAAGACGCAGAGCAATTCAACTGTGCTTTTCGGAAGGAGACTTGGATGCCTTATCAAGCAATCGAAAACTACGGGATCATCGGCAATATGCGGACGGTTGCCCTGGTAGGAATGAACGGATCGATTGACTGGTATTCGTATCCACATTTCGATTCGCCGAGTATTTTCGGAGCGATTCTGGATGACACCCGCGGAGGCCACTTCCAAATCTGCCCTTCCAGCGGGCAGGTGCGGCACAAACAGTTTTACTGGCCATCTACAAACATCCTGGTGACGAGATTCCTGCTTGTTGACGGTATCGCGGAAGTGGAAGATTTCATGCCGGTAGGGTTGGCAGATGATTCGCCGTGGAATGGCTATCTTTGTCGCCGAGTTCACTGCGTAAAAGGTTCGGTGCGGATGTTGCTCAGTTGCCGGCCTGCGTTCGATTACGGACGCCAGAGTCATGAGGTGGTGCTGGACGGGAACGGAGCGAGTTTTCGAAGCAGTGGTTTGACGTTCAACCTATCGTCGGATGTGTCGTTGAAGCAAGACGGAACGGGAGGGGTAGCCGCCGACTTCACATTAGAGGAAGGGCAATCCGAAGTCTTCCTGTTGAAAGGGCACGGATCGAAAACCAGCATACAGGTAGAGTGCGCACCCTGCGAAGAGGAAGCTAGGGAACTCTTCGAGACGACGATAAGGTACTGGCACACCTGGCTTGGTTCCTGCAGTTACCAAGGCCGATGGAGAGAGCAAGTGGAGAGGTCGGCGTTAGTTTTGAAGCTGCTGACCTTTGAGCCAACCGGAGCGATTATTGCGGCGCCCACGACGAGTTTGCCCGAGGTGGTGGGAGGAATCCGCAACTGGGATTACCGATACACGTGGTTGAGAGATGCGGCTTTTACGGTCTACGGATTTCTGCGCATCGGATTCCGAGAAGAGGCTGCAGGATTCATAAATTGGGTGGAAAAGTACGCGTCGAAGAATTTGCAGCCGAACAAGGCTTTTCCGGTGATGTTCACGGTTCATGGAGAAATCACGATTCCCGAGGAGACACTGGAGCGGTGGGAGGGTTATCAAGGGTCGCGCCCCGTGCGGATCGGCAATGCTGCCGCGTCGCAGATTCAGTTTGATGTTTATGGCGAACTCATGGATGCGTTCTATCTGTACAACAAATACGTCAGCCCGATTTCCTACGACACGTGGGTAAAGGTTCGCGGACGACTGGATTGGATATGCGAAAACTGGCAACTGCCGGACGCGGGACTCTGGGAAATGCGAAATCGCGAGGAGCATTTCGTGTTCTCAAAAGTGATGAACTGGGTAGCCTTGGACCGGGGCATCCGACTGGCGGACAAGCGCGCTTTGCCAGCGAACCGGGCGAAGTGGATTCAAGAGCGGGATCGCATTTATGAAGAAGTGATGACGAAAGGTTGGAGCGAAAAGCGGAAGGCCTTTACGCAGTTTTACGGAAGCGAAGACCTGGACGCATCGCTGCTGATCATGCCCCTGGTTTTCTTCATGGCGCCGAACGACCCGCGAATGTTGAGTACGATTGATGCAATCCTCAAAAGCCCAAGCCAGGGCGGGCTCGTGAGCGACAGCCTGGTGTATCGCTATCCACCGCAGCCGCGAATCGACGGGCTTCCCGGGGAAGAGGGCACGTTCAATATGTGCTCGTTCTGGCTGGTGGAGGCGCTGACAAGAGCGAGCGAGACAATTCCCGACAAACTCGAGCAAGCAAAGCTGCTGTTTGAGCGCATGCTCGGTTATGCCAATCATCTTGGTCTTTACGCGGAGCAAATCGGGTCGCAAGGCGAAGCGCTGGGAAATTTTCCGCAAGCATTCACGCATCTGGCGTTGATCAGCGCAGCATTTAATCTGGACCGAAGGGTGAGTAGTACCTGAATGCGAGGGAGGATGGATCCCTCGAAGAGCAAAGTTGAGGTCTTTCGCACCCAAGTGGGCGGGCTCAGGATGACAAATTCGATGATTGCGAGCAGTCTACTTAGGCCTGGGCCATGCGGCGCTGGAAAGTCAGGAGGATGAGGTCGGCGCGGCGGCGGACTCCAAATTTGTTGAGCAAATTGGAGACGTGGAATTTCACGGTGCGCTCGGCAATATTGAGTTTGCTGGCGATCTCTTTGTTGGAAAGATTTTCGAGGAGCGAGTCGAGAACTTCCTGTTCGCGACGGCTGAGGTTAGTGATGGATTCCGTCTTCATGCGGCGGCCCTGGCTGGTGAGTATGGAATCAACGAAGCCTGAGAGCACGGAACGAGGAACCCAGAAACCACCTTGGGAAACCAGAGGAAGCGCGCGAGAGAGCTGATCGCGAGCTTCAGCGTAAGACAGAATCCCTTTTACACCAAGGCGCAGAAGCGAGTAGGCATTGGCGTCGTTGATGCCGTCGCCAACGACGATGAGGCGCGCGTCGGTGACACGCTCAAGAATATTGGTGAGGAGAGCGCCGGTGGCTTGACGGGCAGCATGCGCGTCAATGACATAGACCTGTGCTTTGGGCGGCTCAAGATTGCGAAGATCGGGAGCGAGCGTGGATTCGAGTTGTTTGGCGATGACTTTGAATTGGGAGGCCTTGCCGAGAAGGCGTTCGAATTCGGTCAGCACCAGTGGGTGCGGGGAAAGCAGACAGACAGTGAGTTTCGGAGACATTCGTTTAGTAGCCACTGTACTTGAGGGTAGAGAAAGCCGGGCTTTGGGGCAAGGGCAATAGGGACAGATGTTCACGAATTGTTACTGACGGATAAGGCGTATTTCCGGGGGGTTGAGGGGCATCAAATCCCCATTGGCTGCAGAGAGGTGGGGAATAGGAGTAAATACCCTTAAAATAGAGAAGATGGGCAAGTGCCTGTACGGCTATGCCCTCGATACACAGGAAGGGATTCCTCAGGGGTTAAAGCCCATTTTGTGAAGCTCTTAAATGTCGGAATTCAAGCTACGACTCCCTAAAAACTCCTGGAAGGAACCCGAGGTTGCTGACGGAATGAGAAATCTGAAGGAATCGGAAAAGGCTCTACGAGAGCTAATGACGGAACGCATCCTGGTGCTGGATGGCGCGATGGGCACCATGCTGCAGCAGAGGGATTTGACGGCGGGGGACTTTGGCGAGACGGCTCTGGAGGGCTGCAACGAGAATCTGGTACGCACGCGTCCGGACGTGGTTCTGGACATCCACCGGAAATATTTTGAGGCAGGCGCAGACATCGTTGAGACGAATTCGTTCGGGTCAACTCCATTGGTATTGGCGGAATATGGGCTGGAAAAAGACGCTCATGAGTTGAGCAAGAAGGCGGCGGAACTGGCTCGACAGGCTGCGGATGAATCTTCCACGGCGAAGAAGCCGCGATTTGTGGCCGGGTCGATGGGCCCGACTACGAAGGCGATTACGGTGACGGGCGGCGTAACGTTCGAGGGGCTGCAGGATTCGTACTACGTGCAAGCTAAGGGGTTGGTGGAAGGCGGAGCGGATCTACTGCTGGTGGAGACCAGCCAGGATACGCGGAACATCAAAGCGGCGATTCTGGCAATCAATAAACTTTCGAAAGAGATTGGAACGCCAGTTCCCTTCCTGGTTTCAGTGACCATTGAGCCGATGGGATCGATGTTGGCGGGACAGACCGTGGAAGCGATGTGGGCATCGCTGCGGCATGCACACCCACTGGCGTTTGGGATGAATTGCGCAACAGGGCCGGAGTTCATGACGGATCACATACGGACGTTGAGCGGGCTGACAGGCGAGTTTGTATCTTGCTATCCGAACGCGGGATTGCCGGATGAGGAGGGAAAATATTTAGAGACGCCATCGACGTTGGCGGCGCAACTGGAAAAGTTTGTCAATCATGGCTGGCTGAACCTGGTGGGGGGATGCTGCGGGACTACCGAGAAGCACATTCGGGCGATTGCACAGATGGTAGAGGGCAAGAAGCCAAGGGTGCGACCGGTGGAAGCGCATCGCGCGGTGTACTCCGGCGTAGAGACGATTGAGGCAGACGATCAGACACGGCCATTGCTGGTGGGCGAGCGAACAAACGTGATCGGGTCTCGGTTGTTCAAAAATTTAATGGCCGAAGAAAAGTTTGAAGAGGCGACGGAGATTGCGCGCCGACAGGTGAAAGGCGGCGCGCACATCGTCGATGTATGTTTGCAGAGCACGGAGCGGGACGAGAAGAAAGATATTCCGCCATTTTACGAGAAGCTGATCCGGAAGATTAAGGCGCCGATCATGATAGACACGACCGACCCGACGGCGGTACAGCTGGCGCTGACCTATTGCCAGGGGAAGGCGATCATCAACTCGATCAATCTGGAGGATGGCGAAGAGAAGTTTGAGAAGGTGGTACCGATCGCGCACGATTTCGGGGCCGCGATTGTGGTGGGCTGCATCGACGAGGACCCCGTACAGGCGCAGGCGTTTACGCGGGAACGGAAGCTGGCGATTGCGCAGCGATCTTACGAGTTGCTGACTACGAAATACGGGATGGCTCCGGAGGATATTATTTTTGATCCACTGGTATTTCCCTGTGCTACCGGGGATCAAAATTACATCGGCGGTGCAGTAGAAACGATGGAAGGAATCCGACTGATCAAGAAGGCGCTGCCGGATTCGCGAACGATTCTGGGAATTTCAAACGTGTCGTTTGGATTGCCAGCCGGCGCGCGAGAAGTGGTGAATTCGGTTTTCCTGTACTACTGCACAAAAGCCGGGTTGGACCTGGCAATCGTAAATACGGAAAAGCTCGAACGATTCGCGTCAATTCCGGAAGTGGAGCGGCGATTGGCGGAGAACGTATTGTTCCAGCATGCTCCCAAAGATGTCCCGGCGGATCATCCGCGGGCAGAGTTGTTGAAGGATGTGCTTACCGACTGGCGGCAACAAAGCAAAGAGCAGAAGGCGGCGATCAACAACTATCACATCGTGGCGATCACGGAGCATTTCCGCACAGCGACGAAAAAAGAAAAGGTAAAGGCAGAGGATTTGCCTCTGGACGAGCGACTGGCGAATTACATTATCGAAGGAACGCGGGACGGGCTGGTGGAGGACCTGGAGAACAAGCGGGCCGAAGGCGAAAATCCGCTGGCGATTATCAATGGGCCCCTGATGGCCGGAATGGCGGAGGTGGGAAGGCTATTCAACGCGAACGAATTGATTGTGGCGGAAGTGCTGCAATCGGCGGAAGCGATGAAGGCGGCGGTGAACCACCTAGAACAGTTCATGGAGAAGGCCGACACGGCAAAGCGCGGGAAAGTAGTGCTGGCGACGGTGAAGGGCGACGTCCACGACATCGGGAAAAATCTGGTGGAGATTATCCTGAAGAACAACGGATTCGACGTTGTGAATCTGGGAATCAAAGTGCCACCGGAGGATTTGATCAAGGCGTTTCAAGCGCACCAGCCGGATGCGATCGGGCTTTCGGGATTACTAGTGAAAAGCGCGCAGCAGATGGTGATTACGGCAAACGATTTGAAGGATGCAGGGATTGCAGTTCCGCTGCTGGTGGGCGGGGCGGCGCTTAGCGCCAAATTTACGCAGTCAAAAATTGCACCGAGCTATGGCGGAGCGGTGTGCTATGCGAAAGACGCGATGACCGGGCTGCGGTTGATGAATGAGTTGATGGACCCGGCGACTCGCGACCGAGTTATCAGCGAACAACTGGTTTCCGGGGATGGCGTGACGGTACAGACCACCGTGAAGATCGCAGAGAAGGCTCCTGTGACTCGTTCGCCAAAAGTGCGCGCAGATTTACCGATTCAGCCAGTGGGAACTCTGGATCGCAAGGTACGACTGGTGCCGGATTTGCGCGAAATATGGAGCTACATCAATCCGTTCATGCTGTTTGGACGGCACATGGGCTACCGTGGGGATTTTGAGAAGCGGCTGGCGGAGCGCGAAACGAAGGCCGTGGAGTTGTTCAACGAGATGGAGGAAGTGAAGAAAGAAGCTGCCACGTTTATGGCTGTGAAAGCTGTGTGGCAGTTTTTTGAGGCGGAGTCCGCGGGCAACGATCTGCGAGTCTATGCGCCAGGCGGAAAGGAGCCGCTGCATACCTGGCGATTCAAGCGGCAGGGGGGCGGGGATCAGCTATGCCTGAGCGATTACATTTTGCCTGCTCGGGAAGGAAAACGGGATCACGTTGGCGTGTTCGTGGTGACGGCGGGAGAAGGCGTGCGTGAACGCGCGGAAAAAGCGAAGCAGGACGGATACTACTTCAAGTCGCACGGACTGCAAGCGTTGGCGATTGAAACGGCCGAGGGATGCGCGGAGTGGTTGCACCGGCGGATAAGGGAGGACTGGGGATCTCCCGATCCGGCAGAGATGACGATGGCACAGCGGTTCACTTCGAGGTATCGCGGGAAGCGATATAGCTTCGGTTATCCTGCATGCCCTGATCTGGAAGATCAGGCGAGCATCTGGAAATTGCTACGGCCGGAAGAGATTGGCGTACAACTTACGGAAGGATTCATGATGGACCCTGAAGCCAGTGTCAGCGCTCTGGTGTTCCAGCATCCCGATTGTACTTATTTCAGCGTCGGAGACACCGGCGAGGTCTCCTAGTTCCCCACTTCTTTCTTTTGCATTTGCCGGCGCGTTTTGCGGGCGATTCCTCATTCTGTGACAACATTTCGTACTCATCGACGAATGACGCGAGTATGATTTCTTCTTCGTGCGGAACTTATTTGCGCCGCGACGGAACGCAGAGGGACAAATGTCAAAAGGGAAATTAGCTGTCTGCTTGTTTTCACTAGTTGCCTTGCTGATTGCGGGGACACGCGTTTCACCTGCACAACAAGCTAAAGAATCGCCCAACTGGCCTGCACCACAGGAAGGCGACTACAGGGCGCATGATTTCCATTTTCAATCGGGCGAGTCTCTGGCCGAAGTTCGACTCCACTATCGAACGCTGGGCAAGCCGGAGAAGAACGCAAACGGACAAACGACCAACGCGGTCCTGATTCTGCACGGGACCGGCGGAACGGGAGGCGGCCTGCTCGATCCCATATTTGCGGGAGTGCTGTTCGGGCCGGGACAACTGCTGGACGCGAGCAAGTATTTCATCATCCTGCCGGATAATATTGGTCATGGAAAATCCAGCAAACCGAGCGACGGCTTGCACGCACGCTTTCCGCAATACGCCTACACGGATATGATCGCGCTGCAACATGACCTGGTATTCAAGGGACTGGGCGTAAATCATCTGCGCTTAATACTGGGCACTTCGATGGGCTGCATGCATTCCTGGATGTGGGGCGAGAGCTATCCGGATGCGATGGATGCCCTGATGCCGCTGGCCTGCCAACCGATGCAGATCGCCGGGCGAAATCGTATCTGGCGAAAGATGGTGATCGATGGAATTCGTCAGGACCCGGATTGGAAGAATGGAGAGTACACCGGCGAGCCACGAGCGGCACTGCAAATTGCCGCGGATTTCCTGTTGATCGCAGGAAGCGCGCCACTCCACTTGCAGGAAGACTATCCAACGCGCGATGCGGCCGACAAGTATCTGGATCAATTCATGCAGAGGGTGACAGCGCGGCTGGATGCCAACGATTTTCTTTATGCGGTGAGCGCCTCGCGGGATTACGACCCAGTATCGAAGCTGGAGGCGATTCAGGCGTCAGTGATGTACATCAATTCGGGAGATGATTTTATTAATCCTCCCGAACTGGGGATTGCAGAGCGGGAAATCAAACGAGTGAAGCACGGAAGATTTGTCCTGCTGCCAACATCGGAAATGACGCATGGACATGGAACCCATACCTGGGCGGCAGTGTGGAAGGGGTATCTGAAGGAACTGTTGGACGAATCGCAGCACTGAACCATTCCAGATTTGCGGGGAACCTTCTGAGGCATTTCGGGGAAGGATAATAGCGGTGTCTCTGCGCGAAAATGCCGGTCTGAAGAGACTTCCCGGACATGAGGTAATGCCAGTCAGGCGACACGCGAGGGTGGCTGGATGCGTCTAAGCAAAAATGGCGCAAGTGCAGAATTGAAGATCAGAGGAAACGTAAGGCCGATCCTAAACAAGACAGCGACACCGGTCACAAAAGCATTAGATAAAGGATGAGAGGTGGAGAATGAAAAAGCGTAATTACATTTTAGGGATTTCGTTTGTGATGATGATGGCCGGGACGGCTGGAGTCAGGGCGCAGGATCCGGCTGGTCAGGATATGGGAGGAAATGCGGCGCAGCGGCAGGGCGGCCGATGGGGAGAAGGACAGAATGGACCAAGGCCGATCTTCGGAAAAGTCACGTCGCTAGCAGCAGGCACGATGGTACTGACCGGGCGGGATGGACAAACAGTTACGGTGAAATTGACAGAGCAGACGGAATTCCGGAAAGAGCGGGAGAAGGCGGCCATCACGGATTTCAAAGTGGGCGACATGGTGATGGTACGCGGAGACGAGAACGCGGATCATACGGTGACTGCGAAACTGGTGGGAACGCGGAGCGGCGGACCGGGTGGGCCTGGTGGTCCCGGTGGGATGCAATTGGGAACGCTGGGAAAAGACTATGTGGCGGGTGAAGTAAAGAGCATCGACGCGCCGAAGATTACAGTATTAAGGACGGACAATGTGACACAGACGCTCGAGTTGAATGAAGAGACTTCGCTGCGTCGCGGGCGAGAAAGCATCACAATGGCGGATGTCCAAGTGGGAGATCACCTGATGGCGCGAGGTGCCGTTCTGAACAATGTGTTTGTGCCAAAAGGCGTGATGGTAATGAACGCGGAACAGTGGAAGCGCATGCAGGAGATGGCTGGACAGAACGGGCCTGCAAAGCCGAACGGTGATGCGGCAGCACCACCGAAGCCTCAGGAGTAGCGGGTTGAAAGTCGTATTGCGCGCAGCACTGGTGTTGGTCTCTATGGCGCTGATCTGCGCAACTGTGGTGGTGTGCCTGGCGAGGGGACAAGAGCCGCCCGCGCCAGTGCTAACGACAGCGCCCGCAGTTGCAAGTGCAACGCCAGCGACGGCTTCCTTCCAGATCAGCGGAACGGTAAAGAACGGCAAGGTCGGATTGCCGGGCGTCACAGTGACCGCGGGAAATACGTTAACTGGGAAAAAATTCAGCGTGGCGACGGCCGTAGATGGGTCGTTCGTGCTGAAAAATCTGCCGCGGGGACGATATGTGGTGAAAGTGGAGTTCATGGGATTTGCTCCGCTGACGCAAGAGGTGGTGCTGAACCCCGAAAATCCCGCGAGCAAAGTGGAGGCGGAGCTGATACTGGCTTCGCGGCAGCAGCAAGCGGAAGCGATAAGCGCAGCATTTGCGAAGAATCGAGGATTTCAAAACCTCACCGTGGAAGGATCGCTTTCCAGCCTGATTGGAGGCGGTGCAGGCGGCGACGCGGGAAGTAACGGGAATGGCGGAGGTTCGGTAAGTGCCAGCGATCTTTCCAGCTTGCCCATGAACGGTGCCGGCACGGATGTGTCCACCGAATCGGTGGCAGTGGCCGGGGCGCAAGCGCAAGGACGAAGTCAGGATTTTGGAAACGGGAACGAAGAAGAGTTGCAACAGCGAATCCAGGAATACCGCGACCGGGCGCAGCAGAGTGGCGGTGGGTTTGGTGGAGGACCCGGCGGCGGGGGATTCGGCGGGCCCGGCGGAGCTGTTGGATTTGGAGGACCTGGTGGAGGCGGACCCATTGCGATTGGGCGGATGGGGCGCGGTTTCGACATCAACAAGCCGCACGGGTTTTTGTATTTTCAAGACGACAATTCCGGACTGGATGCGCGGCCGTATTCGCTGAGCGGCCAGGAAAACACGAAAGCGAGTTACAACACAATACGATTTGGCGCGTTTATGGGCGGACCACTGAAAATTCCCGGCCTGGTGGATTGGAGCAAGACGACTTTTTATACAGTCGGATGGAATGGGACGAGGGGGAGCACACCTTACGATGCCTTCAGCACGGTGCCTACGGTGGCGGAACGTGGTGGAAATCTTGCTGGGTTGACGGGCTCGAACGGCGCCCCGGTTACGATTTTCGATCCGCTGACGGGACAGCCATTTGCGAACAATTCGATTGATCCAACACGAATCAGCTCTGCGTCAACAGCGCTGTTGAATTATCTCCCGCTGCCGAATTTGCCGGGCACAACACAGAACTTTCACTACATAACGTCAGCCGATAGCGACACAGACGCGCTGAGTATGAGGCTGATCCACAACTTCAGTGGAACAGGCGGCCCGATGTTCGGTGGGCCGGGGGGCGGTGGCGGAGGTGGCCGCGGTGGCAGCAGACGAGGGCCGCGAAATAATTTGAATGTGGGATTCAATTGGTCACGTGCGAAGAGTGCGATTGTGAATCCGTTCCCATCGCTGGCGGGAAGTACAAATATGCAGGGATGGAATGGAAATGCGCGCTGGACGTATGGAAAAGGGCGGCTGACGAATTCACTGGGGTTTACTTACAACCACAATCGGAGTTCGACGACGAATTTATATTCGGGAATTACCGACGTGGCCGGTGCCGCAGGAATTACGGGAATATCAACGGACCCGTTCGATTGGGGATTGCCAGGACTTTCGTTTAATAGCTATTCGGGATTCAGCGGACCGGTGCCCAGCCGCGAACTGGATCAGACGTACACGATTTCCGATACGGTGATGTGGAATCACGGAAAACACAACGTGCGATTCGGAGGAGATTACCGGCGAATCCTGCAGGGATTTCGTTCCGCCCGAAATGCCGAAGGAAGCTTTGTGTTCACGGGATTTGGAACCGCAGAATATTTGCCGGGAAGTACACAGCCGGTGGCGGGAACAGGAAGCGATTTTGCAGACTTCCTGCTGGGATTGCCGCAGCAAACGAGCCTGCAATCGGGAACGAACAATTATAACTTCCGGGCCAATTCGTATGATATTTATGCGCAGGATGATTGGCGGATCTTTGCGAAATTGTCGCTGAATCTAGGATTGCGCTATGAATATGTCGGGCCGTTTACGGAAGCGGAGGACCGGATAGCGAACCTGAGGGTCAATTACAGTCCGGAATCGGTCTCCGGAACGCAAATTGTTGCAGGGCAGACGGGGGCAGGTGTATTTCCGGCATCGCTGGTGAGGCCGGATCGGAACAATTGGGCGCCACGCCTGGGGCTGGCTTGGAAGGTCGATAAGAATATGGTGGTGCGCGCCGGGTACGGGATCAATTACAACCTGGCGCAGTACGGGAGTTTCATACGGAATTTTGCGTTTCAACCACCATTTGCCCTGGCGGAAACGAATTCTGCGGTAAACCCTACGGATAGCAATCTGACGTTGATCAATGGATTTCCCGGCAATCCTCCAGGAACGGTGACGAATAACTACTCGCTGGATCCGAATTACCGGCTGGGTTATGTGCAAATCTGGAATGTGGACGTTCAGCGGCAGCTCCCTTGGAATGTGCAACTCAACGTGGGCTACAACGGGGCGAAGGGAACACGACTGGACACGGAACGCGCGTTTGTGCCGACTTGCTCGGTGACGGGAGACTGCGACCTTTCGTTGGGACAGGCAGCGGCACCATTCATTTACGAGTCGTCAGAAGGCAATTCGATCCTGCATGCGGGCTCGATACGAATAAGAAAACGGATGGCGAAAGGGCTTGGACTTGGGGCGAGTTACGTTTACTTCAAATCGATCGATGATGCCGCGTCAATTGGAGGAGGTGGCGTGGTGGTGGCACAGGATCCGTTCGACATTTCAGCGGAACGGAGTTTGTCGAGTTTTGACCAACGGCAGAAGTTTACGGGGAATTGGATTTGTGACTTGCCGTTTGGCGAAGGAAAGAAGTTTTTGACGAGTGGAAGGATGTCGCACGTGTTGAATGGGGTGCAGTGGAGCGGAAGTTTCACGATTGGGTCTGGGTTTTACTACACACCGCGAGTGCTGGGTGGTTCCGTCGATGTCAGCCGAGGAGTGAGCGGATCGCAACGAGCGAATGTGATCGTGGGCGTGCCGATCTCACTGGCGAATCCAACAACGGCTGAATGGTTCAACACAGCTGCATTTTGCGCGCCAGGCGCGACCTGCGTGAACGCGGCAGGATCCACATTTGGAGATGCGGGACGGAACATTATTGAAGGACCGGCCCAATTTACATTCAACATGTCGATGAGCAAGACGATTACGATCAAAGAGTCGCGTGCGCTAGAACTGCGACTGCAGGCGAACAATATCTTTAACACCGCGTATTTCTCGGGGATTAATACGACAGTGAATTCGTTCACGTTTGGGCAGGTGACGGGCGTGGGAAATATGCGGCGAGTAACGATGGTGGCGAGGCTGCGGTTCTAGGAATATCTAAAGGAGCACAGGCTCGAGAGCCTATGCCACCGGAATTCGGTTAGTTGCGAGTTGGGAGTGATGGGACGAGTGAATGGAAAATTCGGACGAAGTGCCGGGGCTGCGCTACTGGTGTGGCTGCTGGCATCGCAACTTGCGGTGCAGGAAGAAAGTGCTCTTGGTCAGCAGCCTGCGCGGTTGCGGGTGACGACGGAACTCGTGCTGGTGAACGTGGTGGTGCGGGATAAAAAAGGAAATCCAATCGCGGACCTGAAGAAAGAGGACTTTACAGTATTCGAGGATGGACAGAAGCAGCAGGTTTCGAGTTTCGATTTTGAAAAAGTGGATGAAATGCTGACGGCTGGCGCCGCGGGAACGGCCGTAACCGGAACGGCGGGGGTAGGAGCGCTGCTGAGTCCGAAGAAAGAACAGACACTGGACGCAAAAGACCGACGGCTGATGATGTTCTTTTTTGATTTTTCCGCGATGCAGCCGGAAGACATTGACAGGTCTGTGAACTCCGCAAAGAAATTCGTGCAAACGAAGATACAGGCAGCGGATCTGGTGGCGATGGTTTCGCTTTCAAGTTCGCTGAAGCTGGACCTGGATTTTACGGATGACCGGGCGAAGATCCTGGCAAAGCTTGCGGCGTACAACTCCAGCGAAGGACAAGGATTTGAGAACGGGGCGTCGGGAAGTTCCGAGGGAGCAGCGGAGACGAGCGGATCGTACACGGCGGATGATACGGATTACAACACGTTCAGCGCGGACCGGAAATTGCTGGCGCTGGAATCGATCATGCAGACGGTGGGAACCATTCCACAAAAGAAGAACCTGATTTACTTCAGCAACGGGATCAGCCAATCCGGTGTGGACAATCAATCAGCACTGCGGACTGCAACGGCAGCAGCGGTAAAGGCAAACGTGTCCATTTATCCGGTGGATGTGCGCGGGCTGGAAGCGTTTCCTCCGGGAGGGCAAGCCCAATCGGCCAGCCTGCATGGGCAATCGGCTTACAGCGGCGCGTCCGTACTAAACGATTTGAACGGAAACGCGGCGTCGCAGGAGACGTTATACACGCTGGCTTCGGACACGGGCGGCAAAGCTTTCATGGATACGAACGATTTCAGCGGCGTATTTTCGCAGGTACAGAAAGACAGCTCGGTTTACTACGTGCTGGGATATACCAGCACAAATCACATGCAGGACGGACGATTCCGGAAGTTGAAGGTAACCGTAAACCGGCCGGACGTGAAGGTAGAAGCGCGATCCGGATATTATGCGAATCGCGATTACGAACATATGAAGAAGGAAGACCGCGAGGAGCAACTGGAAGATGAGCTGGCCTCTGAACTGCCTCAGACGGATCTGGCAGTGTATGCGGGAACATCGTATTTCCGGCAGGATGAGTCGCACTACTATTTGTCGGTGTCACTGGTTGTGCCGGGATCACAGATTCCGTTTGTAACGGAGAAGGATAAAGACAACGCGACGATCGACATTTTGGGAGAGGTGCTGGAAGGCGGGAAAGCACCGGTTGGGCGATTGCGAGATACGGTGAAGCTGGCGTTAGGCAGCGAGCAACAAGTACGCCGGAAGAATGTGCAGTACAACACCAGTTTTGTGCTGGCGCCCGGAGCTTATCACTTGAAATTTATTGTCAGGGAAAACCGGAGCGGGAGGATGGGATCGTTCGAGACGGATGTGCGGATTCCCGATTTGCGGAAGACGCCGCTGCGGATGAGCAGTGTGGTACTGAGCAGTCAGAGAGTGCCGGCGACTCGAAAGGGAAAAGGATTCCAACCGCTGGTAAGTGAGCAGTCTGAATTGCTCCCCAGCGTTACGCATGTGTTCGGACAGGACCAGCAGCTCTACTTGCAGTATGAGGTGTACGACGCCGCAAAGAGCAAAGGCACGGAAGGTGGTGGCGGCTCCGGAGCCGGAGAGAATAAAACGGCGAAGGGTTCGATTCGCGTTCTGACAAGTATCGAGTTCATGCAAGGCGACGTGAAAGTGTATGAAACCAAACCGATCGTAGCGCAGGCACTGACAGCGGCAGATCGGCGAGCCGTGATATTTCAGATGACGATACCGCTGCAAGGACTGCGGCCAGGATTCTATATTTGCCAGATCAATGTGATCGACGATGTTGGAGGGAATTATTCATTCCCGCGTTGGCCGATCCTGATTAGGACAGGTTCAACTGCAGCGAACGCAAGCGTAGGCGCGGGCCAGCGGTGAGAAGCGGTATTAGGACGATTTATAGTGTCCATAAGTATGAGGATGGGTGAGTTAGCGCAGCATAGGACCTAAGGCTGGGCGAGTATCCACAGGTTGGTCATTTCCTTGACCATGCAATTCCATTCCCCTACTCGTATCCCACTGATGAAGTGGGACTTAGATTAAGGCGCTTACCGGAGAATGTGGCGTTCGTCGTGCAATCTCCACTGTAGTTATTCGCACGATCGTGCAGGGGTGTGCATGTTCCGGATACTGAAAGCTGAGTTTATTGCTCCCGGGGTGAAGCGGTTTGAGATTGAAGCGCCCCGGATTGCGCGGAAACACCAGGCGGGGCAATTTGTCATTTTGCGATTGCATGAGCGGGGAGAGCGAATCCCGCTGACGATTGAGAGCGCGGACGCGAAGCGCGCGGTGATTACGATCGTAGTGCAATCGATAGGAAAAACTACCTACCAACTGAATGCAATGGAAGCGGGCGAGACGATACTGGATGTTGTCGGGCCGCTGGGAAAGCCTTCGGTAATTCAGAACTTCGGGACAGTGGTGATCATCGGGGGAGGGGTGGGAACGGCGTTAGCGTATCCGACTACCGTGGCGCTAAAGCGGGCGGGAAATCGAATCGTGACGATACTGGGAGGAAGAAATCGCGACCTGGTGATCCTGGAAGAGGAGATGAAGGCGCAGAGCGATGAACTGTATGTGACAACGGATGATGGGAGTTACGGAGAAAAAGGATTGGTAACAGATAAGTTGCGCGCACTGATTTCGCAAGGCTTGAAAATCGATGAGGTGCTTGCAGTTGGCCCGATCCCGATGATGAGAGCCGTGGCAGAAGTGACGGGGCCGGCAGGGATTCACACCGTGGTGAGTTTGAATCCCATCATGATTGACGGAACCGGTATGTGCGGCGGATGCCGTGTGCTGGTTGGCGGGAAAAGCCAATTCGCCTGCGTGGATGGGCCGGAGTTTGACGCGAAAGATGTGAATTTCGAAGTGCTGATGCAGCGCAACCGGATGTACCGGGATGCAGAGCGAGTGTCTCTGGAAAGATTCCAGAAGGAAGAGAATGAAGCCAGCGGATCCGAATGCCTGGCGGGGAGAGAAAGAATATGATCCCCGCGAAGATAACATCGCCAAATCCGTTGCCATTGAAGGAACGCATGAAGATTCCTCGGCAGCATATGGTCGAGCAAGCGGCCGAGCTGCGAGTGCTGAATTTCAAGGAAGTGAACCTGGGATATTCGACAGAGTTGGCGAGGCAAGAGGCGCTGCGTTGCCTGGACTGCGCAAAGCCGACGTGCGTGGACAATTGCCCCGTGGGCGTGAAGGTAAAGGATTTCGTGAGACTGATTGTGGAAGGAGACTTCCTGGGCGCGGCGGCAAAAATTCGTGAGGATAATGTGCTGCCCGCGGTAACGGGCCGCGTGTGTCCCCAAGAGGATCATTGCGAAGGCAAGTGCCTGCTGACGAAAAAAGTGGAGTCACTGGGAATCGGATACCTGGAACGGTTTGTGGCTGATTACGAACAGCGGATGGGAGCGCCACTGGCGCCGAACGCTTTAAGCACAGGCAAGAAAGTGGCGATTGTAGGGAGCGGTCCAGCGGGGTTGAGCGCTGCGGGTGATCTGGTACAGAAGGGTCATCAGGTGCATGTGTTCGAAGCTCTTCACGAAATTGGCGGTGTACTGGTGTACGGAATCCCGGAGTTTCGGTTGCCGAAGCAAGTGATTCGCGAGCAGATCGAAACGATGCGGGCGATGGGTGTAGAGTTTGAAACGAACGTCGTGGTGGGAAAAACGGTATCGATTGACGAGTTGTTTGAAGAGGAAGGTTTTGACGCCGTGTTCATCGCGACAGGAGCAGGATTGCCGGTCTTCCTGAATGTGCCTGGCGAGCATTTGAACGGGGTGTATTCGGCGAATGAATTCCTGACACGGATGAACCTGATGCACGCGTATGAGTTCCCGAATTATGACGAGCCGATGGTCGATTTACGCGATAAGCACATCGCGGTAATTGGCGGAGGGAACACGGCGCTGGATGCGATTCGATCGGCGCGACGGCTGGGGGCCGGAAAAGCGTATGTGCTGTATCGTCGAAGCGAAACGGAGATGCCGGCACGCGCGGAAGAAGTAAAACATGCCAAACAGGAAGGCATCGATTTTCAGGTGTTGACCAATCCGGTGGAATTTCTGGATGACGGACGGGGGTGGTTGCGAGCAGCGCGATGTGTGCGCATGGAATTGGGCGAACCTGACGCTTCTGGACGGCGACGGCCGATTGCGGTGGAAGGATCGGAATTCGAGATACCACTGAGCGTGGCGATTATCGCGACGGGAACTTCGGCGAATCCATTGATTCAGTCGACCACACCTAGATTGAAAACGAACAAGTGGGGATACATCGAAGCAAGCAGCGAAACGCAGAGAACCTCGCGCAAGGGAGTGTTTGCTGGCGGAGATATCGTCACAGGAAGTGCGACGGTGATCCTGGCGATGGGAGCGGGACGAAGGGCGGCAAAGTCGATTGACGAGTATTTGAGAGATGGTAAGTGGGAGTAGAAGTTTGCGTACTGAGGCGCTTCGTTTCCTAGAGAAGAGGCCGAGTAGGGACAGGGTGTGTACTGTATTGGTCCACGACGCAGGGCGCAAAGAGAGATACTAGCTCACCTAGATAAGACCGCGACCATGCGGCCAGGAGTCATTCCATGGACACGTTGAAGAAAGACACGCTGGCGTATCACCAGGGTAATCGACCGGGAAAGATAGAAATTTCGCCGACGAAACCGTGCCGGACTCAGCGCGACCTAAGCCTGGCCTATACGCCCGGCGTGGCTATACCCTGCCTGGAAATACAGAAGACACCGCACGACGCGTTCAAATATACGGCCCGAGGAAACCTGGTGGCGGTGGTAACAAACGGAACGGCTGTACTGGGATTGGGAAATATTGGGCCGCTGGCGGGAAAGCCCGTAATGGAAGGTAAGGCGGTGCTGTTCAAGAGATTCGCGGACGTGGATGTGTTCGACCTGGAAGTCGATTCGCTGAATCCCGATGATGTGATCAAAGTGTGCCAATTGCTGGAACCGACGTTTGGCGGGATCAATCTGGAAGACATCAAGGCACCGGAATGTTTTTACATTGAAGAGACACTGAAGAAGACGATGAAGATTCCCGTGTTCCATGACGACCAGCATGGCACCGCGATTATTTCCGGGGCGGCACTGCTTAATGCGCTGGAAGTGGTGGGAAAACAGATCGAAAAGGTGCGCGTGGTGTTTAACGGGAGTGGCGCGGCAGGAATTGCGTGCGCTGAACATTATGTGCGACTAGGTGTGAAGCGCGAAAACATATTGATGGCGGATACGAAAGGCGTGATTTACGAGGGGCGAACCGAAGGAATGAATCCCTACAAGGCACGGTTTGCGCGGAAAACCGAGCTTCGAACGTTGGCCGAAGCCGTAAAGGGCGCCGATGTATTCGCCGGGCTTTCCGTGAAGGGCGCGTTTACTCCGGAAATGCTGAAGACAATGGCGTCAAAGCCAATCGTGTTCGCAATGGCGAATCCGGACCCGGAGATTACGTACGACGAAGCAAAGGCCGTGCGTAGCGACGTAATCGTGGCAACGGGGCGATCGGATTTTCCAAACCAGGTGAACAACGTGTTGGGATTCCCGTTTATATTCCGTGGAGCGCTGGACGTGCGGGCTACGGCGATCAACGAAGAGATGAAACTGGCTGCGACACATGCGCTGGCGGCGCTGGCGAAAGAAGATGTGCCGGATTCCGTGTGCCACGCGTACGGAGTAGAACGGATACGGTTTGGAGCGGAATACATTATTCCGAAGCCGTTCGATCCGCGTGTGCTGGTGTGGGAAGCATGTGCCGTGGCGCGGGCAGCGATGGAAACAGGAGTGGCGCGAGAGCCGGTGGACCTGGTGGAGTATCGAGAGCGGCTGGAACGGTTGCTGGGAAGAGCGCATGAAATGATGCGGCTGGTGATTCATAAAGCGCAACAGCAGCCGCGTCGCGTGGTATTTCCTGAAGGGGAGAACGAAAGAATCCTGCGGGCCGCGCACATCCTGGTCGAAGAGAAGATCGCGAAGCCGATGCTGATCGGGGACACGATGATCATTGAGGCGAAAGCCGCCGACTTGGGTGTGAACCTCGAGCAGATTACGGTGGTAGATCCTCCGCTGTGTGCGAAACGTGCGTTGTATGCGGAGGCGCTGTACGGTTTGCGGCAGCGGCGAGGCGTGACGCAATCAGAGGCACACACGTTGATCAACAATCCGAACATTTTTGGTTCGGTAATGGTGCACCTGGGAGACGCGGACGCTCTGGTGGGAGGCGTAACGCAGCACTTTCCCGACACGATCCGTCCGGCGTTGCAGGTAATTAAGCCGCGGCCGGGATTGCACAAGGTCAGCGGGCTGTACGTGCTGGTGACACGGCGCGGCGACATGTATTTCCTGGCAGATTGCACGGTGAACATCGAGCCAACGGCAGAAGATCTGGCGGAAATTGCACTGTGCGCGGCCGAAACAGCAAGACGATTCAATGTGGAACCGCGAGTGGCGATGTTGTCGTTTTCAAACTTCGGCAGCACGGAGCATCCGTTGACACAGAAGGTGCGACGAGCAGTGCAGATCGCTCAGAAAGCGGATCCTACCTTGATGATCGATGGAGAAATGATGTCGGAGACAGCGGTGGCTCCTGAAATTATTGAAGAGACGTATCCGTTTTCGCGGTTGAGGGGCGGAGCGAACGTTTTGATCTTCCCGGACCTGACATCGGCGAATACATGCTACAAGCTGCTATCTCGGCTGGGCGGAGCGGAAACGATTGGGCCGATCCTGATGGGCATGTCGAAGCCGGTGCATGTTTTGCATCGCGGCGCAGAAGTGGAAGAGATTGTGAATATGGCGGCGATTGCAGTGGTGGATGCCCAGGAGACAGAAGAGAGGGCAGCGGCAAAGCGGAAGGCAATGAGGGCGGAGGTAGAGGTTGGGCTGGCTCACTGAGGAGCTAGTAGGATAACGCAGAGGAGTAGAGACACGGAGAAAGTTCAGTGGAGAACGGCAGAGACCAAGTTGTAAACGTGTTTGGCAATAGCGGGAGCGGCGGTTAGACCTGGTGATTCGATGCCGACCAGTTGAATCACTTGTGGAACTTCCTTGTCGGGTTCAATTACAAAATCGATGAAGCCGCCTTTATCGGGTGGCATAAGCTTGGGACGGAGACCAGTGTAGGCGAGTTGCAGATCGCTTTCTTCCAGCTCAGGAAGCATGTTTTTTGCGTCTGCGAGGAATTCCGGAATGGTGAGGCGGTCACGCTCGTAGTTTTCTTTTCCCTCCACATAAGCAGCGGTGGGACCGACAAGCGTGGTGCCCCAAAGTGTTTTCGTAAAGTGCAGGCCAAGAGAGAGGCTGTCGTGCGCGGGCATCGGATAGACCAGGCCACCAATTAGAGAAGCGCGGGGACCGCAGATTTCGCAGTATTCGCCGCGGACGGGATATATCTGCCAATCGCGGGGGCCGAGCAGACGTGCGACATCATCAGCGTAAAGGCCTGCCGCGTTGACAACACAACGAGCATCGATGGTTTCGGTCTCCGATTGCTCTTCGTCGCCAATGCGGAGGCCAACGCGGATAATGCCATCCACTGGCTCGAGCGATTCAACTTTGGCGTAATTAACAAGATTGGCGCCACGCTGCTCCGCAACACGCGCGAAGGCATGGACCAGTTCTTCGGCGGAACAGATGCCGGTGGAGGGAGCCTGCAACGCAGCGAACCCCTTAATGTGGGGTTCATGGGCACGAATTCCGGTGGAATCGAGAATTCGCAAACCTTCAACGCCGTTGTCCTCTCCCTTTCTCTTGAGAGCGAGCAGATCCGCTTCTTCGTGATGGTCTTTGGCAACGACGAGTTTCCCGGTGGTTTTCCAGGGAACGTTATGCTTTTTGCAGAATTCTTTCGTCAGGTGATTGCCTTCGACGCAGAACCGGGCTTTGAGCGAATTTTTCTGATAGTAGATGCCGGAGTGAATAACGCCACTGTTGCGGGTACTGGTGGCCATGCCGAATTTGGGGTACTGCTCAACAAGATAGATATCTTGCCAGTGGCGGGAGAGAGCATCGGCAATGGCGCAACCTACTACGCCGCCGCCGATGATAAGAATGTTGGCCTGGTCCATTTGTTACCTAGAATACATCGAGTTGGAGTGGGGGTGAATCAGGAGGATGGCGAAGTTCCAGCAAGAGATACTATTTTTCTCGCGGCGGCAAGAAGCGATTCCGTGTGCAGATTGCGACTGTCATGCTCATGGGAGGGCGTTTGCGTGGAAATCGTGATAGTTCGACATCCTGCGCGGCACCCCGCTTCCCTGTCAGTATCCGAATCACCAATCATCCAGGAGTTGGGCAAGTCAATGTGGTGCTCTGCCGCGGCAGTGAGAAGCATTCCTGGAGCGGGCTTGCGGCAGTCGCAGGGCGGTTCCCTGTCATGGGGACAAAAATAGATGGCGTCGAGATGAGCACCAGCAACAGCCAGATCATTTTTCATTTTACTGTGAATTTGCGTGAGGTCGGACTGGGAATACAAGCCTCTGGCGACGCCTCTCTGGTTAGTGACGACGATGACCAGAAAACCAGCACGATTCAGTAGAGCGATGGCTTCAGTAACTCCTGGCAGAAGCTCAAACTCTTGCGAGCAAGTTATATAGCCATCACCCGGAGCCCGTTTGTTGATGACGCCGTCACGATCGAGAAAGGCAGCTTTATGCACGAAAAAGTTCCTGCTCGACGATTTCGGAAAGAATATGGCCGATCAGGTGATGGCACTCCTGAATGCGCGGCGTAGCTTGCGATGGTATGCAGATGCAATGATCGACAAGAGCGCGGAGTTTTCCCCCAGATTCACCGGTGAGCCCAACCGTAATCAGGCCGATTCTTTTTGCCGTAGCCACACCCGAAAGTACATTGGGAGAACTGCCACTGGTGGAAATCCCGATAGCAACATCGCCGGGGCGAGCCAAGGCTTCAATCTGACGTGCAAAGATGTGGTCGAAACCGTAGTCGTTGCCAATCGCCGTGAGGGCTGAGGTGTCCACGGTGAGAGCAATCGCGGGCAGTGCGGGACGGTCAAAAGCAAAACGACCAACGAGTTCAGCGGCAATGTGCTGAGCATCCGCAGCGCTGCCGCCGTTGCCAAATAGAAGCGCTTTATTGCCCGCTTTAAAAGCGGCGACGAGAATTTCACAAACGCGGCCGATGGCGGACATCGCTTGCTCTTCGCGGAGAAGAGCTTGCAGCGCCGAGATGGAAGCATCGATGGATTTGTTGATGCGCGCGGTGAAGTTGGACGAACTGTTCATGTACCCTCCGCCTACGAGAGATACCCCGCAGCGAAAACTTCCGCCATGCGTATGCAAACTGGGGCGAGAAGTCCCATCAGCATTATGACGAAAACGACGTTTTTTTCCTAAAGTGGACACAGGTTCTAAATGTGGTTCCGAAGAAATGCCGTACCAACAGTCTGACCACCAGCAGGGTGCAGAGTGGTATGACCTTTTTTGATACAGTATGCCCGAGGATGAATGGGGTCGGTGTCGCGTTCAATTTGTTGTGTTCAGGGAGAACACGCATGAAAGTTTTGGTCACCGGAGGCGCTGGATTTATTGGTTCGAATTTTGTCCGGCACATTCTGAAATTTCACCCCGATGTTGCGATTACGAACTTCGACAAACTGACCTATGCGGGTAATGCGGAGAATCTTGCTGATGTTGCGGAGAATCCGCGCTATCAGTTTATTCGGGGAGATATCGCCGATCGTGAAGCCGTCGAAGCAGTTTTCGGAACGTGGTTCGACGCGATCGTTCATTTCGCGGCAGAGACTCATGTAGACCCCAGCATTGAAGATGCAGCCCCCTTCCTTCGCACAAATGTCGTCGGCACCTACTGTCTACTTGAGGCGGCCAGGTGATTCGGCACTCCCCGGTTTATCCACATCAGCACAGATGAAGTTTATGGAAGCGCACCTTCGGGAGCCACGTTTACAGAGGAATCGGTGCTGCGTCCGGGTAGCCCATATTCGGCCAGCAAGGCGGCCGCGGAGCACCTGGTGACCGCCTATGGCAATACCTATGGCACGTGCGCAGTAATTTTGCGATGCAGCAATAATTACGGACCATTTCAATTCCCGGAAAAGCTGATCCCGCTCATGATCTCGAATGCCAGCGAGGGGAAACGTCTGCCCATTTATGGAGATGGTCTACACGAACGAGAGTGGCTGTTCGTCGAAGACTACTGCAAAGCGATTGTCGCAGCGATGCTGAAAGCAAAAGGTGGCAGTGTTTATAACGTTTCATCGGGCGAACCACGAGACAATCTCAGCACTATTCGGATTGTCCTGCGACAAATGGAAAAGCCGGCCTCTTTAATCGAGTTTGTGAAGGATCGCCCGGGACATGATCGACGTTATGCGATGGATAGTTCACGAATCCGGGAAGAGCTAGGTTGGGAGCCGGAAACGGGGTTTGAAGAAGGGATCAGGCGTACGATTGCCTGGTACAAAGCGAATCCGGAGTGGCTGAAGCACGCACGATCCGGGGAATATCAGGGATATTACGAAAGGCGCTACACGCGTCGAGGAGAAGAGTAGGAAGTGGCCTGCAACGAGAGCAGCGGCATAGAAGTACCAGGACTTAGAATAGAGGCTCACAGGAGCGAGATTGTGCAAAGGATTTACAGGATGGGCTCGAGTAGGGAAAACGAATGCACACCCGGAGAAGCGTTCAGGCGTTGAAGCGTGCAACAGACAGAAAACAAGAAGATTAAAGCATAGTCCCAGGACTATAAGTGGTCTCTAAATTGCTCGTCTGAGTGTGCTCGGTCGATAGCCTTGAGTGGGGAGATCCATATGAAGATTGTGCGTTGGGCGGCAGTAGTCGCGTTCTTGATTATCACTGCAAACATAGCGCTGGCAGATGGCGTTGGCGATCCAAGGTTTCAGACGATTGGCGGGGGCGGCTCTGGCATAGTAGATAGCTTGACTGGGGACCCGAATTTCGTGGTTAGCTACACGTTCGGCGTGACTACATTGGGAAGCTGCGGGGCAAGTGGCGTCACGACCACCAATACTTGTTTCGTGACCGACTTTATCAATCACACTGGGCAAACCTGGACGTCCATTTCGTTCGAGATCAAGAACGTCGGCGGAGCTATTACCCAGGGCAGTTTCAGTACGAGCAACGTGAATGATCCCTACTTTACGAACGCATCTGACGTCACGATTAATGACGCCGGGGATGCGGTTTTTAGTTTTTTCGGGACGGATGCTAACCATCCAGGGATTCAGTCCGCGTTCATAAATGAGTTCTCGTGCTCGGATGGCCCGAACACCTGTCAAGGCCCACCACCGTTTATTCCATTCGGCACCGACGGCCCGGCGGTTAGCGCGTTCGACTTTGGCACTCTCGTGGATGTTGAGAATTTCACAAACCAAGGCGATTCCTTCACGGCACAAGGATCAGCTGCTGTGCCGGAACCGAAGAGTATTTTCCTGTTAATTGCTGGAGCGGCGCTAGTTGGCTTCTTCCTTAGCAAGCGGGCAACTGCTTAATACCGACAATTTGCTTCTGGTTCGACAGTAACCAGCCAGCTTAAGAACCGGAAATGGGCGGGGAACTTTCCCGCCCATCTTTTTTTGCATGATGCTTCCAGGGAGTCGCACCTGAAATCTTGGCGATCAAACATCGCAGAGAGTCGACCGACTGTCTGTAGGGAAAACCAATGTGGGAAGGCGCCGGTAACCCACCCAATTTTGGGAAACGACGCAGGAAATAGACTAGCCAGGGAGTCTTGGAGCTCGGGAGTTCGTTCGTGGAAACCGAGATAGGTGCCAGCACGCCAAGAGTGCAGTTGCGCGGACAACGAACCAAAGGGTTTAATGGGCTTTGGGAGCGGGCTTAGAAATGATGACCTTATAGTCGGGTCGGTCGCGAAGGGGGGCAAATTCGGGATCAGTGGCGATGTCCTGGGGAGAGTAGCCTTTTGCGACAGCGTCCTTGAGCTCCTTGACTGCATCCGAGGGCTTATTGTCGATCGTGTCTACGACCGCGCCAGCGTACAGGAGAAAAACCGAAGAACGATCGAGGCCGCGAGCTTTCTTCAATGATTCGCGGGCATTTTCCACATCGCCCTTCTTGGCGAAATAGAGAGCAAGATTACTTACAACAAAGGCGTCACGCGGATTGACCTTTAAATCCTTGAAAGCCTGACTGATTGCCTTTTCGTAGGTTTCCTGGGCCTTTTCCTTGTTGCCTGCCAGGCGGTAGCCGTCTGCAAGGTTACCCAAATTTTCATTGGAGGGATTCATTTCGACGGCTTTTTCAAACATGGCCAGCGCTTCTGAATTGCGTTTCAAGTAGAAGAACGCAGTACCCAGGTTTGAATAGATGGCAGCAGTAGGCTTGAGCTGCAGCGCCTTCTGGAAAGAGGCGATGCTCTCTTCATATTTGCCCTGGCTGAAATAGACCATGGCGAGATTGCTGTAGCCGGCTGGGTTGTCGGGCTCCAATTGAATAGTCTGCGAATAGAGCTTTGCGGCTTTGTCGTCTTCGCCAAAATTATGGTAGGCATTCGCAAGCGCGGTCAGATTGTTCCAATAATAAGGATTGAGCTCGACGGCTTTTTCAAGAGCTCGAAGGGCTTCGGCTTTCTGATTGTTCGCAATGTATGCGTTGCCGAGACGGCGGTAGGCCTCATCCGAATTGGGAGCCAATTCCAAGGCGCGCTTGTTTTCAGTTATCGCCTGAGTGGTCTGTCCCGTTGCGCTATAGACGCTGCCTAGAGTGAAGTGCACTTCCGGTAACTTGGTGTTCAGACTCTCCGCTTTCTTTGCGGCTTCAATAGCCTTGTCTGACCAGAATTTGTCCTTTTTCTGGGAGTACATGGCCAGGTTGGCATCCGCAAGACCGGCGTAAGCCAGCGCAAATCCTGGATCTTTCTGGAGAGCCTGGTTGTAGAAGTTCATGGCGGCCTGAGCAGTGACATCATCGACGTTGCCAGTGATGGCGTTGCGGCCGCGCAAGTACAGATTGTAGGCCTCGATGTTTTCGGTCGGGTGAGCGGAAGTGGCGGCGAGTTCGGCGCTGGTGGGTTTCGCTTCGAGAGCGTCGACGATATGGCCGTAGATCTGATCTTCAAGGGTGAGCAGGTCGCCGTTAACGCCGGCAAATTCCTGGCTCCAGACCATGTCGATTTTCCGCCATGTTGTCCAAAGTGACGGTAATGCGGAGATTATCGTCTTCGAACCTTGAACGGTGCCGTGGACGATGAGATTGACACCAAGTTCTTTCGCGACTTGAGGAAGGGGAGTCTTGGGATCAGTCTTTGCTGCGGCGGTCGGAGCAGTCGAGGCGAACATCCTTAAGTTGAAAGAGTTTTGCGGAGATGGCTTCCACAACGCCGTCGGCTACGTAGCCGAGGGCCGATGGATCGCCGATGACGCGGAAGGGCAAAACGGCAACGTACTTCCCTTTCGCGATGGAAGGAAGGCCATTGACGGAGGCAGTGGTAGGTGGAAACAGCTGTCTTGGCCGATGGAAAAATCAGATGCCGGGTTTTCGGGATGGCAGAAGAATAGAGTGACCAGGACGATGCCACCACCAGCAACGGTAAACCACCAGCGGTTGTGCACGACATCGGAATGTTGATCTGCACAGTGCGCGAAGGCGCATAGGTAGTGGTGAGCGAAGGGCTGCGATTAGCATCAAGATCGGCGACGATTTCTCTTGCGGACTGATAGCGATTGGCCGGATCTTTTTCCAGACAATGCATGATCACGCGTGCGACGTAATCGGGAAGATCGCGTTTGACCTGTTTGACATCGATGGGGGCCTGCTGCACACGCTGATACATGAGCTGCCAGGTGGATTCACCACTAAAGGGAACCTGGCCGGTCACCATTTCATAAAAGACGATTCCGAGAGAATAGATATCGGTGCGACTGTCGACGCGCTTGCCTTCCACCTGTTCGGGAGACATATAGCGAGGAGTGCCGACAACAGCGCCCGAGCGGGTCATGCCCATTTGCGCGGATTCGAGAGAAGTGGCGAGGCCGAAATCGGAGACGTAGACCTGATCGTCCTTGCCGACAAGAACGTTGTGAGGCTTGAAGTCACGATGGATGACGCCTTCGGCGTGAGCAGCGTCGAGCGCTTCGCAAAGCTGGCGAATGATTTTGAGAGAGCGACTCGAGCGAAAGCGGGCCTTCTTCCTTGAGAATCTGGCTGAGATCCTTGCCTTCAATGAAGGCCATGGTGATGAACTTGGTGCCCTCGAAATCGTTCAGATCGTGAATGCGCAGGATATTCTTGTGCGAAATTCTGCTGGCAAGAAGCAGTTCCTGTTTGAAGCGCTGGATGACCGTGGGGTCGCTGACGAGATCCGGTTGAAGCGTTTTGAGCGCGACCGTGCGAGAGAGTTCCTTATCGAACGCTCGGTACACCTTGCCCATGCCGCCAGCACCGAGAAGTTTTTCGATGCGAAACCTGGTGCCAAAGTCCTCGCCGGGTTGAGGGCCACCACCAAAACTGGAGCGGTTGGCAACGCGCGAAAAAGGACGGGGATTGCGAACCAGGGGTACCGGATGGCACACCCTCATTCCCCATAAGGGTGTTGGGATCGAGATTGTCAAAGAGCGATTGGTGTGGAGGAATGGCACCAGAAGGAGTCTTGCTCAGAATCGAGACTCCTGGAGCCCTCGGGCTCGCGGGCACGGCCCCGGTCTGGGAGCATTCTCGATCGTCAAGTCGCCCTGGTCGGAGTGAGGGGAAGTGCGAGGTTCGGACGACGGCGATTTGGGTGTTCTATTTCCAGAAGAAGCGGCTTCGGAGCCGTGGGGCGTCTTCGCGGAGGCGGAGGGGAGTACAGCCCCGCAATGCACACAATGCGAGTCAAGGGGAGCGTTTTCGCCTTTGCAAGAAGGGCAGATCATTGGCCGGCAATGGCCCTATCTAAGGCCATTCCGCAAATTATCCCGCACGAATAAGGCTAGCAGCAAGACATATCTGGCTAAGTATGCTGTTTTGGCCTGTGTTGAGAGGATTTGATGTTGAGATAACAAATCTCATCACATTTATGGTCATCGAAAAATATATGCCCGTTTTAGGCAGGCGACTGGGGCTAGTGGAGAACGCTAATGTTTGCAGCCCAAGTCCAGCGATTAGAGATTACCACTGACTCCGGTGATCGCACGGAGGCGCATGTAATTTGTCCACACGAGCCGAAACGTAGCTTCGCTACGCAGTGATTGACTTTATTGTTTCGAGAATCGTCTGAATGATACCCGGTCGTGCAAGTATGGCACCTAAAGCCGCTCCTAGAGTGTTCGTGATGATGTCGGTCGTGCCGGAATTTCGTTGCGGAATATAGAACTGCAGCACCTCGATCACCAAACTCAGGACTCCTCCAGCAAGAACAGCGTACAGAATTGCCTGATGTCGGCTTCGCGTCCACCCCCAAAAGGCACAAACAACAAATCCCAATGGAACAAACCCGGCGACATTCCTCAAGATGTCATTGAAGTAATCCCAGTTTGCCTCAAATTCCTTCACGGGAGACTTCAGCATGGCCTTGTGTGGAACCGCGAACCTTTTCGGTATTTCCAGATCCGATCCAGAAGCTACCGCGTTACGGATGTCCCGGCCGGCACCTTCGGTAAAAGCATAGTGTGCAATGGCTCCGTCAAGGTCCGCAGGACCTAGCTCACTTTCATCGGTCCAGTTCCGGTAGTGCCGGAGCACTTCTGTGGGCGTCAGCTCTTTCGAATAGATGGCCAGCCCACTTACCTCCCCTGGCCACGGCTGATAGTCTACGGGGGATGTTCCCATAATGATTTGCCCTAATAATTCACGTTGCGAGATCTTGAATCTGGAAAAAACCTGCACCTGGCTGGCATCCAAGTAGACGACCGTCCCACTCGGCCCGGAGGTGATTGTCAGGAGCGCGAGTTTGCCTTGTTGAAACGCATGATCCACATCGAATTTCGTTCTTTTCATCCTGTTCTGCAGGTTCGGAGTTTCATGCGTCACGAGCAGGCCATCTGTCCACTGCCGCACCAGGAACTGGCTCGGGTTGTTAGGGGTATAAAAGCCGAGTATGGTGAACGAGCCCTCGATGCTGGCAGGGCGAAGAAGGAGTTCTAGGCTGCACTCCTTTCCGGGCCCGGCTTCTTCTGCTCTCAATGGTGCTTTGCTCACGACAAGACCAGGGGCGCCAAAGCGAATTCCATTTGTTGCTGGCAACCAACTGATTCTATTCGCAGGGAAAAAGTTGAATGGCCACAAGGTCGCGCTTAGGACGGCAATGATTACAATGCCGCAAAGGATTCCGAGGCGCTTCTTTTGGCACGTTGGGGGCACCCTGGCCTTCCCAGACCAGGTACAATCGACAAATCTCACGAATTCTTCTTTTGCCCCGAAAGTAAACGCTGCAAAAAAGTGGGGCCCTTCTTCTTGTAGGTTTCAATCCCTTCCTGAAGAAGCGCGACGCAAATCTGAGCCACACTTCTCTCCTCCGAAAGCGCAAATTCTTCCAACCGAACCTTCAGATTCGAAGGAATACGAAATGCAAATTGTAAGTCCTTTTTCATTCGTTCGGATTCTAACATGGTCTCCGAACTAGCGATCATTCTGGGAGTATTGACAAACAGTTGGTACACTGCCATGGCGTTACGTGCCTTGCCTTGCACTGCCTTTGAGAGAGTCGTGGATAAAACTTACCCGGCCTGGCGCTACAACATTTTGTGCGCTCACCGCATTTGGGGCCAGCTACCTACGACGGCAATAAAGTGCATAGAAGCAATTGACCATCCATTTCGAGTAGAGCACGAACTCCAAATATGAGCGCCTGTGCCATTTTGCAGGAGGCTCAAAATTGCGATTCTCGGTGAGCAGTCTCATACCACTTGGCAGGTGACCCGCAAAGGGAATTCGAGATATTCGATTACTTAAAAGCCCTGGCACCACGATAAAATGAAGGCTCACGACAGGGGGAAATACATGAGAGCAGTAGTGACCGGCGGTGCAGGGTTCCTGGGATCGCATCTTTGCGACCGATTGTTGGCGGAAGGATGGGACGTGCTGGCCCTGGACAATCTGATTACCGGTGACGCGCGGAACCTCAGCCATTTGAAGGAGAACAAGCGCTTTGAGCTTGTCGAAAAGAATGTGAATGAGCCGCTGCAGGTGGAAGGAGAAGTTGCCTATGTATTCCATTTTGCGTCGCCTGCTAGCCCGCCCGATTATCTGAAGTTTCCCATCGAAACGTTGAAGGTCGGGTCTTTAGGGACGATGCACACACTCGATCTGGCACTCGAGAAAAAGGCGAAGTTCTTTCTGGCATCGACCAGAGAGTGTTACGAATGCTCATGGCGGTGCTCCCGGCACCATTCGGCTACTGCCGTCAGGCCCCGTCGGAGACGCTTCTTCATCGTCTTCGTATTCACCATGAACTTCCCTCTCCGGCTGCGGGCAGTATGTGCGTGAAGCCGAGGAAATCGAACGTGGCTGGTTTCTTCCCCTGCCGTTTCGAATGTTCCTCCGCGTATCGCCCAAAGTCCACCAGCCGTGTCTTCTCCGGGTGGAGCGTCAGACCGTATTTTGCAAACCGCTTCGGTAAGACCTCCATCACCTTCTCGGCATCCTCCCGATACTGGAAGCACAGCACGGCATCATCAGCGAACCGTATCTCGTGTGCGGTCCCCTTCAAGCGGGGCTTCACTTCGTTCTCGAACCATTCGTCAAGCACGTAGTGCAGGTACACATTGGCGAGAAGCGGACTGATCGTCTGCCCTTGCCCTGTCCCTGTTTCGCTCACGAGTAATCGGCCCTCGTCGATGACTCCGACTTGAATCCACTTCCGTATCAACTGGAGAACGCTGCCATCGCTGATTCGCTTTTCGATCATCTCCATGAGTTGCCCTCTCACGATCGAATCGAAGTACGCGGTGATATCTAATTCCAGGATCCAGCTCGTGGGTCTTGTGCAGATGACTCGTCCCACCTCGTCCAGCGCCTGGTGCGGCCCTCGTCCGGGTCGAAACCCGTACGAGCATTCGAGGAAATCCTGCTCATAGATGGCGTTCATCACTTCGCCCGTCGCCTTCTGCACGATCTTGTCCTCCAAGGATGGTATGGATATAGGTCGCTCCTTTCCGTTTTCCTTGGGGATATAGATCCTGCGCAGCGGTTGGGCTCGGTACTTACCCTCTTTGAGCCGCTCATGAAGCTGTTGGATATTCCTCGCGGCATCCTTTTCATACTTTTGGTATGTGACGCCGTCCACTCCTGCGCTGGCTTTCTTTCTGAGTCCTCGGAAAGCCGCATACAACGCCTCAGGCGTGATCAGATGAGCGATCGAAAAGAATTGTCGCTTCGGATCCTCCTTGGCTAGTTCGGATATTCTGTCGATTTGTGTGGACATAGTGTGTCGAGGTCTGAGCCTCGGCTATGTTTCCTTTCGCCAGATACGTGCACCTGTTCCCCCCTTCCCTCCAGTGGGTTCCGTGGCCGCTCCTTTCGGAAGCCCTGCGGTTCCCCACCTTCATCGGTACTACGGGGTCGTAAGACTGCTCCTCCATCCGTGGACAAGCGCCTACGGTCTCCCTTGGCGCCGGCGTTACCGCTCCTGCGAGCGAAGATGGTGAGCTCTCCTGGGTTCATGGGGAATCCGTTTGGAAGCATGCCCCGAGCTAGGGACTCCGGCGACCCCGGCGCGACCTCGCAATAGCGGTCGTCCGGATGCTGCCTTCCGCCTTGTTAACAGCGTCGGCATCGCAACAAGCCGAGTTTTCGGAGCTGAATCTTCACGGCCTGCTTCCTTGCTGTGTACGCTTCGCACCCACCAGTCGCCCGGTGAATGGCAACACTCGCTATCGGCCTGCGTGCTCGCTTTGGCCGTGCGGGACTTACACCCGCTGGACTCCATCAAGGGGTTTCACCGTCTCATCTTCGGTTCCTCCTCTTCCACGCTTTTCCCAGCGCGATAACAATGTCGGCCCTGTCAAATACTTTTTTGAACAGACTTCTCCGTCCACTCCGAAGAGTGGTCTTCCTTGTTCTTTGTTGACCTCTGCATCGACGACCACGGCTCGCTCGTAATCTTTCGGTCGGCTTCAGTCCGACCCATACATCTCTTCGATCCGTACTTCGACCATGATTACTAGTTCAAACTCCCTTTACAGGGAGCGGGATGCCCAACCAAGTGGACGGTGTTCTACTTCACGCCATGTCCGGTACCGAGCTGTCCCGCGTACGAACCGAACTCTAACGACTGCGAATACTCACAACCATTCCGCCACATCCAGTACAACCGAATCGCCAGCCTGCGTCCCATCGCTACCTTGGCAATGCTCTTGTGTCGACGCATCGCCAGGTGGATGTACCGACGTCTCCAGTCCGGGATGGATGCGTGCTGCCGCCTGGGCTGCTTCCACCAGCAAGAAGCGCAACAACGAACTGCCTTGCTTGCTGATGTGCCCCAGCCGCTGCTTGCCAGCACTGGAGTCCTCACTCGGTATCATCCCCACGTAGGTGCCGATCTGCTTGCCGCGTTTGAACCGCGTCGGCGTTCCGATGATCAACACAAAGGCGAGTGCCGTAAGCGGACCCACGCCAGGATGAGTCATCAGCCGCAGAACTTCAGGTCGCTTCCTGGCTTCCCGCTCGACCGCTGCAGTTAACTCCTCAATCGTCGGATTCATACGGTCGAGAAGTTCCAGCAACTCTTGCCGGCGTCGGCTGGCCCAAGGAGCTAACGCGAGCTTCTCCAACTCTGTTCGCCCTTGTTCGCTGAATAGTTTTTTCTTCCAGCGATAGCCCTCGTTCATGGCCAACGCCTGCAACTGATTCATGATCCGCGTGCGCATCTGCACCATCCGATGACGGTGCCACAGCAGTTGCCGCAGATCCCGATTCTCCGGACTCGGTACCCAGACCTGCGGAAAGTTATTTTCCCGCATCAGTCTCAGCAGGAGTCGGGCGTCCTCACGGTCGTACTTCTGCTTCTTCACTCGCTTGGCCTTGATCTCTGCAGGGTGACCGATCCACAGCTCGAAACCTAATTCAGCCAGTAGCCGCTCGAACCAGCGTGAATATCCGGTAGCCTCCATGCCTACCCGCACACAGATGCCTCGGTGCTTCAGGTCTCGATAGAATTTCTCTGCTTGTCCATCACTGTGGTTCAGTTCCTGCTCACCACACTCACCAGTCTCTTCCACA
>CAVXOG010000005.1:0-61401 GCA_963763395.1 Candidatus Acidiferrales bacterium | reverse complement strand
CTTAAACCCCAGGTTTTTCGAATGCCCTGTTTTACGAGGGAAATCACCGTCATCTCCTTTACTACCGCGAGCTTTCGATTTATCCAAGTGAAGTGCCGTGAAGTCCTGCGAAACGCTAAGAAGCCCAAAAAGTGGCGAAAAACAGTAGCCCGCAGTAGCCCGAGGGCCGAGATTACCTCTTGATTGAGATAGACGCATTCGATACCAGCGGTTCAATGTGCGGGTCGTTTGTATCAAGTTCAGGATCGGGCCAATGAGGTTCCTAAAGCCGTGGGTCGACGGGCTCGCTCTCGAGTTCGGTTCTCACCCGATCGGGAACTGCACTGTTCGAACGTGGCCGGTCCGACTTTACCCCTAGTTAGTTATTGACCATTACGCCATCCTGGGACCGCCGTACTACATACACCCTGCAGACGAAAACCCAGAATTACCTTAACGGATAGGAGTTTCTTGCATGCAGATTCGGCCCAAACGCTTCGGCTCTTGGTGTATATATCCAAGGCCTGTCCTGCCACTCCTCAGCGTCATTGCGCTAAATCTTGTCCTGGCATTGCTTTCCGGTTGCGCCGGAGGGTGGCAAGGACCAAAGTCTTCGTCATCCACTACGGTCGTCGTCTCGTCGCCAGAGAATCAGAACGTCACCGTCGGCCAAACCGCCACCTTTGACGTTTCCGTCAGCGGCGGTAGCGGCCCATTTAGCTATCAGTGGTACAAAAACGGTGCCCCTATAAGTGGTGCCACCTCCAATTCCTATACAACTCCCCCGACCTTAATGGGCGACACCGGCTCTGTCTTCACCGTCTCCGTATCCAGTGCCGCAGGCACCGTCGCGAGCACCCCCGCCACTTTGACAGTCAATGCGATCAAGCCCGCCATCACCGTCCAGCCTGCCAGCCAAACCGTAACCCTTGGCCAGCCTGCCACATTTACCGTAACTGCCACCGGCACCGGCCCCCTTGCATATCAGTGGTACTTGAATGGTGTCGCCATTCCCGGCGCCACTTCCAGCTCCTACGCCACTCCTTCGACAACTTCCAGCAACAACGGCAGTGTCTATACAGTCACGGTTTCCAACTCTGCCGGCTCCGTCACCAGCATCTCAGCAACATTAACCATACCCACTCCTCCTCCCGTTGCTGCCAGCCTCGTCCCTAGCAATGCCACGCCTCCTTATGACGGCACGGTTCTTCTCGTTCCAACCTTTTCCGGCGGCACCGCCACAATCGGCTCTGCAGGTGTTGGTAGCTCGGACATCTCCGCCTCGGCTGTGAGTGGCACTTCCTATCCCACGCCAGCACTCACTTCCGGCGAGACCTACACGCTCACGGTCACCAGCCCCACTAGTACAGTAGTCTCCACTTTTTGCATCGTCACGCCCACCAGCGTCACAATTTCTCCCATAACTCCTGCGAACCAGATTTTCGCTCCGGTCTCTGCCACGTTTGTCGCCACCGCCACCGGCGGACTAACCAACAATCTAACTTGGACCGCCTCAAGCGGCACATTCACTGGAAATGTCTGGACCCCGCCCTCAGTCGCCGGCACCTACGCCATCACCGCAACCAGCGTCGACGATCCCTCCGTTTCCGTCACCACCACCGCGACCATTGCTCCCCCTGCTATCACGACGCAACCCAACAACCAGCGCGTTTGTTCCGGCGGCATCCTGACGCTCTCGGTAGTCGCCAACTATGTCAGCAGTTACCAGTGGAATTTCAACGGTGCCGCTATCCCCGGCGCTACGACCTCAAGCTACTCTGTCTCTGGTGCCACGTCAGCAAACAACGGAAATTATTCAGTCACCGTCACCAACGCTTTGGGTAGTGTCACCTCCACCGTCGCTTCCGTGGTTGTCGGCTCTTCGATCACTTCGAACCCCACTAGCCTTTCTGTCTCTGCCACACAAACAGCGGCTTTCTCCGTCTCCGCCTCCGGTCTAAGTCCGTTCGCCTATCAATGGTTTCAAGTCCCCTCCGGCGGGACGACCGGGACCGTCATTCCTGGCGCCACTTCCAGTATCTACACCACGCCCGCGGTGGACTCTTCTTACGATGGCTCGCAGTATTACGCCACCGTCACCGATTCTTGTTCGACGATGACCTCCACCAACGCTTCTCTCACAGTTACTGTCAATAATGTTTCGCCGACGATCCTCACACAACCGGTTGGCGAATCCGTCGCCCCTGGTGGTACCACCTCCTTCAGCGTCGTCGCTTCCGGTTCTCCGGCGCTCGCCTATCAGTGGTATCGCATTCCTGCCGGCCAAACCACGGGCACACTCATTGCCGGCGCCACCTCTGCCACCTATTCCGTACCTACCACCGACGCCCTCACCACCGACGATCAAGACGCCTATTACGTGATTGTGACGAACCCTTATGGACAAGCCGTCTCTCAATCGGCTTCTCTCGCCGTTGGCAATGGTATCCTTCTTCAAATCACAGGCCAGCCCGCCAACCAATTCGTCAACGTCGGCGATCCCGCAACCTTTACCGTTACCGCCACTTCCAATCTTCCTCTCACTTATCAGTGGTACCGCGCGGATCCCGGTAGCTCTGTATTCACAGCAATCCCCGGTGCAACCGCCGCCAGCTACACCATTGATCCCACCGCGCTGACCGATTCCGGCTCCGTTTACCATGTCGTCGTCAGCAATGGCACCACTTCCTCTGTCACCAGCAATGAAGCTGCCCTTTTTGTCGGTCCTCTTGCCGGCATCGACAATCTCTGCAGTTCCAGTTGGGTCGCTCAAGGCACTGCCGTCGCGCAATCCGGCTGCGCTTTCCAATTGACCGACAACTTGACTAATCAGCGCGGCGCGATCGTCTGGCCCAGCCTTATATCCACAGAAAATATTCAGCTAAGCTTCACGGTACAAATCTATGATTCCACCAGTACTCCCCCAGCCGATGGTTTCGCCGTAGTGTTTGGCGATCCATCCCTTGGCGCCACTTCTGCCAGTGTAGGAGCTCCGGGTCAGGGCCTGGCCGCGGAAGGAATTCCCGGGTTCGTAGTGGCTATCGACGACTACCACAATGCTGGCGAGTACCCGGTGCCATACTTCGCTATCGGTAGAGGCGAAACGACGTTATGGGAGAAGCCCTGGGACGCCGTTAATACCACCATTCCTCCCGTGGCCGTCGTTGGCAGTACTGTTTCCCACGACTACACTCTGTCGCTGGTTCAAGGCAATCTCACCGTCACCATGGACGGCGCCCAGATTTTCTCCGGCGTCGTTACCGTTCCGCCCGTCTCGTATTTTTATGTCACGTCCTCTACCGGCGGTAAGTTCGAACAGACCATCGTCAGTAACTTGTCAGCAACGGTTTCAGCGCCATCGGAATAATTTGCGTTGTCTCTGAGGAGATTTTTCAATGCGATCGTTTTTACTTTTAGCAACTCTGCTGCTCGGCAGCGCAAGTTTAACCATGGCTCAAGAAGAAGCCTACACTGGCGATGCCGGCGTATCCTATCACTGGATGCGGACCAACGCCGCTCCCGGCGACTGCGGCTGCTTCAGTCTTAACGGCGTCGGTGTCTCCGGTTCGTGGAATATTCACGGCGCCTGGTCGATCGCCACTGAATTCGGTGCGGAGTTCCGGGCCGTCGCGTCCAGCCAGAACTCCCTCACCGTCACCTCTTTCGTCGCCGGCCCTCGTTATCGTATCCCGCAACCCTGGCTGAAAGGTGCTCACCGCCCCCAGCCTTTTGCTCAATTTCTGATCGGACCCGCGCACGCCAGTGGCGGCGAAGCCGGTGTCGCCGACGGAACCTACGCCTTCGCGTCTCGTCTCGGCGGCGGCATCGATATCCCGCTCAAGTCCCGTTTTGAAGTGCGCGCCTTCCAAGTCGAGTGGTTCCGCACACAATTCGCCAACGCCAAAAATGACCGTCAGAACAATCTTCTGATCTCCGCCGGTCTCGTCTACCATTGGTCCCACTCCAAATAATCCCTCTCTTCCCACATGGTAGAAGACCCACCGGCCGCGGTTGAGGTTGGACTAGCTCTCGCTGGATTCGTCGCCGACGCTCAGTAATGAAACGGTGGCTGCACCTCCACGCCTGATTTCTGCGATAGCGGGAGCATCCTAGCGGCGGCTTGCCGCAACAACGCTACCCCGGCTCGCAATGTCCTCGTTCGCCAGCGATCCGCCGAGGGTTTGTCCTCGAATCCCCATAAGGATGTCGACTGTAATGAAGAAATCTCCATTCGAAAACGCTAAAGCTCCGTCCTCTTCGAGGAAATACATCCGGAATTCGGCTAACCCGCACCACAGAGTGCGTCGTCCAGAACACTCCATCTCGCACCAGCAGCAACGATTACGGAGTTTCTCTCTCTTCGAGTTGGTATGGTCTTAAGCCAGGGGAAGAGGTCGGAATTCTATACGAATGGTAATTCTCGGTATCCGGCACTCGCCCAGTGTCTCGTGTTGTTGGCCGCTTCGGCTTAACGGTTAACCCATGTCATTTCTGGCCGTTATGGGTGACGCTCCTTTGAGCTCTCCTTTTCAAGGACACGAAAATCATTATATAGGAAAGTTTTCCTTTACACACGATTTCTAGTTTGAGAAAATACCTCCATGTCAGGCCCGAAATCGCCATTGGAGCAAGAGGTTACGCAGGCCCTGCGAAAACAGGCCCCTGTCCGAAATCTCCCGGGCGTACGCATTCGCGACGTAAAAACCCAGCTCGCAAACGGGTTCGACGTCGAATTCCGATTGGAGTCGGGAAACCGCAGCATCCTCATATATGGGGAAATCAAGTCGGTTGTCTCTCCCAAACTCCTCGAACAGCTTAGTCCCTGGATTCGGCGTATGCGTTCCCTCCGTCCCGACGCCGGGTTCGCCCTGATCTGTCCCTCCTTGACCGCCCAGTCGCAAACGTACTGCCTCGAAAATGGAATCGACTTCATGGACTTGGCCGGAAACATATCGGTCAATCTCCCCGGCGTTTTTACCTTGCAACGCTTGGGCAGACGCGGCGAACCGAATACGACGGCGACCAATCCGCCTCCCCCGACGAACGTTTTTTCGGGAAGGTCTTCCCGCATACTTCGGGTGCTGCTGGAACAAATCAAACCGCGAACTCTCACGCAAATCGCAAACGAATTGGAAGCCGAAACCAATCGCGTCTCTCGTGAATTTTCCGCATCCAAACTCACTTTCAGCGTCAGCTTGGGAGCTATCTCCAAAGCTCTCTCGAGCCTCGAAGAACAACTCTGGATTCGACGGCAAAACTCTCTCGTCGTAGTGCCGGAACCGCGTCGCCTTTTGATCGAGTGGGCAGAGAAATACAAAGAGCGTTTTCGCTGGCGTCTCCGCAGTTCGTTTGAAATCCCGAATCCATTCGGCCGAGCACCGGTCGAAATCAACCAAGGACTCCAGTCCTTGCTCACCACTCCTTACGTATTTTCGGGTGCAGCTGCCGCGACCGACGCGCCCTTCGTCGACCTCGATCGCATAGAAATCTTTCTCCTTACCAATCAGGACGATAACAAGCTTCGGCAATTTCGTCAGGCTGGCGCCACGCCAGACTTCCCGAAACTCCGATTCATCTACCCCTACGACGAAGGCGTCTTCCTATATTCCAGACGCGAATCCTCTTTCCCGAAGGTATCGAACATTCAGGCGTATCTTGATCTTTATGCACGTGGCGGTCGCGACCTCAAACAGGCCGACGTTCTTCTCGAGAACGCAATTGAGCCCCGCTGGAAATCGCTGTGATTCCTGAACCCCAACTGACCTATCTGCTCGAACTTTTGGCCGCTCTTGGCGCGGCTGCCGACGATTTTGTCATTGCCGGTGCGCAGGCTATGAAATTCACAGTCCAAAAGGCACGCGGCACTAAAGACACGGATTTCATCCTCGACGTCGTCGCTCTCCGGAAAGAACCTCTTCAACTAGCTAAAGTTTTGGAAAATCTCGGCTACAAGCCCGTACCGGAGTCGCGCAACTTCCAGTTCGTGAAAGACATTCCGGGCAGCAATGAAACCATGCGCATTGAATTCATGGCGCCGGAGGAATTCAAACGCCGCGCCGACTTCCGCGTCGAGATCCAGGATGGAGTTCATGCGCGCGCTTGCACCGGCGGTTCGATCGCACTTGCCGAATCCGACGTCCACACGATATCCGGCAAGCTACCCAACGGAACGTCGCATACCGCAAAGGTCAGAGTCACCCGACCTCATGCACTCGTCATGTTGAAGTTGCTTGCGCTTCGGGACCGCTACAACAATATTCGCGGAGCAAAGGAAGCCCGTCACGACCGCGAAGAAGCGCAGACGCATGCTGCGGACACCGAAACCCGTGCCTCGCGATTCAACAAAGGCAACAGCCAAGCGTGGCACTGAGACTCCCAAGCTTCCCTCGAAATCGTGAGTTCCTTTTACGGCCGCATCTTCCATCGGCAAAAGTGATTATAAGTCGTCAGTAAACCAAGAATTCTCAGCGTCGTACAGCGTGAAGTTCCGGGCGCATATTTTTTCACTTCCATGACAGTGGACGCGCCGATGTCGAGGTTACCCTCGTCAGCAGGGATAACTTCAGTGACTTTACGCCGCTGCTTGACGAGGTGGCAGCTGGAGACCTCGAGCCGGCGCACATCTGCATTCCTCTTCGCAAGCTGCTTCGCCATGTAACCGTTTTGAGTGCGGAAATCAAAGCGATCGACCTTGGAGTTAGGGGGCGACGATCTCCTGCGAAATCATCAGGAGTAGAAATGGCCTTCGACACTATGTTTGGCCTAACGATCACGAAGCGCTCAACTCCTGCTTGCGTGGCTCCGGACTTGACGTGCTCAAGCAGAGGAATGCCTTCGAATGGCACTGAGTGGCTTGGGGGGAAAGCCGAATAAACTGTTCAGGCGTGTTCCCAGTCCTGCGGCAAGAACCACAGCAACGTTAGTTGTGACCATGATTTACCTCAGTCCGTTCCATCAGATCCTTGTCCGATGCAGACGGTGTAGCATTGGCGTTTGGTTGATAGTCGAAGTAGCTAATGGTGACCTGAGTTGTTCCAAAGATGCGCGCTTCGCTCACGCTCTCTGTCGAGAATGGGAACCAAAATGCGCCGGATTTTTGATACTTCTGCACGAAATTGACGCTGCGAATCCAGAAGGAAGCATTCTTTGCTGGTTTACCTTCGACCCGAACGACTGCTAAATCCTCGGCATCGACCCAAATGCGGCCCTCGAACAGGTATTTGTCCTCGCGTTTCGGCAGAACCTGGAGAATGTAGGTGGGTCGAGCTTCAATCAAATCGCGCCCGAGCATTTGGAAGCGATAATTATCGAGAGTAAGGCTGGTCATAGGACGCCGCTGTGGCAGGGAGGTTTCCGCCTCCGATTCGAGCATCTTCCGCAGAACCCGCTTGTTTGCGGATTTCCAACCCTCTTCCGAGACAACTTCGAAGTGCTTGGTTCCGTCGGGATCACACTTCACGCTTACAAGCATTTCGGCCCGCTTGTTCAAACGATGATTTTCAAGAACGTAGCGTCTAGTCCCGGTATACCCACGCCCCAACTTCTCCCGTTGGCTGTTATGATCCGCCAGCTTCGTGATGGCATCGACCGCGTAGAGAGTCGGAGGCTCTTGAGCGTGACACAGTCCTGTAAATCCGAGCGAAAAAAGTAAAACCACAGCAGATTGAATTCTTATCATTAGAACTCCACGAGTCCCAGCAGGATCAGCGGTAGTAGTGCCCTTCCCGTGCCACTCTTTGGTTTGCCCCGGAACCAGACTTCGATGACTCGCAGTTCCATACTCCACTTTCGCAAGCGAGCCATTCACGCAAAGCCCCCCGCGCTGCCTTTCTGCAAATTCTTGAGATCCAATTTCGCACGACGACGAGATGCCTTGCTCTCGAACTCATGTCAGGGTCACATTCGATCAGAATCTATTCCTGCTAGTGCATGCGAAGGGCCACGCACCGACAGTCCCTTTTTTCCCTCTTCAACTGCATCTGAGGGAAGAACATAGAGGCTAGCGCTACGAATATTTCTTGAACAAAGAGGAAACCAAATTGAGGGCGTTGTGCCCTCATGCGGTCAGTAGCCGCGCGTTTTGGCGTGACGGATCTTTATGAAGCTATGGCGGAGAGGGGGGGATTCTGTCCGAGCACCCTAAGAAATTCTCAGCGCTGATGGTAAAACGCAAGTTCAATAGAATCAATGGCAGATTTGACGAAAAATCATTTTGCCAGTGTTATTGGGAAATCTGAGGTCTCAGTTTTTGTCCAAAGTCTTAGGAAAAGCTTAGGAAGCTGGCTATCAATCGTCCGTGAAGCGCAGCCTTTCTTTTGGCCGTGCAACGGTTGTTTGAACCGTTGTATGGAAAAGACTGGCTCTGAATTTTTTGGATCAAAGTGTATGAACTACGACATCGCCAGCTGCAGACTGTGGCGCGCCTTCGCGAGCCCGTACAAATCGCGCGCACCATAGTACCGCGCTGCATGGGATCGGCAGGATTATAGGCCTTCTTAATTAACATTTTCGATCGTCGGACGCATGCCGGGCGTCACCCCGGCCCGACACATTTCGCGCTCTAAATTCTCTTTCTGAAAAGCCGATTTGGGTCTATGCTTCCTTTACTTTCGATGTAGCTTAAGCAAAGGGCACTGCCATGAATTCCGGCCAAGGCTCCCATCAGGTCAAATCTAAGTTCTATTTACTGCTCTCGGCAATCGTCCTGATCAGCAGTGTTTCGCCCTCACCAGCGGTTGCACAACATCCGCCTGCTGTGGAGATGTATGTGCCCCGCGTGCAAGTCCCCGATGTGCGAGGCCGCCCACTTGCAGACGCGCAGAGGACGCTAGAAGTGGCAGGGTTTAAGCCTGGAAGAGTTTCGGTCACTCCGGGACCGGGAATCGTCGGCACTGTTCAGCAGCAGGAGCCTGTGCAGAACTCCATCGCAGTAAAAGGAACGGTTTTTGATCTTGTGCTTGTCGGGCCATCCCAGAGTAAGAAACCAGGTCACTCCGACGAGAATTTCACAATTCAGGTGCCGCCTCTGGACGGTCTCACGCAGAACGAGGCAAGCAACCGCCTCGAAAAGATGCGCCTCCAGATCGGCTCGGTGTTTTCGGGCCAGGGAAAAGGGAAGATCGGCACGATTTACGATCAGAAGCCGCGTGCGGGAATCTGGGTAAATAGCGGCGCCAAAATAGATGTCGCCATCGTTCAGACTCCCCCAAACGACGTCGGCGTACCGCCCCGTTATGTCATCGTGCCCAATCTCCTCGGTCAAACGAAGGATGCGGCCGGCAAAATTCTTGCCAAGTACTCGCTCAGGCTCGGAGAAGTTTCTCAGGGCGAAGCGTCCGTGCCAACGGGAACGATCTACGGGCAAATTCCGAGCAGCGAAACGAAAGTGCCGGTGGAAACCGCGGTCCGAATCTACCTTGCAGAGGCTCCGCCGAAAATAATCGTAAAAGCCCCGGATCTATTGAACATGGATATCGAGGCGGCCCGTATCGCCCTGGCTCAGGCAAACTTGCAACTGGGTGAGCTTTCGTCGGAAGAAAGTGACGCCGTGCCCAATTCGGTTACCTCCCAGTCGCCGCAGGCCGACACGCTGGTCGAGCATGGGTCTTCAGTTAGTGTTGTTGTCGCCAAGCCGATTCCCAGCGTCTTCGTGCCAAGTCTGGTGAACTATGAAGAGGCCCAGGCCGTAACTCTACTTGCAAACGCGGGCCTCCAGATGGGTTCTGTCACCCAGCGGGCATCGACCGTCAACTCCGGCATGGTGTTGTCACAAAATCCACAGTCCGGCGTCCAGGTTCGCAAGGGGTCTAACGTTGACGTGGTTGTCAGCCGTCAGGTTTCGCCGCAACTGACGGTGATGCTCGGCAGCGCCAATTTCCGAAAGGGCGAAAAGCTGACCTTTCATGCACACTTGGAACCCCCGGAGTCAGGAGTCAGCTATCAGTTTAGGTTTGGGGATGGGCACTCCACGAATTTCACCCCATCGTCCGAAGCTACTTATGCTTACAGCTCGACCGGCAGCTTTCAAGTCGTGGCCTTCGCGCAAATCGATAAGACTACCGTTGAGAGTGAACCGGTGACGATCCCAGTTCCTGGTCTGCCGATTGGCCTGATCGCAGGCATTGGCGCTGGCGTTCTGGCCGTTGGCATTACAGGATTTGTTCTCCACGGACGGTCCGTCTTTCACAGATTCATTCGTGTGGTTCCGGCGCTTGATCCCGGTGTGCAGCGAGTCTTCATGGAGTTCGGGGCGCCTACGGGTTATGCCGTTCAAGTCCGTATTCAGCAGGATCCGGGAATTCAGTCCATCTACTCGTAGAAGAAGAGCTCACCACGAAAGGAGGATCGCCCATGAGTGAAACAATCTTGACGCTTCACGAAGTCTTTCAGATCGACCCAAAAGACATCTCGGTCCGCGCGGAAGCTGGAATCGACGTTTTCCATGGTGTGAAAGGCGCTCGTGAAGCCATAGCCAAGGAGTCTCGGGCGATCCGTTGGCCCTGGGTGCGGCAATCCATCGCGGAGCAAACCGGCCAACTTCTTAACTTGAATGTTCTGGATGTACTCGGGGAAGCCTGGAAAAAACTCTCCGAAGTTGAAGAAGCCGCCGATCCTAAGAAGCACGATCCGTCGGAAAGGAATCTCGTGCCCCTTGCCAAGCACACGGTCAAATCTCAACACGAGCCCAAACTGAAGGTCCTCCTTCACGGGCAGGAGATTGGCAGCCTCAAATTCAGTCTGGAATTCTCCCTGGTTCTCGACGGTTTTGATCTCGCTATACAGAACGCTCGCATCATGGAGATTCAGACCGGGAGAGCAACGGGCGAGGGCTCACTTTCGTTGGCAGGGGTCTCCCTTTGGAAGCACGAGTTGAGCCCAGTGTGCTTTCCGGGACAGATTTCGCTCGGGCCCGGGATTGCTTTGCGCCGTTCGGCTGCAGCAACTAGTGGTGTCACGGGCTAGCAATCGTCCATTCGGAAAAGCGTGCGGCGCATTGTTCTATATACGGACACATGGAGTAGCTGTTCCGGTTAGTAGAGACCGCATTTATGAGGCCATTACACAATAACGGTGACCGTGGTTCATTCGGCCTTTGTGTTCATAGCCCGCAAGCGGAGTGGTTCAGACGGGTCCGTTACCGCCCGACACGCGCGCATTCCAGGACACGGCAAAGACTTCGAGCGCCACCTGCATCAATGTACCTATCAAACGAATCTTGGGATCCTAAATTCCCCGAGGTTGCAATTAGAGAACTAGCCCCAGACGGCTACGCCGTTCGCGTTCCTACTCGGTCGCACCCATGAAACGTTCTGCTGTCTGATCACACTATCATTTAATCCCTGGTTGATTTTTCCTGCTGTCACCTTCATGGAGGAGGATTCGGGACAGTCGACCCTAGGAGTCCTTATGGGAGATCTAGTACAAGAAATCTCGAATGAGCATCTGAGAAGTATATTTGCCGAGTTGGGGTTTATTTCGAAATCGGAAGTGCTGACGCCCGTCTTGCGCCAAGCCTACCGTGCGGCGTTCGTCAGTGACATCATCGTCCTCGTGGAGGGGGAGACCGGTACTGGCAAGCAGATCATTGCGCGAGCCATTCACCAAATCGATCCTAAGCGGCGATCTTTCCCATTTATTACGGCGCACTGCAGTGCGATCAGCGAAACCCTCGCAGACAGCGAGTTGTTTGGCCATCAGCGTGGATCCTTCACCGGGGCAGTACGAGACCGTACCGGCCTCTTCCAGACGGCCAATCGCGGAACTCTTTTTCTAGATGACATCAGCGATCTGCCGCTCACCATTCAGCCAAAGCTGCTGGATGTAATTCAACGCAGCATGGTGAGGGCGGTGGGTTCCGATCGGGAGACTCCCATCAACCTGCGCATCATCGCGGCGAGCAACCGACCACTGGCTCCTTTGGTGCTGAAGGACAAGTTTCGATCGGATTTGTTCCATCGCCTGAATGTCGTACGCTTAGCGCTTCCTCCCCTGCGGAATCGTCCGATGGACTTGGAGGCGCTGGTGTTGCATTTCGCCAAGCGGCACCAGGCAGTTTATGGACCGATCGAAGCCATCGATCCGGAGCTGCTGCGGTTTATGCAAATGCAATCCTTCGGCGGAAACGTGCGGGAGCTCGAAAATCACGTTTTGCGATTGCTCTTCAGCAAGCGGTGCGGGAACGCCTTGGAGCTAGCCGACTGGTCCACGCAGGCACTGCGAGATGTGGGGGAGGCGCCCGATCCGCTCAACGACGCAGCCGATTGCCTTTGGGAAGTGGTGTCGCAGAAGAGGATCTCGTATGCGACCGCGATCAAGGAACTAGAGAAGCGCGTGATCGCGAAGGCCCTCGCGGCAGGGGAGTGCACGCGGCGAGAAGTCGCGGGCCGCCTACAGACCAGTGAACGAAATCTTTATCACAAGATCCGTGCGCACCATTTGGCTCGTCCGCATCGTGTAGCCAACAATTGATCCGCTGCACGTTTCTTCACTTATGCTGCAATCTTTGCAGTCCCAGTGCAGTGCCCGGCAACTGATTGAATTTGTGGATCATCGGCGCCGAGGTTAGCAAGCTTGCTTGCGTCCGCAGCGTTCCGCAACTGAAAATCGTGGCTTATAGAAGTGTCGCGGCCGCAACCGCCAGCTGCGGCCTACAAGTCCTAGCGGACGCTAATCCGTTGAATTGATTTTGTTTGTGTACACGCGGGCGAAGGTGGTCGCTTTCCCTTCTGGCCTCAAGTGTTTGGCTACTCGATTGCCCCTCGGTGGGAGAGGAGCACTCCGACGAGGAAAGGGGACAGAGTCCGCTTCCACCGTGCCGACATCTTTCTTCCCGACACCAGTGAGGTTGGAACAGCAAGAAGTGGCGGCGAGGATTTGGAGGGCACGGTCGTCGGGTTTTCCGACTCGGGCGAAGTGGCGCACGCCTTTGCCATCGTGGAAATAACGATGGTGCAATCGGCAGTCGTTCGAGTCGAAAAATTAACAAGGATCGCAACGAATTCAGAAGAACCACTTCCCGAGGAGGAGTGATGGCTCGAAGGCCTCGGAATGACACAGGAAAGGATTCGACATGCCCGTAAACCCGACTTTTCCAGGCGTCTACATTGAAGAAATTCCCAGTGGAGTGCGGACGATCGTGAGCGTGAGCACGTCTGTAGCAGCGTTCGTAGACTTTTTCCCGCGCGGGCCACTCAACAAGGCCGTGGAAATATTCAGCCTGGCGGATTTCGAGAGGAACTTCGGTGGACTCGATGCGCGAAGCGAGGCGAGTTACGGCATACAGCAGTTCTTCTTGAACGGCGGTACGCAAGCGTGGGTTGTCCGAGCCACGACATCAGCGGCTGGACTGGGAACAAAGGCCGCGGGAATCACCGTGCAAGATAACGCCGGCGCTGACGTGCTCACGATTACGGCGGCGTCGCCCGGTGGTTGGGGTAACAACCTGCGCGTCGAAGTGGACTACGGAACAACGGATCCAACCACTCAGTTCAATCTCAAGGTGACGGAATATGAATCGGTTGGCGGCCAACTTAATGCGGCGAGGTCGGAAACCTTTCGTAACCTGGTTCTCGATGCAACGCAAGCGAACGATGGCATACAAGTGATCAACAACGGATCTCAGCTGATCAGTGTTGCATTGGTTGGCGCCAACAAGCGGCGTCCGGCGCAGACCGGAACGGTCACGAACTCCATCTCGGGTGCAGTTCCGGGAGGCTTGGCTGGAAACTCCATGAAAGTGACGCTGAACGCGGGAACTCCCATCACAGTAGCCCTGCCAGCGAGTCTGCCGAGTTCGCTATCCGGTATTGCAGCGGCGTTGCAATCAGCGGCGCGTTCCGCCGATAAAACGCTGGTCGGCTTGACCGTCTCGGTGGTGGGAAGTATCACCACCGGCGCTCATCTGCAATTCTCCGCTGGTACCGGGAAAGCTTCCGATGTTCTGACCTTTGCCGACGGGACCGGTACTCCGGCTTCGTCCCTTGGGTTGACCACCGCAGCGAATGTCAACGTGCAACAGTACGCACTGGGAGAAGCGTCCCCGGCGCATTTCGAAAATACGCCAGTAACTGGGAGCGATGGAGGGGACAGCACACATCCACCCATCGATGCGCAAGGCCTGATTGGCGATCCGTTGCAGAAGACGGGCATGCAGGCGCTGCAAGATGTGGACATCTTCAACATCCTTTGCATTCCCGCAACCATGAATCTCGGAGACACCGATGCGGCCGCAGTAGCGTCGCAGGCGATTACGCTCTCAAAAGACAATTTTGCGTTTTACATTCTCGATTATCCGCAGACGGCTTCGGGAGCAGACACCGTCGATTTCATCAGTAACTGGCTGGATGCACACGGAACGTTGCGGAGCCCGTACGCGGCATTGTACTTTCCGCGTCCGCGCATCGCCGATCCGTTGAATAACTTCCAACTCCGAACGGTTTCGCCGAGCGGAACCATGGCCGGACTCTATGCCAGAACCGATGCGGAGCGAGCGGTGTGGAAGGCACCTGCGGGTACCGACGCGTCGCTCGCAAATGTTCAAGCCCTGACCTACAACCTAACCGACGGTGAAAACGGGGTTTTGAATCCTGTGGCCATCAATTGTCTGCGCCAGTTCCCGGTCTACGGATTGGTGAGTTGGGGAGCGCGCACGCTGTTTGGTGCCGATCAGCAAGAGTCTGACTGGAAGTACATTCCCGTTCGGCGCTTCGCAAATTTCCTAGAAGAAAGCTTATACCGCGGAACAAAGTGGGTAGTATTTGAACCGAACGACGAAACGCTTTGGGCGGAGATCCGCAAGAGCGTTGGTGGATTTATGCAGACGCTGTACCGGCAGGGAGCATTCCCCGGAACGACGCCGCAGACCAGCTATCAGGTGAAGTGCGATGCGGACACCAATCCGCCGGACCAAGTAGACCGCGGAATCGTGAACATCGTGGTGGCTTTCGCGCCGCTAAAACCAGCGGAGTTCGTAGTGATCCAGATTCAACAGATGGCAGGACAAACGCAATCCTGAGAGGAGTGAGAGATGCCGCAATTTCAGGTGAATACAACTCGGTTCGATCCCTACAAGAATTTCAAATTCAGACTGCGCTGGGACGGGCGTTACGTGGCGGGCTTGAGCAAAGCGGGAAGCTTGAAGCGCATCACCGAAGTGGTCAAGCACCGGGAGGGCGGGGATCCTTCCACAAGCCGGAAGTCTCCTGGGCGCACCGAGTATGAGGCGATCACCTTGGAGCGCGGTGTGACCCACGATTTGGAATTCGAGAAATGGGCACAAAAAGTGTGGAATTTTGGCGCGGGCCTCGGGGCCGAAGTCTCCTTGAAGGATTTTCGCAAGGACGTGACGCTGGAGATCTACAACGAAGCGGGGCAGCTGGCGATTGCTTACACGATCTTCCGGTGTTGGGTATCCGAATTCACGGCTACGGGCGATCTTGACGCCAATGCCACTGCGGCCACGCTGATTCAATCAATCAAGCTTGAAAACGAGGGTTGGGCCCGCGACACCAGCGTCGTCGAGCCAACGGAGCCCTCGATCGCCGTTACCACGGGTTGAGCTGTCCATGTCAGATGCACTTCGCTCATGTCGACTGCGTCCGCCGTCCGCCTCGGAGGTTGTCGCCGTATGGGAGAGCGCCGTGCAACGGCCTTCCGCCTACCGGGCCCTGGCGATACTCGGCTTCGCGAAGCCGGGCACGCCGTGGAACGCCTTGGCAGAACTTCCCCTCGGTGAGAGCGACCAGACCCTTTGGGAGATGCGCCGCGTGATGTTCGGTCCGACCATCTGCGGATTAGCGCGATGTCCTGCTTGCGAGGAAAAACTCGAATTTTGTTTCGAGGTCCCGGAGTTTCCGCAAGAGACAGCGGTTGAACAGATGCTGGTCAGGACGCTAGCGGATGGCGAATACACGATTGCATATCGTGCGCCGACGACCGCCGATGTGCATGCCGCTTCGGGAATTTCCGAAGCACGAGAGATCCGCCATCTATTTCTCACGAGGTGCGTGCTGCATGCGCAGAAGCAAGGTACGAAGATATCACTCGACGAGGTTCCCCCGGAATTGCTGCAGCGGCTGGAGGAGCGATTGAGCGAGGACAACGATGCCGCTGACCTGCGCTTGGATCTGCGATGCGCCAAGTGCGGCAAGTCCTGGGAGGCTGCGTTCGATATCGCCACATTTTTGTGGACTGAGTGGGAAACGCTGGCCAAGAGCTTATTGTTTGATGTTGTCGCCCTGGCGCGCGCCTACGGCTGGAACGAATCCGAAATTCTGGCGATGGGTGTGGCCCGGCGCCGGTTCTATCTGGATAGGGTGCCGACATGAGTACGTTTTTCGGTCGACTCGCCGAACGCGTACAAGGAGGCGGATCGCAGATAAAGCCGCTTACGGCCACACCATTTTCCCCGAGCTCCTTTACGAGCCCGAGAGAGCGGAATCGTGAACTCACAGAAACTGGGACTACGACGCCCACAGCCAATTGCGATGTAGGTACGCATTGGCAAAGGCGCATGGCAGAGGGCAGGGAGCAGCCTCAAGAACATGCCGCAAGCCATGACGAGAGTTTCCTCTCGGGGTGGACACAGGAGAGAGCGACACAGGATCACGAGGCGGATTTCGAAAGCGAGATCGGGAAAGTTGGATCACGCACGGAGGTCACTCGCCGAAGCGCTCAGTTCGTCAGGGAAACTCCAATTGCACCGAAGGCGATGGAACGAAGCAGTGACGAGTTCTTTCCGGCGACGGAGGCACACACCTGGATAGTTCCGACGGTGCCAGCCGCCGCCAACAAGCGCATGCAGGATTCCCATAACAATGCGGCAAGCGATGCAGATTCATTGCCGATTGTGCAAGTGACCATCGGACGGATCGAAGTTCGCTCCGCGGCAGGAAAGAACGAACCAGAACGCATAGAAAGGCGCGGAACGCGGACTCCACGCGTGACGCTCGAAGAGTACCTGCGCAGGCGAAATGAAGGACGGAGATGAGCAACTTCCTAGCTATTGCCACGGTGACGGCGACGCTGCAGAGCGTTTTGACCGTTACGCTGAACCAGGATGTGGCTGGAGCGCAGGTCGTAGTCACACGTCCGGATGGTAAAGACAATAGCGGCAAGCCGACCTTGCACATTTTCTTGTACCTGGTGAAACCAAACCCCGCGCTGCGCAATGCGGATTTGCCAACGAGAAGCTCTGACGGGCAACTGCGGCGTCGACCGCAAGCAGCGCTCGATCTGCACTACCTTTTTACGTTTGTCGGCGACGAAACCACCCTGGTACCGCAACGGCTCCTCGGGAGCCTAGAGCGGACGCTGCATACACAACCGTTGATGGACCGTACGGACATCCAGAACACCATTACCGGAAAAGCATTTCTTGCGGGATCGAACCTCGATCAACAGGTCGAAAATGTGCGGTTCACGCCGAGTTCTCTTTCGACCGAGGAACTGTCGAAAATCTGGTCAATATTTTACCAAGTTCCGTATTGCTTGTCGGTGGCCTACCAAGCCGAGGTGGTATTGATCGACGCCGACCTCACGTCGAGCGAAGGACTGCCGGTGCTCGCGAGGAATCTGTACATCGAGCCGTTCCGTCAGCCGCGGATCGATCAAGTGATTTCGCAAGCTGGAGGGCAGGCGCCGATCGTGGCGGGAGGCACGCTGGTTATCGAAGGCAGCCAATTGAAGAGTGCCAGCACGATGGTAAGGATCGGCGGTACGTTGCGTACGCCGACCAGTGTTCAGAACGAGCAAGTGATCCTGCCAGTGCCGAGCGACCTGGCCGCGGGTGTGCAGTCGTTGCAGATCATAGAAATGTTGTCCATCGGGACGCCGCCAGATAGTCTTCCGGCGTTCGAATCGAATGTTGCTGCATTTGTTTTCCGGCCGACGTTTACATTTGGCGCCACGTCTACCGCGCAAATCAATGTGAACGTTACGCCCCTCGTACGAAAAGGACAGCGCAGTGTGTTGTTGCTCGATAAAGTGCCCGGGGGCACACCGGCTTCGTTCTCGTTTCTATCGAGTCCTGAAGTAGCGGCGGCAGACACGGCGAGTTTGAAATTCGATCTTACTGGTGTCGGCAGTGGCGACTATTTCGCGCGAATCCAGGTCGACGGAGCCGAGAGCGTAATCGATCTGGACCCTGCGAGTGTCCATTTCGGACCGAAGGTGACGCTATGAGTTCCGCGGTGCAAGTCGTCAGCTGGCAGAGCCGCAACCAGGCGTATTTGGCGGAAGAACTCGCGCGTATTGCGGAGACGTTGCGCCGACATGGGGAGAACCCAGGTCTTGGCCCTTCTGGTGGAGAAGGCCCGCAGCCGCACTTCGAATCGCCAAGCGATGCGCAGGATGGCGGCGCAGAATTTCCCGTCGATAGGTTGACGGCATGGTTCGGCCTTTCTCCGTTTGAACGCGATGTTCTTCTCCTGTGTGCAGGAATGGAATTGGACGCACGGTTTGCCGCTCTGTGCGCGCGAGCCCAAGGTTATGCGAGCCGGCCCTATCCAACCTTCGGACTCGCTCTGGCGGCGTTGGCCGGGGCGCACTGGAGCGCCCTCGCGAACCGCGCGCCGCTTCGGTATTGGAGGTTGATTAAAACGGTCCCGGACGATTCATTAACGATGAGCGCTCTATGCATCGACGAGCGCATTCTTCACTTCTTGGTAGGGGTGGACTGCACAGAAGAAACGCTGCGCGGCTTGTGGACACTGGTGGAGGCAGCTGAAACGCTTCCGCCTTCGCAGCACAGCAGGGCCGACGAAATCGTGAAACTGTGGAGAGTCGCCGAGGATGCGAAGCGCCCGATGCTGGTGGAACTTCGCGGGAGCGACACGGTGGCTCGCCGGATGATCGCGTCAACCGCCAGCAGCCAGCTGGGTTTGCGTTTGAACGAAATGAGTGCCGAGGCCCTGCCGCATTCGGGCACGGAACTGGACGCAATCGCGAGGTTGTGCAACCGGGAGGCAATCTTAACCGGCAGCGCTTTGCTCGTCGAGGCGGCGGATCCGGAGTCGAGCGAGGGACCGACGCGAATTCGTGCATGCGCGCAGTTTCTTCGTTTGCTTCGTTGTGTGGTCATCGTGGGAAGCCGGGCGGGCCTTCCGGACGAAACCGGCCTGCGCACGACGATCGAGATTCCACCACTCACGCCCGGGGAACAAAAGGAAACCTGGATAAAGGAGCTCACACGCCAGGGCATAGCACTGAACGGCGAAGTTGGCCGCTTGTCCTCCGAGTTTCGACTGAGTTCCTCAGCCATCCGCAGGATGGCACGTGAGGCAGCGGCGGCGGTAGATGGGGTGCGCTCGGAGGAGCGGCGAGCCGGTGAGGCGCGTGAAGCCCTGTGGGAGTTGTGCCGGGCAGAAGGACGGCAACAACTGGGACAGCTCGCCGACCGCATCGAGCCGCGGGCGAGTTGGGAGGATCTGATTTTGCCGGGGCCCCAGAAGAGCGTTTTGCGGCAAATCGCGTTGCACGCACGCCAGCGATCATTGGTCCATGAGGTCTGGGGTTTTGGAGAGCGAAGCAAACGGGGCTTGGGAATCACGGCATTGTTCTCGGGAGAAAGCGGAACGGGGAAGACGCTGGCAGGAGAGATTCTTGCAACGGAGCTGAACCTAGACTTATACCACATCGATTTGAGCCAGGTGGTCAGTAAGTACATCGGAGAAACAGAAAAGAATCTCCGGCGCGTCTTTGAAGCCGCCGAACAGGGAGGAGCGGTGCTGCTTTTCGATGAAGCGGACGCCTTGTTCGGCAAACGCAGCGAAGTGAAAGACAGCCACGACCGCTACGCCAACATTGAAGTGAGCTATTTGCTGCAACGGATGGAGGCGTATCGCGGGCTGGCCATATTAACGACGAACATGAAGGATGCGCTCGATCCTGCTTTTCTGCGGCGCATTCGCTTCGTGGTGCGATTCCCATTCCCGGATGCGCAGCTCCGCTTGGAGATTTGGCGCCGTTCGTTCCCACCGCAGACGCCCACACGTGACGTGAACTTCGATCTGCTGGCCAGGCTAACGGTTACAGGAGGCAGTATTCGGAATATTTGTCTGCACGCGGCATTTTTGGCTGCGGAGGCCAGAGAACCGGTCGGCATGCGTCATCTGTACGAAGCGGCGCGGAGCGAATGCGAAAAACTGGATCGTCCATTTACCGCGGCCGAAGTCGGAGGGTGGATATGAAACCGCGTTCCGGCCGACGCATTCAGATTCATATCGAAGAGTTGATCCTGGAGGACGGGGTCGGCGCGGATCGGATTGGCGAGGCGATACGCAGCGAGTTATCGCGCCAAGTCGAGGAAAAACAATGGACCGGCCCGCGTCGCAGCTTCGCGCCGATCGAGCTTGTGGATGCGGGAGAAATCACGATGGCCAAACGCAGTTCTGCGGCGGCACAGGGGAGAGCGATTGGAAGAGCGGCGTTCCGAGCCTTGCAGCAAGTCGAGTCCAGCAGTTCGGTCGGGGTGAAAGGCAAGAATCGGTAATGTCAAGGCAGACACACACGGCGGCGAAGCCCGCGCGATACGCGCCCGCGATACACGGCGTGGTGCAGAGGTGCAGCTGCGGGGGCCCCAGCACTTCGACGGGGGAATGCGAATCCTGCAAACGGAAACGTTTAATGAGGCGCGCTGCTACACCGACGCGCGAGATAAGTGAAGCACCGGCGATCGTACACGACGTGTTGCGCTCGAGCGGCGAACCCCTGAAGCCGGAAGCCCGAAATTTTTTCGAATCGCGGTTCGGACATGACTTCAGCCGCGTGCGAGTCCACGACGGCAGCCAGGCAGCGGCAGCAGCGGAATCGGTACAAGCCACGGCCTTCACAGTCGGAAGGGATATTGTTTTTGGCACGGGACGCTACGCGCCCAATTCGATCGATGGACGCAGATTGATCGCGCACGAGCTGAGCCATGTGCTGCAACAAGGATTTGAAGTGAATTCCGGATCGACCCCTCTGCCGGTCATACCGTCATCGCATCCTTTGGAGCACCAAGCGGAGCAGACCGCCCGGCAAGCGCTTTCCTCGGGAGTGGTTGACACGCTACAACCTGCTGCGGCGGCCATCGCTCGGCAAGGCGTACCTCCCGATGCAGGAGTTCCCGACGCGGAGAGGGTGCCGGATGCGGGCACGCCGCCAGGTGATGCAGGAACTGCTCCGGCGCCTCCTCCGGCGCAAGGCGGTACACCAGCGCCATCGCCGACGGTCACACCTACTCCGACGCCTGTACAAATACCTCCAGTTCACTGTGCGCCTGGAAATGACAATCCTTGCCCGGCGGTCCCTGACACCCCAGTAATAAAGCAGGGTTGCATTGAACCGCCGGCGACGCCTGGCAAGGTCCCTCCAAAAGCAGAGCCGCTCCCGTCTTTGCCAAATGTCCCTACGACTCGTTTTGCCGACGACGTGCTCGTAGCGAAATTTGTTAACGAACTGGCTTGTTGTCTGGCACAAGGAAAGGTGACTTACGAAATAAAGAAGAGATTTGACAAAGCTAGAGACGATGCAGGTAAACGGGCGGATGCGGAACTGGTTAAAGATAAGGAGGCAGCCGCCAGCGATGCGATCGAGAAGCTCAAAAAGAACACCCAGAGTATGCCGCCTCTCCGTTAGATCCAGCGACAGCCAAGAAATTTAAGAGTGATTCTGCCAAAGCTGTCAGTAGCGCGAGAGCAGCCGTAGTCAAAGCCGCACCGGCCAAGAGGAAGGCTGAAATTGCTGCCTTAACGAAGGAAACCCCCGACGATGTTCAGCAGCAGCTAGCGGGAAAATACGCCGACTGGTGGGCAAGCGACTTCAAGGACTCCATCAACGCCGCCATCCGGCGCGCCGAATGGCCAAAGACGATGGCCAAAAAGATTGCGTCTGCGAAGGAAAAAAAAGAAGAGGAGCTGAACCCCAAGCCTAAATCTAAGCGCAAAGCAAAATCCGCAACGAAGGCCAAAGATGCGGGGACGTCGACAGATGCTGCAGATACACAGGCGGTCCAGCCCCTAACGGCAGAGCAAATCGAAGAAAAAGTAGAGGCTTATTTGGAGCGTGTCAGGTGCGAACAGCAGCTTTGGGCTGCCAATCAGCTGGAACTCTTTAAGCACACTTGGATGACGGGGAGGAGAGAGGGAGTCGAATATGACTTATCCGCGAAACCAACCAAAGGACCCGCGTATGGCGTGGATTTCAAACCCCCAGATGTCCCTGAAGCCGACTGGGTACCCATACCCGATGAGTTTCGGGACGAAAAAAATCCAGAACCTCCCATCGCTCCCGAACTCCTTAGTCTCCTGATTCGACTTCACAAACTAGTTCCAGACATGCGAGCCGGCAATTACACGCCTCACGGTTTGGGAGCTTTTAAGAACAAGGGTTTTTCAGTGGATCTTTCGCTCGAAGGCAAGAGCGGATCGTTAGATGACCGGGGATTTTATCTACATGCTGCGGCGGTAAAACTATTGTTAAGCATCGACGAAGCCAGCAAGCCGGCTGACGCCGAGTGGGTCGTTATCTACAACGATTCAACTGTCGCGAAAGAAGTAAACGACAAATTGAAAACCAAGCGCGTGATATTTGTGGGGGGCATTTTTGAAAACAAGACTTCTCCTGGATCCTCCGCCCAAGAGCCTGAGAAGAAGCTGAACTGGCACGGGCCCGGGCAAGGGGCTACGGGACTCAAATTGCATTTCCATTTGGACTACGTACCTAAGATGAATAAGGATCCCGACGCAGCCTCTATTCGGTTCGCACATAGTGTCGCGAAGGGCGCTCGAGATATACGGGGACAGGTGCTTTCCATATTGGGCGTGTCTGATCCGCCTGCCCCGGTGAAAAAAAAGGGCAAGACGAAGTGAGGACAAGAGCCGCGATATGAAAAATCAAAATTCACACCCTGGATTCGACGTAGTTCCGGCGCGCGATGGCTCCCGGGAAGCGAGTGCGTCTACGGCTGCCGATGCACTTAGTCATTCTCTCCAAAGAAGCCAGCTAAGCGCCGCACGAAGTGAAGAAATTCCTTCAACCGTGTTGGACACCGTAAAGTCTACAGGGCAACCGCTCGACCACGAAACACGCACGCTTCTTGAACCTCGATTCGGTCATGACTTCAGCAAGATACGTGTTCACACAGATGCTAGCGCTACTCAGTCCGCTCAGGCAGCCGATGCAAAGGCCTATACCGTCGGCAGTCACATCGTCTTTGGCCACGGCTTGTATGAACCCCACACGAAAGACGGCCGGGAATTGCTTACTCACGAACTGACCCACGCGGTGCAGCAATCGAAATCCGCTACATCGGCCACCTCGAGCCCACAGCAGATGGAGAGAGAAGCGCAGCAGGTCTCGCGGCGCGTGATGGCTGGCCAAAACGTGGTGGTCAACCAAAGCGCTCCCTCGGGACAGATGCAGAGGCAAGCAAGAAATCAGACCTCCGCACAGGATAAATCGGACGAATTCGCCGTGGCCGAGTCCATCATTCGTGGCGCAAGCGATGAGAAGCGGGACGCGAAGGTGCGTGCGGTCGAGGCCGTGTGGAGGATCATCCACGAATACTACCCAGATGAAGCGGACAAGGTGCGCCTCGTGTCCTACGATGACAAAAAAGCGGGTACGGGATTGCGCACTTACGATCACCAGGCCAACAAAACTTCCTATGGAGAAATCTACGTCGGAAAGGTGTTCCTTGACGAGTTAAAGGTCAAGAGGTTCTTTGCCCGAACGGTCTTGCAGGTCGGCCATGAGCTCGAACATATCGATCAGTATCGGGCGGGCATGCGCGGAGAGGGAAAAAAGGACGAAAGGGAGTTTCGCGCCTTCTATCACGAGGCACTGGGAGTCGAGAAACCACATACAGGCCGAGTGAAGCACACCATGCGAATCGAGCTGATCGACACGGCCCTCCGATACTACAACTGCCTTGATAAGGCGACAAAGGACACCTATGCGAAGGAACGAGAGCAATTGTTGAATCGCCGGGAGGCTGAAATTCAGGACATGAAGAACAAAGGGTACGGACGGAATGTTCCGACCAGCGACCCTCCGAAAGAATGCAGGCGTCAAGAGGGATAGGCGGAAAAAGTTATGAGCACATTTCCTGGATCACCGAAATTGCTTAAGGGTGGGATCGTACTGGTCGATGCGGACAGCGGTGCGATTGAGCGCATTATTGTCCTGCAATACAACCCCGATACACTGACCCGCACCTTGCAGGTGCAAGGCGCGGGCGCCGAAAGCGGTGATCGGTTGGAGGCGATGCGCCTGAAAGGTCCCCCGATCGAGACCTTCAAATTAGAGGCCGAACTAGACGCCACCGATCAGCTTGAAACGCCCGACCAGTTCCCGAATGCCGTGAGCATGGGACTGGAGCCACAACTCGCCGCTCTTGAGACGATCATTTATCCGTCGACAAGTCAGCTGCAAGCCGCAAACGCTCTCGCCGATATTGGGACGATCGAAATTGCGCCCGCCGAAGCACCCATGGCGCTTTTTGTATGGAGCCAGAGGCGCATCGTTCCTGTCCGAATCACCGATTTCAGTATCACGGAAGAAGCATTCGACACGTCCCTCAACCCCATCCGCGCAAAAGTGAGCCTGGGCTTGCGTGTCTTGAGCGTGAACGATCTTGGATTCAGTCACAAGGGCAGCAGTTTGTTCCTGACCTACCAGCAGCAGAAAGAGCGCATGGCGGCGGTGAATGCACCGGGAACGCTGAGCGCGCTTGGAATTGCGGGGATCTCCTAATGGCCAACCTTTTTCCGCCGAACAGCCGGTATAGCACGGTGAGCACCACCAAGCTGGTGCTGAAAGACGGAACCACGATCGTCTATCTGCGGCGGCGCTTTGTTCCGCCGCCCAGTCAGTTCGCGCTCCTGAGCCTATACACCGTCAAGCAAGGCGATCGGCTGGACAATCTGGCCGCACAGTTTTTCGGTGACCCATTGCTGTTCTGGCGTTTGTGCGACGCCAATGGTGCGATGCGCCCGGGAGAGTTGACGGAGACGGTCGGAGAGCCGTTGCGGATCACTCTGCCGCAAGGAATCCCAGGACCACAAAATGCTTAACGGCTTTTATCTCACGCTGCAGATTGGACCGGCGCTGCCCATTCCCGCGCCGCGACCGGTTATGGAAGCGCTGCTGTCGGCGCAGGTCACGGTGAGTGCCGGCCAGCGCACCGGATTCCAATTGACGTTCGGGGTGAGCAAGAATTCACTTTTGCTGAATGAATTGTTGCCAGTCGGGTACTTTGACCCCGCGATTCGCGTGATTCTGACGGTAACGGTGACGGGCATTCCGCAGGTGCTCATCGATGGGGTGATCACGCGTCAGGAACTTACGCCAAGCAACGAACCGGGACAATCGACACTCGTGATTACCGGCGAAGATCTCACACGCATGATGGACTTGATCGAGTTGAACGGTGTTCCGTTCCCCGCCATGCCGAGAGAGACGCGAGTAGCCATGCTGCTCGCTAAATATGCCGTTTTCGGCATAGTGCCCTTGATCATACCTAGCCTGATTCCGGACGTCGAAGATCCGGAAGACATCATTCGAGGGCAGCAGGGAACTGATTTCGAGTACATCAAGCAGTTGGCCGACGAGGTAGGTTACGTGTTTTATCTGGATCCGGGCCCGGTGCCCGGCACCAGCGTGGCCTACTGGGGTCCGGAGATCAAAGTAGGCCTTCCGCAGTCCGCACTAACGACCAATATGGACGCGGCGAGCAACGTCGAGTCCATCAATTTCAGCTACGAAGGATTTTCCAAAACACAATTCATTCTGAATGTCCAAGTGCCCGAGACTCCTCCGGTTACGATTCCGATTCCGCTACCGGACATCGGTCCACTGAATCCACCATTGGGAGCCAAGCCGCTGCCGTTTTTCCGGGTGGAGACGCTTGAAACCGCGGATGACACGGCGCTCGAGGCTGCTTGCAAAGGGTTGGCCAAGGCTTCCCAGTCCGCGGATGCGGTGTCCGCGTCCGGACAGTTGGATGTGTTGCGCTACGGGAAAGTCCTGAATGCTCGAGCGTTGGTTGGTGTGCGTGGCGCAGGCTTGACCTACGACGGACTCTATTTTGTTAAGAGCGTCACCCACAACATCAAGCATGGGGAATACAAGCAGAGTTTTTCTCTGACCAGAAACGCTTTGGTCTCATTCACACCGGTGGTACTGCCATGAGTCCACGTCGGACGTATTTCGGAAAATATCGTGGAATGGTAATGGACAATGTCGATCCGGAAAATCGCGGCCGGCTGATGCTGCAAATTCCGGATGTGCTCGGTGACTCACCTTCCAGTTGGGCGCTTCCGTGTTTTCCGTTCACCGGTATCCAGAGCGGTTGTTTTGTAGTCCCGGGTGTGGGTTCCCCGGTCTGGGTGGAATTCGAACACGGAGATCCGGACAAGCCCATTTGGGTGGGTTGCTGGTACCAATCATTAAGCGACCTTCCCACGCAGGCCAAGGCCGCCCCGCCTGCGGTACAGACGTTTGTTCTGCAAACGCTACTCAACACGCTGCTGATGGTCAGCGATATGCCGGGACCGACCGGCGGCATCCTGCTGCAAACTCCTGCCGCCGCGATGATTTCGGTCAGTGATACTGGAATCACCATTTCGAATGGCCAAGGCGCAAGTATTTCCATGGTTGGACCGACAGTGACCATTAATAATGGCGCTCTGACGGTGACGTGATTGGTGAGGCCGACGATGCCGGGAACGATTTTACATATCGGTGCGACGGTGCAATGCATGCACGGAGGAATGGCCGTTCCGACGGAGGCAGAACCGCGTGTGCTTGTGGGCGGAATGCCGGTTTGCACCATGGCCGCTCCGTACACGGTGGCTGGTTGCGCCATGCCGGCTCCCCCAGGTGGAAATGGCCCTTGCGTCACAGGGCAATGGGTAACTGGTGCGACGCGCGTCGAAGCCGACGGCGTTCCCGTTCTGTTGTTAGATAGCCAGGCCATCTGTGCTCCCACTGGCACACCCTTGCTCGTCGTGCAGACGCAGACGCGGGTCACAGGAATCTAAATGAATCTCGCGTTTCCATTTCGCATGGACCCGAGCGGGCGGACGGCCAGTTCCGATGATGCGTCGCACGTGCGGGAAATGATTGAACAGTTGCTATTCACCGCTCCGGGCGAGCGGGTAAACCGGCCGACGTTTGGAAGCGGGCTTTTGCAAATGGTCTTTCAGCCAACGAGCCCGGAGATCGCCGCCGCCCTGCAGTTCACCCTGCAAGCGTCCATTCAGCAATGGCTTGGCGACGTGTTGCAGGTGCAGTCCGTAGAGGTCGACAGCACGGACAGCACGCTGTCAATCCGTGTTGCGTATCTGCGGCGAAATAGTCAGGCGTTAGAAACAGCGACGTTTACGCGCGGAGTATGAAATGAACGTTCCATACATTTGTGTCAACTCCGAGCGCCTGATGGATATCGTCAATCATACCACCCTGAACGCCATTGATTATCTTGAGGTGGTCGACGGCGATGCACCGCCGGATTCCCCTCGACAACAAACGTTGTTGGTCCACTGCGTGCGAGCGGTGGCTGGACTGACGGCGAGCAACGTTGAGATTGAAGGGGGAGAACGTATCACCGGAATCCATGCGCTCTGGGCGTTTCCGGCTTCTTCACTCAGCGTTCCGCCGGCGACGAACGACGAACACGCGTTGTGGAGCGGGCTAGCGAATGCAGCAAATGTGCTTGTGGTTCGAACCAACGCCGCCGGAGACTTCTCCACATACACCTTCCGCCTTGTGACCTCCGCGGCCGATGCCACGCCACCATCAGGATTCGACCCGGTACTTTCGAGCGCGGATTTCTCCTTTAAGGTGGAGTGCCCCAGCTCGTTCGATTGCCTTTCCGTCACGCCGTGTGTTGCACCATCGCGTCCGGGGCCGCTACTGAACTATCTCGCGAAAGACTATACGAGTTTTCGGCAGGCCATTCTGGATCGTCTTGCTGTGACACTTCCTGCCTGGCACGAGCAGCATCCTGCCGACCTCGGGATTACCCTCGTGGAATTGCTCGCCTATGCCGCGGACCAATTGAGCTACTACCAAGATGCCGTTGCGACCGAAGCGTATCTCGGTACAGCGCGAGAGCGGATTTCTGTCCGCCGGCACGCCAGACTGCTCGACTATCGAATGCATGATGGGACGAACGCGCGCGCCTGGGTATTCTTCGAAGCGGCCGGTGGTGCGGCGCAGACAATCAATGCACGTTCCGTGCGACTGCTGACGCGGAATTCGGCGGCGCCTGGAATTTTATCGCAAGCGCAAGCAGACCTGGCGATTCGTGAAGGATCCCAGGTGTTCGAGACGCTGCAGGACGTCACGATCCGCGACGCACACAACCTGATGAAGTTTCACACCTGGGATGGCAAGCAGTGCTGCCTTCCCGCCGGGTCCACACACGCGACGCTCAACAACAGTTCGAACGCGATTTCTTTAGTTGCGGGCGATGCTCTGGTGTTCGAGGAAGTAATCAGTCCGCAAACCGGATTAGACAGAGATGCCGATCCGGCGCACCGCTGGGTCGTGCGGCTCACTTCGGCAGTCGCGGGCAACGACCCGGTTACGTCTACTCCGATCGTCGAGATTGACTGGATGCAGGCCGACGCTATCCCATTCGCGTTGTGTTTATCCGTCCTGCTTCCCGGAGCGACGACGCCGATTGAGGATTTGAGCGTGGCCAGGGGAAATATTGCTTTGGCGGATAACGGTCTGACCATCGCTAACGAGCCACTCCTGCCCGCGGAAATCCTACCGGGTCGGCGTTACCGGCCGGTTTTGCAACAGCCGGGTGTCACGTCAAGCGTCATCTATGATAGCGCTGCCGCGTCTGCGCCAGCGTCCACCTTGTTGACGCAAGACCCTCGCGCGGCGCTGCCGGTTGTCAGCTTGAACGGCCCAACGGGGGCCTGGGAATCACGGCACGATCTGCTCGAAAGCGGTCCCAACGCTCGCGATTTTGTCGCCGAGTCCGATCAAGCGGGATCGGTGCACCTGCGATTTGGCGATGGCGCCTTGGGAGCGGAACCGGTCAGCGGCTTAACGGCCACGTACCGCGTTGGCAACGGGACGCACGGCAATGTCGGAGCTGATGCGATCACAAACTTCGTTGGGGCGAGCGGCGTGCTTAGCGTGCGAAATCCTCTGGCCGCCGCTGGAGGTGTCGATCCGGAAACGGTCTCCGACGTTCAGCAATATGCGCCGGTAGCATTCCGCGTTCAGGAGCGCGCCGTAACCGAAGCGGATTATGTCGAAGTAACGATGCGCCATCCGGAAGTTCAACGGGCCGTCGGTACACTGCGATGGACGGGCAGCTGGTACACGATGTTTGTCAGCGTGGAACGAACGCTGGGTAATCCCGTGGATGTAAATTTCCGCCAGACCATCCGAGCGTTCCTCGAGCAATTTCGCCTGGCCGGATATGACTTGGAGATTCAAGGGCCGAAGTTCGTTGCGTTGGATATCGCGTTTGAAGTCTGTGTGGCGCCCGGGTATTTCCGAGCCGACGTTGAACTGGATCTTCTTGCGGCGTTCAGCAACCGGATTCTGCCAGACGGCAGCAAGGGGTTCTTTCACCCGGACAATTTCACGTTCGGCCAGCCCGTTTACTTGAGCCAAGTCGTGGCCGCCGCTATGAAAGTGCCAGGTGTCGTCTGGGTAGACACCAACGACACACCTCCCTCGAACAATCGATTCAAACGCTGGGGAGAAGTGTCGCACGGAGAGACGGCCGCCGGAATGATATCGATGGGGTCACTTGAAATCGCAAGACTTTCAAATGATCCGAGCGAACAAGAAAACGGACGAATCGAGTTTTACCTGGATGGCGGTTTATGAGTACGCAGCCCAATTCGTGCAGTTGCCAATCTTGTACTACTGCGGGTCCGACCCTGAACACCGTTGAGAATCGTCCGGGTCTTCCGACCATTTCCTATCGCATCGGGGCGCAGCCCCAGTTCCTGGACTGGATGATTTCCCAGATACAAAGGCAACAGATCTCGAGCGGACCGAATCAAGGTGGCCGACCGTTGTCCGCCCTGACGACGCGCAGGCTGGACGACCCGGCCATCGCGCTGATCGATGCATGGGCTTGCGTCGCCGACATTCTCACGTTTTACCAGGAGCGCATTGCCAACGAGGGATTTCTGCGCACCGCGACGGAACGGATTTCGGTGCTCCAATTGGCAAGGGAAATTGGTTATGAGTTGAACCCAGGTGTGGCCGCGAGTACGTATCTGGCCTTCACCATTCAGGCGGGAAATGCGTCGCAATCCATTTTTACGATTCCCAAGGGAACAAAGGTCCAGAGCGTTCCGCCTCAGGGAAAGACGGCGCAGACATTCGAAACCATTGAAGACATCGAAGCCCGACCGGAGTGGAATGCGCTGACCCCGATCCTTGGCTTTGGGCAAACCATCTCTCCCACGATGAACCCGATTTGGGTTGCGGGCACGTCGACCAACCTAAAAACGGGAGATCGTTTAATGATTCTGACTCTGGATGCCAGTGGCGTGCCTTCCCCCGTGGTGATGATCGTGGACAAGATTTCATCGGATTCAAAGAATGAACGGACACGGATTGATGTGCTGGCGCCGCCGTCTCCTCCCCTGCGAGCCTCTGTGGGTGTTTTCGTGGCGGAAGGTTTCTCACAGGCGTCCTTTGCGAATCCTGGTGGTGTTCCTCTGAATCAAGGCAACGTGGCGCAGGCCGCCGGGAAGAATTTGGATGCAAGCAAGTTCAACTCACTGCTGAACACGAATCGCTGGTCCGGCGACGATCTGGCGGTGGCGATCTCAAACCTGGCGGCGAACCAAGTTCCGGCCACTGACGCTGGCGTTTACGCGCTCCGCGCTCAGGTGGGCTTCTTTGGAAACAACGCGCCCGCCCATAAGAGCCTAATGACAAGTACCGGCGATCCTTTGTACAGCGTTGACTGGGATGGTGCGGCGTTCACGGTTTGGGAAGACCCACGCGGAGACAATCCGGCCGATTGGACAGATGCAGACGTGTACTTGGAACGAAGCATCCCGGGAATCCTGGCCGGCAGCTGGGTCATTTTTGAGCGGCTGGGAACAAACCATGCGTTTTTTCGCGTGAATTCCAATGCCGAGGCTTCGCTTGGGGCGTTTGGCATGAGTGGCAAGGCGTCCGCGTTGACGCTTAACTCAAAGGGCGGCCAAGCGATCGATTCGACAGATAAGAGCGGCATCTATCTGCTGCGAAAGACGACGGCATACGCACAAAGCGAGAAGCTGACGCTTGTCGAGGCTCCGGATCCGGGTCCGCTCAACGCGCAGTCGACGCAAATGACGCTACAAGGTGTAATCCCGTACCTGAAGGTCGGCCAAGCTGTTGCTCTGAGCGGAACTCTCACGTTTCCGACCGTCCCGATGAGTGAGGTACTCATCATCTCGGAAATTTCGTATCAAGGAAACACAACGGTCCTCACGTTCGCGAGCGCTATTCAAAACACCTATCAGTTAGCGACGGTCTCGCTCAACGCAAATGTTGCCAGCGCCACCCATGGCGAAACCGTAAAGGAGGTCTTGGGAAGCGGCGATGCATCGCAAAGCCGCCAGACTTTTGTGCTGAAAAAGCCTCCGCTTACGTATGTTCCTGCCGCAACGCCGAGTGGTGCGGCGAGCACACTGGAAGTGCGCGTGAATAACCTGCTGTGGGAAGAATCCGATTCACTTTATGGGCTCAAGCCAATTGATGCGGACTATATCGTGCGGCGGGAAGATGACGGAACAACTAGCGTCACTTTCGGTGATTCCGCAGCGCGGCTGCCCACCGGAACCGAAAATGTAATTGCAACGTACCGCAGCGGGGTTGGCCCAGACGGCGAGGTGGACTCGGGGACACTGACGCTTCTGCAGAGCAAACCCCTGGGCGTTCGAAGTGTAATTAATCCTGTAGCGGCAACTGGTTCAGCTGGACCGGAGAACATCGACGACGCGCGGGGAAACGCTCCGCTACGCGTTTTGACGCTCGATCGCATCGTCTCGCTCGAGGACTATGAAGACTTCGCGCGATCCTTTTCCGGGATTGGAAAGGCAAGTGCCGTTGCGGTTTGGGCTGGCCAAACGAGGCTCGTACATTTGACCGTCGGAGCGGCCTCAGGGCAACCTGTAGACCCGTCCTCTCTGCTATACAACTATCTTTCCTTGGGCATTGATGCGGCGCGCGACCCTGTGCAGATGGTGCGCATCGATCCGTTTCTGTTGTTGCAGTTCAATGTCGCCGCCGCCATCAAGGTCGATCCTCGCCATAAAGCTGACGACGTCATCGCCGCGGTGGTGGCCGCGCTGCAAGAGACGTTTTCGTTTTCGCACAGGAATTTCGCGCAGCCGGTCAGTGCCGCGGAGGTCATGCTCACGATTCAGAATGTTGATGGCGTCGTCGCAAGCAACCTCTTCCAGTTGTACCGATCAGACGATACCGCAGGACCGATGCAGATCGAGCCGGCGCCCTATCTTCTTGCCGCACCCGCGCATTGGGATGGAGCAAAGATTGTTCCCGCTCAGTTGTTGCTCATCAACACCGCGGGAATCACTGTCACGGAGTTGAAGTCATGAGTTTGCAGCCGACAGAGTTTCTTTATTCGTTGCTGCCGGTCGCCTATAGGCTCCGTGATACCGAGCAAGGCGAGCCGTTGCGCGCGCTGCTGGGCATTTTGGAAAACTCCCGGTCGGCTCTGCAACAGGACATCGAACAGCTGTACGAAAACTGGTTCATCGAAACGTGCGAAGACTGGGTGGCTGCCTATATCGGAGACCTGCTCGGCGTGCACCCTCTTTACCCTGTGAGCTCCAAGACTTTTTCGCCGCGTAGCTACATTGCGAACACGTTTGTCTACCGCCGGGGCAAAGGCACAGCGGCCACGCTCGAACAATTGGCGGCGGACGTCACCGGCTGGCCAGCCCACGTCGTTGAGTTTTTTAGAATTCTGGCGACGACGGAATACATGAATCACCTTCGCCCGGAGGCCATCGCCACGATCTCGGTCCGCGATCCGGGGCCCCTCGAATTGATTGGCGGTCCATTTGAAAGCGCAGCGCGTGTCGCCGATATGCGTCCCATTGCGAGCAATCGCGGCAAGTACAACATTCCGAACCTCGGGATCTTTCTCTGGCGGCTCATGAGTTTTCCCGTGATAGAAAGCGTCGCCCGACCGCTGGTTTCGAGCGATGGGCGATTCCACTTCCATCCCATGGGATTTGATGCGCCGCTTTTCAATCAGCCACAGGACAAATCGACAGGTCTGGCCGAGGAGATCAATGTCCCGGGGGGGCTACGCAGGCTCGCACTTTATGCGGAACTCGAAGCGCGCCGACAAGCGATTGCGGACGCCACATCTCGGTCTTCCGTCTATTTCGGAAGTCAGCCTGTGTTCTCCGTTTGGCTTGATGGAACTCTCGTTCCCCCTGAACAAGTGGCGATCTGCAATCTCAGCGACAACGCCGCCGCGACCGATTGGAACCGCCCACCCACACAGAAGAGCTACATACCATCGGCCGGAGGTGCGGCAGTTTCGCTGCCGATTGCTCTGTCCGTCGATCCCGTGCTCGGCCGGATTGCGCTACCGGCCGGGAACAACGCGACGAAGGTGAAGGTAAGTTATTCGTACGGTTTCAGCGGAGAGTTGGGCGGGGGTCCTTACGATCGCAACGATTCCGTCGAAGAGATTACAAGAAATTTCGTACAGACGTGGCAGGTCGGTGTAAGCCGGGATCTTCCTTCCATTCCGCACTTGCTATTTTCGAACCTCGCCGACGCAGTGGCCGAATGGAATCTACAGAAGCCGGGCACAACCGGTCTCATTGCCATCATGGATAGTGAGACCTATCCGGAAAATCTGTCTGGTCCCGACCAGATACAGATTCCCGAGGGGAGCAAATTGTTCATTGTCGCGGCAGATTGGCCCCGCTTGCGTATCCATGGCGACGCGGCCGACAGTTCATTGACTGCGGTTGGCGTGCGACCGCACGTGCTCGCCAATATTTCTATCGACGGAACGGCCGCTCCCACCGACACACCGGGGCAGCTGTTCTTGAACGGATTGTGGATTGAAGGTTCTGTGCTTGTGGCCGCTGGGAATCTGGGGATTCTCAACATTCAGCATTCCATGATCCATACCGGCAGCGGCGGGCTCACCATTCACGCAGGTTCCGGACAGTCGAATGCGACACTGCAAACCGCTCTGGTGCGCTGCATCACTGGTCCTATCGTGCTTCCTCTTGGACTGGCTGCGCTGAGCCTGACCGACTCGATTGTTGCCAGTGGCGTTGCCGGTGACCCGGACCTTCCCGCCATTACCGCGCCAAGTGGTCAAGCGCAGATTGAGAGTTGCACGGTGCTCGGTTCGACCTCCGTTCAGGTTCTCCAGGCCGGCAACTCGATATTCACAGGCATCGCGACTGCGGCGCGTCGGCAGATCGGCTGCACACGTTTTTGCTCGCTTGCCTCAGGCTCACGGACACCCCGGCGCTATCGGTGCCAGCCGGATCTGGCTTTGCAGAACGTCACCGACTCCCAACAAAGACAAGTAGTCACGATGCGGCTTGTCCCTCAATTTTCTTCGCTGGACGCGGGCCAGCCGGCTTTTGCGCAGCTCGCTCTTACTTGCGCGCCTGAGTTGCGAACCGGTGCGGACGACAATGCGGAAATGGGAGCGTTTCGTTTCCTAAGCCAGCCACAGCGTGAGGCCAACCTTCGCGCCAATCTCGATGAGTATTTGCGCTTCGGACTCGAAGCGGGCCTGTATTTCGTTACGTAAGGAGAAACAAAATGAGCGCCGATACTTCTCGAAGCACGTTCCGCCCGCGGCGACGCTACAGTAAACGCATCAGCCAGCAGGGCCGAGTATTTGTCGATGCCGATTGGAACGAACAGATCGACATCCAACGCAATCGCGAGTGCACGACCAATATCGATGTCGTTGGACAGTGCGGCGTTCCGGAAGATGCACCAGGCTTCGCGATCGAACCCTCGGCAGATGGAGCTGATTTGCAGATCAGTTCCGGGCGCTTGTACCTTGACGGCATTCTTGTGGAGTGTGACCCGACGCCAGTTCCGTTTACAGTGAAGGCGAATACACCGCTGCAAATTCAGCCCGCCTATATGGCGCTCGATGATGTCGTATTTGCACCGAATCAATGGATCCGTGTGGCGGACGAAACTCAGCCGGACGAAACGCCGCTTATCTTTGAAGTTACAGCCGTAGACACAACCAACAGCCTGCTGACGTTGAATCCAGCTTCCACAAACGCTACCGACTTAGCCACATTCCTTGCGAGCGCGCTAGAACCTCGCATGCAGCGGTTAGTGACCTGCACGACGCAACCGGATGTTCGCGGATTTACTCTGCCGACAGCGGCAGGACGCTACCTAGCGTACCTTCACGTTTTCGATCGTGAAGTGACCCCGCTCGACGATCCTCAATTGATCGATCCAGCCCTCGTGGTAGACACCAGCTTGAGTTCAAAAGTTGTTTGGCAGGTTGGTTTGTTACCGGTGGGGCAGACAGGAGACGCAGTCGTTTGCGACAGCGACATTCCTGCTTGGGATTCGCTCATCGCGCCGAGTACGGGCGAACTGGCAGCGCAGGTGGTGCCTGATCAAACCAGTGGATTGTGTGGGGTCTCAGCCACAGGCGGTTACAGTCGCCCCTCGAACCAACATTACCGTGTGGAGATCCACCAAGGCGGAGCGAACCCTGCGGCTGCCACCATGAAATGGCAACGAGACAACGCGTCCATCGTCACCAAGTGGTTGTCCACCGTTGGCAATACGCTAACGGTAAGCAGCGTGGGCCGCGACCAGGTTCTCGGATTTGCGCCAGGACAATGGGTGGAGCTGCTCAGCGATGAACACGTTCTAGCCGGACAGCCCGGTACTCTCGTTCCGCTCGTAAGCGTCGTGGGAGTCAATCTGACGATTGATCTCACTCAGGCAACAGGTTCTGTCGATCCAAAGGATTTCGCCAACAACCCGCAAATCCGGCGTTGGGACTCGCTTGGAGCCGTTCCTCTCGGAACTTCGTTCCAATCACTCGAAGGCGGTGTGCAAGTCAATTTCGCCAATGGAACTTACAAGACAGGCGATTATTGGCTGATTCCGGCTCGTACACTGACCGCTGACGTCGAATGGCCCATGGACGACGAAGGCAATGCGCTGTTCCTACCGCCGAAGGGAATCCGGCATCATTATTGTCATCTCGCAATCGTGGAATTTGACGGGAAGAGCTGGACCTTGGTGGAAGACTGCCGGGTTTCTTTTCCTCCGTTGACGGGCGTCACCACGGCAGCCGACCAAGGCATCCATATTCGGGAAATCTTGCTGCTGGAAAACAAGAAGCCGCTCCTGAATGACACAGCCATCCTTCCGGCGGATTTGGCGCGTGGCATCGCGGCTGTGTGCGACAAAGCGGTGGATCCTGAAAGCATAAGTCGCGCAACTTGCTTCATGACCTTGGACCTTCCTTATCCGATCAGCCAATCCGACATTGCGCTCTGGGATCCCCAGGGGATCCTAGGCTATCAACCCATCATTGTGGATGCCGCCGTGTCTGGTGCGGAAACCCTCATTCGGTGGATTCCCACTGGGCCGGCAGGGCAATGGCTTTCGTCCGTGCTTTTCAAAAGACTCGCACAGTTCAAAGTGGCACAGGTTCTGGTTCATTTCGCGCTCAAGGGCAACTTCATTTGGGAGAATGGCGCTCCTACGGTTTATCTCGATGGGGAGGCATTTGGCGTTCGGCCCGACAATGCGAATTCGACTTCGATCCGCTTCCCAAGCGGGAATGGAAGAAGCGGCGGAGATTTCGACATGTGGTTTTGGTTGAACCCGAATGCGCGGGCCGTGCATCTCAAGTCGTTCGCTATTGCTGTCGTAGCCGGTGGAACCGTGACCATGAAGATTGCGCTCACGGATGTGGCTCCGGCGGAGGGAACGGTCATCACGCTGAACACCGTCGTGCTTGACGCCACCGGAGCGACAGTTTCCGGCGTAGCAAATCCTCTGCCCGATTCCGTCACCGTACCTGCGGGAAAGTCAACCTTCGCTACGAAGTTGAAACTATCGGCCGTGGCTTTGCACACTCTCACAAAGGCAACCGTAAACGTGACCGCGAGCGATGGCACGAATCAGATTATTGGCAGCTTCCAAATAAAGGGTTGAAACCTCGAGCCTCACATTCACGCTGGGCCCGGAAGACTGTATCCATTAGGATGCTGCTTTTGGCGCAAAATTGCCGGTTGTTTGTTAAGTACAGCGGGCTTGCTTCTTCATACCGTGCCTCGGCGCCGGACACGCCGCGCGAGCTCGGAGAGGAACAAAAAATGCGAAGCGTGCTCCTACGATTTGCGCGGCGCGAAAAGGCGGCACGCCCGTGGGCCGGATTCCCGCGAAGGTAAGTTCACTTTGGTCGCTCCGGGTGTGGGGGGTTCGCCTCGAAATCAGTGGACAGGCTGAGTTCTTTCCAGGACCTTGCTTCTTCTAGGCGTGCGAGGTCATTTTTCTCCGCCCCGTTGTACGCATCGCTGCCGAGCAACAGTCGCAATGGAGGTTTCTGTTCCTGCGTCAGTCGCACGATCGCTTGAGCCGCCTTTTTCGGATCACCGGGCTGCTTACCGTTGTAGTCGCGTTGAAACCTGGCGGTTGCTCCAACAGTCGAGTCGTAGTCGGGATTTCCTTCGCTCAGTTTGGTGGAACTGCCGGCGAAGTCCGTGCGGAAGCCACCCGGCTCAACGATGGTGACCTTGATGCCTAGCGGCGCCACTTCGCGCGACAACACTTCTGAAAAACCCTCGACACCCCATTTCGCAGCCGAATAGGGCCCACGCCCTGGAGGCCCGATCCTTCCGCCCATCGACGAAAACTGAACAAAATGACCGGCTTTCCTTTGGCGAAAGTACGGAAGAGCGGCCTTCGTCACGATGATCGTCCCGAAGAGATTCGTTTCGATTTGTGCGCGAAAATCCGACATCGGCGTGTCTTCGACGGACGAGAGATTGCCGTATCCTGCGTTGTTGATAACAACCTCCAGCGAGCCAAAGGCACCGATCGCCGCCTTCACTGCGCTCGCTGCCGCGGACTCGTCGGTCACGTCCAGCGCGAAGAGCTTGATCTGGTCACCGTGGCGCTCCGATAGGTCATGTAGAGACTCGATGTCCCTAGCCGTAATCTCTCACAGCTTGGCAGAAGCGGAATGAAGTTTGTTCGAATTGGTAGTTGCGAGCTAGTTTCGCTGGGTGCTGTTGTGTAGTTGATCCGTTTTTCGTTTTGCGTGAGAGTTTTTATCTTTCCAAGGCTGTTTCAGCGCACACCTTACCAGCGGTTGACATGGGACCGGGAAAGGTTGTTTGGGATGCTTCTGTTTCAATACTTTAGCGGCACAGCGCACAGCTTTTCATGGATTTGCTGAAAGAGCGCGAACGCTAAACTTCTAATTGGTGGTTTTGGCTATCTGCGAGGGAAGAATCACCTCGACAGTTACTTCCGTGATTTTCAGCGGGTAACCAGCCATCCAGGAACTGGACAGAGTGAGAGTCTGGAAAATATCGGGCCGTTCTGCTCGAGAGTGAAACGATTTGGGTAGCTCGCCGCACTAATACAGTGTGCTATCGGGGGGCAGGTTGCTGGATTTGACCATTTGTCCCCGAGCCTCCTACAGGGGACTCAATCCGGCAGCACGGCTGCAAACGAGACAGAATCTAAGCCCTAAACGGATTTAGCACCCATTGTATGGCCTCTCTTTCTCAATGATTGCTACCGCAAAGCGTGATTTCGGTCTGATTCGAGGATAGGTAAATAGCGAATTTCTTGCCGCTCGAGGATGGCTTCTTATGAACACAACCACGCGAACTCCCCGCCTCTTGGTCAAACTGGCCGCACCGCCCGTTCAAACCTCATTCGATTTTGCCGGCAAGCCCATCAAGGTGAGCTTCAAGCCACTCTTCTCCAGCATTCTCCCGGCTGCCAAGGGTCTCGCCGCGGCAAATCAGCTCCAATGGCATATCATGTCCGCCAGCGAAGCAGGTGCGGAAACGAATGCGTGGGACCTCTGCCATCACCTTGTTACGCAGGGATTCGGCGTGGCGGGATTGCCCAGCGCGGAGTTTGCCGAGCCGGATTTGGAGCAACAATGGGTTGCCGGAACGGCGATTCAACATGCGCTTGCCGCCGCAGCCTCCTGCGATAGCCCGGTCCCGCCGGATTCCCGGATGCCGGCTGGTTCAGGATTTTTTTGGTTCCGCGATGATCATCATTCCCAACTCGAAGCCGCGCGCACTGCGGTGGGCAATCCCGTTGACCGCGTCCGAATCGCTCATCTGGATACCGGTTATGATCCCGGCCATTCCACCAGGCCGGTCAATTTGCGGACCGAGTTTCAAAAGAATTTTGTGGATGATGACTCGCCGGACGACGCCACGGATCACAGTTCGGGAATCTTAAACAATTTGGGCCACGGCACGGGCACCCTCAGCCTCCTAGCGGGAGCAGCCGTGGGCGGAGTTCCCCTTGGCGGTGCTCCCTTCCAAGATGTCATCCCTATCCGCGTGGCAAACTCGGTTGTTCTTTTCAAGAACAGTTCGATTGCTCAAGCCTTTGATTATGTTCACGGTCTGTTCGGCGACCAGTCGAAACGAGCCCACGTGATCACCATGAGCATGGGCGGGCTGGCGTCTCAGGCCTGGTGCGATGCGGTGAACGCCTTGTATGAAATAGGCGTATTCATTGTTACGGCTGCGGGCAACAATTTTGGAAATCTACCCACGCGTAACATCGTTTATCCGGCGCGGTTCAAGCGCGTCGTCGCGGCTTGCGGCGTCATGGCCAACGAAACTCCGTACGCGGACTTGGCCATCAATATAATGGCCGGGAATTATGGACCGGACAGCAAAATGGACACGGCCATGGCGGCGTTCACTCCCAACACCCCGTGGGCAAAGTTAGGTTGCAGCCAAATCGTCGACCACGATGGCAGAGGCACCTCGGCGGCCACACCGCAAATCGCCGCTTCCGCCGCACTGTGGATCCAGACTTTCAAGCAGCAATGGGACGCTTATCCGCAGGGATGGATGAAGGTGGAAGCTGTTCGCAAATCGCTGTTCGAGTCGGCGCAGATGCCTCCGGCTGGGTCACGCGAGAAATTGGGGCGCGGAATTTTGCACGCCAAAGACGCACTGTCCAAATCCCCCGCAAAATCCAATGAGCTTCAGAAACAACCCGTGGACACCGTGAGTTTTCCCTTCTTGCGAGTCATAACTGGCTTGGGATTGGCGGCAGCTCCGAACGCTCAGCAATCCATGCTCGAACTGGAGGCCTTGCAGCTTACCCAGCAGTACCAGGAACTGGAGAAACTGCTGCCCGATCCCGAGAATGTTGCCGCCGTCTCCGAAGCGGATCGGCGTCGATTTCTCCAAGCCCTGCACGACGCTCCGGGAGCCTCGCGCATGCTCCGCGCGGAACTGGAAAAACACACAGCTTCGGCAGTTCCCGTAAAACCCGCGCCCGCCGTGAGTTTGCCTGTCGAGGATGCGGACCGCCTGCAATTGGCGCTTCAGCCCATCATGCCAGCCCCCGCCACGCGCCGCCTGCGGGTCTTTGCCTATGACCCGCTGCTTGGATCCAAAACAGATTTTCTGCAGATTAACCAAACTACCCTCGACATTCGATGGGAGCATCTACAGCCTGGCCCCGTCGGTGAATACCTGGAAGTTGTCGATATCGATCCATCGACCGGATGTGGCTATGCTCCCGTCGATTTGGATCAGCCTGCCGCGCTTTCTCAGGCTGGACTACCTCCATCGGAGGCCAACCCGGGATTCCATCAGCAGATGGTCTACGCTGTCGCGATGAAAACCATCGAGTCCTTCGAACGGGCGCTCGGCCGAGTCGCTCTTTGGGCTCCGCGTTTTGTGAAGTACGGGCAAGACGATACAGCGAGGATTGAGAAACACTACGTCCAGCGTCTTCGCATCTACCCCCATGCGCTTCGCGAAGCCAACTCCTTCTACAGCCCTGCAAAGAAAGCTTTGTTGCTGGGCTATTTCCCCGCTTCCGATACCGCGCCCAGCGAAAACTTACCGGGAGGAAATGTATTTTGCGCTTTGTCGCACGATATTATTGCCCATGAAACCACCCATGCGTTGCTTGACGGGCTGCACCGCTATTTTGGAGAGCCGACCAATCCCGATGTCCTTGCGTTTCACGAAGCATTTGCAGACATCGTCGCCCTGTTCCAGCATTTCAGCGTCCCGGAGGCTCTGCGCGACCAAATCGCGCGCACGCGGGGCGACCTTTCCAAGCAAAATCTGCTGGCGGAGTTGGCTCTACAATTCGGCGAGGGGATCGGCCAATTCGGCGCCCTGCGCAGCGCCATCGGTCACTTTGAAAAGGTAGACGGCAGCGATGAGCCCAAGTGGGTGCCACAAAAACCCACACGAGATGACTATGCGAATGCAACGGAAGCCCATGATCGTGGAGCGGTGCTCGTAGCCGCGGTCTTTGACGCTTTCCTTGATATTTACAAGCGGCGGAGCGACGACCTTATCCGCCTCGCGACCAACGGGACCGGCATACTTCCGGAAGGGCGTATTCCTTACGACCTGGTGAATCGCCTCGCGCAGGAAGCCAGCAAAGTTGCCGGTCACGTTTTGAATATCTGCATTCGCGCCCTTGATTATTGTCCGCCGGTGGACATCCGATTTGGAGAATATGTCCGGGCACTTATCACCGCCGACCGTGATCTCGTTCCAGACGATCAATGGGGGTACCGTCCGGCATTCATTCAGGGTTTTCGGCGCCGCGGCATCTATCCCATCAACGTGCGCAACTTGTCCCCGGAAAGCCTCACCTGGGAAAGGCCGCAAGTTTCCTTCTCTCCGGAGACCATGCTCGATAGTCTTCATCTTAGTTGGGACTTGCACGTCGATCGCAGGAAAGCCTTCGCGATCTCTCAGGATAACGGGCGGCTGGTGCATGCCTGGCTCAAGAGCGACCACATCACGGATGCAGACACGGAGTCCTTGGGATTTTACCGCGATCCAGCGAGGCTTCCGACGATCGCCGGCCAATCGGGAAAACTCCGCGATTTTGAAGTCCATTCCGTCCGGCCTGTTCGCAGGATCGGCCCAGACGGGCAGCAGCAAACGGATCTGGTCGTCGAGATTACCCAGAGTTGGTTGCCGGATGACGGAAGCGGAAAGTTTCGCGGAGGATGTACCCTCATCATCGACCTCGAAAAGAGAGCCATCCGTTATGTCGTGCGCAAGCGCGTTGACCACCAGGGCCGCTTCGAGGAGCAGCAAGGTTTCCAGCTGGCGCTTGCCGAAAACAACTTGAGTTCCAACTATTTTGGCGATGCGGAAATGCGGCGTGAGCCTTTTGCATTGATGCATCGCAGAATGTAGGAGGTACACATGCCACCGAAGAAGAAAACTGTCACTGCCCCCAAAAAAGCGGGAAACACCTCGAATGCCGGTTATCGGGCAAAGGTTAGAATGTACCGCCAGGGCTTGGGCGACTGTTTCCTCATCACCTTGCCGCGCAAGAATGGGAAGCCGTATTTCATCATGATCGATTGCGGCGTGATTTTGGGTACGCCGAATCCAGCGGACATCATGACAAAAGTGGTCACGGACATTGTCAGCACGACAAATGGACATGTCGATCTGCTGGTCGCCACTCACGAACATTGGGATCATCTCTCCGGTTTTATTCAAGCAAGGGGCGCTTTCGCCGGGCTCACCGTCGGCGAAGTGTGGCTAGCATGGACCGAGGATCCAGCCGATTCCCTCGCCAACAAATTGAGGGGAGAGCACCAGTCCATGAGACTGGCGCTCACGGCCGCCTGTGCGCGTCTGAGGTTTGGGCGAGGCGGTGATTCGATTGCCGAGGGCATGATGGAATTTTTTGGCGCTGCAGGCCAGGGCACCACCGGCGATGCGCTCAAATTTGTAAAAGAGGACCTTGCCAAAGGGAATCTGCGGTTTTGCCTGCCTGCGGATGCTCCAAAAGAAATCGATCAGACCAGCGCGCGACTCTACGTGCTTGGCCCGCCACACGACGAGAAACTGATCAAGAGATTCAATCCTTCCAAAAGCAATCCCGAGACCTACGGCCTTGCCGCGATAGAGAAGCTGGCTCCGTCCTTTACGGATGCGGATGCCGCGGCGCCGTTTGATCTCATTATGCAGATTCCATCCGACATAACGCGGCAATTGCCATTCTTCCAAAAGCACTATTGGGGAGAGGATGCCGATTCGGAAGAAAAAGATCAATCGTGGCGCCAGATTGAAGGCGACTGGCTGGATGTTTCATCGAGTTTGGCATTGCAACTTGATAGCGCGACGAACAACACCAGCCTTGTCCTGGCCATAGAACTGGACGATCAGGACGTCCTTCTTTTCGCAGCGGATGCGCAAGTAGGGAACTGGCTATCGTGGCAGGATCTGAACTGGACCGCGGGCGGCAAAACAGTTACCGGCCCGGACCTTTTGAAGCGCACCGTCATTTACAAAACCGGCCACCACGGCAGCCACAACGCCACCCTCCAGGAAAAGGGCCTGGAGATGATGGAGAAACTTCAGATCGCTTTGATACCCGTGGACCACGAGATGGCCGTCAAAAAACGCTGGGGCAAGATGCCGTTGGAGCAACTTGAAAAACGCCTTAACGAGATCACCAAGAACTCCGTTTTGCGCGTCGACCAACCGGTGCCTCCCGCCCTGGCAAAATCTGTCACACAAGATGCTGGCAAGAGCCTGTACTACGAAGTGTCTATCTAGGTCTCGCTCACGGTGATTCCTGGTGCCTACCCGCTCATCAATTGTTGATTTTAAGCGCCAGATGCTACCGATGCTGGTTAGTGCCTACGAGCGTGGCCGTCTGGTTCCATTCCTCGGAGCGGGCATGAGCTATCCGGCTTGCACCCTTTGGAATGGATTCTTGTCTCACCTGGACAAGGTCGCGGCTCAACTGGAAAAGGCGCAGGCTGGAGTCTCGCATCAACCCAAGTTTAAAGAAAAATCCACGGCGAGGGCCTATCTCTCCAGCGTTGCCTTGCGGAATAAACTGACCCAGGAAGAGTATTGGGGGCAGCTTCGTGAAGCTCTCCAGCCGAATCCTTCACGAGTAATTCCGGTGCAGACCCGAAACCTGGCGCGCATTTGGTGGCCGCTTGTCATTACCACGAACTACGACGATCTTTTTCTCACCGCAACTCGAACCAGCGCTCGTTCCAAGATGCGTTTTCGGCGCAGGTGGCCAATGCAGCCGATGCACCTTGTCAGCCGTCATCCACAAGACTGTCGACGGATACTCAGCTCATTGGTTGAGCCGCTCATCGGAATCGATGAGACCACCATGGGCGAGGGAGTGGCGCCGGGCAGCGTGGTCCAAGAAGGTTCCCTTCCTGAACACGATCCGTTCGCACCCGAGGGCGCCGGAAGCTATCTCTGGCACGTCCAGGGCTTTCTTGGCGGGCAGGCAGATCCCCACAGCAAACCGGAGGAGCGTGATCCGGCAAGCAGCGGGCCGGGTTTTCAATCGCCCCTGCGATTTCTGGAAGATCTGGTCATTGGGCACGCCGAGTACCGTCGAGTGATCAACACCGAACTCCAATTTCGCCGCTGCTTTGGAGAGGTCTTCCGTCAGCGCTCTTTCCTATTCCTCGGATCAAGTCTTGAAGAAGACTACTTCCTCAATCTTTTTGGGGAAGTCTTGGAACTTTTTGGTTCGAATCCATTTCCACACTTCGCCCTGGTCAAGCGAGGCTCGGTCGACACGCGATTCCTCCTGGAGCGCATGAACATCCTGGTCTGTGAATACGAAGACCACGATCAACTGCCGGACTGGATCGCCCGCTTGGGCGAGGCGATTCATGGCGATCGTTGCCGTGCCACGCGTTTCTCATTTTCCGTGCGCTCGCCTTTTTGGCTTACTTCCCGGCGGAATGAAGGCGATTTTGCCGTCTTGCGCAGCACATTGCCCTTTCAGAAGGACATTCCAAAAAACCACTGCGTTGCAGTAAGCGCGGGGCGCGGGCCGAACCGAGAGGTTTGGATTGGTCCGGAGATTCTCCAACGGTACCTCAAAGTGCAATTCCCCCGATTACTCCCGCGTCTCGGAAGAATGCGGCTGCCTGCGGGAGGATACGTCTTGCGGTTGGATACCAAGAGATGTTACGCGGTCGCCGCTCGAAACCCGAATCGTCACGGCAGGGCGGCGCGCAGCCTGGAGTACCTGCATCCGGCGGTATCGGCGCTACTGGATCGTGTGTGGAACGACGGCTTTGAAGTTGTGCACATGCAACTGCTGGCAGCGGGACGCTTGCAGATATTCCCGCCAACGTGGTCACTCATTGAAACGGCACGCGCATTTGGCCAATGGCGCCGGCGTCACCCTTCTCGGCAATTGCGCCTTTTCGTTTATGTGCTGGACCCGTTGGTCCTGTTTAATGTCTCTACTGGGCGTCTTGCGTTTCACGAGCTTCTTTCCGTGGATACCGCATCCTTCTGGCTGGAAGTAGTCAGAGCAGGCAATAAAGTAATGCGCATTCCGGTTCAATATGCGTGCCAGACATTACTGGGTGAAGTCCTCGACGAATTCCGAATTCCGCGGAGTCCCGAATGGCACGTTTGGGTACGCCCTGCGCCTCGCCGCATGACTGCAAACGAGCCGAGCAGCACACAAGACTTGGCGGAGCAACCGCTGACTTCTCTGGGTATCGTCCCCGGTTCTACATTGGCTTTCGTGGATGCACGACCATCTTAGTTTTAATTTTGGGCGGCACAATCTCGTAACGACGCGTGCGGGCAGACACCACGATCCACGCGGCCACTGGCATTTTGTTCTCCTTCAATTTGTGACACTGCTGCTAAAGCAGTCCCTGGCGTTTCTTCATCTCTCAGTACTTGCTGGTCCTCATGAATTCTTCCAGTCCCCCTGCAATCCACTCGCAATCTGGAAAAATGATTCGATACCGCGATTCCACTTCCTTGTTTTGGCCCTTCTGAATAACGAAAACCTTTGGCGAGTTGTCATGGGAGTCCCACCGAGCCTGGTAGGCACGCATCAGCATCGATCGAATTGCCAGATCTTCCGGTGGGAACGAGTAGCCGATGATGTACCATTCGTCGGCCCCGCGCAGCCACTCCAGCGAGTTCTTCCAGGTCTGCAAGAGGTCCACATTGCGCACGTCGCGCACAATCGAGGGCGCAACAAGCACCAGGCTCAGCACATGGTGGCCGCAATAGCACGAATTGAAATCTTCTCGCTCCGCATTTTCTTTCGCGGCGATGTAGTCGATGGGTCCGTCGATATTTATGTAGGTGTGCTCACAATAGTCGCAACGCAACGTGTTCAGGGAGCCGTGCAGCTTATAAATACGCATCAATGGATTCTTTGGCCGGGGATAGAGATCGTTTTCGTTGGGGTCACGCCAGGCATAGCCGAAGTCGAATCGGCGCCCGATTTCCGTCCGTGAGAATTCTTGAAATATTCTCATCTCCACTTCAATATCGTAGTTCGACGTGATCAGTCCCATGTTTTCCGAATCTTCCAGAAGCCATTTCACAAAGCGATTGCAGAGAGGATCCCAGGTGCCGTCAAAATAGACGTCGTTAATCACTTCGCAAATAGCCAATTCCAGCAGCTTCCGAAATCGCGCCAGTTTCGCGGGACTCGATCCCATCATTCCCGCTATCGCTGCCGTCTTGGTGTAATCGATCAAGGACAGAACATCCGTAATCGGAGGCGGATCAATTCCTTTGCGCTTCCATCCCGGCATCATTTTTCGGAAGTTCCGCGCCAAATCCCGGCGGTCCCTGGCTGGATTGTCACTCTCGGAAAATAGCTTTTCGGCTTTAAGGCTTGCTTTAATCGCGGGAAGAATGTCCGTTGTCAGCGGATATCCGAACGCCTTTGACGCGCCAGCTCCCATGAAAACGGCACGCTTCTTCTTTGGCAAGACCATTCTCCTTATCTCTGTAGCGGTCTGTTGCCTGCACTCTCCCCAAACTCGGCCGGCGTCTCTTGAAGGAGGTAACGTGGTGGAGTCGTATCCTGTAACGCGATAAGGCAAATGTCAAATTCTACCATTGCTGCGAGCGCTCAATCGGATGATCGCGCCTTCCACATGGGTGGAATCTTTCAGTCGCTCCCTCTACACAATTCTGGATTGGCGCCCTGCTACGGAAGTAGTGCGCGCAAGCTGGAGACCGTTTCATTGCCACGCTTTGGAATTGTTTTCCACAAATACAAATTGCCTTGAAACGATTTCCGCTTCCGCACCACTACTCAAAATGAGGATCTGCATCACTGGAGTCTATGGCCGGAATCGACAAGCTGAAGCACATCGTGGTTCTCCTGATGGAGAACCGTTCCTTTGACCACATGGTCGGCGCGATGAAGAAAGATGACCCGCGTATCGACGGGCTAAACGGGAACGAATCCAATCTCGATACAAATGGCGATCCTGTGCAAGTCCAGCCCAGCGCGGACTACCAGGTCCAATTGAGCCACGACCCCGATCATCATTTCCCTGGGACCGACCTCCAGATTTTTGGCGGTCAACAGGGCAATGGCCGCGCCGCCAATATGCAGGGAAGAGCTTCCCGGAGACTCTTAATCGAGTCTAACAATCGCAAGTTTTGGCGGGAGGAGACTGCAACGGTTTCAAACACCGTTTGCAGTGCCGAGGACAAAGGTTGTACAGACCGATGCAGGCGCCAAGCTCAAATGGGAATCAACTTCAGAGCGCTACCTTAATAAGGTAGCGCTCTGAACACCCCGTAGAACAGTTTCAATCACCATTGTGGAGCAATAGGTGGAGCTTGAGAGTTTTTCAGTGGCGGCGGTTCGCTAATTCATCCTGTCCTGTTTGTACTCACCATTCTTCATGCATTTTGAATAACTTAGCGCCCTGTCAGTCGCACTGACTCATCCCATTTGCAAGCTAGAGTGCACCAGAAGTGCACCAAACTTCACTCATCGCTGGATGGCGGCGACGCCCTCACCTTGCTTCAATAGATCTGGCGCTGCCGACGCAAACATCAGAAATAGGTACTTTGGCTTCGCCGGAGTTGGAAATCCTGAACCGGCGCGAAAAAACAGTAAGCGTCCGACGTAGTGTGTTCGATCACATCACCCATTCGTTCGCATTTTACCGGCTGAACAGGTGCTCTTGTCTCTGTTTTTCAACCTAGCTGGGGATGGAAACCGTAAAGGTTCGCCGATCGGTTTTGGTTGTCTTTTACAATTGGCTGCTGGGCGAATTTGACTCCAGCGCAGAATTGATCTCGAAGTGCGGCTGCCTCGCTGTCCGTCTTCGGACGGATCGCTTGCACGGGCGTCGACGGAGCACTCGCATTCCCCGATGGATTGGCCCGATCTGCCTCGTGGGTTTCATCCGTTAGCAGTTGGACATGACGGACCGGGTGAATCTCGTTCCATCCACGTGAGTGGCCTGCATCGTACACCCAACGTCCTTTGACCGCGATAAGATTGAATTTGCTGTTGCCCCAAAAATCCTTGCTCGCGTCCCATGTGTCACAGGTCACCGTCTCAACTTTCTTTGGGTCGCCGGACCGCACGTCGCCTGGATCTGAAGCGTCGGCCGGATTTCCATGGTGGGAATGGTCTTTGACGAACTTCGCGGCGAGATAGATGAGTAGAAGGATTAGAAGTGCTGCAGGAAAGGGTGCCAGTGCGGGAAGTAATCCGACCGCGCCTGCTGTCAGCGCCTCGCCCACAGCGAAGCCGATAATCATAAAGACCGGAAGCCACCGACTTAGATTTAGCATCGCATCGCTTTCAAATTCGCAATGCAGGAGCTGCGTGTCGGGAAACACCCTATCCTTGTCTTGAACACTATTGTGGTCCGGGTCAAGGACCCACGCAGTGCCGCCCTTGGATGCAGGAAGTTGATTACCGCTTGCATCCTTGATGAATTCTTCCCACCCATTGGTCGACGTCAGTTGAGCAAGTTCGCCAGGGTCATCTTGGTAAGCGAGCGACACAATGTTTGGTCTAGTTTTCGGTGGATTAGTTGGACAGAGGATGTCGTTCTTAAGCCGCGCGGCCGTCACAGCATAGCCGAACGTCAGAAGCCCCAGGCTCGTCGCCCCCGGTGGGCTTGTACTGAGACCAGTGATCGGAAGCTGCGCTCTGACAAGTGTTCCCTGCGTTGGAAAGACGGAAATCGGATCGCCCGGCTGTGCCGGAGAAAGGAGAAGATTCAGACTGTAGTCGTCGTCAAACGATTCGAAACCGCTCTTCTCTCCTGGGGGCTCCAGGCTCCACACGATCCCAACGGCACAGTGGTCATTGTCGCCATCTAAACAAAGCAGACGGCGATGTAGCCACCAGTCGAAAAAGCTTGTGCTGGCACCGACGAGAAAGCCAGTTAGCACACCACTCGGCGTGCCAGTCAACGCGCCGCCGATTAGCGCTCCTAGCAATCCCCAGGGAATCGAGCTCTGTAAAGCCCGTTCTTGTCCTGGTCGCCCACTGAATTTCGAAGGGTCCATGCAAGTTGTCACTTGAGTTGCGCCCATAACTCGACTCTCCTCCCTAACTCACCTTGAAAATTGTTGTGACACCGCCGTAGGGTTGGCCACCTTCAGTTGTCTCAGCATATATAGAAACCGGATAGGCCCCTGCTGCCAGTCCAGCAGGGAGTGCGAGATGCAAGTGCACTGACTCAGAGCCGCCCGAAGGCACAACAACCGTCTCGGGGAAGTTTGGAGCCCACTCCTGAGGTAACGGAAAGTTTCCGTAACGGTTGCTCTCGAGTGCCCTCGTCGCGGCCTGACTGGCCAGAGGACGAAAGGTTATGTCATTGAGATAATTAACCGGCGCTATCTTGGAGTCGCCCCGAGTTAACGGCGTGTCGGTGCTGGCCTCCGTGTGCCTCACGGGCAAGCGGTACAGGGCTGCGCGGAGTCTGAATGAAATCGGTCGATCGAATGGATTGTGGATAGGAAAAACATAATCTAAAGCCGTGCCAGCAATTGCGTTACGGACGGTGAGGTTCTTCTGGCCTTCGTTGTTAAACGGATTCGCATCATCCGGGCACACAATTCGAACCAAGATGCAGTAGTGACCCCCTGTCGGCGGGGTTTTCCACTTCAGCCGAGTCTCAGTCGGCGGGAGGCCGCGCACTTGGACGACCGGGATGTTGGTCGCACCAATGAACTGCGGTACGGCACCAGCACCGTAATCGCGCTGGTAGAATTTGACCATAACGTTGAACGCCGGCGCCTCAAACGATGCGTTCCAGATGTTGAAAGACATCGCTCGCCGGGAAAACCTTAGCCGGACGACGCTAGGTCACATCAAGCACTTCCTGAGCGGGGCGTTTCGTTATGCGCGCCGCCAAGGCGTACTTGAAAACGCAAACCCAATGCATGATGTCGAGATTCCCAAAGCGCGACCAGCGGGAGAAACTTACGCGTACTCGCTCGAAGAAGAAGCCCAGATGTTGGCCATTCTTCCCGAGCCGACCGCGACGGTTGTCGCCACGGCGGCCTTCACCGGTGCGCGCAAGGGAGAGCTACGAGGATTCACTTGGCAGAACTACGACGGATCCGAAATTCGAGTGGAAAAATCCGTCTGGCGAAGCCACGTGGACGAGCCGAAGCGCCCGAAAAGCAAAGGCGCCATTCCGGTCATCGCCCAACTGAAACTTCTTCTCGACCAGCACTGGGAAAGGTGTGGGAGACCACGCAAAGGGTTCATTTTTGCGAATGAACTCGGCAATCCGATGAATCTCGAAGCGCTCGCTGTGGATGTGATCCGGCCAGCAGTACAAAAAGCGAATCTAGCTTGGCACGGCTGGCACGCATTCCGGCGCGGGCTCGCGACCAATCTGCACAGACTCGGAGTTTCCGACAAGGTGATTCAGCAAATTCTGCGCCACGCGAACGTCACCACGACGATGAACATCTACGTGAAGACGGCGAGTGCGGACGCAGCGAATGCGATGAAGTCACTGGAGACGATGTGTGCAACTACTGTGCAACCCGAGAGGCTCGGAAGTACGCGAATTATGTAGAAGTCTTTCTGGTAGAAAGTTTGTAAGTCTCGACGCTGGATCGAGTTAGAGAAATCTGGCGGAGAGGGGGGGATTGAAGCCTCCGTTGGTGAGTGGGAGGTGAGGGGTTGGTGAGCGTTGGTATGTCTCTTGTTTTCAATACGCATTTTTGATTTTCTCTAATCGCCAGATTCCAATGGGGATCCGATACCCTCAAATCGGCCAAAAGTAGTAGCAAGTAGAGGCAAGAATTATCGCCTTATTCGGGGCTTCTTCATGCCAGTTCGCCCTCGTGTTTTGGTCTAGCCCTCCCAAAAACCAAATACAAATATGACTCTCAAGACAGAAGGGAACCTCGGAGTTCAAGTCAAATGTACAAAGGGCCGCTGATGTGGATCGGTAATGCAATGGCGAAGAACTTCATGCGTGACCGGAGGAACATCCCCCTCGCCAAATGCCAAGAAGCGAAACATCTGTCCGATAGGGTTTCCTTCTGTCCACTTGAAATATATGTGGGGTACGTTTCCCGTGACGTCCCGTATGTGAATCAGGATTGCGGCGATTGCGTTGGGGACGGCCGGGCTAATAGCACGGAGGATCTTGTATCGGCCCACAAAGACGCCCGTGACCTGCAAAGAAGCCTCGAATTCCGAAGAATCGACCGGGTCAATTTCCAGGAAGAGGAGCTGTTCGTTGGATCCGAGATTATGCGCCCTCCGTGCGAGCGCATCTCGCGCTTCGTACTCCTCGACGGAACGAATGGCTGGGCGATGGGATACAAGGCGAATGACCTGGTCCTGGTCCTGGGATAAAAACTCTCTGCCCACGTCATCCAACACGACTTCCCTGATACGTAGCTCCGTGGAGCGGAAAGCACGCGAGGTCAGAGACGTGACGATAATCAATCCAATAAAAATGGCTGCGATCTTTATACCTTCCGGGCGTTGCACGATGTTGGAGAATGTCGTGTAAGCAAACACCAGGGAAATCAATAGAAATGCCCAACCCTTACGGCTTCTCCAAAATGAGATCGTCACGGCTATTGCGGCGGAGCTCATCAGCACCAAAACGCCGGTAGCGTAAGCGCCTCCCTGAGCATCAACACTGGCCTTAAAAATTAGAGTGACCACAAACGAAATCACGACGAATACCAGCACCAGAGGTCGCGAGGCTCTGGCCCAGTCTGGGGCCATGCCGTAGCGGGGCAAATAGCGCGGTACGAGGTTCAGAAGACCGGCCATGGCAGAGGCACCGGCAAAGCTCAATATAGCCATGGTGCTCAGATCGTAGATCGTTCCGAAAACAGAACCTAGGTAGCGATGGGCCAGATAAGCCAACGCCCGGCCATTTGCGTCACCAGCAGATTGAAAAGCTGCCGGCTCAATCAAGACTGTGGTGACAAACCCGCTGGCAATGAGGAAGACGCTCATGATCAGAGCCGCGGAGAGAAGTAGTTTTTTCGCGTTGCGAATTCGTTCCCCGCTGATTAGTGGCATTACGGCCACACCGGTCTCAAATCCCGAGAGCCCGAGCGCCAGCTTAGGAAACATGATCACAGACAGGCCAAGCATTGGCCAGATGCTACTGTGATTGTGCCACAGCTGTTGCTTCCATCCCGTCACTACCGCGGGATGCTTTAGAACCTCTAAAACGGCCACCGAGACTACGATGGTGTTGAGTACCAAATAGATCGCAACCAAGAAAACTGCTATTCCAATGGCTTCCTTGAACCCTTTCAGAAAAATTGCTCCCAACATGGCGAGAAGTACTAGAGTCAATAACACTTGATGATGGAGCCACGGTGGTAAAAAAGGATTTCGAATCAAGTGCGCGGTACCGTCTGCCGCGGAGAGCGTGATGGTAATAAGGAAGTCGGTGGCTGCAAATCCCAGCAGGCACAGAACAAACATTTTCCCTGTCCAGTTGGGGAATAGCCGCTCCAACATGGAGATACTGCCTTGGCCGTCTGGGCTTTGCTCCGCCACCCGGCTATAGACGGGATAAGCAGCAAACAGAGTCACCAGAACCAATATTGTAGTAGCGATAGGAGAGAGTGCTCCTGCGGCCAAAAACGCAATCCCAGGCTGGTATCCCAAGCTAGAGAAGTAGTCCACTCCCGTCAGACACATCACTTTCCACCAGGCATGGGTATCTTCAGATTCACCATGCGGCCCTTCAGGGACAGTTAACCCCTTCAAAAGCCATTGCCCAATGTTCTGTACAGTTTTGGAATTCACACCTTAGACCCCGCCTTACATTCATTACTTGTCCGCGTTCGTCCTCCGCTGGCAGTGATCTGTACAAGGTTGAGCGGTCGCGGCATTGTGAACGGCTCTACGATTATCCACTTTTCAAGGAAATATCAATGGCCACCGCAAACTGCTCTGCAAAAACAACGGATTCACAAAGTTTGGTGTATTGTTGCCGTATCAGATCCAAGAATTCAAATGTACATCACACCAAATTCTCCGATTTCGCTAGCGATCGCAATTGGAATCGGGTTGCTGATTGGTTCGGAACGCGAACGTCGAAAAGGTAGCGGGTCACAGCGTGGTGCCGCCGGTGTGCGCACCTTTGCCCTGGCCGCGTTTGCTGGCGCACTCAGCAACTATCTCAACAGCGAGGCCTTGCTGGTTGCTGTGGCCGTTGCCGCGGTTCTCTTCTCGGCGCTGGCCTATCGATATACTGCCCCCAAAGATCCCGGGCTCACCACAGAATTTGCGCTGTTAGTGACCGTTCTCCTCGGCGCGTTGACGATGCGAAATCCGCTGCTTGCGGCTGGACTAGCTGTAATCACAACAATTCTTCTCGCTGCCAGGGAGCGCCTTCACCGCGCTCTAAAGAATCTTCTGTCGGAGCAAGAAGCCCATGATGCTCTTGTGTTTCTTGCCGCTACGCTCGTGATACTGCCGCTCGCACCGAACCGTGAACTCGGACCGTTTGGGGCGTTCAACCCTCGGAAGATATGGGAACTCGTAGTCCTTGTGATGGCAATTGGTGGGGTGAGCTATATCGCATTGCGGGCGTTGGGATCTCGCCTGGGGCTCGCACTGGCTGGATTTGTGGGAGGGTTCATTTCTGCCAGCGCGACCATCGGATCGATGGGTGATCGTGCAAAGCGGAATCCTGAACTAGGGAGTGCCACAGCTTCCGCTGCAATTTTTGCAACGGTAGCAACTGTGATTCAGATGTTTCTCGTGCTTCTGGTCACCAATGTTGCGACATGCCGCGCAATGGCGATACCGTTACTTTTTGCAGGAGTTGCCGCCATCGGCTACGCACTGATTTTTGTTGCCATCTCTTCAAAGACTCGGACTACCAATGAGCCCGCTGAGGGAAGAGCTTTCGATCTGAGATTGGCTTTCTTTTTCGCTATAACGATTACAGGGATTTTGTTTCTCTGTGCGTTCCTGAACCTAAAGTATGGCAGTCGAGGTCTTTTTCTTGGGGCGGCTCTTTCGGGGTTTGCCGATACCCATGCGACGGCAATTTCGATCGCTTCGCTCGTTTCCGCAGGGAAACTTGCCCCTGAGGCGGCCGTTTTCCCCGTCTTGCTGGGCTTCACCACAAACACCCTGACAAAAGTCGTCGTTGCGTTCACGGTTGGCGGGTACCGGTTCGGCCTAAAACTATTACCGGGCCTAATCGCAGTCGTCCTGGCATCGTTCCTAGGGATGTGGCTTCGAATTCGCTGAAGATCCTGAGTCAGTCTACTTGCGACTGAGTCGTCTAGATTGAGTCACATATTAAAAATGAGACGAAACGGCTCCGACCCAAGCCAATTGGAGCCGTATCTGCTATTTTCCGAGAACTTTCTCTAGTTGGCCGATTTTCTTTTGGACTTTTCCACCTATCCTTTCGACTTGGCCTTCGGCTTCTAAGCGGCGATTGTTCGTCGCTCGTCCAACCTCCTCTTTAACTTTACCTTTCACTTCGTGAATCGTTCCCTTTGCTCGATCCTTTGTACTTGCCTTCATAAATCACCTCCGTTATTTCACTCAAGCTGGGTTTCCCGGCTCCGAGCCTCTAGCCTTGGCAAACACCCTGCGTCGATCTTGGATTGATCCTTACAAGGTCAGGGCACTTCCTTCCTTGTTATAAGGACCTTCGCGAGAAGGACAAACTCGCCTTCCGTTGTTTATCCACAACCCATCGAACGCTCTTATTTAGAGCCATTGGAGTTTTGTATCGCTACTCTCGTGGCCCCCGAACGGCTGCCGCTTCCAGTTTTATTACTCGCCGCTAGGGAGTGGAGTTTGCGATGTGCTCTTCGGCAGCTCAGGGGCCTTGATGTAGCTCATCGGTACCTGTCCCGTCAGAGAATCCATCCAGGTTTCAATCGACTTCACCTGAACGTCGTTGAGTGTTACTCCACGCTGGTGAACCGCCATGTTACGGACCGCCAGGTCTAGGGTCGGAACAGAGCCGTCGTGGAAGTAGGGTCCCGTCTTTTTGATGTTCCGCAGCGAGGGGACCTTGAAAACCATCTTGTCGATCTCGTCCTTGGTCACCTGGTAGCGTCCCTGATCGGTTTGAATGGGCCACGGCTTCATAACGCCGAGTTTCTGGTATGCCGAACCACCGATATACGGACCGGAGTGGCACCATTGGCAGCCGGTTGCGGCGAATGTGTTGAAGCCCGATTTCTCGGCGTCAGTCAGGGCTGACTGGTCACCCTCGATGAAGGCATCCCATCGCGACGGAGTCACAAGTCCGCGCTCGAACGCGCCAATTGCCAACGCCATGTTGTCGTAGGTAACCGGATCCTTATCGTTTGGAAAGGCCGTCTTGAAAAGCGCAACATACTCCGGCATGGACGTGATCACTTGCACGGCCGCGGCATTTGAGGGCATCGCCATCTCAACTGGGTTGGTGATTGGACCTTTTGCCTGCTCCTCGACAGTGGGTGCGCGGCCATCCCAGAACTGCACAAAGTGACCCGCAGCGTTGTACACGGTAGGCGCATTGCGGTTCCCCTTCTGGTTTTTATGCCCAGTCGACACACTTTTAGCTTCCGCGCCATAGGCGTCGAGTGGATGACAGGTATTGCAGGAAATCTTCTGGTTGGCCGACAGGCGAGGATCGTAGTACAGGATTCGCCCCAAAGTCACTTTCGCGTCCGTAACAGGATTGTCGGGCAAACTCATCACCGCGGGAAGCGGTGCGAAGAGCTTTAGTGCCTCGGCGTTCACCTGCACCTTGCTGGGTGCCGACAACATGTGGGTCACGGCGACGAGGACAATCGTCAGTAGCAAAGCGAACCATTTAACGTGGCCTGACTTGAAATTTGACATAAGAGACCCCTTGAGGAACGACCTACCGCTCTTGGGTAGGAGCTGTTCACTTGAGTGTTCCCTCTTCATGAGTTTCCACCGCTCAGAAGCGGCGGACATTTTGAGTTGGGGACTAGTGCAGCATTATGGTTTGTGCATGTTGTAGGCCGAATTACTCACAATCCGCAACTTATTGTCGGGAAGGAGCTTGTAGCTTCGGAGGGTCTGTCTAGCGCTTGCGGCAGTTCAAAAAACTGAACGCTGATACTTGTAGTGTTCAAATCCGTGTACATCTGCTGTACACGCAAATTGTGCGCCCAAAGGCTTGAATACTTCGATGAGAGGAACGGTGATTGCCGAATTGTCTCATTAGGAAATGGTGAGCGGTCTATAAGTCGTTGATCTGTTTGATGCTCGAAACAGTCTTGGCAAAACAGGCACACGGCTAAACCGGGTGGAAAACGGAAGATGGTTTTGAAATCTGAACATCAATAATCTCTGGTGCTTCAATTGCACCCAGGCATTTTGCGTCTCTGATATCACCAGAAAAGCTAATTCTCGTGTTGTTGTCCACTCGAACAAGGGGGAACACGCGTGGCGTCTCAAACCTGCATGAAGTTCAGCAATGTGACCTCAACAAAAAAGAATGGTGATTTCGATGACCATGCATTCCTTGGCTTTGCCGGCATGGCAAGGACAATCGTGAAATTCGAGAGCAAGGACACAATATTTACCCAGGGAGATGCTAGCAAGGACATGATGTACATTCAGGAAGGGACTGTGAAGCTATCTGTCGTCTCAAAGGTCGGCAAAGAGGCTGTCCTGGCAATGTTGAAGCCTGGCGACTTCGTCGGCGAAGGTGCCTTGACTGGGCAGCCTGCACGCACCACAACGGCCACCGCCCTGACACCTGCTACGCTGCTCGTGATCGGCCTAAAAGAAATGGCGCGCGTGCTCCACTCGGACCACACGCTCTTCGATCGTTTTCTCAACTACTTATTGGAACGCAATATCCGGATTGAAGAAGATTTGACCGATCAGCTTTTCAACTCCAGTGAAAAACGGCTGGCGCGAACTCTCTTATTGCTGGCCCGCTACGGTAAATCGGAGAAGCCTCAATTGATCGTTCCGAACGTGTCTCAAGAAACGTTGGCGGAAATGATCGGCACCACACGGCCACGCGTCAATTTCTTCATGAACAAGTTTAAGAAGCGGGGATACATCAAGTATGGTGGCGGGCTCCTAGTAAACGACTCGCTGCTCAGTGTTGTCTTGCACGAATCACAGTCTGAGTGCGTGAAACGAGAACCTCGAGATCGTCGCCGCCGTGCGTTCTCCTTCTCGTTGAAGTCCGCAAAATCCACGAATATTCCGTGGATCGAATCTTGCGAGGGCCCGGAGAAGTTGGCGGGAGTGCTCTCTCTAAGGTCTTTACCCGTATCGGAACATGTTTTCGCCACTGTAATTGCGTATTGCCTATTTCAATGTGCCGCAGAGCACCTTCGCCTGTGAGATGATGCACATGGCAAATCATAGTGCTTGCTAAGATTTTCCGATGTGAGAACGGCAGCCCCTTTGACGACTATCTGAAACCGTGAGGTAACTAGTTACCAATGACGGCTTCCACGAAGCCAGGTTCTGCCTTCTCTGTAGAGACCTATATCGCGGCCTTTACGTTGCTTGCAATCTTTTTGCATCTGGTCTTCCGTTACCTCCTCCACTATCCATCCCTCACTTCCGACTTCCCATTGTTCGCCGCGCTTTTCGCGGGTTCACCCCTGCTGTTGACACTCCTAAAAAAGCTCGTCAAGCGCGAATTCGGGTCAGACCTATTGGCCGGGATTTCCATCGTAACGGCCGTAATTCTGGGTCAGTATTTGGTCGCGGCCATCGTGGTACTGATGCTCTCCGGAGGAGAAGCGCTCGAGGAATATGCTACGGCCCGCGCGTCTTCCGTACTCGATGCACTAGCCCGTCGCGTACCTAGCATTGCTCACCGCCGCGATGTCAGCGGACTGCGAGACCTGAAGCTCGACGAGATCCGGGTTGGAGACGAACTCACGATCCTGCCGCACGAAATTTGCCCCGTGGACGGAACCGTTCTCGAAGGACACGGCGTGATGGACGAGGCCTACCTCACCGGCGAGCCCTACCAAATTTCCAAAACACCTGGTTCGACTGTCCTCTCCGGCGCCATAAATGGTGAGACTTCTATAGTGATTCGCGCTGACAAGCTCGCTCTCGATTCACGTTATGCGCGCATCATGAAAGTTATGCTAGATACTGAGCAGCAGCGTCCGCAATTGCGCCGTCTCGGCGATCAACTAGGTGCCTGGTACACGCCAATCGCGGTTGGAGTGGCTGTGCTCGCCGCGCTGCTGAGCCGCGATCCAGAACGGTTTCTCGCCGTTGTTGTAATCGCGACACCGTGCCCCCTGCTGCTAGCTATTCCTACGGCGATCATCGGCGCCATCTCTCTTGCCGCGCGCCGCGCCATCATTATCAAAAATCCAACTGTGCTTGAGCGGATTTCGAAATGCCGCACGCTGATCTTCGACAAGACCGGCACTTTGACCTATGGCCGGCCTAAGCTTACGGAGATTATTTGCGCGGAGGGTTTTGGACGCACTGAAATACTGCAACTGGCTGCCAGCGTAGAACTCTATTCCAAGCATCCCCTCTCCAGCGCCATTGTCGCGGCTGCGAAACAGGAACAAATTGCGTCGCGTGAAGTGGAGCATATCAGCGAAAAGCCAGGCGAGGGAGTGCTTGCCACTGTCGAGGGCCGATCCATCCGGATCACCGGCAGGAAGAAAGTGGCCTCGCAAAATCTCCCTTTACCCGAACTGGTGAGCGGCCTGGAATGCCTCGTTTTCATCGATGATAAGTATGCCGCTGCAATTCGTTTTCACGACGCACCCCGGAAGGACACCACCTCATTCATCCAGCACTTGGAACCCAAACATGGCGTCGCAAAAGTTATGCTGGTCTCTGGCGATCGTGAGTCAGAAGTGAAATATCTGGCGGAAAGTGTTGGTATCACCGAGGTCTACGCCGGTCGAAGCCCAGAGGAAAAAGTCGCCATCGTCAAAGAGGAAACCGCTAAGGCCAACACGTTATTTGTTGGCGACGGTATCAACGACGCCCCGGCCTTGATGGCCGCCACGGTCGGCGTCGCCTTTGGCACACAAAATGACATCACCACGGAAGCAGCAGACGCGGTCGTGCTTGAACCCGCCCTCGGTAAGATCGATGAACTGATGCACATCGGCCAGCGAATGCGACGCATCGCGCTACAAAGCGCGCTCGGAGGAATGGCCGCCAGCGTGATCGGTATGGTCGCCGCCTCCTTTGGTTTTTTACCTCCTATCTGGGGAGCCGTTGGACAGGAAGTTATCGACCTTATTGCCGTGCTAAATGCCGTACGGGTGGCACTTCCGACCGAGGATTTGCAAGATTTTTGATTTTTTCTCGCGAGCTCACAATGATAGCTTCGCTCAGTAGAAGAAAACGCCGGTCACGTCAACTGCTATATCTTGCATTCTCCCAACAATGCAGAGTTCTTAGCTAAGCAGATCTCCTTTTCGTCACTTTTTGGGCCTCGACGGGCGATGCAGCAGCCTGCTTGAGACGTGCATTCCCAAAGCATTTCTTTCTCATCCCAAAGCTGGAAGCAATTTCTGTCAAGTTTCTTGAACACACCGCCTCATTTCTGTTCAAGCGTTTAGACAGCATTGCCAAGCAAGTTGGTTCTGACCTCATAACGGCCCCAAACGTAAGGATTTAAGTTCTCCCAATCTATGGAACCAAGGATGCGGTGGAATCACTGTCAAGCGGATCTCGTTCATAGCTGTGCAGTCAAAGGGGCGTCGCTTGGGCTGGAGAACAGAATCTCTTAGTAGACGACCAACAAGGCGGAGGCGAGTGAACCATCCACGGCAGGGACTACCCTGGCCTTCGTGGTTGTCCGTCAAACTCGTAGGTCAAAAGGAGAATTCCGATGAAAGTGAAAGACATAATGATGGGAACACCATACTACTGCCAGCCGGAGACCAATCTCGGCTCCGCAACGGAGCTCATGTGGAATGCAAATTGTGGATTCCTACCGGTCGAGTCGGCTGAAGGAAAAGTCATTGGCGTGATCACAGATCGTGACATCTGCGTTGCGCTCGGGACTAGGAACCGCGCTGCAGGAGAAGTCACCGTGGCCGAAGTACTCACCAGCAAGCTGTACTCTTGCGCGCCGGATGACGATATCCACATGGCACTGCAAACACTGAAGGAAGCCGCAGTTCGCCGACTCCCGGTGATATCGCAGAAGGGAACGCTCGTCGGCGTCCTTTCCATGGATGATATCTTGTTAAAAGCGGAACCCACCAGCCTCGGGAAAACACCTGAACTCTCGAGTGATGAAGTTATAAGAACATTTCGGTCGATCACGCAACGTCGCGTTCCGGAAAATGCGGCAACTCGAACCGCAACTGCTTAATAACAGGGCATCCACTTGTCTATGACCCGCTAATCATTTAATGAGATCAGCTACGTGGGCGAAGCAAAGAGGAGATTGAACATGAGATGCCAACACGGCCTCACAAAGTTGAGCGTGTTTCTAGGGACGTTTCTGCTAGTGGGTGTGGAACTGAGCCAAGCGCATTCCGCGACCGCCGCTTCAGGAAACGTCACGTTCACAGTGACGACGGTCGGAAAGATCGAAGGTAACTCCGACATTTCACAGGATGACGTTCAGCTGTTTCTCGGCAAAGAGCGCAAACAGATTGGTAACTGGAAGAAAGACGACAATCTGTTTTTGGCGATTCTCATAGATGATTCGACCGACCCGAGCGCCGCTAGCAACTGGGACGGTCTGAAAGAATTCATCATGGCGCAGCCGGCTACAGTTCATATTGCGGTTGGCTATATTCGCAACAACACCACAGTGATGGCCCAGGATTTCACTACCAATCACGAAATGGTGGCAAAGGCACTTCGCATGCCAATAGGTGTGGGTGCGCTTGGCTCAAGCCCGTATCTCGGGACGATGGATTTGCTCAAGCAATGGCCGCAATCCGGGCCACGCAGGTCGATTCTGCTCATTTCTTCCGG
>CAVXOG010000004.1:0-201390 GCA_963763395.1 Candidatus Acidiferrales bacterium | reverse complement strand
CACGAGCGCGCAAGCGACCTTCGACGAACTCTCACTTCACGGGACTTCGGGAGAGCCTACAAGATTTCGGCTGTGGGAGTGCGGCGCTTGCCAGGTATGGGCATTTCTTTCGAGTACATTTTGACTGGTGAGAAAATTCCTGAAATACGCGGAAACAATTTGACTTTTCGGTCCTGCTGCAATACGGTGCCTGCCAACCTCGAGCTCTTCTTGCTATTCCTTCGTCCACGAAAGGGAGTTCCCGATGAGATATCGCCCATCAGTTTCGCTGATCGTCACGATGTTTGTCTTAGCGTTGGTTGCACCCATCCCGTCTTCCGCGCAAAAGAAGCCTGGGAAAGCCGCGCCGGCTGCCGCAGGTCAACCCGGCCTTGGCGACTTCGATGACTTTGTGAATCAAGCGCTCAAGGAGTGGAAAGTTCCCGGTGCCGCCGTGGCCGTGGTACAGGGAGACAAGGTGATCTTGCTGAAAGGCTACGGTTATCGCGACCTCGAGAAACAGTTGCCGGTCACCCCGCAAACTCTGTTTGCGATCGGCTCGATTACGAAATCATTTACGGTGACCACGCTGGGCATGGAGATGGACGAAGGCAAGGTGGATTGGGACAAGCCGGTGCGCGATTATCTGCCCTCGTTCAAGATGTATGGTCCTGTCCTCACCGAACAGATGATGATCCGCGACCTGATTACCCATCGCTCCGGATTGCCGCGGCACGACATGGTCTGGTACAGCTCGGATTTCTCCAGGGAAGACATGATACGCCGGCTGCAGTATTTGGAGCCCAACAAGCCGTTGCGCAGTACCTTCCAGTACAACAACCTGATGTTCATGACCGCGGGCTACATTGCTGGATTGCTGAATGGCAAGAGCTGGGAAGACACCATCCACGATCGCGTCTTGTCTCCGCTGGGAATGACCGGCACGAACTTCTCCCTAAAGAATTCTCAAAGCTCTCCCGACTTTGCTTTGCCCTACCGCAAGGGTAACGATGTAAAGGCGGACGTGCAACGCATGCCCTTTGACGAGCAGTGTCCGGACCGCTGTGCAATTGGGCCGGCCGGCGAGATCAACAGCAACGTGACGGATATGAGCCGCTATGTGTTGTTCCATCTCAATAAGGGAAAGGTGGAAGGAAAGACCCTGCTTTCAGAGAATAACGCCATACAGATGCAAACTCCGCAGATGGTGTTGCAGGGCATCCCCGATTACAAAGAGGAAAGCGAGGCGAGCTACGGCATGGGATTTTTCGTCTCTCAGTATCGCGGACACAAACGCGTCGAACACGGCGGTAACCTGGATGGTTTCAGCGCCGAACTAGCCTTCCTGCCCAACGACGGGATCGGAGTTGTGGTGCTGACGAATGTCGACGGAACCGCGCTGCCAAACGCCATCGCTTGGAACGTCTTCGACCGCTTGCTCGGCCTCGACCAGGTTCCATGGAGCCAGCGCTATCTGCAGCAGGAAATCAAAGGCAGGGAGTCCGAGCAGGAAGCGAAGAACAAAGGTTACGTGCCGCACAAACTGGACACGCACTCGTCGCACGACCTGAAGGACTATCTAGGCGACTTCGGAAATGCAGGATACGGCGTGGTTTCTGTGATCGCCGATGGTTCCGCATTCAAGCTGAAGTTGAACAAGATCACGGAACCGGTGACCCATCTTCACTACGACGTTTTCCAAGTTCCCGACACACCGTTCGATCCATTTGCCAAGCTTAAGGTCTCTTTCTTTTCCGATGCCAATGGCGACATCTCAACTTTGACGCTTCCACTGGAAACCAGCGTCAAGGACATCGAGTTCACGCGTCTGCCCGACAAACAGCTCACGGAAAGGGGTTTCGTGGGCGTTTTCGCCGGCCGGTATGAAATTCCTGGCAGCCCGACTCCTCTGACGATTTCGCTGCGGGGCGATCACACACTTTTCTTGAGCTCGCCTGGCGCGCCGGACGTCGAACTGCTTCCCCGGCGTGGCACCGCCTTCGACCTGAAAGATCAAAGTGGTGTGACCATTGAGTTCAAACGGGACCCAAGCGGCAAGGTCACCGAGGCCGCCCTCAACGACAACGGCACCGCCATCGTACTGAAGAGAAAGCTGCCAGATAGGTAAAATCTGAAGTTTGTCATGAGGTTCGTGGTCGGCAATTTTGAAGCTGGCCCCAAACGGCGTTCGAGGAGAAGACTGGCGATGTCCTCGAACCGGACTTCTGGCATCTGACGCTCATCCGAATTGCCCATGATAAGGCCAGAGCTGCTTAATACTCGCTGGCAATCGTCAGTGACTTATTTGGAAGGGATTCATTTGGCCTTGAAAGCCGGAAAGCATCGTGGTATTTACGGAGTGTGCGCTCCAGGCGCCAGCAGGTTCGCGCGAAGGGCCAAGCCCACTGCCAATCCGAAGGTTGAATGCACGTCTAGATCCCGTGCTGCCTGACTGCGAACCCAGGCTAAAGCATGGAGGTCACTATGACGTTGCAGCAGCTACCCGAGCGCGCCAATTTAGAGCAGCTCAAGAAGCAAGCTAAGTCGTTACTCGCCGCAGCCCGAAGCCAAGAGCCAAGCGCAATTCAGAGGTTCGAAGCGGTCCTAATCGGGCGATCCCTTAAACCAGACGCGATTGCCTTACACGACGCGCAATTTGTACTTGCGCGTGAGTATGGCTTTAAGTCGTGGACTGAATTGAAGCAGGAAGTGGAAGAGCGATCGCTTTCGTTCGCAGCGGCAGCGGATGAATTTGTGCGCTGCGCCACCGGAAGCGCGCCCGAACGAGCGATGCGATTGCTCTCGAGGCACGTCGGCATCGCAAATGCCAATTTGTACACGGAGCTAGTGCTGGGCGACGCAGCCGCGGTGGAAGCGCGGCTGAAGGCGAATCCAGCGATAGCGCTGCAACGAGGCGGAGTTCAGCGTTGGGAGCCGCTGCTATACGTCTGCCACACATTTCTGCAGAAGGATTCGCCCGAGCGAGCGAAGGGGCTTGTGAGAATTGCACGAGAACTACTACGACTGGGCTCGAATCCAAACGCCGAATATGACTGGAACTGGCACCCGGAGCTGCCACGGACAGTTCTCTGGGGAGCTCTGATTGCGACAGGGCAGCCTGAGCTTGCAGAGTTGCTGCTCGAGAGCGGCGCAAATCCGACGGACGGCGTTTCCACACACATTGCGGGGGGCAGTGGAAATGTCGCGGCGCTGGAATTGCTGTATCGATTCGGCGTCAATGTCAACGGAATTCCAGGGGGCGTTCCCGCGCTTGCGTACATTCTGGGTTGGATGAGGCCGGACGACATTTCTGGAGCGAAATGGTTATTGGAGCACGGAGCCGATCCGAACTTGGCATGGGCGCAATCGGGCGAGTCGCCGCTCCACGTTGCTGCACAACGATTGGACGTTAAGACGGTGGAGTTGCTGGTTTCCCACGGAGCGGATGTAAATAAGCGCCGGCCCGATGGACGCACGGCCCATACGCTCGCCGCGCTGCACGGGAATGACGAAGTGGCGGCCTGGTTGTTGCGACATGGCGCGAAAGACGAACTTTCGCGGATCGACCGTTTTGTTGCGGCGTGTACTTCCGGCAACAAGGCACAAGCAGGCTCGCTGCTCGAGGAGCATCCAAATCTGCGCAACGAGCTTCGCCCGGAGCACCACTTGATGATGCACACTCCGGCCGAACGCGGCGATGCGAAAATTCTCGAAACAATGCTGCAATGTGGTTTCGATCCAAACGCAAAGGACAGCAACGGAGTGGAAGCACTACATCGTGCCTCGATGGGCGGCCACGTGGAAGCAGTGAAGGTTCTGCTGGCGAAGGGCGCTTCCGTGAATGCCGTAGATGGCATGTTCGCCGCGACACCGCTGGTGTGGGCATGTGAGGGCTGGCGACACACGTCGCAAAACGGCGCAGATCACGTTGAAGTGGCGCGCTTGCTGCTTGCTGCCGGCTCGCCGCGCGAATGGGTGGCGCCGGAGAAAGCCCCTGATCCCGAGGGAACGCAGGAGCGCTTGACGGAGCTGTGCCGGGCAGCGGAGGCACCGTGAATACTTCGTGAGTAGTCGGCCATCTCGGAAGTTTCCATAAAAGTGCCGATCACTGGCCAGAAACGGCGTTCGGAGAGATCAAAATGCGACCGGCGCCCGGTTGCACCATATTCCTCGAACCGGACTTCTGGCCCCGAATCGTTTACTGAGGATCGCAGTGTAGACTCAATCGTGACGCCTGCATTGCGTTTGTATGTTGCGTGTGCAACACTTCTATGTTGTAATAGCAACATAGAGGTGACCCGTGAGCGAAATCATAGAAGCGCTCTTCCATAGGCGAGCAGTTAGGGCCTTTGAGCCGGTCGAAATCCCACGGTTACTGCGTGAACAAATTCTCGATGCAGCCCGCCATGCTCCCTCCAGTTTCAATATGCAACCGTACCGGTTCTTTTGGGTAGAGTCGCCGCCGAGAAAGGCAATCGTGGCGAAACTCTGCCTTGGCCAGATTCCTGCGGCAACGGCGTCGGCGCTGGTGGTTGCGGTGGCCGACATCGGGTCGCTGGCAGCGACCTCGCAAGCCCAGTTGGAGTGGATGCGCAGGAACGGCTTCAGCCACGCCAAAATCCGAGACTACGAGCGGACGGCGAAGATCGGCCGGATCCTGTTCATGCCAGGACCGTTCGGCATCTTTGGCGTGGTCAAGTGGGTGATTTTCCGACTGTTGAATTTGTGGAAGACGATCGGGATGCCACCCGTGTTTCGACAGGACTTGTTAAAGTGGGCGACAAAGAGTACATCGTTGGCCTGTGAGAATCTGATGATTGCCGCAGAAGCGTTGGGACTCAACACGTGCCCCATGGAAGGATTTGATGGCCGCAGACTCTCCAGATTTCTCGGCCTGTCAGCCCGGTATCATGAAATTGTGATGGTGATTGCGATCGGGAAGAAATCGCCTGCTTATGCGGGACCGCCGCAGTGGCGGCGACCTCTCGAGGCCACGGTGACTGTCCTATGATCATCGTTCCAAAGAAGGATATTCCTAAAGACATCCTAAGGGACTCAGTACTTGCCCATGTTTCTGCAGCCTATTTTTCCGTGGGGAAGCGACTGGAACGAAAAACTCGGTGCTCTGCGACTCGTGGCTTCATCCTATCCACACTCCGGGGCGGTACCGTGCTCAATCAAAATCAAATCGCCACACTTCTCGGTTTCGACCGGACTGTCGTGCACCGAGCCATCAAGTCAATGGTTCAGGAAGGACTTGTCTCGGAGAGCAAAGCAAAATCGGGCAGAGCAATTCACGTTACGTTGACGCCCAAAGGCCACAAATACAGGAAACGCCTGATCAATGCGAGGATAGCCGCTGACGATAAACTCCGAAAAGAACTGACTCCGGAAGAATGCTCAACACTTCTTCGACTCTTGAAGTTGATTGTCGAACTAGAGTTCTAAGACTGCGCCGCCGTCCATTCTGGATGGAGCGGTAGCCTTCGCGCACTATCCAGAAAAGGGGTTCGAGGAGATTGAACCTCGAGTAGTACGCCTTAGCACTAGACTTTCCTATCCGGACGGGCCCCGAATGACTCCCGGTTTGCCCGTGATCTAGGCACAATCGCGAAGACGACAAAGTAAACCACGCATCCGCGATTCTCTGTACAGCGTTTCATGCGACTAGGATGCCGTCACGCGTCGCGGCTGGGACCGCTTAGGTTTGCCGTTTTCCGCTTTTCTCTTTTTGTCCCAACCGCCAAGATCGAGTGCCACAGCCATGCAAGCGGCACGCAATTGGTCTGCGAGAGCCCGGTCGACTATGGTCCGGGCCACGACCATGCCTCCTATCGCCAAGGCGGCTATGCTCTGCGCATTGCCGCGGCGACGCTGACCGTTCTGGACCATGCTTCGCTCCAAGACGCTAACCATTGCTTTGAAGACGGTCTCGAAGGCGAGCCTGGCACCCTCACCGCTACGCGCGACGTCGGTAGGCAACGCGACCATCGGGCAGGAATTCTCGATGTCCTCGAAATGCTGGCGAGATAGATAGGCGCGGACCACTTGCGGTCCTACGTCCGTCGATGACAGATCGACGTGCACCCCTTCCCAACAGCTTTTCCATTCCGGGTCGGTAAAAAAGCATCCGAGTACAGCGGCATACAGATCGCTCTTGCTTTTGAAATAGCCATAGAATCCGCCGTGCGTCAGGCCTGCACCGGCCATGATCTGGCTCAGAGAGACACTCTCAAAGCCATGTCGATTGAACAACTTCCTTGCGCTGTCAATGATGTTTCTTTTTACTGCTGCGCGATGACCAGCGGGGTAAGGCATCGGGCCTCCTCGTTCTCCAGGCGCTGAAGTATGCCCCAAAAGGGGTTCACTCGCCCAGGAAAACATTATCTTGAACATATTTTGACGCTGTGCTCTTATGCGGAGCGATTGAAGGCGAGTTCCGGGAGGACGCAAATGATCGTCAGAACTGATTTGGGAGCGCTGACCAATGGGCCCACTCGGCGCCGAGCGATCGCCGGTGTTGCGATGGCATTCGGTGGTTTAGCCCTGGGCTCAAGCAAGCCTTGGGCGGGAGGGGAGGAGGAGATTTCTCGAAAGGCGGAATCCATTCATCAAGAGCCTGTTTTCACAGCGAGCCGGAAGCGCGTTTACGAAGCTCTTACAGAAAGTAAGCAGTTCGATAAGATCGTGGAACTCAGTGGAGTCATGAAGTCTGCCATGCTGCCCCCGGGAACCAACAAGCCCACGGAGATCAGTCGTGAAGCAGGTGGCACATTCGCAATTTTCGGCGGGTATATCACCGGACGACAAATCGAACTCGTACCGAGCGAGCGAATTGTCCAAGCCTGGCGAGAGGGCAGCTGGGATCTGGGGGTTTACTCGATCGCGAAGTTCGAGCTGGTGGAGCATGGCTCCGGGACAAAGATTGTGTTTGACCACACCGGCTTTCCGGGAGCGGGCGAACACCTAGCGGTAGGATGGAAAGCCCACTATTGGGAGCCGCTCGCGAAATTCCTAGCTTAGGTGTTGCGCAGAACGCCCGCGCAAAAGCTGCGAAGGAACCAGGTTATAATCCGTGTCCTCTCGCGGCTGCTAACCGATGATACTGTACGTTCGGCGCATTCTGAGTGATTGGTCGGCTACACGGAAGCTATGGGAAACTGACGCCGACTCGACGCCACGCCGAAATGAACTTGTCTGCCAGCGCCCGACTCTTGCCCAGCAAGACGGCAGCTATTGAACACAAGCTATATGACGATAACGTACGAACCCCATATAGGGCTCGGAATCGATGGTGCTGCAATTGAGGAGGCTATCCGAAGAACGACTCAAGGCAGGGCAGGACGAGGCGACGATAAGCTGCATCGATATCTTTGGGTGGGACAGGATTCCTGGAATTTAGCCACCAAGTCAATACAGAAATGTATGCGGAAACCAGAAAGTGCGTTACGAGTTCGGGTGAGACGGGGATGTTGGCAGCCTTCCGGCTCTGTAGCTCCAGTTTCAGTTCACGCGAAACCATTCCAGCCAGGACTGAATGAATACGCCGGCGCACCACGGCCTCGGCAGTTGACCCCAGCAGCGCGCGGTTGACGCGTCGGTACACCTGGGCATGCTCGAACATGGGTAAACTGAATCCGATAATTCTCTCGTATCGGTTGCGAGGCGTCGTCCCGGTGTCTACCCGTGCCTCTTCCAGAAAGCTCTGCAAGTATTGAAATCCATTGAAGAGCAGTTGATCCTTATCCTGGAAATGCATGTAGAAGGTTGATCGGCCCACATCTGCACGGTCCAAAATTTCCTGCACTGTAATGGACTCGTATTTCTTCTCCAGAATAAGCGAAATCAAGGCTTTGTGTAGCAGCCTTCGCGTTCTTTGCACTCGGCGATCGTTTATTCGTTCCGTCAAAAGAACTCTCCACGCTTTCATCGAACAAATAGCTACATTTTGTTCAGAAATGAACAGTTCACGTCACGTTGTTCTTCCACCCAGACATCGTCGATTTTATCCTAGCATCTGGACATATGTCCATTTACGGATAGCTATCCGGGAGAAACAACATGATGTTTGAAGCTACGGGACAAAGCGAAGCGCCTGGCACGACGGGAATCGTCCTCCACCGTGCATTTTGGTATGACATCTTTGTGTGGCTTGTGTCATTGGGTAGAGAACACTCTTACCGCGAAAAGGCACTCGATCTGGCAAGCCTAAGACCCGGTGAGTCGGTCTTGGACATCGGCTGCGGAACGGGCACGCTTGCCATCGCCGCCAAACGACGTGTGGGCTCTGCAGGGAGAGTGCACGGGGTTGACGCCTCGCTAGAGATGCTTGCCCGTGCGAGCAAGAAAGCCAACAAAGTCGGCGTCGAGGTTGTCTTTCAGAGTGGAATCGTCGAGGCGCTGCCGTTTCCCGACGGTCAATTCGATGCGGTTCTATCCACGGTCATGCTTCATCACCTAGGCCGCAAAGCTCGACGGCAGTGTGCCAAGGAAGTGCGCAGAGTTCTGAAGCCCGGTGGAAGAGTGCTGGCCATCGATTTCGCACCACCTGCAAAGGGGAAGAGAGGGTTTCTTGGTCATTTTCATCATCACGGTTATCTCAACTTTCATGACCTTGTTGCCTTGCTGTGTGACGCAGGCTTGAGAACCCTACGGAGTGGTCCGGTGGGATTCGGAGATTTGCACTTTGTGCTAGCCTCAGCCCCGGTAGCGACATGAGTGCGACGACTGCAAGCTGCGCAAGAAAGCCATGAATTGGCCTTGTCAGCTGCGTTCCCGGCCCTGGCAACTGTCGTCCCTAATGGTCGGGCTTGTCGCAAGTCATGGATTTCTCTTCTGCTTGCTGAAGCATTCGCCCATCGGGTACGTCGCGGCCCCGGGCGCGGTCGTCTCGCTTGTGGTACTTCTGATCATTGCCACGCATCTGGGCGTATTTGCTGCGCTGCTTCGTACCTTGTACGCGGTTTTTCGGCGTAGATCTTGAAGGAACGGTCTACAGCGACCGAAAACTCTAATGGTGCAAACCGCTGCAAATTACACAACCTTAGAACAGCTCGCAGCACTCAATATCACTCTGGACCAACTGCTAGAGCCAACGGTATGCGGGCTGGAAAACCGCCGCGGCGCTACAGAATCTTCGGTCGCGAAGCTAGTTCCTTTCTGCCGAATCGGAGTGAGATCGCAAGGTTCCCCGACACAGGGCATGCTCTTTCATAAAGGCGAAAAAGACCGGCACGAGGAGCAGAACGGGCTCTTCGCTGGCGGACACGAGTTTACGCGTGTCAAGCTTTTTGAACTTTAGACACGAGTTCTGTTCAACCGTTTGTACTTTCTCGATTCCTATGGTCATCTCCTCCGGTGTAATCACAGCAAAACCCGGGAGTCTTATTGGTTTTCCATTTGGAGTCGCAGTTGCCTGAGCCTAGTAGGGAGGAGTCCCTCATGGAGGTGGCCCCGAGTCTTCCTTGTGATTCGTCGTGTCACCGCGCGAACTTCACGGACTTCATAAGCCAGAGGAGATCTCTCCCTACTGAAAAGGAGCGAATCGATGAAAGTGAAAGACCTAATGACAGGAACACCGTGCTACTGCCTCCCAGAAACCAACCTGGCCTCCGCAACGGAGCTGATGTGGAATGCAAATTGTGGATGCCTTCCAGTCCTATCGGCTGAAGGGAAAATCAGCGGTGTGATCACCGACCGCGACATCTGTGTAGCCCTTGGGACTCGCAATCGTGTCGCCGGCGAAGTTACGGTAGGCGAAGTCATTTCGGGGAAGGTGCACTCCTGTGCACCGGAGGACGAAATTCATCTGGCCCTACAAACATTCAGAGAAGCGAGAGTACGGAGGCTTCCTGTAGTCGGGCGGGATGGAGCACTGGTCGGAGTACTTTCGATGGACGACATTTTGTCGCGAGCCGATCACAAGGGACTCGGCAAAGAGCGCTCGCTGTCGACCGATGAGGTGATTCGCACATTCCGCTCAATCGCGCAGCGAGTTCCGGAAGTCGTTACGACACGCACTGCGGCCGCCTAAAGGCCGAGAGCTCCTCAGTTGGCTGAACCCACAAACCATCTGAAGTGCTCAGGTGTCTCGGCACAATGGATTTCCTCAAAGGGTGGCCACAGACGGGGCCGCAAAGGTGCATTCTCCCGATTTCTTCCGTGGGGATCCGAAATCGCATTGAACCTTGGCAACCAATACTTACTAACGTTTGCCGCTTCAGGGGGAACGAAAGTAAAGTACCAGGCTGTGAAGCTCAAGACAGAAGTGCCGGGCCTGGAATTCTTCACCTTGAATGTGGTCTATTCGCCGTCGTCGAGGTAAAAGAGACTTACTGGATCCGGACGAAGCCAGTCCACACTTAAACGTAGGGATGCGGTACGAGAGATTGAGGCCTGCATGCCCGCCCTTGAATTTTCGGCAATTCGCTTGGTTGTCGCAATTGGTATTGGCTTACTGATCGGTGCAGAGCGCGAACGGCGGAAAGGTAGTGGTTTGCAGCGGGGTGCCGCCGGTGTGCGCACGTTTGCACTTGCCGCCTTTGCTGGTGCGCTCTGCGGCTATCTCAAGAGTGAAGTACTGCTCGTTACCGTGGCAGCGGCGTCGGTGCTATTCTCGGCGCTCGCCTATCGCCGCACAGCTAGAAAAGATCCCGGGCTCACCACGGAATTTGCGTTATTGGTGACGGTTCTTCTCGGCGCGTTGACGTCGCAGAACCCACTGCTCGCAGCAGGCCTCGCTGTAGTCACGACAATTCTCCTTGCGTCCAGGGAAAGAATGCATCGCGGTCTTAAGAACCTGCTCTCCGAGCAAGAGGCCCACGATGCCCTTGTCTTTCTTGCCGCTACGTTAGTCATTCTGCCGCTTGCGCCGGACCGCGAACTTGGCCCGTTTGGAGCGTTTAACCCTCGAAAGATTTGGGAGCTCGTAGTGCTTGTGATGGCGGTGGGGGCGACGAGCTATATCGCCTTGCGGGCATTGGGATCTCGCCTCGGGCTGGCTCTGGCTGGATTTATTGGAGGGTTTATCTCTGCCAGCGCCACCATCGGATCAATGGGCAATCGCGCGGAGCGCAATCCTAAACTGGGGAGTGCCGCAACTTCCGGCGCTATTGTTGCGACGGTAGCAACTGTGATTCAGATGTTCCTCGTTCTCCTGGTCATGAGTGTTCCGACATGCCGCGCGGTCGCGATACCGTTGCTCTTGGCAGGGGCCGCAGCCGCAGGATACGCGCTGATTTTTGTCGCACGTTCCTCAGAGACTCCGACGGCCAATGAGCCTACTCCGGGAAGAGCCTTCAATCTCCGATTGGCCCTACTTTTCGCGATGACGATCACAGTGATTCTGTTTCTCTGTGCTTTTCTGAATCTAAGATATGGCAATCAAGGGCTTCTTCTCGGTGCAGCGCTTTCCGGGTTTGCTGATACCCACGCGACCGCGATTTCGATTGCTTCGCTCGTTTCTGCGGGTAAGCTTGCTCCTGAGTCAGCCGTTCTGCCGATTTTGCTCGGGTTTGCCACAAATACAGTCACAAAAGCAGTGGTTGCCTTCGCCGTAGGTGGCTATCGATTTGGGCTGAGAATTCTACCCGGTCTGATCGCAGTCGTCTTGGCCGCTTTCGTCGGCATGTGGCTGAAGTAATCTCGCATACGAGGACGGTGCGGGCACCGGAGACATAGAATGGCACAAAACAGAGCAACGTTAGTCTTTCTGCTAGGCCTTACACTAGTTGCTCTCTACGGTTGCTACCTGCTCGTCGCTCCATTCCTTAAGGCGATTCTATTTGCATCTGTCGTGAGCATACTGTTTTACCCAGTGCATTCGAGGATTCGTCGCCGAATGCGAAATCAGACAGTGGCGGCTTTGTTGACCACGCTGATCGTCATTTCCGCGATTGTCTTTTCTTCTCTTCTCCTGGGGCGAGCTCTCGCGGCGGGAGTCCATGAAATCTACGATTCACTCAACGCGAATGGGGACGGACGTGAGCGACTCGGAGCTTATCTTATCGGTCTATCCGAGCGGGCGGTAACCCTTGTGAGCCGATACCTCCCGATCTCATCTCCTGACTTACGGACGGCGGCAATGAATCAAGCTCAGAAAGCTGTGGGCGTGATCGTGAATTCCACGGCAGGTTTGCTTGGAGGAATCGCGTCGGTGCTTGGGAATGCACTAATTTCTTCTTTCATTCTTTTCTTTCTTTTTCGAGATGGCAAGAGCATTTTGCGCCGCGGCTATGTGTTACTCCCTCTCAGAATTGAGCAAGTCCGCAGATTGTACGCCCGCATCAAGGAAACACTTCAAGCCATTGTGTATGGAAGCGTTGCGATGGCAGCCCTGCAGGGGGTTTTAACAGGTATCGCCTTCTGGGCTTTGGGACTTAGTTCACCCGTCCTTTGGGCGATTGTCACCGCTCTCTGTGCGCTCATTCCGGTGATCGGAACCGCCTTTGTCTTAGCACCCGCGATTTCCATGCTTTTGTTCAGTGGACACTGGGCAAAAGCTCTGATCCTCCTGGTCTGGGCATTGGTCGTTGTTCACCCGATCGACAATATCGTACGGCCTTACCTGATCGGAGAACGAACGAAGCTCCCCACCCTATTCGTGTTTTTCGCCGTCCTGGGTGGTCTTCGAGCCTTCGGTGCGACGGGCGTTTTCATTGGTCCAATCATTCTGGCCGCGACTCTGGCTCTCATTAGTTTTCTTCGCGAAGAAAACCGTCAAGGACGACTCGGCTTCGAGCCATCCAGAGCTGGGTCTTCGTTACAGAGCAGAACCTAGCTCCCTTGTCCAAAATCGAGTGAGCTACTCAAGTCTGAGGGCATCCTCGACACACTCATTCGATCTCAAAACTTCTTGAACAAGACCACGTCAATGCGTTCAAGGATTTATACGGAAATTGTCCAGTGTGACAGATCTCCCGATCAACGTGCGTCGACTCATGAAGTTAGCCATATCTGCCGGATGGTCATAGGCATGCATTAGAAGCAATGAAGTTCAGAACGCGACGGAGGAATCTGAAATGCAACGTTTTAACAAAACTCTATTTCAAGCCGGCAGGAAGGCACTCGCACTGGGAGTAGCCATGGGACTCGGAGGTTGGACTCTTCCGGCCAAACCTTCCGCGGATCTGTCGACAGAAACCACGAAGAACCTGAATGCCGCTTTGAATGGTGAAAGAAACGCCCACGCAAGGTATCTGCAGTTTGCAAAGAAGGCTGACCAAGAGGGTTATGGGGCCGTTGCGAGCCTATTCCGCGCTGCTGCTGCCGCCGAGGAAATCCACGGCAACAATCACGAGAAGGCGATGCGGAAACTGGGTGGAACGCCTGATGTGAAGATGGAAACACCACCTGTGAATTCGACTCGCGAAAATCTGGAAGCCTCCATCGCGGGTGAGTCCCACGAGTTCAAAACGATGTATCCGGATTTTGTTCACCAGGCTCGGCAAGATCGCGACGTTCCCTCCATTGTCACCTTCGAACAGGCCATGAGGACCGAAGAGGAACACGCGAAGTTATTTGAAGAAGCCCTTCGCGATCTTGACAAACCAAAGGGTTCAAGCCCCAGAACCTACTACGTTTGCAGCGTCTGCGGCTTTACGACGACCGATTTGAACTTTCAGAAGTGCGTGAACTGCCTTAAACCGAAGGACCGCTACAAAGCCGTCAGCTAAAGCCCACACCGAGGAGGCTGCTCGAAGTAGGGAGCAGCCTCCCGCGGGAGCGCTGGAGAGGAGAATCGAAATGATGGAATTAATTGCCATGCAAGCGGTGCCGCCGATCCCGAGCTGGAGCGAACTCCATCCCCTCATCATCCATTTTCCGATCGCGTTGCTCCTGGTTGCTCCGCTCTTCATTATTGCCGGGATCCTGATGAATCCCCGGAAGGGACGGCCCTTTTTGATAACCGCACTGGCCCTGATGATCCTAGGAACGACCGGCACTGTGGTGGCCGTTCTAACGGGAGAAGCGGCCGCCGAAGTGGCCCATCGCACCGCCGGCGCGTCCGCCATTTTGGAACGCCACCAGGAGCTGGCAGAAATCACTCGGGATATCTTTGGGCTGTTGAGCGTGATCTTCGCAGCGATCCTGTTCGTACCACGTTTTCTAAAGAGGGAGACAAGCACTGCGGCGGCACGAATTCTGCCTCTTGCATTTCTTTTGTTCTATGGTGCCGGAACCGTGGTTCTCGTGAACACAGCGCACAATGGCGGACGACTGGTGCACGAGTTTGGTGTCCATGCCGTGCTGGCACCCGCGAATGAAGCAACCAATAACACAAACCCCGGAACATATGATGCGGAGCAAGCCGAGAGTGAACGCTAAAAGGCGACGTGGACGCTAGTTGTCTGGCCCATGCCTCAACCCATATTTGGAGATTTTGTAGGCCAGGTGACTTCGAGAGAGGCCCAGGCGACGTGCTGTTTCCGCCTGGGCGCCTTGCGTTTCCTTTAATGTTCGCTCGATGAGTTTTTTTTCCGCTTCGGAAAGGAATTCTCTGAGATTCAGAGTATCCGGAATGAGATCGATCCAGTTATGCACGGCCTCACTTTGCGCGCTCTCGGTGTCGGCTGCTATGGGAAAACTTTCTGGACCAATCACGGCAGAACCTGACAGGATGCAGGCTCGCTCGATCAAGTTGCGCAATTCACGAATATTTCCCGGAAACAAGTATCTCCTCAGACGTTCCAGTGCCTCCTGACTGAGTTCGTGCTTTGAGACCTTTAGGTCATGGGACGCTTGTTGGAGGAAGAGTTGGCACAGATCGCCTATATCTGCACTGCGTTCCCTGAGGGGCGGTATGGGAATCGGAACGACGGCCAGGCGGTAGTACAAATCTTCCCGGAAGAGTCGATCGCGGATAAGTTGCGTAAGTTCGCGGTGTGTCGCGGCAATTACCCGGACATCCACCTGGCGCGGCTTTGTTGAGCCGATCCGCGTCACTTGCCCGTCGGTCAGGACTCGCAACAGCTTTGCCTGTGCCTCCGTCGGCATCTCGCCAATCTCGTCAAGAAACAGAGTCCCCTCATGCGCTGCTTCGAACAGTCCAGCACGGCTGCGATCCGCTCCTGTGAAAGCGCCACGCTCGTGACCGAATAGTTCGCTCTCCAATAATGTTGGCGGTAACGCTGCACAATTCACTGCTACAAACGGTCTTCCAGACCGCGGGCTTCCTCTATGGATGGCCCTGGCCACGAGTTCCTTTCCTGTACCTGTCTCTCCGAAGATCAAAACGGGCGCGTTTGTCGGGGCCACGCGCGCGATGAGATCACGCACGTTTTTGATTGCTGCGGAATTGCCGTATATTTCCGACGACCCTTCCAGTCGGTCCACCGTCTCGCGCAGCTTGTCGTTTTCTCGAAGAAGCGAGGTTCGCTCGCAGGCGCGTTTGGCTGTTGCCCGAATCACCTGCGGTTGAAAGGGCTTCGTGACAAAATCGAAAGCTCCTTGCCGCATGCTCTCGACGGCCAGTTCAATGGTGGCGAATGCAGTTATAAAGACTACCGATAGGGTCGGGTCAAGTTCGCGGATTGCCGCCAGGACGTCAAGGCCCTCTCCGTCCCCCATCTTCTGGTCGGTGAACACGGCATCAAAGTCTGCTGTACTGAGTTGAGCCTTCGCCTCCGCGACGCCGCTCGCCTCCGATGTCAGGTGCCGATCGAGCGAAAGAGCGGACGACAGCACCCTCCGCATGTGTGGCTCGTCATCGACAATCAGGATCCGGCCCATGTTCGCTCCCGCAATGTATCGTTTGGTTGGACGGTCCCCGGCAATTCGAGCGTGAAGCAGACCCGTCCGGGTTCGTTCACGCGCACAAACAGGTCACCTCCATGTGCGCGGGCAATGCTCCGGGCGATTGCCAGCCCCAACCCTGTGCCCTGCCGCTTCGTCGTGAAAAACGGCTCGAAGATCTGCCGCAACGCCTCCTTGGGTATCGGAGGCCCTGCATTGTGAACTTCAAGCCACACGGTTCCTTTGTCTGTCAACAAACCACGCAAGGTAACGGTCTGCTCCGTCTCGGATGCTTCGATGGCGTTCTTCACGAGATTCAGCAAAGCCTGCTGGACCTTGCCGGCGTCCATGCGGATGTTCAAATCCGGCGGCGTGTCCACGTCTAGACGGACCCCCGTTTCCGAGGCGTAGGCCTTGCAGGCACTGGCAACGTAGAGGAGTGTGTCCGACGCGGAATTGTCTGCAGGTTCCAGGAGTTGGGGCCTCGCGTAGTCGAGAAAGTCGGCGGTCAGCTTCTCCAGGCGTTGCGCTTCCTTGTTCGCAATGTCGAGCATTTCTTTTCGTACGGCCTCGTTGACCCCGTTTTCATCGGCCATACTCAACGAACTCGATATCATCGCCACCGGATTCCGGATCTCATGGGCTATGGCACTCGACAAACGGCCCACGGCGGCCAGCTTTTCTTCCTCCAGCAGGTGTTTCCTGGTCCTCGCGAGTTCCTCGGCATTGTGCGCCAAGCTGAGTTCCTTTTGCTTGAGCCGACGCACCAACAACCATACGATCACCCCAACGAGGGTGAAAATAACGGAGACAGTCGCCGCTTCAATGTATTCATTGAATCGCTGGGACGGATGAATTCGATAGTACTCCCAGACCCAATAGAAGTTGAGGGCATCCGCAACAGCCACAACCATAATGGTGGAAAACAGTGAAAGTCGAAACGCTGCTTCCAGTATGGGGATGATCATCAGCGCAAAGTATTGGCTGTCTTCGTGATTGGTGGCGGCCGCGACAAACATGAGTACGGAATTTACGGCGACCGACGAAAACGTCAGCGAGACAACGAGGGACCGAGTAATCTGGGCCGGCCGCGCCTGAATCCACATGAACACGAGGGCGTGAAAGAAGAACCCGATGCCGAGAGCGGCAAGCAATAACGGAGATAGGCGGCCCAAATACTCCCTCAACAGCACCTGCACAAACAGAAGCCCCGCAATCACAAACAAGTTGAGAATGCTGAAGACGCTGGCCTGTTGGCGGAAAGAAGTAATGGCGGCGTCGGGCGTTTCGTCGAGGCCAATGATCATGTTTCTCCGTACGGCACTTCTCTATGCTCAATTTCTCATATTCTGGGCACGCTCTGCACGCCGTGCGTCACTGTCCACGGTTCGCGGTGTGGCGATCGTCGGACCAATGGTGGCGAGAGTCTCTTGATCGTCAGGCCAAAGCGACTAGGCGTGGCAGCCCGACCTGCGGGGAGTTCCCGCCGAAACTCCTAAGGAACACTCCTGTACGCTGTTCGTATTCGAGACGATAAGTCCTGGCACACTGGCCACAAAGCCAGAAATGTTGCATGGAATGGGCGTTGGCGGGCTGTCCATCTTCGACCGGCCGACAACGAAAGCGGAAGATTGCCCCTTGGCGATAATTGAACTCGGCGCGGCATGCCGGATTCGCACACTCGGAAAACATGCTTCACCTCAACAACACGTCATTGGAGCTCCCGGATCCCAGCGCTCCCCATGTTTGGGAATCCGCAGAGGCCGTACGGTCAAACTTGCTTTCGCCAAGACTCAAGACAAATTCCCTTGCTTCGAATTGTCGAGATTCCACAGACTCAGTGTTGCTCCCTCTTATCCGGCGTGATTCGGCCAAAGCAAGCTCAAGTACCCTGCTCACCTCTTCGAGTCGTGGTGGTAAGGCCAGGTAATCAAACGCCCCTTGCCGGAGAGCCCTCAGAAACTCCTCCCACTCGCCTGTGCGCGACGTGATAATCACAGGTATCGGTCGCTTTCGGTGCTTTGCAAACCTCAGAATGTCCTGCAGCGCGCCGACCGGCAAATGATCTTCGCAGATGATGACTTGAATGTGCTCGTACTGCATGACCTCTTGAGCTTCTTCGAAGGAATGGCAAATCAGCGGCACTTTGCCTAGCCCAGCGACTGCCGTAAGCAGGCCGTCCAAATTCTCGTTATGAGGGAAAACAACCAGGACATATGGATGTCGGACCTGTTGCTCTAGGGCCTCCAGAATCATAGAAGAACTCCCCTCATGGTGTGACTTTTAAGAATCGGCAAAAATCCGCCATCCCTTCATATGCATCTCCTTTGCCGAACTAGGCGGACGTGCAAAGTGTTGCTTGAAGCAGAGTTGCAGGTTGGGAGGTTGTGGGAGTGCTCAGTTTGAGTTCAAAAACCTGAACATCCCAGCACAGACCGTTCAAAACCCTTTACATCTATTTCCGGTCAGGCCAACGTGGCTGGTCTTTCTCAGCTGAACGAAAAATAAAGTGAATGAATTGTAAGTGAAGCACGTCAGGATGGCATCGAAGCAAGTTCACCAACGGCAGTCTCGACGGTAACCCAATTGCACCTGAACTGGGTAGGTTGGTCGCTTGACGGCCATGTATTTCGAGAGAACTCGTCAGAGAGAACCCTATGCAAACCCTGGAAACTGCTGCTGCCATCTCCCTCAAAAACATCCTGTATCCGACCGATTTTTCTCCAGCAGCCGAAGCTGCGCTGCCGTTTGTTGTCGATGTTGCCAGAATGTTTCGATCTCGCGTCACAGCCGTTCATGTTCGCACCCCGGGTGCCGTCGCGTTGGTGCCGCCATTTTCTTTCCCATATCAGACGGAATCGCCGGGTGACTCCCTCCAGGAATTCATTGGCTCGCTCGTGCAAAAGCTTGCAGCCGTGGAACACGAGTGCCTGGTTGGAGAGGGAGAGGTCTGGGAATTTGTCGCACAGGTCATCAAGGAGCATGAGATTGATCTGGTCGTGGCTGGTACACAAGGCAGAACTGGACTGGAGAAGTTTATGCTTGGATCAGTCGCCGAATTAATCTTCCGACAAGCCGATTGCCCTGTTCTTACAATTGGCCCGAACGTATCAAATGGAACTCAGCACACCTGGAAAATGAAGAACATTCTGTGGGCTACCGATTTTTCGCCGGCCTCTCTGGCCTCTGCACCGCTGGCTTTCTCGCTGGCAAGGCAGCGTCAAGCCCGATTGACTCTCTTGAATGTCTTGGAAAGGCCGGCAGCCGAGGATCTCGTTGACCCGCAGCGGTACATCGACTCCGCGGTGCGCATGCTTCAGCATCAGGTGCCGAAGGGAATGAATGAGGATTGCCAGCTGAGCTATGAGGTAAGTGAAGGCGTCCCGTCCGATGAGATTCTCAAGGCAGCCAAGGAGCACGGTGCTGACCTAATCGTGATGGGCGTGCGTCCAGCTTCGGGTCGGTTAGGTCTTGCGACTCACTTAGCTCGTCCAACCGCACACAAAGTCGTGTGCAAAGCTGCCTCTCCCGTCCTGACGGTTCGTGGGTGAGAGCCTAAGAACGCTCGATGCGTAACGACACAAGCTACTTGAGCTGCAAATACAGGACTCTGCTGCGGGCGACGGGAATTTCACTTCCTTTATAGATTACCGGCTCCCTACGAACTGCGCAGGATTTCTTTCAGTGTGATTGGTGCGCGCTTGAGCCGCTTTAGGTGACGCGCTGGCGATCCCTGAGGCACAAAATCGCGTTCTGCGTTGTGCAAAACGCGCGATTCGGTGAGTTCCCAAAGCAGTTTGAATCCAAACTGAATCTGGCGTGCGGAACGTGCCTGATGACCAGTTCGAGTTTAGCGCCGTTAACTCGGTTATCTGAGCTCATGAACAGTGCATGGTTCTTAGTAAAGAGAAATGCAGCCCGGAACTGCAACAAAAGGAAGGATCCCAGCTGTTCACGCCCGTCAACTGACGATGCTGGCGTAAGTCAGAAGAGCGCGAACTGGGTTTGAGAAGCCACCCAGCGAGGCCAGATTATGCTGGGCCATGCATTGAGGGAATCCCCCCAATATAAGGACGAGAAGGCGCAAGTCGGAAAGTCCTTAGGGAGTCATAAGGCATTCTTTAGTGCTCCATCTATCAGTCCTAGGTGAAATGTTCGGGTCCGGTCTGCGATAGTCAACGTCCACGATAGTAGACAGCGTACAATTGGATCTGCTTTGCACTCCAGACGGAAGCGCTCCTGAAAGCAAGGTAAGGTCATGCCCGAGATAATCGAATGGCAGCAGTCCCCGCGTCACCATCGCCGCCTGTTTCTTCTCGTTGTTATTACCATAGTTGCCATCGTTATTTTCGCCAGCAGGACGGCGTTGTCCTACTACGTCGACGCCCTTTGGTTCTGCTCGCTGGGTTACGGAGACGTCTTCAGAAAGACACTCACGCTTCAATGGACCGTCTTTGCCACATTTTTCGTTTTGACATTCCTTTTTCTATACGGATGGTTCCTGGCGCTGAGGAGAGCGTACCACTCCGATTTGCCGGATGATTACATGATGGTCATCGGCGGGCAGCCGTTGAAGCTGCCAGTCGCGCGCATTCTGGGGCTCCTCGGTCTCGTGGTTTCACTCGTCATTGCCTTCATGACTGGCACAAGCGTCATGACAGAGTGGCCCACGTTCGCCCTCTATTGGTATGCACCACACATGATCGGTGGCGCTGTGGATCCAATCTTTGGAAAGCCGATCAACTTCTATCTCTTCACTCTGCCTGCATGGCAGTTCATCGCCGGTTGGCTGCTGACACTGGCCTTAATTGGCTGTGCAATCGCGGTTTTCTTTGTGTTCGTTACGGGGAGCACTCGAATGCTCACGGGACGCCGAGGCAGATACATTTCTCTGCCGTGGCGCGGATTCTCCATTGCGTTTGCCTTCTTGTTGCTGATCCTCGCCATGCGCGCGTATATCGGTCGATTTGAGCGATTGTTTGACGAGCATACGATCTTCAGCGGGGTGACTTACACGGATGCGCACGTGATGCTTCCCGGCATGTTGGCCGTCTGTGCCGCACTTATTTTGGGTGCTGCGATCGCACTCATCAATGTCGTGTCGGCGCCGCGCTTGCGCTGGCTTGTGGCAGCAGTCGCGCCGGCCGCGGTCTGTTATTTTGCCATTCAAATATGCGGCTGGTACGTCAGCAGCTTTATCGTGAAGCCGAACGAATTGGTTCGCGAGCGACCATATATTGCCAACAACATTGAGCTGACGCGGCAGGCCTATGGATTGGACCGCCTGGCACGGCGCGAATTCCCCGCGGAGACGACTATCGAGGCAGCCGATGCGGGGAACAATCAAGCTACGCTGCAAAACATCCGACTCTGGGACTGGCGTGCACTCCAGGACACACTACGCCAGATTCAAGAGATTCGAACGTACTACGACTTTCCCGATATCGATATAGATCGCTACGAAATCAACGGCACAATGCGTCAGGTGATGCTTGCCTCTCGCGAGCTAAATGTCGAGAAACTCCCAGAGAGCAGCCGCAATTGGATCAACGAGAAACTCATCTACACGCACGGCTACGGCATCACCATGAATCCTGTGAATGGATTCACGTCCGAAGGACTGCCGACGCTGATTCTGAGCAATATGCCCATTCAGAGCGCGGTGCCGAATATCGTGGTGAAGCGCCCGGAGATTTATTTCGGCGAGTTGACTAACACCGACGTGTACGTGAAAACGCGGCAGCAGGAATTCAACTATCCGCAGGGCCAGACGAACAGTCTCACCTCCTACGAAGGCAACGGCGGCATCCTTCTCGGCGGTTTCCTTCGCCGGCTCCTGATTGCGTCCGATCGCGGCGACCTCACCAAGCTCCCGTTTAGCGACGATATCAATCAGGAAAGCCGGCTGCTGATGCGTCGCAATGTGCGCGATCGCGTGGCAGCGCTCGCGCCATTCCTCACCTATGATTCAGATCCGTACGTCGTGGTTAGCGACGATGGCCGCCTGTCGTGGATAATGGACGCTTTTGCGACCTCGGACAGCTATCCCTACTCAAGCCACTATGCTCTCGCCAATGTCCCCATTAACTACATGCGGAATAGCGTTAAGGTAGTCATCGACGCTTACGATGGGACCACGACGTTTTACGTCTTTGATCCACTGGACCCGATCCTCACGGCGTATCGCCAGATTTTTCCTGCTCTATTCAAAGATGCAGCGGCCATGCCGCCAGCGTTGCGCAAACACGTGCGCTATCCGGAGTTGTTGCTCAAGTTACAGGCAGCCGTGTACGGCCTCTATCACATGACCGACCCGCAGGTTTTCTATAATCGTGAGGACCTGTGGACCGTCGCTTCAGAAGTGGGCATGGACGAGTCTGGCCAGCAAAAGACACAGTCGATGGAGCCGAACTTCGTACTAATGAAACTGCCGGGCGAAACGGCCATCGAGTTTGTGGAGATTGTCCCGTTCACGCCCGCGAACCGCAACAATCTGATCGGGTGGATTGCTGGGCGCAGCGATGGCGAAAAATACGGCACGTCGGTGGTCTACGACTTTCCGAAGACAAGACTCGTCGACGGTCCTCTGCAAATCGAGGCGCGAATCGATCAGAACGCGCAGTTGTCGGGACAATTGACGCTGTGGAATCAGCAGGGTTCCCACGTGCGGCGAGGCACTTTGCTGGTGATTCCGTGCGGGCACGCGTTGTTGTATGCGGAACCGATTTACCTGCAGGCTGAGCGCAGTCCGATGCCGGAGTTGCGTCTCGTGGTGCTCGCGCTGCAGGACCGCCTCGCCTATGGTCCGACCTTTGACTCGGCGATGAGGGCTCTGTTTGGGGGAGAGGTCTCGTCACTGAGCGGCACAACTGCCCCTGTGCAACAGGAACGAAGTGCAGGGTCGTCGGCCGCCTCGACCAAACCCGATGCGGACTTGAACACGCTCATCACGGGAGCGGCCAGAGACCTCGCCGACTACCAGCGACTTACGGCGGAGGGCAAGCTTGGGGAGGCTGGGCAGAAACTCGAACAGCTAAAGCGCAAGCTCGAAGAACTGAGTGCCCATCAAAAGTGATCTGTTCTCTGAAGAGTAGTTTGTACGGACAAGTTGCTCGGCCTCCGGACATGGCCCGGGAATGGGCGATCTCGAAAATCAAATTTCTCGCATCCCGACGCCTGGTGAACTTGAGGAGGGATTCGTTGGCCGCCCAAAAAACACCGCTTGAAGTGTGGACTCTCTGTAGCGACGATCATTGCTTAGATTCGAAAATCTCGATCCACAACTCCAAAGTTCTGTCATGCCAGTCTGTGTCCCGATGACGTTGTGCCGCAGTTCGTTCTGGTATCTATTTCGAAGAACGTGAACATCGAGCTTCTGTGAGCGAAACAGAAAGTCGGCGTCATCCCGGTCTTTCGCGGCGTTCCGCTCCAATTTGGACAGGATGCAATCGTATGGATCTGGCACAAGTAATTTCAGGAATTTCAACTCTCCAGGAGCCATGTCGGTCAGTCTGCTCACGTAATCTTCAGGTAGGTTTGCGACGGCCACGCGATGGAGCCAGACTCCGTATTTCGCGTGAAGAGGTGAGCCTTGTCCGGCTACGTCGTCCAAGTTGAGATTCGCGGGAATCGCAGTGTAATAGTCAATGTCTCCCGTCGTGCGAGGCAAGCCGTAGAAGTAAGCAAAAACAAAGCCACCGATGCAGTGCAATTCGAGAGGTTCGTGCAGCATTCCGTCGAGTTCGGAGAGGAACTCTTTCCAAGGTGATGGGAGCGGCCGGGTTTCCTTCTTAGCGGGCATATTGAAGGTGATCGGGTCGCATGTCGGTCAGGAGGTTCCAATGCATCGCGTCCTCTGTCCGATTCTTCCTCAGCCATTCTCTCTCGTTCTCTGTCCGAGGCGGACGGTAGAACACATCCTCTTTCGTCAATCGGCTGTCATCGAGCATCGCTTCAAGCTGCTTGAGTTCCGCCGATCTCGTGCCGTTACTTCGCATTTCAGCTACCCCGCGCGCGAGGCTAACGACAAACCCAAGACGGTTTTGCAGGTTGAACCTGCGAGCGTTCTCGACGAGCCAAGCCTCCGGTTGCGCATACTTCATGACAACCCAAGGGAGAGCCTCAGCCACGCGTGGATCTAGGGCTTTCTGTGCTAAAGCGTCAAGCAATACCTCGAAGGGATGCTTCTTCAACGCACGGGTGCGGAGATAGGAAAACCCTGGATACCCAAGTCTCGCGAGCCAAACAGTTAATCGTTGATCGTCCGTCGGCGCGGGTACGAACGTGTCTGCTACCGGGAGAACTTCAGGCGACAATCCATAGACCGAGGTAGCCCGGCGAACAAGTTCGGGCGTGAGCCGCCTCTTCCCGTTTTCCAGGTAGTTCAAATACGCCTGGGTCATCCCCATGTGAGCGGCTGCCCGAGTTTGCGTCCATCCCTTTGCGAGGCGGGCGGATTTGAATTCGTAGTGCTTCATAGTTCTATTTATAACATGACTGTTATAATCCCGCAAGGCAAAAAACAGTGGCGGCGGTTCTGGAAAGCTACGAATTTGGTGTACTCTCGGTGCACTTTAGACTGCAAATGAGGGTGCTTGGGCGCAAATGAGAGCGCCGTAAGTTATTGAATACAAGTGAAACGGTGTGAGTACGAACAGGGCAGAATGAATTAGCAAACCGCCGCCATTCGCTGTGGCTTCCTCGATCGATGTATGACTAGTTTCCAACCAGGAGGTCTCCTCCCTCACTTGCATTGCTGCTCCAATGGTCCTTGGCTGCCGGATAACCCTGTCAATGACGAGCCTCCAGATTCGACCGATCGTTGGGCTCGAGCCATTGGAAGTAGGTTTCACAAGAATCTTGTCTGCACGTCATGCAAAAGCCAAAAGTCAAGTTTCAGTACGGCGACGGTTGGTCGGACGGCTTCCTCGATGCGTGTTGTAAAGCCCTCTCTGCTTCTCTAAGTTCCTGTACGCGAAGCTCGAGCTCCGCAGCGTAAATTTCAGCGCGCTCATGGGTTCTCGCATTCTGAATCGCGACCGCAGCTGGGACGGCGAGAGACTTTGCAAGGCGCAGATGTTCCGTGGTGAACATAGAAGGTGCGTTCGCTCCAAGAGACAAGATGCCAAGAACATGGCCAGCAGCAACCAATGGAACGCCTAGCCAAGAATGACAATGGTCAAGCGGCTGGACATCCCGCCAGTCATCGTGCTTTGTGACGTCAGACAACAGAAGCGCCTTCTTCTCGAACAAGATGCGCTGGAGAAATATGTTTAGCGAAGCGTTCACCGTCAATCCGATCCTCTTGGGGCTGATTCGGGGAGCTTCACGAGCAACCATCAACTCCGCCCCGTCTTCGACAAAAAGCACTGTTGCACTGTTGAATGGAATTAGTTCAGAAATACACTGCAGCAGGGTGTCGAGCACTGAATCCATTGCTAAGTTCTGGCTAAGAGCCAACGTAGACTTGCGGAGAGCTTCGGCCTCTGCGCGGGCAGCTTCGACGGCGTCGAGTTGTTCGGCAAGCTTCATTTCGGCTTGCTTGCGTGACGTTATGTCTTGCGCCGTGCCGACAAGCCAGCGCATTCCACCATCTGAGGGCACGGGAACGCCTTTGGCCCATACCCAGCGGACTTCACCATCGGCGCGAATGAACCGAAACTCTTCATCTAGAGTGCCAAAACGTGACAGGTCCTGAAGCCTAGAGAGGACGCGAATCCTATCCTCAGGATGCATCAAGTCGCGATAGGAAGATGGACTTTGCAGGAGACTCTCGACGCTGTGTCCCGTGATAGCACTGTACGCCGGATTGACGTAGGTGACTTCTTGCGTGTCGACATCCATCATCCAGAAGATCTCTTGAATGTTGTTAGCCATGTGCTGGAATCGTTCCTCACTTTTTCTAAGGGACAATTCAGCGTGTGTGCGCTCTGTAACATCACAAAGAATTAGAACATGTCGGCCCGGCAAGTAGTTTGCAGCGGCCGTGAAGTCCACGAAAAGAGTTGTTCCGTCCCCCGCGATGAGTTGTGCGCGACCTCGTTGGGTTTTGTGCTGAAGAAATGAAGTCCAGCTCTGTGTAAATGCACTACGATCTACAAGAAAGCGAACCGATGTTTTGGCCGATCAATTTATCAATGGAAACTCGCAGGATGGCTGCCGCTGCAGGATTTGCATCCAAACAATCGCCTTCGTTGTCGACGATCAGGATTCCGTCAAGTACATTCTGAAGATGGAAGAGAATTCACAATCGGTATCGCTAAAATCCTGTTCTGCCTTCTGATGCTTTGTCCGAAACTTCGTGAGCGAATATGAGGTCAGGGATATTGCCAATACTAAGGCCATGAGAATACCGGTCACGAGCACCCCAGAGGATGACGAGGTGTAACTGTTCAGAAATAGAGAGAGCAACAGAAAGACTAGTGCAATCGCTAGCATAGCCAATGAACTAAAGTGCATCCACGACGGTGAACGAATTGTGATTGCTCTCTCTGTTTTCGATTCATTCATATCAGTTACAGCGGATCTCCGTGCTATTTGCGTTCGGTCGGAGTATTGCCGCTAGCCTGATTAGAACCTCCGAGACTGCCTGTTTGAACTGAAAATGTTGGCTGTCCGTAATTACAGACGAAGTTGCTGGTTGGTAAAAGAATTGGGTCACCTAGTGCTACCATTATCTTGCGGTGCCTAAAGGCGACTTCAACGTCCCATCCAGGCGCACTGCCAAGGAACCGTTGAGAGAAAAAGTGTTCTCCTACTACACCAAGAAGGAACGTCAGTTAATCGAAGAAGCTGCAGATAGAGAATCCCGCAGCTTGAGCAGTTTCGTTGCATTAGCTGCCATTGAACACGCTCGGCGGGTAATCGGCAGGAAATAAGCGCCTCTCGAAATTGCCGCTTAATTTGTGGTTTGCTAATGGTAGCATTGTCTAGTAGTATCTCACGGACCCAATGTCGTGAAATCAGCGCATGAGCAACTTTACTGTAGTGCGTTTCCCGGCCTTGCCTCTCGATATAGAGGCAGGAACTAATGCGCTTAGGATTACTCCTCCTCAAAATCAGCCTGACCACACCGACGACGAAACTCTGATTTACCGATTGAAGGAAGGGGACCGTGAAGCGAGTTCTTTGCTATTTAAGCGTTTTGCTCAAGCAATACGAAACGTGGGTCGGCGAATACTGAGAAATGATACCGAAGCAGACGATCTTGTTCAGGATGTCTTTCTGTACCTTCACAGGAAGGCTGTTCTTTTTGATAGCTCTAAGGGCAGTGCTCGTTCTTGGATCTTCCAGGTCGCCTACACTCAGGCGTTTCTTCGCCGGAGACAATTAAGAACATGCGGGTTTTACACGTCTGGTATTAGGGACAGTTCGCCAGATATTGGGCCTCACACGAGTTCCCACGCAGAATATGACAATACGCCCGAAGGGCTTTTTGGGAGAACTACCTGGCGAAAAGTGATGGACGCGCTCACCCATGAGCAAAAAGAGACCCTCAAGCTATACTTTTTTGAGGGCTATACATTCGCAGAGATTGCTGAGAAGTTGGGTCAGTCCTTCGCTAACGTCAGAAACCATCACTATCGAGGTCTTGAAAAGCTCCGCAAGCATCTTGCCGATAACGAATTGAACAGGCGATAGTCCGTGTGTTATGAACTAAAATCCGATACGAAGTCGAGGCATTTGACCAATGAGCTCGCATGAGGAATTCCTCGAACTTTGCGCCGCTTCAACGGCGGGGGAGCTGAGCGCCGAAGAACAAGCAAGGCTGGGTGCCCATCTCGCCGTGTGCCAGGAATGTCGCCTCGCAAAGAGTGAATACGAAGCCGCAGCGGCAAGCGCGATCGCAGCGCTCGCTGAAGAGCACACCCAAGAGAATGGCGGGGGTATCGATCGTTCGTGGTCCGTTGAAAAAGCGGAAGTAGCGTTTTTCAAACGACTGGACAAGGAACGAGATGGCGGTGGACCAAACAGCGCAGGATACGATCCACCTGATAAAACGACTATCGGGCAACGCTTCACCTACCGCCCCTCGCAGATCCGGTGGCGAGAAATATGGATGCCCTTCGCCGCCGCCATTCTTCTGGCACTGGCGCTCGGAATCGCCGCGTATAAATCGGGAGTGAAACGGGGGACGGATGTCGCGCGAAATTCCCCGCAGCTCGCCAAGGAGACCGAAGGTTCCCTCGAGGCGCAAGCCAGCGATGCGGGCTATGAACGAGCGAAATTGGAAGCGAAGCTCGCAGAGAATGCCAAAGTCATCGAAGGCTTGAGTCGTCAATTGTCCGAGCAAATGAAGATCGTCAACTCTCTGAAATCTAGCGCGGCGGGTGCGGCGCTCTCCTCGGGAACCCGTAAAGAATACCCGCAAGGTGTGAGTGACAACAAGGCCACTCAGGAAGAAGCGCTCTCGGTTGCGCAAGCCAAACTGGTCGAACTTCAAAATACACTTGAAGCGGCCACTGCCCAGCGTGATCAAAATGCCCGCCAGGCGGCTACTCTGGAAGCCAAGGTCAACGAACTGACACAGCTCGTAAGGGAGCGAGGGCAAGCACTCGAGCAAAGGGACGCAGAAGTCGCCAAGGGACAAGAGTTGCTTGAGCATGACCGTGATATTCGAGAGTTAATGGGCGCGCGGGATCTGTATATGGCAGATATTCGCGACGTTTCCAAGGCAGGGACGGACAAGACCTACGGCCGCGTTTTCTACACGAAAGGAAAGTCGCTGATCTTCTATGCGTTCGATCTGGATGCGCAACCGGGCTTCCAAAACGCGAAGTCGTTTCAAGCCTGGGGACGTAGAGGACCCGACAAGCAGCAAGCGCGTAGTCTCGGCATATTCTACGAAGATAACGTAAGCAAAAAGCGTTGGGTTCTGAAAGCTGACGATCCCAAGTCGTTGGAAGATATCGACGCCGTATTCGTGACCGTCGAACCTAACGGTGGAAGCCAGCATCCGAGCGGCAAACAGTTGCTGTTCGCCTACCTGCGTGTAAGTCCAAATCATCCCTGAAATCGGGACTAGTGTCTCTTTCGATTTGTCCTGCTTTGAGGACAAAGAATGGTTGAGACAAAAATGTACGACATTCGCATAGACCTTGTTAGTGAGTACAAATCCCTCACTTCCGGGAGGATCCTTTGCGACTGCGCAGCATTGTCTATTGTTTACTTCTTTTTTTCTCAGCAGCTCATTCATCCGCTGCGCAGTCTCCTGTCGGAACGATTAGCGGAATCGTGAATGACCCGAGTGGCGGGTCAATCGCCGGAGCCGAGGTACTGGTTGTTAACGATGCAACGCGCGTGCAGTATCCAGGCAAAACGAATCAGGAAGGCATTTATCTTGTTTCGAGTTTGCCCCCTGGACCCTACCGCATTCAGGTTTCAAAGACAGGATTTAAGACCATCATCAAGCCAGATATCACTCTCAATGTCCAAGATGCACTGGCAATCAATTTCACACTCCCACTTGGTGCGATTTCCGAGATCGTGACCATCGAGGGAGGCGCGCCGCTGGTCAATACGGAATCGGCTTCCGTGGGTACTGTCATTGATCGTCAGTTTGTGGAGAGCCTGCCGTTGAACGGGCGCAGCTTCAACACCCTGCTTCAACTTACGCCAGGAGTTGTCGTTGCACCATCGTCATCCACTTCACCTGGACAGTTCAGCGTCGCGGGCCAGAGAACGGACTCAAACAATTTCACGGTTGACGGTGTCTCGGCGAACTTCGGAGTGGGCTCTGGCGGTTATCTGGGAAATACGGGCAGCGGTTCCACCCAGTCTTTCAGCGCGCTCGGAAGCACCAGCAGCCTCGTCTCCGTCGATGCTCTGCAAGAGTTCCGTGTCGAAACATCTTCCTTTGCCCCGGAGTTTGGCCGCGCTCCCGGCGGACAAGTCGTGCTCGTGACACGTTCGGGCACCAACGATTTTCACGGAGAGGTATTCGATTATTTTCGGAATACTGCAATGGATGCGAACGACTGGTTCGCGAACCAAGCGGGAAATCCGCGAGCAGCGGAACACCATAATGACTTTGGCGGTGTCATTGGCGGGCCCATCTGGAAAGACCGGACGTTTTTCTTCTTTTCCTATGAAGGAGCGCGGCTCGATTTGCCACAGACGGCTCAGATCGAAGTTCCTTCCGTTTATGCGCGCCAGAGTGCAGCACCGTCGTTAGCGCCAATCCTTGCCGCTTATCCAATGCCGAACGATACAACGGTAACACCGGGTGTGTTCACGGATTCTTTCGCGGGAACGTACTCCAACCTTGCCACATTGAACGCAACAAGCATTCGAATTGACCACGCCCTGGGCAGCCGGTTCCTCGTTTTTGGTCGTTACAATTATGCACCATCCAATATTCAACAGCGGACGGACAATCTCGCTGATGTGAATACGCTCGAAACTAACACGCAAACACTGACACTCGGATTGAACATGATGCTTCGCCCTAGTTTGTCAAACTCGGTTCGTGGAAATTATTCAACGCAGTCCGTCAATTCGACCTACAAGATGGATTCCTTCGGTGGAGCGGTCCCACTGAACCCGAGCATTCTGCTTGGGTCGCTCTCACAGGCTAATTCCTTGGCCTACTTCACACTCTCCGACGCGAGTGATTTTTTCATCGGACCGTTTACGAAGAACAAGGCAACTCAGCTCAATTTCACAGACGACCTCAATGCCTCGGCCGGATCGCACGCCCTGAAGTTTGGCGGCGACTACCGCGCCATCTTCGTGGATCAAGGCATTTACCACAACGGCTTGTACTACTACGGGCCGACAGTGAGCGAATTTCTTTCGACCGCGGCCGTGGCATTTTCGGGCGGCATAAACAAGCGGTCCCAGATACTCACACACGCGCTATCGCTCTATGCCCAGGACACTTGGAAGCTGAAACCGCGGTTAACGTTGACCTATGGACTTCGTTGGGAACTCAATCCCGCGCCCTCGCCACGAAACGGGACCCAACTGGCATCGTGGACAAACGTAAACGACCCCGCAAACCTGGCGCTAGCGCCGTTCGGCACACCAGTGTATGAGACGACGTATGGAAACTTCGCGCCGCGAGTCGGGATGGCGCTGAGGTTGGATGAAAGCGGAACTACGGTTCTTCGCGCTGGTTGGGGAATCTACTACGATCTAGGAACAGGAGTCGCAGCAAGCATAGGCGCTTATTTCCCAAATTCTTCCTTTGAATACGCCCCGAACGTGGCCTTTCCGATTCCCGATCCCTCGGTGTACTTGCCACCGAATTCGGCTGCCCCGCCGTACGGACTCGTTCAAGCCATGGACCCCAATCTGAAACTTCCGCGTTCCTACCAATGGAACGTGGCCCTCGAGAAATCCTTCGCCGGCCAAGTTGTCTCGGCGACCTATGTCGGCCAGGCTGGAAGTGAGCTGCTTAGGAACGAGGCGATTTATCAGCCGAACGAGAATTTCGCGAGCGCGTTCCAGATCAATGTGAACAGCGCACGGTCAAACTACACCGCACTGCAGTTGCAATATCGCCGCCCCCTATCCCATGGGATTCAGATACTCGCGAACTACACTCTTTCGCACTCCCTGGACAATGCCTCGAACGACGTTGTTGGATCCACGCCTGGCGTCATTATTTCCGGTCAGAGCGATTACGCCTCATCTCAATTCGACGTTCGTCATAGTTTTTCGGCGGCGATATCGATCAACCTACCCACAGCTGGCAAGACTCCTTGGGTTTCGGCGATTACAAAGGATTGGTCTCTGCAGTCGGTCATCGTTGCCCGGAGCGGATTCCCGTTCAACGCTCAGATCTACGGATATTCACCGGGTGGTTACGCGTATTCGCGTCCTGATCTGGTGCCCGGCCAATCTCTTTGGCTCGAAACCGCCGGCGCTCCGGGAGGAAAGGTTCTGAATCCCAATGCATTTTCCATTCCGACTACCGAGCGGCAGGGAACGGAGGGTCGCAATGACATTCGGGGTTTTGGACTCACGCAGATGGATTTGTCACTCGGACGGCTCTTCCCGATTCGAGAACGATCGAAGCTTCAGTTTCGCGTCGATGTCTTCAATCTCTTGAACCATCCGAATTTCACGAATCCCGGCGCTTTCATTCAGTTTGGACCTTCGTATTTTCAATCGACAAAAATGCTGAACAACGGACTTGGTGGGCTGAACCCGTTATTCCAAGAGGGTGGGCCAAGGTCCATGCAACTATCTGCAAAGATTAGCTTCTAGAACCTATACAGAAGTCCAGCCAAATTGTTCAGGAGATTGCCACTTGCTAATACGATGGCTTGGGGTGTGTCTTTTAGCTCTACTTGCGTCAGGCGAATTGGCCGCCCAGCAAGCGATAGAACCAGCTTTTGATCCGAAGCCCGTCACACTTCCGCAATCCGATTCTGCCTCTCCACGGCCCGTTACCAGCAAAGATCTGCTTTCGATCCGCGAAATCCATGGGCTGAGCATTTCGCCGGACGGACAACGGATAGCGTTTGTCGTCGGTCAGGCGGATTTCAAAACCAACAGCTACCGCAGCGGTTTGTTCATCGTTCGACGGCAAGGGGGAACGCCCGCCGTTTGCCTGGGCAGTGCAGGGGAACCTCATTGGAGTTCCATCAACGAGTGGGCCAGCGAGCAACCAAAGTGGGCCAGGAACAGCCGTACGATCTTTTATCGGATGCGAATGAAGAAGGAAGAGCGGTGGCAGGTGTGGCAGTGGGGCAAAGAACCACGCGGGGCAAAGCCATTGACCCATGTGCCCGGAGATGTTGTTCGCTACGAACTCGATCCCACTGGGCGAAAACTCATTATGGATGTTGAGTTCCCGATCGGCCGAGAGGTCGAAAAAGGGATTCTGGAGCGCGGGATTCTTTACGACAAGCAGATTCTTCCGTGGGAAGGAATGCCTGCACTCACAACAAATCTCGCTTCTGCAAAAATAAAAAATGAAATTTGGATTCATGAGCTGAATACAGGCGTGGAGCGAAAAGCGACCCCTGCGGAGAAGCACGCATTTGAACCCGATGTCACCGATTTCCAAAAGAAGTTCGACAGCAAGCTGGGTACTACAGAACCGAAGTGTCACATCGGAAGCGTTGAGTGGGCGCCTACCCGCAAGAACGCCTTAGCTTTCGTGCTCCTATGAGAGCGGCCAACCCGGAGTCATGCGGTGGAGGTTGTTTTTGATGTCGGAAGATGGACAACGCCGGCTCGAGGTTGCTCCCGATTCCATCCGCGTCACCGATTATTGGTGGAGTACGGACGGAACCTGCCTTTTTTTTGTTTCGACTAAAGGAGATGGTCACCCTGGAGAGATCCGAGGGCTTGAGGTCGCGTCAGGCGAAGTCCGGGAGGTGTTCCGACCGGCGGAAGTACTCCGGGAGTATTCCATGGATTCTGCGAACCAATGGATTGCCTGCACGCGCGAAACGAATGTCTCCCCGCCCAAGCTTGCAGTGATCGATACAAGAAATGGGACCATGCGAACGCTTACCGATCTCAATCCAGAGTTCGGGCACCTGAAGCTGAATAGTGGGGAACGCATTTCCGGTGTAAACCAGTATGGAGAGGACTGGTTTGGTCAGCTGGTAAAACCAGCGGGATTCGAAGAAGGCAAGCGCTATCCCTTGATCATCACCCTCTATCGAAGTGGCGACTCCTTTCTTCTGGGTGGAACAGGGGACGAAAATCCCATTCAGGTATATGCATCTCACGGATTTGCGGTGCTCAGTTTTGACATTGGACGCAACCGTGAGCGCAAGAGTGGGGATTTCGACGACTACTTGCTCAACTGGTCCTCTCCAACGGCAAGTCTCGAAATGGCCGTTCGGTCGTTGGTGTATGCGGGGATCGTGGATTCAACGAAAGTGGGATTGGCCGGGTTCAGCCACGGCTGTGAAATCCTGGAATATGCAGTCAGCCACTCCCACGCATTCCGCGCAGCCGTTGAGAGCGGTCCGGCCGCGCGTGATCCCTACTTCTACGATATGGCCGGGACAACGTGGCATGAGTTGTTTGCCAAGTGGGGGCTCGGTGGATGGCCCGAAGGGGAGTCGAGAAGGAATTGGCAAATGCTTGCAGCCTCCCTCAGAGCCGAAGAAATCGAAACGCCATTGCTTGTCAATTCGGCCGATTCGGAGTTCATCGCAAGCCTCGCCTTATACACTTCGCTCGAACAGCTCCACAAACCTGTCGAACTCTACATCTACGCGAACGAACTTCACATGAAGAATCAACCGAAGCACCGCTACGAAATCTTCGAGCGCAACCTCGACTGGTTTCGCTACTGGCTTCGCGATGAGGAGGATTCCTCTCCCGAAAAGAGAGAGCAATATCTCCGATGGGGAAGGCTTCGCGATGCTTGGACCCAGCGGCAGGAGCAATTTTCCCATCCTCAGATGCCGTAAGTGGATGGGCCTCTTAACCGAATGGTTGGTAGTTCGAATCTAGCGCGGGGAGCCAATCTTTTCAAGAATTTTAAAAACATACAATTGCAACGACCTTCAACTCATGAAAGCTCGCAACAACATCGACCGTCTCGATCTTTGGCAAATCCGGGACTTGCTCTGCAACTTCCATGCGGAATCTCATGTTTTTGCACATCCTGACGTAAGTCCCTCACCACCTCACCGTCGCTTCGCGGAGCCCGCTAAGGGTTTCAGGATGCCAGGGCAGGTGCAGGGTGCACCTGGCGTTCTATCTCGGAGATCTTGCCAGAACGCCTGGTAACTTCCAGATCAAAGAAATTTTGGAGGTTCAGCCAGAACTCGGCGTTCGTGTTGAAGTATCGTGCCAGGCGCAGCGCGGTCTCCGCCGTGATTCGGCGTCGCTCGTGCACTATTTCGCCGATGCGAGTAGCAGGCACGTGCAGTTCGAGTGCAAGCTTGTTGACTGTCAGGCCAAGTGGTTTCATAAAATCCTCACGGAGGACTTCACCCGGATGCACGGGAGGCATTAACTCTTCCGACTTGCTCATATTTATCTTGTCTTTCTCCTAGTGATAGTCAACGATTTCCACATCGTGGCAATGGCCGTCACGCCAGGCAAAACAGATTCGCCACTGATCATTGATCCGAATAGAGTGCTGCCCTTTCCGATTGCCTCGCAATGCTTCCAACTGATTTCCAGGCGGCGAAGCCAAAACGCGCAGCTCAGTCGCGGCGTGAAGTTGGAGCAATTTCCGTAAGGCGACCCGCTCGATGGAACGAAACCGCCTACAATGGTGATAGTGAAAAAGCTCCTCAGTTTCCTTGGAGCCAAAGCTCTGAATCACACGCGTAGCATACTACGCTATGCGTTATATGTCAAGGAACAGATGACCGATGATCGGCCCTTCCGATTTCGTAAGTCCGCGCGGTGAGCGCTACCTTTAATAAGGTAAAGGTCTCGCTTCGAGTTCGCGAATTTAACCGTCGGCGTCCTAGGTGGCGGTTCAAATGGACTCAGGATCGACCCACTCACTGTTGACAAGGCGCTGGCCTCCGGGACAGTATAAATTCGTTGGGTTGAGCAAGTTCTTAGGCAACCGTATTCCATGTTAGAGTTCTGAAATCGTCCGCTAGGGCGAGCCAAATTCTTCATTTAGTTAGCGAGCTGGTTGATTCTTGGTTTATGTGGGGTGAACCCAGTTTTGTGCCCCATTGTCCTGAAAACCGGCTCGGTTCAAGGTATCCACGGCCTGCCGCTGGGCAGCCTGTCCGATATGACCGTAGCGTCTTGTCATTCGCACCATTGTAGATGGACTCCAGCCCATGATCGTGGCCACGACAGAAAACGGCACGCCTGCTTCGAGCATCCTAGTACACCCAGTATGCCTTAGGTCGTGGAATCGACAGGAAACTCCCGCTCGAACCTTCGCCGATTCCCACGCTTCCTTCCAGCGGCCGATAGGTCGCATCGAATCACTATCGTAGACGACGGTCGCCCGAAACACGCGGATCAGCGATCTCCAGGTGACGTTAGTGTTAGAAGTGTTAGACTTGCCTCGTTGCGAATCGCCTTGCAGGTTTTTTTGGTGTCGGCTCCAGCGGAGCACAGCTTGTCGCGTGAATTTAGACACCGTAGTTGGCGCGATTCTGGCCATTGTCCTCAAGAGAAGCCAAGAGGGGCAAGGTTTGTCCTGGCGCTAGTCGTCGTTGCGGCTTTTCTCTTTCCCCAATCGATTGGAGCTCAGCAAACCAAGGCAGTCCGGCGCGTCCTTATTTTCAATGACTTTAGTCCTATCTCGTCGCCGGGTATGTCGATTCTTGATCAGGAGATCGCCGCTGGTCTAGCAACTTCTCCATACCAGATCGAATTCTATAGCGAGAATCTTGAAGCGACTTTGTTCCCAGATAACGCTTCCCAGCACAGGATCCGCGATTGGTACATTCGCAAGTATGCAGACCGCAAACCAGACCTGATCATTACTGTCGGACCTGCGTCTCTGGAGTTTATGGTGGAATCGCATGAAACGTCATTTCCGAACACTCCGGTTATCTTCTGCGGCACTACAAAGGAAATGTTAGACCAGCTGGAACCCGACTCTCACTTTACCGGTGTTTGGGGGGTGGCACAGCCAGAAATGACCCTGATCGCGGCGCTGCACTTGCAACCCGACACCAAACACGTGGTTGTCGTGGGTGGTGTCGGAGCGTTTGATCGGAGCCTTGAGGCCGTGACCCAGGAAAGCTTGCGTAAGTACGAGTCGCAGTTCGAGTTCACATATCTCACGAATCTGGACATGCCCGCGCTCCTTGAACGACTGAGGCATTTGCCGAGCAAGACGATCGTCTATCACACGGCCATTATGGAGGATGCTGCGGGAGCACACTTTATTGACGCATCCCAGTCCGTTCCTATGATTGTCGACGCTGCGAATGCACCCGTCTTTGTCACGGATGACGTGGATGTCGGCAGAGGTACGGTCGGCGGCTATGTGGTGAGTTGGGCTGCAGACGGTAAGGTCGCTGGTGCGATGGCGGTGAGGATTCTGGACGGGGTGAAACCGCAACAAATCCCCGTAGTGAGGAACAGTGACGTCTATATGTTCGATTGGCGAGCTCTACATCGGTGGGGATTCAAGGAAAGCGACCTACCGCCAGGCAGCGTCGTATTTTATCGCCAGCTCACTGTCTGGGAAGTTTACAAACAGTACATCATCCTCGGCATCGCTGTCATGTTCGCCGAAGCCCTACTCATTTTCGGGTTGCTCTGGCAGCGGAAGCGAAGAAGAAAAAGCGAACTTCATGTGCGTGAGAGCGAAGAGCGCTTTCGCCTCGTTGCAAACACAGCCCCAGTAATGATCTGGATGTCTGGTCCCGACAAGCTGTGCAATTACTTCAATCAGCCCTGGCTGGATTTCACCGGCCGTTCGCTTGAAGCTGAGCTGGGCAACGGTTGGTTGAAAGGGGTGCATCCGGGAAACTTGAAGGATTGCCTCGGTACCTACACGCGGGCATTTGATCTTCGCGAATCATTCAAGATGCAGTATCGGCTGCGGCGGCACGATGGAGTATACCGTTGGGTGCTCGATATAGGTGTACCTAGACTGAGTCTAGACGGCTCTTTTGCCGGCTATATCGGATCTTGCATCGACATTACGGATCGCAAGCTCGCGGAGGAAGCTCTGGCCAGTGTGGGGCGCAGGTTGATTGAGGCGCAAGAAGAGGAGCGTACGTGGATCGCGAGGGAGCTCCACGACGACATTAATCAGCGAATAGCGTTGTTGTCGATGGATTTGGAACAATGGGCTCAAGATCCGGCCAGCTCCGAGGTTGAAGTCAGCAATCACATTCGTAATGTCCTTCAAGCCCTCGCCGATTTAGGCAAGGACATCCAGGCCCTAGCGCACCGTTTGCACTCCTCAAAACTGGAGTTCCTGGGGCTCGCGGCGGCAGCCGGTGGTTTCTGTAGAGAATTGTCCGCGCAAAAGAACATGAAGATCGACTTCAGCCATGCGGGGATACCGCGCAACCTCTCCAAGGAAATATCCCTTTGTCTGTTCCGAGTTTTACAGGAAGCTCTGCAGAATGCAGTTAAGCACAGCGGTGCGCGGCAGTTCAGAGTCGAACTGCACGCAACATCGGGAGAGATACAACTGATCGTGAATGACCAGGGAGTTGGCTTTGACCAGCAAGACGCTGTCAAACGGCACGGCCTGGGGCTCGTCAGCATGCAGGAAAGAACGCACTTGGTGGGCGGCGAGTTTTCCATCAAATCCGAGCCGGGCCGGGGCACCACGATCTCCGCTTGGGTGCCCCTTGAGGTGCAAAAACAAAAAACAGCGTTGCCAGCGCAGCAGATGAGATGAGAAAGTGAGTTTGACCCTCCATTGAAGCGGACGCGGCGGTGGGTCCTAGACGGCAAACAATCGGTTAGCCCCTATCTGAGTTTTAAAGGTGTCTCTGAACGACATAGCTCTCACCTAGGTTAAATAATCATCGTTCCACAATTTCGAATGACCTTTTGGTTTATATAACTAAACCGTCATTAAGAGTGAACTTTAAAAGCTCGCGTTTTGCAATCCCGGTCTGCTGTCGGTCCCTTGCGTGAACCGGGCGCGGAATCCCAATGCACCCAAAAACTATGCAAATAGGGCAGTTTCGCTCCCTCCTACCACCATACCCATGCAGGTATTGAGAGCAATCAAGACGGCCGGATATAGTGATTCGGGAACGGCTTGCACAGCACGCTTTCAACGCCGGCAACCAGTGGCAGCAGAACAAACGTCAAGGCTGAGGAATACGCGCAAGGAAAACACCGGATCCTCATTCTCGTGAAGCGCAGCCTCCCCAAAACGGCCGGTGATGCTGGAACGCTGGCTCAAGGCTGAACAGCAGCGCCTTGTTTCCACCCGGGTCCCTTCAGCACGCGTCCCGAGATACGGCCAGTCAGTTTGCCGTCCTCGAATTCCAATTGTCCGTTCACGAACACGTATTTCACGCCCTTGGATAGTTGCGACGGCTCCGCATACGTGCCTACATCCTGGATGGTTGCGGCATCGAAGACGGTGATGTCCGCAAAATAGCCTTCTTTGAGCAACCCGCGGTCCAGCAAGCGCTCGCGTTGCGCGGGAAGGGACGTCATCTTGCGGATGCCCTGCTCTAGCGGCAGCAGGTGCTGGTCCCGCACGTAATGACCCAGGAAACGCGGCATTGCGCCAAATGCCCGCGGGTGAGAGTGCGGTTCATACAATGGACCATCCAGCGACATTTCACCGGCATCCAGGCAAAGACTCGTCCACGGCTGTTTCAATCCGTAAATCAGATCATTTTCACTCGCCATGAAATAGAGCGCGCCTGTCTGCCCCTTGTCAGCGATGACAAAATCGAACAGCGCGTCCAGTTGCGATTTCTTTTGCGCCTCGGCAATCTGGGCAATGGTCTTGCCGTCAAATTTCTTCATCTCCGGATTCACCACACCTGAAACCAACACCCCGCTTCCCCCTCCGCTGTCGAAGTAGATGTTCTCCCAATTGGGATGATCGGCGCCCATTTCGGCTTTAATCTTTGCCCGCGTCGCGGGATCGTGCAGACGCTGTAGAAGTTTCTCCATGCCTCCATCTGCGACCCACGGCGGAAGGCTGGAAGCCAGCGCAGTTCCCCCCGCAATGTAGGGATACATGTCCGCGGTCACGTCTTGCCCTGCGTCACGCGCGGCCTGGATCTGCCCCACAATTTTCGGCATATTCCCCCAGCGCGTCTTGCCGGAAACTTTCAGGTGAAAAATTTCGACCGGAAGATTCGCCTCGCGCCCGATGCGAAGCGCCTCTTCCACGGCTTGCGGCTCGGTCTGTCCTTCGCTGCGCATATGCGATCCGTATATCCCGCCGTACTTTGCTGCGACCTTCGCCAGCTCAATCAACTCTTCCGTCTTCGCGTAGTGTCCCGGGGGATAGATGAGCGCAGTGGAAATCCCAAACGCGCCATCTTGCATGGCCTCGGCCACGAACCCCTTCATTCTTTCCATTTCGTCCGGAGTCGGCTGGCGGTCCACATCACCAAGCACAGCCTCGCGCACCTGGCCCGCTCCAACGTATGTGCCGATGTTCAGCGGCGTGCCCTGTTTCTCCAGTCGCTTGAAGTAACCATCGAGCGTGGTCCAATCGATTTTCAACTTGTACTGGTCCAGTGCAGGCTGGAGAGGTGCAAGCGTCAGGTCCGTCTGCGGTGCTATCGATCCGCCCTCCCCGGTAATTTCTGTCGTAATTCCCTGTGCCAGCTTGCTGATCGAGCGATTGTCAATCAAGAGTGAGACTTCTGATTGCCCCAGCATGTCAATGAATCCCGGCGCGATGACCAGGCCCTTGGCGTCAATCACCAGCTTAGCGTGCGCGCCATCCAGCTTTCCGATCGCGGCGATGCGGTCGCCGCGAATCGCGATGTCGCCGGAAGCCCACGGATTGCCGGAGCCATCAATGATCGAGCCATTCTTTAGGATCACATCGTATTCATTGCCACTCGCAATCTGCGGTGAGTTCAGTTCGTGGATCACACTGCCGGTATCCGCAGGGATGAATTTGATGCTAGAACGTGACTGTTCAAATTCCGGCCGCACCATAATCTTCCTGATTGGCTGCTCCAGTGCCGTATTGGATTGCGCGAGCGCCGGAATAACCCAACATGCAATCGTGACACCTAACAGACCTGCGAAAAGCAGCCGGACGGGATGTTTCTTGTTCATACGACACTCCTCAGTGAAATTACCGACTTCCTTGCATCATTCAATTTCCGACCACTCGGCTACAAACCAGTTTCAGCTCACCGCAGAACGCGCGGTCCAGTTGTTACGGCGAACAGTGATTTTCTCGACGTGATCGCGCTTTATCGCATAGCCCAGGCCCGGCGCTTTCGGCACGTGGATCGTGCCCTTCGCGGTAACTTCTACCGGAGGTTCGATGATGTCTTCGTTCCAGTAGCGGTGGCTGGCTGAGACGTCACCCGGCAAAGTGAAACCCGGAAGCGTAGACATCGCAATGTTGTGAGCGCGGCCAATCCCGGATTCCAGCATGCCCCCGCACCAGACAGGGACACGCCTCTTGAGACACGCCGCTTGCATTTTCCGCGCTTCGGTGTGGCCGCTGACGCGCCCCAGCTTGATATTGATAATCCGGCAGGCTTTCATTTCGATCGCCGCCAGAACGTGATTCGTGTTGTAGATACACTCGTCCAGGCAAATCGCCGTCTGGATCTGCGCCTGAAGTTTGGAATGCCCATAGATATCGTCCCAGCTCAATGGCTGCTCCATCATCAATAAGTTGAATTCATCGAGTTTTTTCAAGTGCGAAGCATCGTCGAGGGTGTATGCCGAATTGGCATCCACGGACAGGCGAATGTTTGGGAATTCTTTCCGGACCGCCGCTACGAATTCTAGGTCCTTGCCCGGTTTGATTTTTAATTTGATGCGCTGATAACCACTTTGAAGCTCTTCTCCCACTCTTCTGACCAGGGATTCCGGGTTTTCCCGAATACCAAGCGACACTCCGGCAGCAATTTCATCCACCGTTCCGCCCAAAAGTTTATAGAGCGGGACACCCTTGAGTTGGGCCTCTACGTCCCAAAGGGCATTCTCAACTCCACTCTTGGCCATTTCGTGCCCGCGAATCTGATTCATCAGCTTCGGAAATTCCGAGGCGGCAAGGTGCTTTCCAACCAGAACAGGCGCGATGAAATCGGAAATCACATGCCACGCCGTGTCCGTTGTCTCTGCATTGTAGGCCGGGGATTCACCCGCGGTGACTTCTCCCCACCCGCTTACTCCATTTGCGACGGCCTCTACCAGAAGAATGCGGCGGTCCTGCACAACACCAAAGCTCGTTTCAAAAGGCGACTTCAACCGCATGTGAATTTCGCGAAGTGCTATGGATTCAATCTTCATAAGGCTCCAGCACGTAACTTCCTTGCTCTGCGTCAAACTCGAATCCGACCGCGACGCGTCCCTCGGCGATGTGGCGTTCGAATTCCCTGCGAACACCAGCTTGAATTCTCTCCGCCTCATCTGGATTGTTGCTGATGATTTGCCGTATTCCCGCAGGAATGCCGATGCGCGCGCGATCCGATCCTGCTATCGGAATTTTGCCGCCCAGTAAATCTTGTACCCGTGCCGATCGAACCCACCACTCTGCTACCAACCGATCCGTTGGCATTCCGTCATGTAGCGGGCTCGATGTCCATCCGTACAAGTTTGGAAGATACCGGCGGACGATGGCTCCCAGTCGCATCAGATTGAAGTGAGCGTTTTTCACTTGCAGAGGATCAAAGGTCCACTCGATGAGATCAATTCCTCGCGAAATCGCATCATCGCGTTGAGCGAGCTTCAGCATGCGCCCCACGCCAAGGTCCTGATACTCGGGTAAAACAGCGACCATGTGCGAGTGCAGATGAATTCTCTCGCCATGCACTCCGGCAAAGGCCAGCGCGAAGCCAATCGCTTTGTCTTCGTGGAACGCGCCCAAAACCTGGCCGCCGCTTTCTCTAGCAACGATGAAGATCTGGTCCGGCACAGTGTCGATCTCGGCGTAGCCCCACACGCGCCGTTGCAGGTCCACGCCGACGCTCATCTCCTCCAATCCCTGCAGGGGACGAATCATGATGCCCGGCACTTTCACAGATGCCATTCCTTCAGACATTCTCGCTATCTTCCTTACTTGTCAGTTTTGCGGTGCGCCGCCAGAAGGCGTAGGCGGGAGCACCGAGAAAAACGATTCCGAGGCCAATCCCGGCACGAACCGGTTGGGTTGCTATCGTGTTGGCAACCAGGGCCGTTGCCGCCAGAATGAAGACGATCGGAGTCCACGGATAAGCGGGCACGCGATACGGCCGCACAGCGCCGGGGGCTCGTTTGCGGTAAATAAAGATGCTGGCCGCGGCAAGCCCATAAAATATCCAGCCAATAAAAACAACATAAGTTAGAAGTTGCTCGAATGTGCCGCTCGCGGCGAGCACCGCCGACCAGATTCCTGCTGCTCCAACGGCCAAGGCGGGGGTTCCAAACCGGGGATGAACTTGCGAGAGAGAGCGAAAGAAAAGGCCATCATTCGCCATCGCGTAATAAACCCGGGGTGAGTTCAGCATGATGGAATTGGCCGCGCTGAACATCGAAATCAGGATTGCGACCGCGACAATTTTGCCAGCACCCTGGCTGACGACAACACCCAGCGCCGTTGCTGCTACCCGCGTTGAACCAGCCACGCCAGAGGCGCCGAGCGCCGCAAGATAGCCAAGATTCGCGAACAGATAAATGCCGATCAACGCCGCTGAGCCAATCATGAATGCCAAGGGAAAAGTGCGCTGCGGATCGACAGTTTCACCGGCACTGTAAGTTACGTACTGCCATCCTTCGTAGGCCCAGAGCACGCTGATCATCGCCAAGCCAAATCCGGATATGCCCATGGATTGGCGGTCGGCTATGTTCCCACCGCTGAAGATTGGATTTCTTCCATGCCATAACAGCACTGCGCTTACCAACAGGATCGCTGCAACCTTTATGGCCGTCGTCACGTTCAGTAAATCGGCGCTTTGCCGAGTGCCGCGCACGTTCACCGCCGTAATCACCAGAATCACAAGCAACGCCACGAGCTTCGTACCGAATGCGGAGAGCTGCACGAATTCGCCAAGGTAATTGCCAAAGGCAACGGCAAGCGTCGCGATCGAACCCGAACTGATCACAAAGAACAGCGTCCAGCCAAACAGAAACGCGGGGAACGGCCCAAAGCAATCACGAATGTAAACATACAGGCCGCCTGCCCGCGGCTTCATGGAACTTAATTCTCCGTAGGTGAGTGCGCCGAGAAGCGAAAGAATTCCACCGGCCAGCCACACAGATAATCCCAGGGGTACAGAATTGCCAACTGCCCGCAGCACTGCGCCGGGAACAAGGAATATTCCCGAACCGATGACCGTGCCGATAATCATCAGCACCAAATCCCATAACCCGAGAATACGGCGCAGTTGATTCGGCGTTTCGGCTGCCGCCCCGGCCGGTGCCTGCGTTCCCTGGAAGACTGCACTTTTTTCAAATGTTGCCACGCTGCTCCTTGCTCCTCACGCGGGCCACACTATTCCTCAACCCAAATCTCCGCCGTTCGACGGTGCACAGACGAACAGGACGGGGGGATCCAGCGTGGTAACGATACTCGCCTGAAAGGGATGCTCTAAACGCATCCGACATTCGCGAAGATACAGCGCTTCAATCTTCATACGCTTTTAACCTACAACGCCGAGGGCGCGGGCGAGCGACCTTGCGCCTCAGAAGTTGGTCTTGAAGCTTAAGAGCTTCCAGGTAAAGAGGAACCAGACAAGGGAGAGGCAAGCCAGCGCGAGGGCAACGTCGTGCAGCTTGGCCCAGATCCAGCGGCCGGAAGTGCGCCAACTGCGGATAGCATTGAGCACGACGAAAATCGTGCCGATGGCGCAGACGACACCCAGAAGGCCGAATATGATGATCCAGGGCGGTAGCGAGTTGAGAGCGGTGATGCTGTCCGTGAGAGAGATGGCGGTGGCCCAGCCGATGAACACGACGAGAAACAGAATGCAGATGAGGCGGGCCATGAGGCGCTGTCGGCGCTGGTCGGGATTCAATTCAAGCCGGCGGCCGTAATGCTTGCGAATCATTGCTCCCACTGGCCAGACAAGAACCGTGAGGAGAACGACGACCAAGCCGAAGATGAGGAGGCCGAAGTTGAACGGCTTACATTCGAGAAAGCCGACGCGCTGGAAGATGAAGAAGGGGTAGTCCATCTGGAATTGCCAGTTACCAGAGGAATCTTTCTTGAAACCGACGAGATCCTGGCCGTGGACTTCGCGATAGAGGAAAGGCTGAATTTCCTCAAATTTTTTGGGCTCGCCGCTGGGCGCTTTGAGATCGGCGACACTGAGGGTGCCGTCTTCATTTGGAAACACCTTGGTTTCGCCGACAAGCGTGAGCAAGTGAACAAACGAGGAGTCAGAGCGCCGGCTGGCTTTGTAGAGACCAGCGACGGCGGCGGCATCGGCCTTGGGATTATCTACTTTGCCGGCGGGGGGCGGAGTGTACGGGAAATAGCGATCTAGGAATTTTTCAAACAGGATGGTGCGTGAACTGGCTTCGCCTTTGCCTGCGCTGTTGTAGGAAACGAAGAAACCAACATTCGAATCGAGAATCAGGTGAAGATCACTGTGGAACAGTTCGGTGTCTCCGCCGTGACCGATGATGCGATGGCCGTTGCGCGTTTCCTCGTAAAAGCCGTGTGCCATGCCGTTGAGGCGATCGTCGGTACCGAAGAGGCGGGAGTGCATGAGCTTGGCGGTTTCCGGGCGAAGGATCTGCTTATCTCCGAATCTGCCGTCCTGCAGGTGGGCGATCATGAAATTGCACATGTCGAGCGCGGAGGTGGAGACGCTGCCGGCGGGAAAAGCTTCAACGAATTCAAACGGCTGCGCCTTGTCGGAGGCTTTGCGATAGCCATTGGACATCAGCGGCAGGAGATCGGCGGGGAGCGGCTGAACAAAGGTGGTGTGCTTCATGTCGAGAGGCGTGTAGATGTGTTCGGCGACGTATTGCGCGAAGGGTTCGCCAGAGACACGCTGGACGATGTAGCCGGCGAGGGTGGTGGCGTAGTTGGAGTAGGCGGGAACGACGAACGGGGGAAAGATGCGCTCCGGCATGTGGTTCTTGAGGTACTGATCGAGGGGAAAGAGATGCTGGGCGTCGGCGACGAAAAGGTCGCGAGCGGTTTCTTCGTAACCGGAAGTGTGCGTGAGGATATCGCGAAGGGTGATGGGCCTACCGAAAGCGGGAGGAATCGGGAAGTCGAGGTACTGGCTGACGTCCTTGTCGAGATCGAGTTTGCCCTGCTCGACGAGCTGCATGACGGAGGTCCAGGTGAAGAGTTTGGAGATGGAGCCGGGACGAAAGAGAGTGGCGTCGGGTGAGATGGGCTTGCGCTTGTCCATGTCGGAATAGCCGTAGCCTTTGGCGAAGATGACATGGCCGTCCTTGACGACAGCAATGACCGCGCCGGCGATATTTTCGCGCTCGAGTTGCGAGGGCATCATGCCGTCGAGAAACGCCTCGACGTCAGAGCCGGTGAGATCGTGAGCGGAAGCGTGAGGAGTGAACGGCGCGGCGGCTGCAGGCGCGGGTTCGGTGCGTGCAGTTGCAGGTTTCTTCGTTTCAGGCGCCTGGGCAGGCGAACCGACAACGAAACTCAAAGCAAGCGCGAATGACACGCAGACCATCGCACAACGAGCCATGAGCGGTGCGGTAAATGATGCAGTTCTTTCCGTTCTATTCATTCCGAGTCTCCTGGCGAGCAGTATGAGTGATCAAGCAAAGCGTTCTGTCAGAAAGAGAATTTCAACGCAAACTGGATGACACGCGGATTCACGACAGTTGAAGTGATCTGACCAAATGTCCCTGAGGTGAATTCCCCGTCGGGATCCGCAAATTGCGGATGATTGAAGAAATTGAAAAACTCGGAGCGGAACTCGAGCGTTCCATACTCGCGGACTGGAAATCTCTTGATTATGGAGAGATCCCAATTCTGTTGTCCGGGGCCGGAGAGGATGCCGACTCCAGCATTGCCGAAGCCGACACCGTTCGGATCATCGGCACTGAAGACCGCAGGGTTGGCGAAGCAAGTCGTATTAATGTAAGTTTTTGTGCCGCCAATGTTCGCCGCGGTCGAGCCTGGATTTACGTATTGCCCGCGAGAGCAAGTGCCGGAGAGCGAGGGGCGATCAAAAACGGAGCTGCCATAGACGCTGGGCTGGCCAGCGAAGTGGTTGTACGTCAGGGTCAGCGGATGGCCGGACTGGACGGTGACGATTCCGGAGAGACTCCAGCCGCCCAAAGCTTCACCCTTGAGGGAATGCAAGTCTTTCGGTCCAGGAAGTTGATAGGTGAAATTGGTAATGAAACGGTGAGGACGAACAAAGTATTCCGGCCCGTAGCGTTGGTGAGGGTCGTCCTGATTTCCATACGCCTCGCCGCCATTTGCTCCACTGGTGGTGAAGGCATCGGTGGAGAGATCGCGAGTAAAGGTGTAGGAAACCTGGAACTGGAGGCCGTGGCTCAAACGCTTGTTGAGCCCGACAAGCAGAGCGTTATACCAGTAGGAACCGGAAGATTCGATCTGTTGCATGAGAGAGGGATCCCAGCCTTCGAGTGGGACACGAAGACCGACGTTGGCAACGGTATTGGTGGTTTCGCCGCGTATCGGATCCGTGGGGCTGGCAATCTGAGCCTGGTTAATCCCGCGGATGCGGATCTGGCGGGTGCCGCGCGCGCCGGAATAGCCGATGTCAAGCGTCATGTTCCCAGGCAAAAGAGTTTGCGTGCCGAGGCTGTATTCCTGCGAGAGTGGCGGACGGAAGCGCGGGTCGAAGATGGTGGTCTGAAGGACCGGGTTCGGACTCGGGCCATAGGCGGGAAAGGACGGGAGCGAAGGGACAGCGAGTTGGAAAGGCACCTGCTCATTGGCGGCAGCGTTTTGCGCGACCTGGAGTTGACGGATTTGACCGAAAGGAGCGCCCACCAACAATTGGAGGAAGGGCTGGCCAGTATATCGGGAATGATAAACACCGTAGCCGCCGCGGAGGACGACACGCTCCGTTTGGGGAAGCCGCCAAGCCAAGCCAACGCGCGGATTCCAAGTGTTCTGGCCGTTGCCGTAACCGCCGAAGGTGTTATCCACCTTGTTCACACCAGGAGGAAGAGACCCGCCGGTGTAGTTGGAAGAAACTAAATATCCGGCGAACGAACCGCCTGGAGGAGGATTGGGGTCGGCAAGCCTGGCATCGAAGGATGAGTTTCTTCCCAAGTCATCGCCAATGTCGCCGATGCGGTCGTAGCGGAAGCCGAGGTTAAGCGTCAGCCGCGGGGTTACTTTGAAATCGTCCTGAACGTAGAGGTTGGTTTCCCAGACGCGCCAGGCACGATCGAAGAGGCCGGGGAGATCGAGCGAGGCAATTATGTTACTGCTGTTCACCCCAAACGCTGCGAAGGGGGCGGTTCCATTGTCGTTGGCATCCAGACCCAGGAGGAAATCCGGCCAACTGAGAAAGAGTTCACCGGCCAGATAATGAAAACCAACTTGGTTGAGTTGTTCGCGGGTGACGCCCCCACCAAAACTCAACGAGTGGCGGCCTCGCGTCCAGGACAATGAATCCTGAAAGCTATAGGTATTTTGCGCCAAGTGTACTGTCTGGCCGTTACCGCCAATCGAGAGTCCGTTCGGCGAGCCGAAGTCCAGCGCGATCGCCGGGATGGTGTCGTCAAAAGCAGGAACCGTGGCACCGATTTGTGAGTAGCTGAAGACTTTGCTTTGGTTGAATATGCCGAGAGTGCGATGGAATGCAAGCTCCGCGCGGTTGACCAGACTCGGGCTGAAAATGTAGGTGTGGGTCAATGAGAAATTGCGGAAGTTGTTAGTAAGGTCGACGGGAAAACCGGGGGCAGTGGCTCCGCCTAGATTTGCTTGCGGCAGGCTGAATGTAGTGGTGCTGTCTGAAAAGAAAAAGCGCCCCTCCAGTTTGCTTTTCGTCGACATCTGCCAGTCTGCGTTGGTCATAAACTGGTTTTCCGAATAAGGGCAAGAGGAGCTGAACGCGGAAAAACCTTGTGACTCGAAGGGCTTGCTTGGGTCGACGGTCTGCGGGGTTGGGATCACATACTGGCCGTTGGGCAGTTTCATCTGCAACAGGTTGAGCGCCACAGGATTAATGTTCGAGCCATCGCTGGCGATGGCAGGGCCGACGCCACCGAGAGCGTCCTGGATTGCGCCACGTTGTCCTGCGAAGAGTTGGCCGAGGGCGGCGGCCGAGCGATCGTCGGTAATCGGCGGAGAGGTGGCGGAACTGGAGCAGCTAGGGTCGAGGCCATTGCGTTGGCGAGTTCCCTGGTAGGAGGTAAAGAAGAAGAGTTTATCGTGCAGGATCGGACCACCAAGGTCGAAGCCGAACTGGTTTTGTTTCAGGACCGGGCGAGGTTGGCCGGTGGCGTTCCGGAAGAATGTGTTGGCGTTGAGATCTTCATTGCGGAGGAATTCCCACGCGGCGCCGTGGAAATTGTTGGAGCCGCCCTTGGTGACCACGTCGACATTGGCGCCGGCGTTTCTGCCGTAAGCAGCGTCGAATTGGCCAGTCTGCACTTTAAATTCGGCAATGGTATCTGGGTTGGGGATAGCGACGCCGCCGCTAAAGAAGCCGCTGCTTTGGAGGTCGTTGATGCCGACTCCATTCATTTGGACGTTGTTGTCGGCCTGGACGCCACCGTTGGAGGAGATGGGGACTCCACCCATCCCAAGATTTCCCCGGCCGATTGCGCCGGCGTCGTTCACATCGGCGGCCACTCCGGGGTTGAGGGAAACGATTTGGGTATAATTCCGGGTCACGAGCGGGAGGTCTTGCACCTGCTCGCCGGTTGTGACGTGGCCAAGGGTGCTGGACTCGGTCTGTAGCTGCTCGGCGGAGCCTTCGACCATAATTTGCTCGGAGACCTGGCCGACTTCGAGATGCAGATCGAGTGAGGTGGTTTCGGTTACGGTGACCTTGATGTTGTGGAAGCTCAGGGTCTTAAAGCCGTCCCGAGTAACTTGCACCTCGTAGAGTCCTGGCAGGAGCGCTGGCACGACGTAGGCGCCGCGGGAATTTGACGCGATCGTGCGGGCTTCGCCGGTGGCTTGACTGGATACCAGAATTTTTGCGTCGGCAACGGACCCACCGCCGGGATCGGAGACAATTCCGGAAATCGCTCCAGTGCCGGCGGTCTGAGCGGCGGCGCGAGGCGCGAGCGACAGCAGCACTAGGAAAGCGAGGAACGCGGCTGTCCTGGAGAACGTGGATAAGAGATGAGTGCGTCTTTCAGCGTTCATGTGTTTCCTCCCAAGATCAAAGTTGCCGAGCATCCCCGCTTGGCGGCTTCACTCGCCCGCTTCGCGGAGATCCGAGTCCGGGTGATACCAGCGATGATCGGCGCGGTCTTCTTCTTCGCTGCGCCGGAGCAATTTCAGGGCGCGCGATGTTTGGGTATGCGCGCAAGCAATCAGGATGGCGCCGAGTAGCGAAACTGGCGCGACGTAGGAGCCTCCGAAGGAGGGGCTGGCGACGGAGGCGAAACAGGATTCGTCGCAGACACGCGCGATGGGGGTGGTTTCGCTGTCCGTGATGCCGAAGGTTGGGACGCCTTGTTTGCGGGCGCGCTGCGCGGCTTCGACCGTGTCTCGCAGGCACTGGCCAAAACTGATGGCGATGAGGAGATCGCGCGAATTGAGCGTGCGGACGCGGCGCTGGACATTGCCGGTGCTGCCGATAGGAGCTTCGGCGGGAAAGCCGAGGGTCATCAACCCGTAAGCGAGATACGAGCTGAGGGCAGCAGCGAGATCGATGCCGACTATCAGGATACGGCGCGCTTTCTTTACTTGTTTGGAAAGAGAGACGATGCCCGCGGAATCGACGGTGGACTGCAGCGCTTGGAGATTGCGAAGATCAAGTTCCATGTTGTGGCGAACGCGGTCGGCGACGGTTCGTTTTTCCTTCGAAGCAGCTTTCAGAACGGTGTAAGGAGTGAGGCGAGTAACAAAGTGGGTGCGCAGGTCGGCGAGGAACTCCGCGAATTTGCCGTAACCGAGAGCTTGAATGGTGCGAACGATGGTGGCCGCGTCCACTTGATAGCGTTTCGCAAGTTCGCGCGAGGACAGGTAATAAGTGTCCTCTGGATTTTCCAGAATCATACGGACCAATTTGCGGCGGCTGGGATTGAGCTTGGCCTGGACGCTGGCAAAACGGTTTTCGAGGACCGATAGCGCGTGGGAGGCGGCGCCGTCGCCCTCAAGATGATTGTCGTTGGACTGGACCACGAGTTCCCCCGAATAAAGAGCAAGGAGCGCGACTTGGGCGGTTACGGCAAGTCCCCGACGGCGCCCCGAGTTAACCACGATCGGAAAGTAACCAGGCAAATACAACGATTGTTGCAAGATGTCAAGCGATTTCAATATTTGTTGCACGAGTGCATGAAGTTGGTTAGTATGCACGCCACCGGGGACATGACTTTGGAGCGAGGTCGAAAACCAGAAGAGAGGGAGTGTTGCCGATGATGAACATCGCTGGCAGATTATTGATGGTTTTTCTGTTCGCGGGAGTTTCGTGTGCCGCGGGTCAGGAAACGCAGGCGCCCGCAGCGCAAGCAATTTTTCAGTACCAGGAAGTAATGGTGCCCGTGCGTGATGGCGTGCACCTGCAGACTGTGATTCTGACTCCCACGAATGTGACGAAGCCGCTGCCGATTTTATTCCGTCGGACACCTTATGGTGTGCCGGAGAAAGCGCCACAGCAGATGCCTTCGTCTATGAAGGAGTTGGCGCAGGACGGATACATATTCGTGGTGCAGAATCTGCGCGGGCGCTTCAAGTCTGAAGGCGACTTCAAGCTGTCGTCGCAGGTGGACCTGAAAGACCCGAAAGCCACGAACGAAACGACCGACGCCTACGATTCGATCGAGTGGCTGGTGAAGAATGTATCTAACAACAACGGAAAGGTGGGGATGTATGGCGTTTCCTATGATGGATTGACGACGGCGCTGACGCTGCTGCACCCACATCCGGCGCTGAAGGCCATCAGCGAACAGGCTTCGCCGGTGGACCAGTGGATGAACGACGACTTTCACCGCTACGGCGCGCTGAGGGAGAGTTACGCATTCGAGTACACGGTGATGGAGCAGTCCGATAAGAACAGCAACACCCACTTTGATTTCGAGACTTACGATTCGTACGAGTGGTACCTGGCCCTGGGCCCGTTGTCGAATATCAATGGCAAGTACCTGCACGGAAAGATTCCGGTGTGGAACGACACGGTGGAGCATGCGGACTACGACGAGTACTGGAAAAAAGAAGCGTGGGTGCAGCAACTGCACGATTCTCCGGTTCCAAACCTGAATGTGGCGGGATTCTGGGACCAGGAAGACCCGTGGGGCCCGTGGCAGATTTTTGAGCACGCAGGAGAGCACGACCCGGACCACAACAATTTCATGGTAGCGGGGCCGTGGTTTCACGGCGAGTGGCAATCTCCTAAGGGAGAATCGATCGGGATCATCCCTTTCGGAGGGCACGAAACGGCGCGCGAGTTTCGCGAGACGATAGAGGCACCCTTTTTCCGCTATTATCTGCATGGCGTTGGAGAGAAACCGACGTGGAAGGCAAATATTTTTCAAAGCGGGTCCAACACGTGGCACACGTATTCGGCGTGGCCTCCGAAAGAGGCAAAAGCGACGAAGCTTTATTTTCATGCGGACGGCACCTTGTCGTTCACGGAGCCCAAAATATCTACGGAGGAAAAGGCGTTTCGCGAATATGTTTCAGATCCTGCGAATCCCGTGCCTTACCGGCAACGACCGATTTCGCCTACCTACCCGGCCGGCGACTGGCGGACATGGGAAGTAGCGGACCAGCGGTTCGTGGACCATCGTCCCGACGTGCTGGGCTATGTGAGTGTGCCGCTGGAGCACGACCTGGTGATTACGGGTGCGGTATCGGCGGAGTTGTTTGCGTCAACCACCGGAACCGATTGCGATTTCGTGGTGAAACTGATTGACGTCTATCCACAGGACGCGGAGAAACCGGCTTGGAAGCTGGAAGAAGGTCCAAAATCCGGGCAGTATGGGCAAACGCTGAATGGATACGAACTGCCGGTGGCGATGGAAGTCCGGCGCGGACGCTATCTGAAAAGTTTCGAGCGACCCACCGCACTGGCTGCGAATGAGCCAACGAAATGGGAAGTGCCGCTCCGGAATCACGACCACGTTTTCCTGAAAGGCCACCGCATCATGGTGCAAGTGCAGTCGACGTGGTTTCCGGTGATAGATCGCAATCCACAGAAGTTTATGCCGAGCATTTATAAGGCGCAAGCCGGCGATTTTGTTCCCGCGATGCAGCGGGTTTATTCGACGCCAGGGATGGAGTCGTTTGTGATGATGCCGGTGATGCCGTAAAGAGAAACGAGCAGGATCAGGCCGACAGGTAAGCGAGTGACTTGAGGGGGTGTGCATGTCTGGTCAAAACGGCTCACGGCGGCAGGTTGTGATTTACGTGCTGCTGGTTCTTGCATTCAGCTCTGTTTTTTATTTTATGGCGCTGAAGTCCGACAACCTGGGCGGCGGAGCCGGGATGTATGTGCTGGGGCTGATGTGGTGCCCTGCGCTCGCGGCGATGACGACTCTGAAAGCGAACGGACGGAAATTGACGGAGTTGGGTTGGAAGTGGCCGGAGAAAAAATACGCGCTTGGCAGCTGGCTGATTCCGCTGTGCTACGCCGCGATCGCGTACTTGATTGTGTGGTGCACGGGCCTTGGCGGATTTCCGAACCACGAATTCATGGACAAGCTGGTGGTGCTGATGGGGCTGCACGCGTCGCCGGCAGTTTCCACGGTGATGTACGTGCTGCTGGCGGGGAGTTTCGGATTGGCGAAGAGTCTAGCGTCGTCGCTTGGCGAAGAGATCGGGTGGCGCGGCTTTCTGGTGCCGCAGCTTTTCAAGAGCGTGGGATTTACCGGGACGGCGTTGATCAGCGGCGTGATTTGGTCCTGCTGGCACTACCCACTGCTGATTTGGGGCCACTACAACGGCGGAGAGACGCCGACATGGTATTCGCTGATGTGTTTCACAGTGATGGTGCTGGCGATTTCGGTTGTGTTCGCATGGATGAGACTGAGGTCCGGGAGCTTGTGGACGGGCGCGCTGCTGCACGCGAGCCATAATTTGTACGTGCAAGCGATTTTTACTCCGCTAACGCGGAACACGGGAAAGACCAGCTGGTTTATCGATGAGTTTGGCGCGATTCTGCCGTTGGTGGCGGTGGGTTTCGCTATCTACTTCTGGACTCGGCGCAACGAGCTGGACCGAACCTCATAGAACATGGCCTCCAGCTCGGAACCTGCTTTCCCGAGAGAGTCACGAGCTAGAAAGATACCCTCGTTTGTAAGCTGAGGCCGACGATAACACGTGCACGATGATTGGCGGCTGAGGGGCGACTGAGGACCGCGGAAGCGCATGACGGGTGCCGCCGTTTTGCAGTCCTTGGCTGTTAAAAGGGCCGGGGTGCACCTTCCGCGCAACCCGGCCCCCTGCAGCTACTCATCGGACGAGTATGCAGACGACGCAGTGATGACGTTGTTCGGAGCATCGGGCGGACCTGGGTGCTTCATAAGCGGGTTCGCCGAGACGCTCTTCACGGCATTCGGTAAGCATACGATTTGAGGCTTCTCGTATTTCATAGATATCACCTCCTTCCGGTTGGATTTTCCCCAGCTGAAGAAATGTTGTGGATGCCTTGTAACCCAGTCGCAGAGAATGGGCCGGAGCCAATTGTATGAAGAGTCGAAAGTGAATGGCCGTTCCAACTCTCAAGGTGAGAGAGCCATGCTTCGACGAGCATCGTTCGCAACGCCGGTACGATCGGGAACTCGCCACCGTCCACCGCTTCCTTCAGGGACTTACGAAATGCGCTGCCGTCTACGATCCCCGCGCGCTCGGCAGTCATGTTCCTGGTCCGTTCGAGCAACGGTAGCAATTCCGTTTGCAGAGAAGTGAGCGGCGCGCGAGCGATAAACGCTTTGCGTCGGCGGTTGAGGATTTCAGTTGGCACGATCCCGACAAGTGCGCGGCGCATGAGAGACCTTCTCTGATGCGGTCGCACGAGTTGTTCACGTGGCACGGCGTAAAGAAACTCGAGCAGATCTCTGTCCAGGTAGGGGTACCGCCGCTCGACGGGGAATTGAGGCGAAAGGCCGAGACACGCAATCTGTCGGCGCAAGCTGTCGAGAGCGATCATGTTCGCCTGAAAACTGGGCAGTGAACCAAGAAAACTAAAGCGCCGTGGGTAGGCATTTAGCGCCCTCCGGTTGCGCCTCTCAAACGGCCCGCACAGCCACGTCGGCCTGGCCGGTAGATCGTGACTAAAACACGTGGGCAGGAATTCACGGAGAACGCCCGTGAGCAGATGAAGCGCGGGTATTTTTTGTGCCATAGCCCACGACACCAGCTGGTGCAGGAACGCCAGCATTCGGCCGGCGGCCAGGAGATCTGCTAACTCCGGCATGGGTGTCGGAACCCCGCCCATGGTCTCGTCGCCCCCGATACCTTGTAGCAGAACCCGATAGCGGCCCGATCGAAGTTCAGATTCATATTCCGCATGTTCACTGAGATTGATTCCCGAAGCTGGTGTCGCGGCAAAGACGTGCGGGTCAAATGCTGGATGCCAATGCAGGCGAAAATTCAGGGCGACGTGTTGTCCCGGCCGGCCGCGCTGCTGCTCGACCTTTTCAAAGAAGGGGGCTTCATCCCAGTTCGGTTCGGAATCGTCGTAGTAGGAGATCGTGTCGAGCCTGGGAGTTTCCTGGAATCCGCCAGCCATGAGGGCGTCAGCCATGCATACGATGGATGAAGAATCCATTCCCCCGCTGAGATCCGCAAGGACGGCGGTCTTCGAGCAAAGCCTCCGGCGCACAGATTCGCCGAATACGGTTCGGAAGTGCTCCTGGTACTGTCCATCGTCCCGATACCTGATTCTCTTGTGCGGATCAAACTTCCAGTACTGCCGCACAGTCGCATTCTTGGGTCGGAATAAGACGTAGGAGGCGGGGGGAACGGAATGAATGCCGACGAACGGAGTCAGATGGGTACCTGGGAAGTGGGAAAGCCATCCCGCAAGATATTCTTCTTGCAAGCAAAACGGCCGGTTTTTTGGCAGCAAAAGAGGATCAATGAGAGTGCTCCATGCGAAGGCATTCTTTTGGACTATGTAGTACAGGGACTTCGCACCCAGGAAATCCTTGGCGAGAAGTACGCTCTGTTCTTTAGGATTCCAGAGAGAAAGCGCCCAATCGCCAATGAGTTTAGCGAGCGCCGAGGTTCCCCAAGCTTCGAGAGCGGCAGCTGCAATCGCAACATCGGTAAGATCCCTTCGTAGTTCCGCGCCGAGCAATCCGATCAGTTCCTGCCGATTGTCCAGCCGGCCATCCCAGAGGCAAACCTGGCCTGAAGTTGATAGAAAAGGCTGTTTTTCGAGATCAGATAGTGGTGTCACGTGGAACGGAAGATAGAGGAACTGAACTCCGTTCGCGCTGTATTCCAAAATTCCTTCGCATGCATAGCTTGCGAGCGTTGATCGGATGTCTGAGATGTCCTTCGGGGCGACGCTCTTGTGATCGAAATCCCATAAACCAAATTGCACGCTCATGTGGAACCTCCTGTTCTGCCGGCTTCTCAGCAACGTGAAAGAACCGAATAGATTTCGGAAATGTAAGGTTTGTCGTTAACGACTCGCCCGTCGAGTTCCACCCATGCATGCGCGAGAAATGGCAACGGTTGAACGCCGATGACCATCTCCGCGGGGAAGCCATGCTTCTTGAGAAGGCAGGCTGTTGCTGCAGAGCGCTGCAGGCACAATGCTTGCTTAAAGTAGAGAGCGGCCGCGAGGTTGATCCCGTCACAAATCTGCTGAACGCTGATGGTCCGGTGTGGGCGAGATACGACAGAAGTGTTTCGGACCCTGACATAGATTGCGGAAAAATCCTCTCGAATCAGCGGATACTCAAAGCCGAGAAGTTCCAGATACGCCCGCCAAATTATCCACATACGTTGCCCCCAGGAAGATCTGGTCGCGCATCGCTAGGCGGCGCGGTTGGCCTTTATCTGCTCGGAATCTCGGTGCATTCGCCGGACGAGGCTTCGAAGGAAAGCAGCAAACTCCGGCCGCTGGCTCATCTTTGGGTTGTCCCATGGGAGGGCGCATGCGGCAAATGCAAACACCGCAGCGAGTGGCGCAAATCGGGACAGATCCTCTGCGGTTTTATCTGCGACGACAGACGTCCAGCGATTCAGATAAGACTCACAGAAGTCGCGTTCGGCTTCAGGCTGACCCGGAAATGCTTGAAGAAAATGTTGCCGGAGGAGTTCCATGCTGAGGAAGGGGTTTCCCACTGCTGCCTCGGCCCAGTCAAGAAATATGCAGTTGCTCGGAGAGACGATGACATTGCCCGGATTCAAATCCAGATGATTGAGGGTGTCGGGAATTCCGGGATCGTACAATCTGAGCAGCGCTTCGACGACTTCGTCCTGTACCGTTCTGATTTCCTGCCTGCTCAGTTTGCGCGGGATTGCTTTGGTCTGTGCTTCCATGATTTCGTCCATTGCAGCAAAGAATGGAATGGCTAAGTCCAGCAGTCTCTGCGAACGCACGTCACGCGCACCGGCAGCAAGGACATGCGACACATGCGGGATGGAGGTGATTTGCAGGTCTGCGAGAGAATCTGCCGCTCGGCACCAGGCAGCAGGACCCGAACTCGCAAAGAGGTCTTGGCCTTCCACCTCCTTGACCAGCCATGCATTCCATTCCGTCCGTGCCGCCAGCAACTCGGGCAGGAAGCCTGGAAACCGCGCTGTGAGCGCCGCGGTGATGCCAAACTCCCTGAGGTTTGGTTCGCCGACGGCCTTGAACCAAACGGCACCGCGGTTCGTGGTGAAGCGAATCAGCGCGAAAGACGCGGTGGCCTGTAGTTGACGGAAACCGCCGTTCAAATGCAGTCCAAGCGGCTGCAATTGTTCCTCGACCCAGTCCGAAATTCTATCGAACGCCCCGAATCCGGAGAATGGACCGCAGCGACTTTCTACAAGGTCTGTCGTTTTCGGTCCCATTTCTTGCCGAACGGCAAGGAAGTCGCGCACGTCTGCGAATGAATCGTCTTTCAATGTGGACATGTGCACGAAGTCCGGAGCGACGCGGGCCAGTTCCTGTGGTTTGAAGAGTTCCATAACGTGATACTGGCTGTTCCCAACTGCCAGATCGCTGTGCAAAATCCCCAAGGGGAAAAGGCAGACCGTGTCCAGATTCCAGAGTCGTTTGGCTTCTGCGTTGAGATTCGGGGCGACTCGCTGACACCGTGGTATGCGCAGCTCAGGCAGACGAAAACCTGATGAAGTTCGCAGAAGAAGAAGTTCCCCGCCGCATCGCCCGAACAGCAGGATTCGCCAGACGTCAGTTTCTTGTTCTGGTCTCACCATGGTCTACCTTCCATTCGGGTATAGGTTCATTGGGTCAGGCGGGTCGAGAACACCGTGAAGCTCCAGAGAGCCGAGAAACTCCTCTACGTCCGATTGCGCAACATCAAGTGCGATCCCAAACATGGCACTGATCTGTTCGGCAATGTGAGGAAGTGATTCCCCTCTTTCCAAGCGGTCCAAAATCTGCGAGCCAAGCGGGTTGAGGCGGAACATAGTTCCCCGGCGAAGATCCAGCAAGATACTCCCATCGGTGTCCGATACGCGCCGGATGCTACTCGCAAGTGGTGTCATGAATGTCGGCCTCCGCGAAGCGGCTGATGACTTGCTGGCCTGAGCCTGCCACCCTCCTGTTCCGGACGCTACTGACATCGGATTCTGTTCGCGAATGTTCTCCGCCAGGCAATTTCAACCCGAAGGATTGAACAATTGCTGAAGTATTATCGCGTGCTTGTTATTTGAAAGTTCGCCTTCGAGACTTTGCAATACGCCCGACTTCGAATCACTCTAGTCGCCGGACAATCCCTACTACCTTACCGACTACTTCCGCGTCCACGCGGTTGCGAAGACGCTGCAGTTTGGGCGACCCCGCTAAGCAGGAGCGTACGATCAGTACGCCGTCCTCGAGGCTGCAAAAACCACACAGGTGGCTGCCGTCGCGCTGCTGCAGGACGAAAACCGGTTGCGCCCATTTGGGACAGGAGAGCGAAGGTCTCGGAATCTTTTGTTTCCGGTCCACGGCGAGAAGGAAGGCGCCTGCAAAGTAAGGGTGGACGACTCTCTTGGTGCCACCGACCCAGAACACATCGCGAACAGAAAGTTTCGGAAGCTGAAGTAAGCAGGGGAGCGAATTGTGCAGAAAGAAAGGAAGCTCGCTAAAGCATCGTTCCATCTCGCACAGGAAATGCGACGGCTTCACGGCGGAGTGAGCGTCTCTGACCGGAGCGTCCAAGAACTCGGGTGGCATGGGGAGTTTGCCTGTTTTTTGTAAACTCACACCGGACACCTCGAGAAAGGTTTCGGCACTTCCAAAATAGGTCGCACAGATGGAAATCAGTTTATGAATGTGTCGAGGCGGGAGTCGGTGGGTCTCGTAATCAGAAAGAGAGCCTGCCGCACAGTAGTATCGCCGGTCTTCGAGCTTCCTTGCGATGAGATTCGTCCGCGCCGAGGCTTCGCGAAAAGAAAGCCCAGAGAGAATTCGGGCCCGCCGAATGAGTTCACCGAAGCCTTGCTTCTGTGATGGGCGGATGAACAGACCGGGTATCCAAAAACGTCCCAGCCGAGTGGGAACCACAGGCTTCTCGATGCCGACGAGCGGCCGAATTTCCAGATCGACAACTCCGGACACGAGGGCTTCTGTTCCCGACACCAGTTCGACTGGCGCGTAGGGAAGGTGTCTGGAACACAGGACGACTTTCCGGGAATCAGGTCGGCACAGGCGCGAACAAATCAAGCCCCCGCTGTGTTCGACCAGAAACAAATTCCTGGCCGCGGTCTTGCCGACCGGAATTCGCTTGAAGGCATTGGGAAGGCGTTTCACGCGCACGATGCTGCCGGGAAGCAGTTCCGGAAACGCAAAGGCATCCTGCAACCCGATCTTCAGATATCGGTACGTGGAGTTCTCTCCGACGAAAAGTGAATCGAACCTGCGGGGAGTCGTCGCCGTAAGCCAACGACTGAGCGGAACCAGCGGAGCCTCGAGATCCGGTTCCTGGAGGTCGAAAAACCACGGGATCAAAGTGCCTGTTTGGTACACCCTGGAGTCGAGTTCCACCGTCCGCAGTGCCGGAAGCAAGGTTTGAAAGTGCGGAATGTCGTCGAGTGAGAAACCAAAGACGGCAAGCCAGTCGACCAATCGGTAGCCAGAAAGGATGCTCAGGGTCAGTACTTGGTAAATGCTTGGACTGAAGGAGCGATTCCGGAACGCGCTGTAGAAGTTGTGGGGGATGTGGTGGAATCGATTGCCTGAGGCGAGTGACCGGGAAGATCGCGAAACATCCGCCAGAGACAGACCCCGTGCGGCGAGAATCGACCGAATCCGGTCCGGCAGTGACGGGAAGTATCGGGCTGGAGAGACTGGCATGGTCCACCAAGTCCAAGGGGAAACGGGCGGATTGTGGAAGAAAACTTTCGGTTGACTGTATTTAGGGACACCTTGGGGTTGTCCGGAATCCGAGACAAGAATCGGTCACATCGGCTCAACAGCAATTAACATGCTAATTGTTTGCAGCAAGTAACATGCTAATTGTTTTATAGAATAGCAGTAACGCTTAGGATATAAGTATAACAAGATAACACCATGGACCCAGGCGCGCCCCATGAGCGAGCGGGTATCAAATTGAAGCGGCTACGGGAGCGTCTCGGCTTTACATTGCGGGAAGTGGAAACACGCAGCCGGCGGCTTGCACTCGATAAGCAAAATCAGGATTTTTTCATTTCTCGCGGTTGGCTCAACAACGTCGAGAATGGCAACTTCACGCCAGGCCTGTTCAAGCTGTACTCGCTCGGGACCATTTACCGCACGCACTGGTCGAATATCTTTTCGATTTTTGGATTGCATCTCAGCGACTTCGGACGCGATCAGGCCATGTTCGCGCCTCCAAAGACGCAGCTTGCGACAGACACATCAGAGGCCGATGACACGATCATGGTCCCGCTGCGACCCGACGAGGTTCTCCGACTGGATCGCACCAATCTGCTTTCGAAGCTTGGAGAAATCTGGGGAGAAGTTCCGGTGCGCCTTCTTCAGCATCTGGATCTCCGACATGGGGTCTACGGATTTGTGGGAATCTCGGACAACCGAATGTTTCCGATCATTCGCCCCGGCTCCATTGTGCAGATCGATCAGAGTCAGTGCAAGATACTGCCGCGAAGCTGGAAGGATGAGGACGACCGGCCGATCTACTTCGTCGAACTCCGAGGTGGTTTTCTCTGTAGCTGGTGTGAGCTCAGCGATGGCTATCTATCGGCGGTTCCGCACCCAAAATCGAAATGCGAGGTGCTGCGGTATTCCTATCCTCGAGAAGCCGAGATTGTGGGTCGAGTGGTCCGAGTGACGATGTGCATTGTGGAAGAAAGATAGCGTTCCTTTGGAGAAAGTTGCACTGGCGTATAGGAAGAAAGCGACTGCATGGTTTTCGCCCACAACTCCGGGTGCAAATGAGCGTATTTCGCCGCAACTGGGGAGTGCCTAAATCGCTGCAACCGTTGCCACCTGTTTGCGTTGCAGCTCGCCTTGACCTGATCTGCGTTACAGATATAACATCAGGTAGAAATGAACGTACGACGCACAAGCGAGAGCGCGTGGCTGCTGCTGACGTTCACGCTGCCCACAAAGCGCGCCAGCCAGCGCGTGGAGATTTGGCGGAAGCTGCAGCGCTACGGAACCGTGCCGCTCGGGAATTCCGGCTACCTGCTTCCGAACAGCTCGAGCAGTGAGGAGCGGTTTCAATGGCTCGCGACGGCGATCCGGAAGTATGGGGGAGACGCGTCGGTGGTTCATGTGGACTCCATCGACAATCTGTCGAGACCGCAGCTGATCGGCCGTTTCGCGGAAGCGCGTGCGCGGGAGTACCAGGAGTTGATCCGGGAGCTGCATGCGTTTTCCTCGACGCGCGTCGAAGGAAAAGGGGCGGGCCGCCTGAGCCGGTTGCGCAACCGGTTTCAGGAGATCGTGGAGGTTGATTTCTTCGACAGCCCGCTGCAAAAGCGCCTTCAGGAATTGCTCGAACAGGCGACCAAGTCGAACGCGGCCAAGTCCGGGACCGCGGCCACCAAGATCGATCCAAAAAAGTACAAGGGCAGGGTGTGGGTGACGAGGCCAAGACCGGGCGTCGATCGGTGCGCGTCTGCCTGGTTTATCCGGAACTTTATCGACGCGAAAGCCCGCTTTGCTTTTGCGCCGGAGGATCGCGTGCCGAACGGAGCGGTGCCGTACGACATGTTCCATGAAGAGGGGTTTGGACATCGCGGTGAGGACTGCACATTTGAAACCCTGACCAAGCAGTTTCACGTCCGAGATTCACGTGTTGGCGTGATCGGACAAATCATTCACGACGCGGACCTCTTGGACGACCGTTTCGGCCGCAAAGAAGGGTATGGAGTCGACGAAATCCTGAAAGGCTGGGCGCGCCAGGGAATCCCAGACGACAAACTTCTGGAGCGCGGGATGCAGCTGATCGAAGGACTCTACCACGCGCCGCGAAAGTAAGTTGAGGAGTAGACGAACGTGTTCGCACATCATCGGGGTTACTGGAAAACAGGCTTAAGCGTCGTGTTGCTGCTGACCATGCGGACGACCCTGTCGGCGCAGTCCGACCCGCAAAAAACGAAAGTGTTCACGCTCGAAGAAGCCGTCGACTTCGCGCTCAAGAACTATCCCGCGGTGCGCGCTTCGCTCGAACGCGCGCGCGCGGCCCAGGCCGGCGTGGGCGTGGCGCGAACGAGTTATTTGCCGCGCACCGATCTTCTGTGGCAATCGAATCGCGCGACGGACAACAACATCGCCGGATTGACAATCCCGAACTCGGTGATCGCTCCGATTACCGGGCCGGTGACAGTGTCGCCATCCAACCGCAGCGCTTGGGGAAGCGCGAGCGGATTGTTGTTCTCCTGGGAGCCGCTCGATTTCGGATATCGGGGAGCGAGAGTGGACGCGGCGCGCGCGGCGCAGAGCCGGGCGGGGGCGGAAGCTTCGCTGACCCGGCTCGATGTGAGTGTTGCCACGGTGAACGCCTACCTCAGTTTGGTGGCCGCAGAACAGACAGTTCGAGCCGCGCAAGCAGACCTCGAGCGCCGGGAAACCTTCGCGAAGTCGGTGCACGTGCTGGTCGATAATCAACTCCGCGCCGGGGCCGACGCCTCGCGAGCGAATGCGGAACTCGCCCACGCGCGCGTGAACCTCGCGAGAGCGCAGCAACAGGCGGCGATCAGCCGCGCCCAACTCGCCGACATTCTCGGCATTGCCGACCAAGTGGTCGAAGTCCGGGAATCCATATTGATCGGCACGCCACCCGCCTCTGCTCCATCTGCGGCGTCCGTCGCCTTGAACCCATTCGCTCAAGTGCAGCACGCCCGCGTCCAAGAAGAGCAATCGCTCGTGCATGCGCTCGATCGCTCGTACTACCCGAAGCTGTATCTGCAATCGGTGGTGATGGGGCGCGGGAGCGGCGTCGATCCCACCGGAAAATTCCTTGGGGGTACGGAAGGGTTAGGACCGGACCGCGCGAACTGGGCCGCCGGGCTGAGTGTCACATTTCCGGTATTCGACATTTTTTCCATCAAGTCGAAGAAAGCGGTGGAAGCGGCAAACGAACGCGCCGAAGAGGCGCGCTACGATCAGGCGTTGCAGGATTTGACGGGACAGCTTCGAAAAGCGCAAGCCTCGCTCGACGGCGCCCGCAAAGTCGCCGAGAACACGCCGCTCGAACTCGACGCGGCGCGCACGACCGAGACGCAGGAACGAGCGCGCTATCAAGCGGGCCTCGCGACGCTCGTGGATGTCGCCGACTCACAAAGCTTTCTCGTGCAGGCGGAGATCGACGACGCGCTGGCGCGGCTCGCCGTCTGGCAGAATCTCGCGTCGGTCGCGGCCGCACAGGGCGACCTCGGCCCGTTTTTGCAGTCGCTGCACGGCGCGGCGCAAGGAGAGAAATAGGTATGTGGCTCCTGCGCAGCGCCCTTCGCAATCCCATCTCGGTCGTCGTTCTGGTGATCGGCGTGGCCCTGTGTTCGATTCTCGCGCTCACGCGGATGCCCATCGATATCTTCCCAAACCTGAATCTGCCGGTGATCTATGTGGCGCAACCGTACGGCGGAATGTCGCCCGCGCAAATGGAAGGGTACCTCGTCTACTACTACGAGTATCACTTCCTCTACATCACCGGCATCGAGGCGGTGGAATCGAAATCCATCCAGAACGTGGGGCTGCTGAAGCTAACGTTTCATCCCGGCACGGACATGAGCCAGGCGATGGCGCAAACGGTCGGCTACGTGGATCGCGCGCGTGCGTTCATGCCGCCGGGAACCGTCGCGCCGTTCATCATGCGGTTTGACGCCGGCAGTGTCCCTGTCGGGTATCTGGTCTTTTCGAGTCCGACAAAGAGCGTCGGCGAGATTCAGGACCTCGCGCTGAACCGCGTGCGTCCGCTCTTCGCGACGCTCCCCGGTGTTTCTGCTCCTCCTCCTTTCGGCGGCGCGGCGCGCACGATTATCGTGAGCGTTGATCCCGACCGCTTGCGTGCCTACCGCATGGCGCCCGAGGAAGTGGTGCAGGCGCTGAATACCGGGAACACAATAGTGCCCGCGGGCAATGTCCGGACGGGCGACTTGCTCCGTCTCGCGCCGATCAATTCCGTCGTCACGAACATCAAAGATCTGCAGAACCTACCCATCCGCACCGGCGCCGGGCCGACGGTGTTCTTGCGCGACGTCGGCACGATCGAGGATTCGAGCGACATCATCACCGGCTATGCCGAAGTGAACGGGCGCCGCACGGTCTACATTCCGGTTACGAAGCGCGCGGATGCTTCGACGCTCGCTGTCGTCAATGAAGTAAAAGCGAGCCTCGCGCAATTTCAGTCGGTGGTTCCGCCCGACATCAAGATCGACTACGAGTTTGACCAGTCGTCGTACGTCCGAAACTCCTTGCTGTCGGTCGTGAAGGAAGGGCTTCTGGGCGCTTTATTGACCGGCGTGATGGTACTGCTGTTTCTGCGCGACTGGCGAAGCGCTCTCATCGTCGTCACAACGATTCCGTTCGCTTTGCTCACCGCAGTGGTCGCGTTGTGGGGCGCGGGCCAGACGGTCAACATCATGACGCTGGGGGGCCTGGCTCTGGCGGTCGGAATTCTGGTAGACGAGTCCACGGTGGTCATGGAAAACATTCACAGCCATCTCGGCGCGGGCCGCGGGAGAGCGGTAGCGGTGCTCGAAGCGAGCAAGGAGGTGCAGATTCCGCGGTTCCTCGCGATGCTCTGTGTCCTCGCGGTCTTTGTTCCGTCGTTTTTCATGACTGGTGTCTCACGCTCGCTCTTCGTCCCGCTCGCGCTCGCGGTGGGATTCGCCATGGCCGCTTCATACCTCTTGTCGAGCACGCTCGTTCCGGTGTTGTCCACGTGGATTCTGCGCGATCACGCACCGGAAGCGGAGGATGCGCCTTCGCTGCTGCATCGCGTGCGGGACAGACTTGGCCGGATTCTGAACCGCCTCTTCGCCATCCGAGGTCTTGCGGTTGCGGCTTATGTTGTCGTTTCCGTGCTCGTCGTGGCGTTTCTCGGTCCGTATCTCGGACGAGAGATTTTTCCGCGAGTCTCCTCCGGTCAACTTTTTCTGAGATTCCGCGCACCGATAGGGACTCGCGTCGAGACAACGGAACGACTGACGCTCGGCGTCCTGGATGCGATACAAAAAGAGGCCGGCGCGGGCAACGTTGGCATGACGCTGAGCTACGTTGGTGCGCTGCCGCCGAGCTATCCGATCAACACCATCTATCTCTGGACGAGCGGTCAGCATGAAGCGGTGCTGCGCGTGGCGCTGAATCCCGACTCGGGCATCCGCGCCGAGCAATTCGAAGAGCGCTTGCGAAAAGTCCTTCCGGATAAGTTTCCCGGTTGCCAGTTTTCCTTTGAAGGGGCGGACATCGTCACGCAAATCATGAACTTCGGCGCCCCGACGCCCGTTGAAATCAACGTTGGCGGCCCGGATCTGGGTGCCGATCGCGCCTTTGCCGCGAAACTTCGCACCGAAGTCGCCAAGATACCGGCTTTGCGCGACTTGCAGTACGACGAGCCACTCGACTATCCGAGCATCAACATCAACGTGGACCGCGAGCGCGCGGGGCAGTTGGGAGTAACGACAGCCGGGGTAGGCCGCTCGTTCCTGGCGGCAACTTCCTCGAGCCGGTTCGTGGCGCCGAACTATTGGGCCGATCCCAAGTCGGGGGTTGCGTATCAGGTTCAGGTGCAGGTTCCGCAATCCGACGTGACCTCGATCCAGGACGTCGAGCACATTCCCGTGACTCTAGGCGGTGCGTCCCATCCTTTGATGGGGGACGTGGCGCAAGTGGGATACGGAACCGTTGTCGGTGAGTACCACCGCCTGAACGGTCAGCGCATGGTGACGCTGACCGCGAATGTTTCGGGCGAAGACCTTGGACGGATTTCCTCGGCACTGGACCGCGCCATCCAGCAAGCCGGTGAACCTCCCCGCGGCGTGAAGGTCACCGTCCGCGGTCAGATCGGTCCGATGAAACAAACGTTGATGAATCTCGGAGTCGGCCTGCTGCTTGCGGTGTTGGTGATCTATCTGCTGCTTGCGGCGACTTTTCAATCGCTGAAGCTGGCGTTCGTCGTGCTCTCGACGGTGCCCGCGGTCATCTGCGGAGTGCTGTTCATGCTGTTGCTTACCGGCACGAGTTTGAATATCCAGTCGTTCATGGGCGCGATCATGGCGATTGGCGTCGCTGTGGCGAACGCGATCCTGCTCGTGACCTTTGCCGAGGAGTATCGCCGCGCCGGCAACGCGGCGATGGATGCGGCGCTGCACGGAGCGAAAACCCGCATGCGTCCGATCCTGATGACGAGCATGGCCATGATTGCGGGCATGGTGCCGATGGCGCTCGCCCTCGGCGAAGGAAGCCAGCAAACGGCTCCGCTTGGTCGCGCTGTGATTGGCGGCCTGCTCTTCGCGACTGCGGCCACGCTGCTGATCTTGCCCCTGGTATTTTCGCTCGTTCAGCAGCGTGCCGGAGTCGGGTCGCCCTCGCTCGATCCCGACGATCCTGCAAGCGAATTCGCGCGAGGCACGGCCGTCGTGCCCGGAGAAACGACGTGATCCGACGCAAACTCTTTTCGCTAGTCATCTTGAGCTCCGTCGCGCTGTGGTGTGCAGCCTGCGGCGCGAACTCAAATTCCACGACAAAAGCGACACCGTCGGCACCTACGCAACCCACAGTGGAAGTGGTGAAAGTCGCCTCCAAGAAACTCACGATCACGACGCGTCTGCCGGGAGAACTGCAGGCAGACGAAGCGGTTGCCGTGTTTCCGAGGGTGACCGCCTATGTGGACTCGATCAGCGTGGACCGGGGAACGCGGGTCCGGTCGGGGCAAGTGATGGCGCGACTGGTGGCGCCGGAGCTCGGGGCGCAACGGGCCGAGGCGCAGTCGAAGCTGCAGGCGGCGGAAGCGCAGCGTGCGGAAGCGGACGCAAAGCTTGCATCGGATCAAAGCACTTTTGACCGGCTGAAGAACGCGTCGGCCACGCCCGGTGTGGTCGCAGGCAACGACCTCGAAGTCGCGCAACGCTCCCTCGACGCGGACCGTGCCAAAGTCGAAGCCATGCGAGGCAGCGCGGAAGCGGCGAAGTCGGGCCTCAAATCGATTTCAGAAATCGAGGGATATCTCGAAGTGCGCGCACCGTTCGACGGTGTTGTGACGGAGCGCAACGTTCATCCGGGGTCGCTTGTGGGGCCGGCCACCGGCGCGGCGGCGACTTCGCTCCCGATGGTGCGGGTAGAAAAGATCAGCAAGCTGCGGCTCGTCGTTCCCGTTCCCGAAAAGTATTCCGCGGGAATGAGCGCGGGGACGAAGGTGGACTTCAGCGTTCCAGCGTTTCCGAATCAAACCTTCACGGGCACGGTGGCGCGCATCGCCCATTCCGTCGACGTGAAGACGCGGACGATGCCGGTGGAACTGGACGTCGAAAACTCCGACGGACGCTTGAGTTCGGGAATGTTTCCCGAGGTGCTCTGGCCGGTGCGGCGGACGGAGCCGACGCTCTTCGTTCCCGCTTCCGCCGTCGCGAGGACCACGGAGGCGACATTCGTGATTCGCATTCGCGACGGAAACACCGAATGGGTGAACGTACAGACCGGAGAACAGGACGGAAAGTCGATCGAGGTATTCGGCGGCCTGCGCGAGGGAGACGAGGTCGCCGTGCGCGGAACCGATGAATTGCGCGCGGGAAATCACGTGACGACGAAACCGTTTGTCGAGCCGGCTGCCGCGAAGTAGCACAACGAATTTGACCAGCCAGAGGAAAAACACATGGAGGTGTTTGATGTCAGGAATGAAGAAATACACGCAACCGCTGCTGCTCGCTTGTCTGCTGCTTTTCGGAACAGCGGCAGTCGCGCAGGAGATGCCGAGCGACTACCAGGAGGTTCTGAAAGCACTCGACCGTAAGGGCGACTTCAAGGACGGCGTCCTCAAGGTCAACATCCCGCGCAGCGATCTGAAGATAACGGTCGCGGGCGTGGCGACGCCCACGCCCTTCGGTTTCGGCGGCTGGGTGGCGTTCACGAAGACCAGTGACGGCGGCGAAGTGATGATGGGCGATTTGGTTCTGCTGCAAGAAGAAGTGAACGCGGTGATGTCGGCGCTGCTCGACAACGGAATCGAAGTCACGGCGCTGCACAACCACTTCTTCTGGGACGACCCGCACGTGTACTACATGCACGTGCACGGAATGGGGAAAGCGGCGGACGTCGCGCGTGAAGTGAAGCCGGCGTTTGACCTGATCGGTCACGTGAAACCGGAACCTGTCGCTCCACTGACCGGCTCCGGCGCGGCGCTCGACACGGCGAAGATCGCGCAAATTGTCGGGCACACCGGAGAGCAGTCCGGCACGGTCTACAAGATCACGGTGGGCCGCAGCGATTTGGCGATGAAGGACCATGGCGCGACGATCAATGCGCGAATGGGTCTGAACACCTGGGCGGCCTTCTACGGCACGCAAGACGATGCGGTTGTTGCCGGCGATATCGCCATGCTCGAAGGCGAAGTGACTCCGGTATTGAAGACGCTGCGGAAGAACGGGATTGATGTTGTGGCGATTCACCACCACATGACGGAAGAAAAGCCGATGGTGATTTTCCTGCACTACTGGGGCCGTGGGCCGGCCGACAAGCTGGCGAATGCGTTCAAAGCAACGCTCGGCGAGCTGGGCAAAGGCATGTCATCCCACTGAGCGAGGAATTCATGAGAACCGCAAAATCTTCATGGCGAAGTACGACGCTGGTCCTGGGCACACTCCTCGGTTTGTGCGCCAGCGGTGTATTTGGACAGACCTTGAAAGAGGTTACGAAATTCGACCTACCCGGTCCGGGCGGAAAGCGCTTCGACTACCTCACGATTGACCCGGACGACCACTACCTGATTTCCGCTCACCTCGCCGCGGACCAGACCTACGTGATCGACCTTCGCACAAACAAGGTCGTCGCCACGGTCACCGACACACCCGGCGCAGAAGGCGTCGAGTACGTCTCGGAACTCAAGAAGTTCTACACGTCGAACGCGCACGACAACACCATCGGCGTCGTGGACCTCCAGCAGATGAAGGTGGTGAAGAAGCTGAAAACAGAAGCGAAGCCGGACGGGAGCGCCTATGCCGCTCCCTTCCACAAACTCTATGTGTCGGACGAGCGCGGAAAAGCGGAGGCGGTCGTCGACGTGACCAAAGACGAGATTGTGAAAACGCTGCACTTCGACAGTGAAACAGGGATGCCGCAGTACGATCCGGTCGCGCGCAAGGTGTATGTGAACCTGCAGGACCAGGAGATCTTCGCGATGATCGATCCGGCAACCGATACCGTAGTCGGCCGGTATCCGGTCGGGAAATGCAAAGGGAACCACGGCATGGCGCTCGATCCGGAGCACCACCGCGCATTCCTTTCCTGCGAGGGAAACGAGCTGATGACAGTGTTCGACCTCGACAAGAAGACTGCCATCGCATTTCTTCCCTTGCCGGGCGGACCCGACGTCATCAAGTTCGATCCGGGCCTGCGGCGAATCTACGTCGCCTGCTACAGCGGCGCGATTGCCGTCTTCCACCAGGACGATGCCGATCACTACCGCAAGCTCGAAGACTTTCGCGTCCAGCACGCGGTGCACACGGTCGCAGTGGACTTGAAAACGCACAAGCTCTACACGCCGGAACAGGAAGAGGATGGGAAACCGGTAGCGCGAATGGTCGTTTACGAAGCGCTCGGCGACCGTTAGCGGCGCTTTTCTCTGCGAGAAGACGGAAGGGAGAGCTCGGGTCCAGTCGCGATGTACTTGATAAATCTCATTCCGGTTTCCCTGCGCGCGCTGCCGCGGGACGGCATCGTTCTGTTTCTCACGCGATTCCTGCGCCTGTTCGCGTATGGCGCGCTCTCCGTCGTCCTTGTCTTCTATCTGGTGAGTCTCGGCCTCTCGGAAGCGCAGGTGGGACTTCTACTGACGTTAACCCTTGCCGGCGACATCGCTATCTCGCTGTTGCTCACGACGCGGGCCGACCGAATGGGCCGCCGCCGCACGCTCATCGTCGGCGCGATTTTAATGGCGGCGGCAGGCATCGCCTTCGCTTCGACGCACAACCTGCTTTTTCTGATCGTCGCGGGAACGATCGGGGTGATCAGTCCGAGCGGAAACGAAGTCGGTCCCTTTCTTTCCATCGAACAGGCGGCATTGTCGCACGTCGTTTCCGCTGCGAGCCGCACGGAAGTTTTTGCCTGGTACACGCTGGCGGGCTCCGTCGCGACGGCGCTCGGCGCATTGTGCGGTGGTACGGCATCGGGCATCGTCCAGAAGGCATCGTTTTCCGCGTCCGACAGCTACCGCGCGGTGGTCCTTCTCTACGCCGGACTCGGCGTGGCGCTCGCGTTCCTCTTCTTGAGTCTCTCGTCCTCGACGGAAGTGCGAGACTCGGTGCCCGAAGAAGGTTCGGCGGCGAGGAAGTTTCTCGGGGTGGGTCATTCGCGTTCGATTGTCTTCAAGCTGTCGAGCCTGTTCGCTCTCGATTCGTTCGGGGGTGGTTTCGTGGTGCAAAGCTTTGCCGCGTATTGGTTTTATCTGCGGTTCGGAGTCCAGCCCGTAAAGCTCGGCGTGATTTTCTTTTGGGCCAACGTGCTCGCGGGAATTTCGGCGCTGCTCGCTTCGCGGCTCGCCTCCCGCATTGGATTGGTGAAGACGATGGTGGTGACGCACCTGCCTTCGAATGTGCTCCTCATCCTTGTGCCGTTGATGCCCAACCTTACCCTCGCCGTGGTTGTGCTGCTCATCCGATTCAGCATCAGCCAGATGGACGTTCCGACCAGACAGTCCTACACGATGGCCGTGGTGTGTCCCGAGGAACGTTCCGCCGCAGGCGGAATTACGGGCGTGGCGCGGACGGCGGGAGCGGCCCTGAGTCCCATTTTCGCGGGGTTCCTGTTCTCGCGTCCTGCTCTGATGAACGTCCCGTTTTTCATTGCCGGAATTCTCAAAATTGGATACGACGTTGCGCTCTACCGAGGGTTCGCGGCGGTCCGGCCACCCGAAGAGGCCGATTAATGACAGGTTAAGGTTTGCCAATCGAGAATTCGGAGCTGAGCCTATGGCATTCGTGGGGAGCAACACGCATCGTGGTTGGACGATTCTTGAAATCACAATCAGTATCGTCGTGTTCGCGGGGAACCGGTGGCGCGGATGGTGGTATACGAGGCGGTGACCTCAGATCGGAGCAAACCATGAGGACGAGTCCACCACTGTTCCTGACCGTGCTAGTGCTCGCGTCAGCGACGGGTGCGATGGGGCAGGCGGCCGCGCCTTTGAAGCTGGAGCAGACGATCGAACTCCCGGATGTTCAGGGTCGCATCGACCACATGTCGATCGACGTTGCGGGCCAGCGGCTGTTTGTTTCGGCTCTGGGCAACGGCACGGTGGAAGTCGTCGATCTCAAAAACGGCAAACGCGCACACACGATCTCGGGGCTGAAGGAACCGCAGGGCGCGCTCTACATCGCGGACAAGAATCGGCTGTTCGTCGCGAGCGGTAAGGATGGAACAGTCAAAGTGTTCGACGGAACCTCGTTTCAGCTCCTCAAGACCATCGAGTACGGCGAGGACGCCGATAACCTCCGCTACGATTCGGCACGCGAGCGGGTGTATGTCGGATTCGGAGGCGGAGCGCTCGGAGAGATGGATACCGAAGGGCAAAAGACCTTGGAGACGAAGTTGGATGCGCATCCGGAGTCGTTCCAATTGGAAAAAGGCAGTTCTCGCATTTACGTTAATTTGCCGGGGTCGCGGAAGGTGGCTGTGGTGGACCGCGAGGCACGTTCGGTTGTGACAAGCTGGGGAATGGGATTGACGCTAGGCAACTACGCCATGGCCCTCGACGAAGCCGATCACCGGCTGTTCGTTGTTTCACGCGTCCCGGCGCGCCTGGTTGTGATGGACACAGCAACCGGCAAGGTCCTTCAAAAGCTCCCGGCGGTCGGCGATTGCGACGACATCTTTTTCGACCAGGCGCACAAGCGCATTTACGCCACAGGGGGAGAGGGGGAGAGTTCTGTTTTCGAGCAACAAGACGCCGATCACTATCGGGAGATGGCTCGCATCCCGACGGTCAAGGGAGCGCGCACCAGTTTCTTTTCCCCGGACCTGGGCCGGCTGTACATCGCCGTGAGGCGGCAGGGCTCGACGCCCGCGGCGATTCAGGCATTCTCGGTCGTTCCGTAGCTTTTGATTGACTCGAGGTAGCACGGTGGACGACGCAAGACCGTTTTGACCGGCTCTCGACGACTGAGTTGAGATTCGCCGCTGCCGCCAATGTTCAGACCGAAGAGGCCAAGGGGACGTGAGGAACGAAACGTATCTATGGGCGCGTGCTTTCGGGACATTTCTGTCCGTGATGGCGTGCTCGTACACTCGGACCAGCGCGTTCAAGCAAATGTGGGAGAAGGAGCAGGAACTCACACGATACGCGTTGTCGCGGTTCAGGGAAATAAGAGGGTTGCGAGTGCTAGGTCCCACGGAGCCCGGAGACCGAGTATCAGCATTTTCGTTCGTTATCGTATCGGCAGCCGCTCGTGCCTCTTGTTATGTTTACAGTTTTGCGAGGAAATCGACCAACTGATTCTTGCCCTGCAGACTGAGGGAGATCGATGTGTCATGTGGGTGTAATCGAATGAGTATCTGGATGGCGTCGCAGTTTATGCGCGACTTGGGAAATTTCAGGGCGCTCCTTCTATTGTTTTATTTGTTCACCACATGTTTTGCGGTGCGCGCGCAGGCTGTTCCGCCAGCAGCAGCGGAAGTCCCGATCGAGCGTTGCGATCTGTTGCCCATCGTAAAAGTGCGAATCGACGGAACAGACATGCGTTTCCTGCTGGATACCGCGGCCACTTCCATGCTCAACCTGAAATCATTTTCGTCGGGGCGCTCCAAGGAAATTCGAGTCACGTCGTGGAGTGGTACGGCGGCGACGAGCGCTCGCGAAGTGTTCTTGCCGGAAATCCTGTTTGGCGACCACCGACTGCGCGACCTCAGACTTCCAGCCATCGACCTCAGCCCTATTGGAAATGCATGCGGAGGCAAGATCGACGGAATACTAGGCGTCGATCTGCTTGATAAGATGGGCGTAACAATTGATCTGAAGCGCCGCGTCGCCTCGGTCAGTCCGCCCCCGCCTAGCGCGGCCGCGGCCTATGAGCAAATGGAAGCAGCCATGCAGCACTGCACCTCGGCATTCGAATCTGGCAACGCCGTCGAACTGGAAGATTGCTTCGATCCAGAAATCGTTCTCTTCGCTCTCCAACATGAGTACCGTGGCCGAAAGGAAGTCATGGATTATTTGCGAGGCCGTTTCCTGCAATTTGCGCCCAAGCTGAGTTACAAGATGAAGATGGACGACGTAAAGCTTTTTGGAGATGCCCTCTGGTACACCTACGACTACGAAATCATCTCGCCCAAGGAGCATCTCATTGGACGCGGCATGTCCATGTGTCGAAAAGACGGTGTGCGGTGGCGAATCCTGAACATGCACAATTCACTTCGCGCGACGGAATCTGAAGTGTCAGAGAAGCCCTGAATCGCTCATGGGGAGACGTTGCCGATGCCAAACTCCAAGCCGCGAACGAGCAGTTATTATTCGAGGTTGGTCAATCCACAGAGATGATTGTCGAGTCGCTGAATCATTTTGGGTACGCGATCTTCAAAATGGGCTCAAAGGGCTACCACGAGAGTAGGGACTATACGGCTCTGAGTTCGCCCGAGATACTGTGTGTTCCCGTCAAACTGCGCGAAGAAACGAACGCTATTCTTGCCAACCTGTAGTTTGATGATGGATGAGGGCCCGTCCAACTACTGGGCCACTCTTATTCCCCTCGGCGGTTTATCTTTAAGGTCCAGGCCGGCTGTCCGCGCAGTTCTTCTGGCAAATCTGGCAATTGAATCAAAGCTCCCTCTTTGGACAGCCTGAACTTCAGCGGGCTTCCCGTCGAACCAACAAGTGTGACTGAGTTTACGCCCGTCAGGTCCTTCAACAGAAAATTTCCGCCGGACCAATTTGGAAGAATTGCATAGAGATCGTTGCCTTTTGCGGTAAAGAACGCTTCGATACCTGCCTTGCCCGCGGCTGGTTTTTCGATCAACTTCGTCACGTCATACGAGGAGGAGAATTCCTTGTTGTATTCGATTTTGGGAACTTCGCCGGCGCTCCATTGACGCGCCGCCGTCCAGGGTTTCGTCCCATAAATTGCTTCGCCATTGACCTTTAACCAGTCACCAATTTCCGTTAATCGTTCTTCCATGATCACTGGAATCGTGCCATCCGCCTTAGGTCCTATATCCAGAAGCAAATTACCGCCTCGACTGACCGTGTCCACCAGTATGATTACCAACTCGCGACCAGTATGGTAATCCTGCAGACGTTCCGCCCGGTTGTAACCGTAACTAAAACCCATCCCCCGGCTCTCTTCCCAGGGGTGTTCCGCCCCGCTCATGCCGGCGGTATATTCCGTGGTCCAGTATCCGCCGTGCTTGTGTCGAGTGTCGTTGCCCCAACGGTCGTTGATGACTACTTCGTCTTTCACGGGAGATTCATTGAATAACCAGGCGAGTAGTTCAGGACTATGCCAGTCGGCAGAAGGTAATTCCCACTCTCCATCGCTGAAAATGAAGGATGGCTTATAACGCGTGACCAGGTCCTTGAATTGTGGAAACATATGCTCGCGAACGTAGCGTGGCTTATCGTAGAGCCACATCGGGTTGTACCATTCATAAAGCGAATAGTAGTAACCCATTCTTAAACCTTTTCGCCGTACCGCATCGGTCAAGTCGCCAAGCACATCGCGTTTCGGGCCAATCTCCAACGCATTCCACGGCCGTCCCCACGTTGCTGAAGCTTCTTTATTGGGCCACAACGCGAATCCTTCATGATGCTTTGAGGTTAGTACAACGTACTTTGCACCAGAGCGTGCGAATACCTCGGCCCAGTGGTCCGGATCGAACAGTTCGGCCCGAAACTGGGTCGCAAAATTCTGATAGGGCGTTTCGGGGCCATACAACTTCTGGTGCAGGGCCCAAGTACCTTTTTGAATTTCATCTGCTCTCGGGTCATCCTTCCCGTGCATCATCGCATTCCAATACCACTCGGCATAGGCCAGTTTCCCTGGAAGCACAGGGGCATACGCAGGTACGGAGTATGTGCCCCAGTGAATGAAGATTCCGAACTTGGCATCACTAAACCACGCAGGTGTGGGTCTTTTGTCGATGGAGTCCCAGTTGGGCTGGTAGGTCTGGGCAACAAGAGGACCGAGCGCGACCAGAAAGAGAAGCAACAAACGTTTCATTCAAATTCTCCGTTCGTCCGAACTGAGTGTGGTGAGTTATCCCGGATTGCCGACAGCCAAGCCTTTTGAACTGCAATTTCGAGCGACTGACGGTGAGCATAGCACGGCAATGTCAGACTGAAGTGAGTGCTTATCCTTCAGCAAATCCCGGCAGAACGAGCGAAGTGGGCTAGCACTCAGTGGGAACCCTGTTTCCCTCGAACTTCTTCCAGCCTTTTCTTCAAGTAGTCCTGGTATTCCTGGAGGAGCTTCGGATCGGTGGGAGTTCCATATATTTCGCTGGATTTATATTTTCCTTCATCGAACTTCTTTTTGGTCCACTCGTCATGAATGCGTATTTCATCGGCGTGATCGAGCGTTTCTTTCACAAGTTGACTGGGAATGAAGTGGACGCCTTCACGGTCACCGACAACGAGGTCACCAGGCATAACCGTGACGTTGCCGATTCGTATGGGAACGTTAATACCAGTCAACATTACGTCGCCTATGGGAGTTGGGTCAGAGGAACGAAAGTAGGCAGGCATGTCGATCTCTGAAAGTCCTTCCAGATCGCGGATACTGCCGTCGACAACGAGGCCTCCTCCCTTAGTGGCTTTCATAATGTAATAAAAGAGATTGTCGCCAACGATCGTTCCACCAACCTTCTTACCGAAAAGATCCACAATCAATACATCTCCAGGTTGCAGCATATCAATGGCAGTCTGATTTCTCAGATGGCCGAGACCTCGCGCCTTGGCCTTGGCCTGAACCGTATCGTCGATGTCAGAGCGCAAGGGCATGAATTGAAGCGTGAAAGCGCGCCCGACCAGAGTTTTGCCGGGATGCAAGACCACGAATCCATCTGCAAATTGATTATCGAATTTTTTCTGAGAGAGAGTGGCCCATATTTCTTCGGAGGACAAGCCTCGGGCTCTTTCGAGGAGATCGTCCGGAATTCTTGGACGGCCATCCGGGAAGCGGTCGAATGGATTTTGCGAAGTGTACTCGATCAAATCCTGTTTGGAGAACGTGAGTAGCTGAGCTGGGGCGGTGGGCGCAAACAGAACAATCGCCAAGCTCCCGAAAACGAGGTTCGTGATGGCATGAATCAATTTATTTCGATTTTTCCTGGTCATTGAAGATCTCCAACATCGAAAAGTGAGTGGAAGCGTTTTGTGAACTACTCGGGCGGCTGAGTACATCTACACTCTTTGGAACGGCACCATGGTCGCAAGACGGCGCGCGTCGTCGCCAGCTTGCGCTCGAACGACCGAAACTTCTCAAATCGGCGTGGATTTGTCAACGAACTCACGGCCATTTCATCGAATGAGCAATTGGAACGGAGAGAAAGTGCAATCTGAATTCCTCTGCCATTTCTACTCATTGCATTGAACATTGCATGAAGGTATGTTGTCGCATGGCGATCAGGAGACAATCGATTTTGTAAACGCAAAGGGGGCTGCTAGTGAATCGAAGAAAGTTCCTCGCAGTGAGTGCGACGATAGCCGGCACTGCACTTTGTCCGCGTTGGTCCAATGTGGCTTCTGCGGCATCGATCAAAAAATATGCCAATGATCGCTTAGCACTGGGTCCGATGAAAATTCCTGTGACACGACTCGCGATGGGCACAGGCACAAATGGCGTCGGCGGGAGTTCAAATCAAACACGTCAGCTGGGACTTGGCGGCGTAGCTGACTTGCTTCAGGACGCGTTTGATCAGGGTGTCACGTTTTGGGATTCAGCCGACCAATACGGCAGTCATCCGCACCTGAAGGAAGGGCTAAGGCATGTTGCGCGCGAGAAAGTAACCATCCTCACAAAGACTCACGCCTCTACTGAAAAGGAGGCAATTGCCGATATCGATCGCTTTCGGAGGGAAATCGGGACGGACTACATCGATATCCTGCTGCTCCACTGTATGACCGATGCGAGCTGGCCCGAACAAAAGAAAGGCGCCATGGCCGCGATTGCGGAAGCGCGAGAAAAAGGAATCGTAAGAACACATGGAGTGTCTTGCCACACGCTGGAAGCTCTCAAGGCTGCTGCCGCGAGTCCGTGGGTGCAGGTAGATTTAGCTCGTATCAATCCCGCCGGAATGATTATGGACGCAGACGTACCAACTGTCCTTTCTGTGCTGCGCCAGATGAAAGCGTCTGGCAAAGGAATTATTGGAATGAAGATTCTTGGTGCCGGGGGATTGAGCAAACGCGTGGATGAAGCTCTTCAATATGCCCTATCTCTCGACTGCGTCGATTGCTTCACAATCGGATCTGAGAGCCGAGGGCAATTTCATGATCTATTAGCGAGAATTCCCGCTGCCAGCGTGCGCGCGTAATTTGGGGAGTTCATGCCTGGGCCAGGCGCAAAAGACAAGGAATTCAGTTGGGGAAGGAATGGAAATCGATTATGAATGAGGACAAGAGTCGCAATTTAAATCGTCGCGAAATCCTCAAGACATCTGTAGCCGCTTTGGGTGGGTCGTTTCTGATGAGCGAAGCGGCCGAGGCTTACCCCAAGGGAGTCAATACCAATTCGAAGCCATCGGACTTGAAGATCACGGATCTCCGGGTAGCCACTATCGTCAAACCGGGACCAAGCCCTTGTTCGATCGTCCGGCTCGATACGAATCAGGGAGTTTACGGACTCGGCGAAGTCAGGGATGGAGCAAGTGCCACTTACGCGTTATTCCTGAAGAGCCGCGTAGTCGGTGAAAACCCACTGCAGATGGATAAAATCTTCCGCAAGATTAAGCAGTTTGGTGGACATGCGCGGCAGGCGGGTGGGGTCTGCTCGATCGAGATGGCTTTGTGGGACATTATTGGCAAGGTTTACGGCACTCCCATTTACGCGATGCTAGGCGGCAAACACCGCGACAAGATTCGAATTTATGCCGACACAACGGAATCGAATGACCCAAAGGTTTTTGCCCAGAGATTAAAAGAGCGCAAAGAAAAGATGGGCATTACATGGCTCAAGATGGATCTGGGAATCGAGATGGTAGCCGATACGCCCGGCACGGTTACCAATGCCACCGATTTGAACCAATGGGAAGCGAATCAACTCCCTCATCCACTTCTGGGAATGGAAGTCACCGACAAGGGCATCGCGATGTTGGAACGATACGTTGCCGCAGTGCGCGATGCGGTTGGTATGGAAATCCCACTTTCCATGGACCACCTGGGACACCTTGGCGTGAAATCGATCATTCGGTTGGGCAAGGCTTACGAGAAATATAACCTGTCATGGATGGAGGATGTGATCCCGTGGCAATACACTGACCTTCTTAAGCAAATATCCGATCAGAGCCCGACGCCCATCCTCACTGGCGAAGACATTTATCTCAAAGAGCCATTTAAAGTTTTGTGCGAATCGCATGCCGTAAGCAAGATCCAACCTGATCTTTTGAGTTCAGGCGGTATCCTGGAGACCCACAAAATCGGCGACATGGCTGAAGAGTATGGTGTGCCGATGGCCATGCATTATGCGGGTACGCCGGTCGGATGCATGGCCAGTGTCCATTGTGCTGCGGCGACGCAGAATTTTTTGGCGCTTGAAAACCATTCTCTAGATGTTCCTTGGTGGTCTTCCCTGGTGGAAGAGGGAGTAAAAACACCAATTATCGATCACGGCTGGATTGAAGTTCCAGACAGGCCGGGCCTGGGTGTAACCCTTAACGAAGATGTGGTTCGGCAACATCTAGCTCCGGGGACCGTGTATTTCGCGCCCACTACCGAGTGGGACAAAGAGCGTTCCTGGGATAGGCTATGGAGCTAGGGGAAGCGTCTAAGTTCATAGATTAGACGTGGGAGAGTCGCAGCATTTTCACACTACATGAGATTTTTCTTTAGAGTACCGGTGGGAAACTCATTCTCCCATCGGGCCACCACCAATGTCGCTACGCCATTACCAATCATGTTGATCAATGCACGGAACATACTCATGAATCGGTCGATACCAAGTATGAGTGCCATGCCCGCTACGGGTATGGTCGGAATGACTGTCAGCGTTGCGACCAGGGCGATGAACGACGCGCCCTGCACGCCGCTGGCTCCTTTGGAAGTAAGCACCGCAACCGCAAAAATTGTTAGCTGCTGCCCCAACGTCAATGGTGTATTTGTCGCTTGAGCAACAAACAATGCTGCAAGAGTCATGTAGATGCTCGTACCATCGGTGTTGAACGTATATCCGGTGGGAACCACCAACCCAACCAGTGATTTGGAACATCCCAACTTTTCCAGCTTGGCCATGAGCGTAGGTAACGCAGGCTCCGACGAGCTGATTGCCAGAACCAGTAGCATCTCTTCTTTGATATAGCGGAGAAATCTGAAGATGCTAAACCCGGACAAGCGCGCAATCAGTCCGAGAACTACAAGGACAAAGAAAATACAGGTGATATAAAAAGTAAGGATGAGCTTTACAAGAGGTCCAAGAGCGGTGATCCCATATTTCCCGACCGTGAAGGCCATCGCGCCAAAAGCACCGATTGGCGCGAACTTCATCAGAATGTTCACCACGCCGAAAACCGCATGGGTCAATGCATCAAATAAATCCACAAGTGGTTTACAGCGCGGCCCCATGCTGGACAGGGCAAATCCAACAAGAATTGCTACTAGCAGGACTTGAAGAATGTCGCCCTTGGCAAAGGCATCAACGATCGTTGTCGGAATGATGTGCATCAGGAATTCCGTCACGCTCTGCGCTTTCGCCTGTCCCGCGTATTCCGCAATAGCTTTGGGATCGAGAGTTGCCGGATCGACGTGGAAACTCGCTCCTGGCTTTACGATGTTTCCAACGAGCAAGCCGATGAAGAGTGCGAGGGTAGAAACAACTTCAAAGTAGAGCAGCGCTTTTCCACCGACACGGCCCACCTTTTTCATGTCTTCCATACCGGCAATACCTGTAACGACCGTGCAGAAAATAATTACGGTGATAATCATGGTGATCAGACGGATGAACGCGTCGCCCAGAGGTTTCATAGTCATGGCTTTGGCGGGACTCAAGTACCCAAGGGCAATCGCGACTGCGATACCTACCAGCACTTGAAACGACAAGCTCGCGTAGAACGGCTTCTTTGTTTCGTTGGTGCCTGCGATGGCTCCAATCGGCAGGTGAGCTGCTGAAGGGATCTCCATGTTTGGACTTCCTTTCTTCCTGGCTGCGCTTGATCGTTCGCGGGCAGAGAATTTATTGAAATGAGATTCAATAGTACGGAAACGAAAGGGAAACTCAGAGATCACAGTTCCAGGGCACCCGCGCTAAGCCAACGACGCGTTCGGGCCCTCGACTGCACCAACCAGATCTCTGAGAAATTCCGCAGCCCGGGCTCCATCAATCACGCGATGGTCGCTCGAGAGCGTAATCGTCATGATCGGACGGATGGCGGGTTTGCCTTCGACAACAACGATGCGTTCCGATATCCCGCCCACAGCGAGAATAGCCGCTTGAGGAGATGGAATGATCGCGGTAAAAGAATCAACTCGGTACATTCCCAGGTTGCTGATCGTGAATGTTCCACCAGTAATATCAGCCGGGCGTAGGCGGTTTGCTCTCGCAAGTTCGGTCAGTTCTTGTCGCTGCACACAAATGTCCTCAAGCTGTAATGTGTGCGCGTTGTGAATGACTGCGTTTACGACTCCGTCTGATACAGCCATCGCGACGCTGATGTTCACCTTCGAATTAAACTGAATCCCGCCATCTTTCCAGGTGGCATTAATCCTTGGGTGTTTGCTTAACACTCGGGCGACTAGTGCCACCAATAAATCCGTAATAGAAAGACGAGCGCCATGTTTCTGTTCAATGCTCCCCGCCAGGCTCTTCTGCGTTTTCAGTAACTCTGTGCAATCAACATCGCGGGATACAAAGAAATGAGGGACCTGCGTCCAGCTTTGCGTAGTCCGTTCGGCCATTAGCCGCGCAATCTGACTGGGCGCTTCCGTTCCATTCAACTCAGCAACCGATCCATTCTTTCTATCAGCGAATTCCTGCACATCTTCGGCGCTAATTGTGCCATCGGGTCCAGTTCCTCGAAGCAGTGCGATGTCCACACCCAGCTCCTTGGCCAGCCTTCGAGCTTTGGGTGAAATCTGTGGAGCAGAAACAGCTTTCTCTGTCGTGGAAGCAATAACGGCGGCGGCAACCGGAGCAGCGCTACTGGCCCGCCCGGATGGCGATTTTGTTTCCTGTACTTGCGGAGGCTGTTCCCCAGGCTTCACTAGCCAGGCGATTGTCTGACCCACCGGAATTTCATCACCGATTTTTGCGGTGATGCCCGCGAGAATTCCTTCACCAGGAGCTTCTATCTCAACAACAGCTTTATCCGTTTCAATCTCAAGAAGGGGTTCGCCCTTTTTAACCTGCTCGCCTTCACTTTTCCGCCAAGCTAAAAGCTTGCCGGTTTCCTGAGCCATTTCGAGCGCAGGCATCACCACGCTAATCGCCATAGATTCTTCCTGGGTTCGAATTCGTCGGGACTAATCCGACGCGCCCACGCCCTCTTTCTTAGCGCTTGCTTCCACCATCTCCACCACACGTTTGCTCGGCGGGGCCTCGTGTTCTCGAGTTGTGGAGAGTGGACCATTAACGGTGAAGTAGTGCGAACCTGCCACCATGAGCTCTTCTGCAGGGAAGCGCGTGATCACTTCGTGCCCTGTCTCTGTGACAACAATCTCTTCTTCGATTCGTGCGGCGCTCCATCCATCCGTTGAAGGCCAGAAGGTCTCCAGCGCAAATACCATCCCCGGCTTCAGTACGTGGGAATGCTCCAGCGAAACCAAGCGGCTGATGACTGGCTTTTCCCAGATGGCAAGACCGATCCCGTGACCAAATTGCAGAGCAAACGCAGCTTCTTCATCTGGAAATCCAAACTCCTGCGCTTTTGGCCACACGGAAGCAATTTCTGCTGTGGTGCGACCCGGTTGCACGAGCGAGATCGCTGCATCCAGATATTCGCGGCAACGTTTATAGGCGTCGATCATCGCGTGCGATGCATAACCGATTGAGAAGCACCGGTAGTAGCACGTTCGATAGCCCATGTAAGAGTGCAAAATATCGTAATAAACCGGATCACCTGGCCGCAGCACACGGTCGGAGAAAACGTGCGGATGCGGATTGCACCGCTCGCCAGAAATTGCGTTCACCGCCTCCACGTATTCCGATCCCAGGTCGTACAGAACTTTGCTGGCGAGTCCGACAGCCTGGTTCTCGCTCATGCCGGGTTTCATCGCGCGATACAATTCGTCGTAAGCGGCATCAACCATCATTGCCGAATGATTCAGAAGCGAAATCTCATCTTTCGTCTTGATTACTCGAGCATCGGACATTAATTGTTGTCCGTCTACTACCGTGATTCCCTCCTTCTGTAGAGCGAACAGGATCGGTGGCTCAATTACGTCTACACCTAGCGGTTCCTTATGCAGACCGCGTTGCTCCAGTTCAACTTTGATTTTTCTCGCAACATTTTCCGCACGGCCCATTTCTGGCGACATGGCACCGCGAAGCAGTGGTATCCCCGGCCGTGAGCGCTCTCCCAACCAGGGGCAATTTTGTTGGTGATGCCGGGCGGCGGAACCAAAATCCCAAAGAATTGGTTCGTCATTTTGCGGCAGCAGAGTAAAGCGGCTGATCTTGTCTTGCGCCCAGGAACCGATGTGCGTTGAGGTGATGTACCGCACGTTGTTCATATCGAAGCACAACAGTGCGCCCATTTCGGACTTCGCTAGAAGGTCCTTGGCACGCGCCAGGCGTTCTTTCCTCAGGCGCTCAAAATCAATTCGGTTCTCCCAATCCACTGCCATAGGCCCATATGTCTTCAGTCCCATGATGGCCCTCCTCTCTCACGTGACTTAGCGCTTACCACACATGGCGCGTGCCGCTTCATAAACCGTCTGCTCGGTTGGAACCGTCACATCTTCCAGTGGAGGCGAAAACGGAATCGGCACATGCATCGCACCCATGCGTTTCACAGGTGCTTCCAGATTGTAGAAAGCTCCTTCGGCAATCACTGAAGCTATTTCTCCCGTAATGCCGTATCGAGCATATCCTTCATCAATTACTATGGCTCGCGAAGTTTTCTTTGCCGATTCCACCAGGGCTTTTTCGTCCAACGGCCAGGTTGTTCTCGGGTCAATGACCTCTGCGCTGATACCGTCTTTTTCCAACATCGATGCTGCGCCGAGCGCCACCTGAACCATACTGCTCGTTCCCACCAGGGTGATGTCTTTGCCGGTTCGCTTGATGTCAGCGACACCAAAAGGAATCGTATACTCCTCTGCTGGGACCGGACCTTTCTGGCGATACATCATTTTGTCCTCAAAGAAAATGACTGGATTGTCGTCTCGGATGGCAGTCTTCAGCAGACCCTTCGCATCATAAGGTGTCGAGGGCAGCACCACCTTTAGCCCCGGCACGTGACTTAGCCAGGCGTGCAGCGATTGCGAATGCTGTGCCGCTGAGCGACGTGTAGCCCCCAGTGTTGTCCGCAACACCATTGGCACTTTCCACTTGCCGCCGGACATGTAATGGACTTTCGCGGCCTGATTCACCAACTGATCCATGGTCAGCGTCAAGAAATCGCCGAACATGATATCGATAACCGGGCGCATTCCCGTCATCGCCGCGCCAACACCAACTCCCGTGAAACCCGCTTCGGAGATCGGCGTATCCACGACGCGCTCTTTTCCGAATTCGTCTACCAATCCGGAAAGCACCTTGAACGGAGTGCCGGCCTCGGCAACATCTTCTCCGAGGATGCAGACGCAAGAATCGCGGCGCATCTCTTCGGCCAGGGCTTCTTTCACCGCCTGCGCATAAGTTAATTCCCGCACGGCAACTTCAGGCATAGACGTCCTGCTCCGCTTCCACCGGATTTGGATAGGGTGCCGAAATCGCGAAATCTACCGCGGCCTGCATATGAACTCTTACTTCATCCTCAATGCTCTTGAGCTTGGCAGCGTCAGCGAGTTTCTCCGAAACCAACCAATCCGCAAACAACTGAATGGGATCCCGTTTTATTTTCCATTCTAGTTCTTCCTGTTTCGAACGATAGTATTCACGATTGATATCGCCCACGTGGTGCCCCGTATAGCGATAGGTGGTACAAACCAGAAAAGCCGGGCCGCCGCCGATTCGTGCCCGTTCGACGAGTCGAGCCGCCGCCGCATATACTGCCCGAACATCCTGGCCGTCAACACCCTCGGAATGCACACCAAATGCTTCTCCGCGTGCGAGCACATTGCCCGCCGTTGTTTCCGAGAAATGTGTGTATTCGGTATAGAGATTATTCTCGCAAACGTAGATGACGGGCAGACTCCACAGGGCAGCGAGATTCATCACTTCGTAGACAACTCCCTGCCCCAACGCTCCTTCACCGAAAAAACAAACAGCTACTTGCCCCTTGCCTGCGTGCTTTGCAGAAAAAGCGGCCCCCGTCGCAATTCCCGCAGATCCAGCCACAATGGCATTTGCCCCCAAGTTTCCCGTGGCCGGATCTGCGATGTGCATTGAACCGCCTTTGCCCCTGCAATAGCCCGCTTCCTTCCCGAGTAATTCCGCAAACATGCGATCCGCCGTTGCTCCCTTCGCAAGACAGTGCCCGTGCCCACGATGGGTACTGGTGATGTAATCGTTTGCCCGCAACGCCTGGCAAATCCCCACCGCGACCGCTTCTTCTCCAACGTAAAGATGAGCCAGACCAGGCATCAACGCACGCGTGTAGAGTTCATTCACCTGCTCTTCGAACAGACGAATCATCTGCATCCGTTCGTACATGTGCAGACAATCGTCTACCGAGAGCGCCGCCGGTGCCCTCAGGGAATCTGCCGTCTTGCTCATCGCTTGACTCCAGACATATGCGCGAGAACATCAAACACCACGGCGAAATCTTCGTTCACCAATCCCATTCCCCTTGCAGCAGTGAGGAACTCATTTGTAACTGCGGTCGAAGGCATTGGTACATCCAGCTTTCGTCCCAGTTCTAGCGCGAGAAGCATATCTTTCTGCATCATGTTCACATTGAACCAGGCCTCATCCGGCAGCTTGAGTACAAATGGCCCGCGGTACTTCACCATCGGCGAGGCAATCGCGCTATTGGTCAGTACTTCGACAGCAATCTCTCGTGAGATTCCGCTCTTCTCGGCCAACAGCACCCCTTCAGAAAACGCCAGCATCTGCACGGCGAGGCTGAGATTTGAAGCGATCTTCAAGACAAGCGCGAGCCCGTTGTCGCCAACATGAGTAACCTTTGGCCCGATATCCTGTAATATCGGCTGCACCTTATGGAACGTTTCTTTCCTTCCGCCAACCATGACCGAAAGTTTTCCTTCTTGCAGCGTGATCACGCTTCCTGAGACAGGCGAATCCAGCATGTCCGCGCCTTTTGCGCGTACCTTCGCCGCAACCGTCCGGCTATACTCAGGACTCACTGTGCTGATATCGACGTAGGTTTTTCCCGTGCTCAATCCCGCCAGAATTCCTTCCGGACCTTCAACAATCGCTTCCAGGGCCGCTGAATTCGTGACCATGGAAAAGACAACCTCCGCCGCCGCCGCTACTTCACGCGGGCTGTTGGCCCATTTCATGCCTTCTCTAATCAGTCGATCCGCTTTCCCCTTCGTGCGGTTATAGCCGGTAACCGAATGGCCTTTGCTGAGGAGACGGCTGACCATCTCGCTTCCCATCACACCGAGTCCCACGAACCCGAGATTCGCCATCATCACTCTCCGTCTGATCTTTATTCGTTTCCGACTGCGGCGCTTCCGGAATCCTGTCTCACTTGCCGCAAATGAGCGCGCATCGCCTCGCGAGCTCCCAAAGGATCGCGGTTTTCAATCGCTTCCAGAATGCGCTTATGGTGGTATTGACCCCGTTCCGGTCCCCCATCCACTTTGAAAATGCTCATCCGCTGTTCACGTAGAAGACCTACGATCGAATCGATCAGCGAAAGAATGAGTGGATTGGCGGCTGCTTCGGCCAGGGCCAAATGAAAATCGAGATCGCCCTCGATGTACTGCTGTGGATCGCGCTTCGCACCTTCCATTATGTTCACGGCTTCCCGCAGTTGTTCCAAGCACTCCGCATCCGCCCGCGAAGCGGCTAACGCTGCAATCTCTGGTTCGAGGATTTCCCGGACTTCGACCAGATGATTCGTTCCATCGTGCACGTCTGCCTTGAGCATTCGGTCAAACGTTATTCGGATCGAATTTAGGCTTTCGCTGGTGATGAAGGTACCGCGCCCGGGATAGGCCTCAATCATTCCCTTCTCGCGCAAAGCTTTCATCGCTTCACGCACAGCGGTTCGGCTAACGCCAAACTGCAACGCAAGTTCGCGCTCAGCGGGGAGTTGGTCTCCAGCCTTTAGAGTCCCTTTTTCGATCGACTCTTCAATCTGCTTCACGATTTGTTCGTACAGGCGGGAACTTTGAATGGTCTTATACATTGCCTTCTCCACGCTCAAGCAAAATGTACGCTGAAAATGAAATTCCACTAAGCTGGGAGCGACCGTTTAGGACGCAAACCAGGATCGGAAATACCCGTTCCGGTCCATTGGTATGACCACCATACAACGACATCCTTTCCGATGCAACTTCTTTTTTGCAGGGCCAAGATCAGCCGTACAGAGCCCCCCGTTTTACACGACAAAACCCTGATTCTTTAAGGTTAGGCCTCCTGGGCAGGGTACCTATACCATATTTCCGATGCAAACCATGAGAAATATTTCTTGACACCTTCAAATATCAAGTGGTACTACCATCACACCAGAAGGCGTACCATTCCAGGCCGCCGTCACTTTGGGGAGGGGGTCTAATGATCCTAGCTTTGCGCCCGTCGCTATTCCGCGAGCGGATATTCCTGTTCTTGGGGCTTACTTTTGCTGCTGCTCTATTCCTGCTTCCCATACAGCCACTCGCCGGGCAAACAACTTTGGGCCGCATCCTCGGTAGCGTCCGCGATTCTCAGGACGCCGCAATTGTTGGCGCAAAAGTCACCGTTACGGATACCCAGCGCAACTTCTCTCGAAGCATTGTGACTGACGAATCCGGTGATTATGCGGTACCGGATCTCCAGCCGAGCACCTACAAGGTCTTTATCGAAGCAAAGGGATTCAACAGTTTTCAAGCACCCGGAGTCTTGATAGAAGTAGGCAAGGACGTTCGCGTCGACGCCACCTTAAAAGCTGGCGACTCGTCCGAAGTGGTTACCATTACGGAAGAAATTCCTTTGGTTGACACCACTTCATCATCTCTAGGCGGCACATTAAGCAACAAAGAGATCAATGATCTACCGTTGAACGGCCGCAATTACGAGAATCTCCTTCAACTTCGTCCTGGCGTCGTGCGCTACCCGGGTGGTGGTTTTTCTACGACAAGCAGTAATGGGTTGCGTGCCGAAGACAACGCGTATCTGGTCGACGGCCTGTTTAACAGCGAGCCCTTTTCCGGTCAGAGCATTATCAACGGCGCCGGTATCGCAGGCGATTCAGCAACCATTCTTCCCGTAGACGCCATTCAGGAATTCAACGTAGTGCAGAATCCTCCCGCGGAGTATGGATGGAAACCGGGCACAACAGTTAACGTGGGACTTAAGTCTGGCACGAATTCGCTGCACGGGACAGCGTATGGCTTCGTGCGAACGACCAGCCTGGACGCGCGCAATTTCTACAACCCTGTGGGTCAGGAAAAATCGCCGCGCAACCTGAAGCAATTTGGCACGACGGTGGGTGGCCCCATCATCAAGGACAAACTGTTTTTCTTTGGTTCGTATGAGGGGCAGCGTTATACGGTGGGAAATGTTGGTCAGATTACGGCCCCGGCGACTGTTCCACTGCCTACTCCCGTTGATCCTGCATCAGGTGCGCCGGCCCCCAATTGTCTGTTCACGGGTGCGGCTGGTGGCGATTGCAACAACAGCATCATAAACGCAATCGCGGACGTTCATGCTGCGTTTCTCGCTGATGCAATCCCCAATGACGTGAGTGCAGCAAGCTTGAAGATTGCGGGCTGTACTCTGGGTCCCCCGATTTCGTGTGATGGAACTGGCTTGCCTTTGAATGACGGTACAAATCCTGCCGGCCCGACAACCATCAATTTCGGATTGCCGAACAGTGTGAGTGTGGACAATGCTCTGGGCAAGATCGACTACCAGATCAGTACACGGCACACAATCAGTGGCATGTACTTCTTCGGGAACAACAACGGTACTGTACAAGACGCTTCGCAATTGCAGACCGCATGGCTCACTCGCATCCACACTCGTGCACAGGTTTTTGGATTGAACTGGATTGCAACACCAAATCCGGAATGGGTCAACGAGGCGCGTTTCGGTTACAACCGCCTCTACCAGCCGACCTTCCCTAATGACCATAACGTTCCCGCCACGGACTACGGCCTGAACACCGGAGTGACTAATCCTCTCTACGGCGGGCTGCCGCGCATCAACATCAATGGCTTTTATGGATTCCCGATTTTTGGTGTCGGTGGATTCAACTGGCCTAAAGTTCAAGGGCCCGACGAGCGGATCCAATTTATCGACCACGTATCGCACACGATTGGCAAACATTCCGTAAAATTCGGAGGCGAACTTCACCACGACAGTTTCACCGGAGGTGCCTATGGAGGGGTCCGCGGACGGTTTAAATTCATCGGCGGCACTGCATTTTCGAATGACGACGGCAGTATCGCTTCTTCCCCGGTCGAGGACTTCTTCGCTGGCGCGCCTCTGAAAGGTGCTCTCCTCGTCGGCGATCCCACACGTCACATTCACAACTGGAGCTTCGCGTTGTTTGCACAGGATGACTGGCGTGTAACCAAACGGCTGACCTTCAATTTTGGTTTGCGTTACGAACTGAGTACGGTCATCAAGGACTCGAACAATCAACTGGCGAATTTTGACCCCAGCCAGGGACTCATTCAGGTTGGCAAGGGAATCGATGGACCATATAACGGTGATCATCTCAATTTTGCTCCGCGCGTTGGCTTCGCTTGGGATGTAACCGGCAACAATCGCACGGTAGTTCGCGGCGGCGCAGGCATCACCTACGAGACGATTAACTGGGAAGCTTTTCTCGCGCTAAACAACAACATCGGCTTGAGCACAATTCCAACCGGCGGAATTGGCGTGTCTCCAGGCACCGGCAATATCACAACGGGCCTGATTAACTATGGCGCCTCTCAAATGAACTGGTTCGCTTCGGGCAGCAACACTGTCTTCCCCTCAGGACCTATAGATTGCAGCCCGGATACTGGCAGTCCTTGTACGATCATGGGCATCACACAAAACTTCAAGACGCCCTACGTCTACGGCTGGAACCTCAACATTCAGCACGCCCTAAACACGAAAATCACGGTGGAAGCTGCTTACGTAGGGAATCACGGTTCGAAACTTCTGGGCATCCGCGACATCAACCAGGTGGATCCGAACTCCCAGGCAGAAATCGATTGCGGCCACTGTGAGCAGGCCGGCAGACCCTTCGCAAATCAATTTCCATTTCTCGCACAGATCTATCAGGTTGGAAACATCTACAGATCCAATTACAACGGCCTGCAACTCACCGTAACCGGCCGCGATTATCACGGGCTGACCTTTCTGATGGGCTATACCTACTCGCACGCGCTCGATAACGTCGGCGCCAACTGGGATTTTGGCGCTGGTTCTGGACTGCCGATGGATAGTACAAACACCAATCGGGAATATGCCAGCAGCGACTTCGACATGCGCCATCGTTTCACTCTGTCGCTCACCTACGCGATTCCTGGCATCAAGACTTGGGGGCAATTGCTGGAGGGTTGGCAGGTCAACACGATCGTCAGCGCCTATGGGGCTCAGCCTTGGGGCGTCATTGACGCGGGAACGGACATCAGCCTGACCGGTGAGGCAGTCGATCGCTGGAACTTTACTGGGAACACCTCGGACTTCAAGGCGACTCGCTCGGACGGTGTACCCTGGATCAGCAACACGAACTTCGCCACCGACGCAGGTGGCAATGTAATCGGTGTAGTCCCGGGTGCACCTGCTGCCGCTGCCAAGTGTCTTAGCGCTGCTGGCGGTCAAGCAGCAGCGAATTCACTCGCCGCATGGGGCTGCTACGCGATGGGGAATGCCGTGATGACTCCTCCTGCAGCAGGAACTTTCGGGACTATGGGCCGCAATTCCTTTCGCGACTTCGGTTTCAAAAATGTGGATTTCTCCGCGATGAAGAATTTCAGGTTTGGAGAACGCGTGGGCATGCAATTTCGAGCCGAGTTCTTCAACATTTTTAATCATCCGAACTTTGCAAACCCTTTTGGCGGACAGAATGGTTGGGGTCACAACGACCCATCTGTCCCAGGTCCTGGCGGCTTTGGATGTGCCTGCGCCACACCGGACGTCGCCGCGGCAAATCCAGTTATCGGTTCCGGTGGCAGCCGGGCTGTACAGCTTGGCCTGAAGTTCACGTTCTAGTGTTCTCCGCCCGTCAGGCCAATTGAGGGGGCATGGATTCTTATCCAGGCCCCTTCTCTAAATTCCTGTTCTCCCCTGATTATCGGTCCGGGAGTTCTTACCTATGAAATTCTCCGCCGGTCTGCTATCGAGCCTTCTGCTGTTGTTCGCTTCGACAACATGGAGTCAGCCGCAAAACACGACCATACCAACAATTCGTGTGATCTGCCTGCCAGCACGTCCGTTGGCACTTGTGGTTGCCCAGGAGCAGAAACTCTTCGTCAAATATGGAATCGATGTTCAATCCGAAGTTGCCGCAAACTCAGACGCGTTACGAACCGGCTTGGCTAAGAGACAGTTCGACCTCGCGCACGCTGCGGTGGACAATGGCATCGCCCTTGCCGCTCAGACTGACGCCGATATCGTTACGGTCGTGGGCGGAGAAGGCTCAACAAACGAACTGATCGCTCAGTCCACCATTGTCTTCGGTCACTGACTTGCGGAATCAGACCGTGATCGTCGATGCCCCCACCACGGCCTACGCAATTCAGTTGAAGAAAATCCTGCTCCTGAATGGGCTTGGCGTCGGCACTGATTATCAGATGAAAGTAATCGGAGGAACGCCGCTACGCCTTGCGGCGATGCGCGAACACAACGGGTATGCCGCAAGCATCCTCGGTCCTCCGGCATCGCTGGTTGCCAAGCATGGCGGTCTTGTGTCTCTGGGCTCATCAAATACATGGCTAGGACCCTATCAGGGCATTGGAGGTTTCACGCATCGTGCCTGGGCGAATGCCAATCGCGATTTGTTAATCCGCTACATTTCCGCTTTCATTGAGGCACAACGCTGGATTCATGATCCCACTAATAAATCGCGGGTAGTTGCACTTCTCACCCGGGAATACAAGCTCTCTGACGCTCTAGCCCAAGAAACCTACGACGCCTGGATAATCGCTCCGGGCGGTCTGCAGCCTGACGCCCGTGTGGATGTCGCAGGCTTTCTGAGTGTCTTGAAGCTTCGCGCCGAAATTGAGAACACTTGGAAGGGAACCGTTCCCAAGGTCGAGCAATATTACGACTCCACTTTCTACGAATCGGCATTGGCAATTGTCACAAGCAAACGGTAGTGCATTTAGCTGCGAGCGTGGCAGTGCTAATTGGCAGTCTTCGCAGCTTCCATCTCTAGAGTCCGTCCCAACCAGGGCACAATCACGGTCTTTAAAATCACGGGATCAGGCCATACTTTTACCTGTCTTCCCAAATGACCCCCTTTGGGATTAATCCACGCTTCCTTGGGTACATCTCCATTGCTGAGCAGCAGGTAGGCATCGGAAACTGGCACCTGCGTGTCCAGTGCTCCCGCGATAATCAACATCGGCGCTGTCGGTTTCCCAACCAACCCCTGCGTTACAAGCGAAAGTTTGGGAAACGTGTCGGACAATTCCTCGGGCGAGTTTACATTCTCCAGAATGGACTCCATTGCTGAAGCCATACCAAATAGATATTCTCGGTTTCCTTTGAGTTTGTTCAGCACAAACTCCTTTTTGAACGCTGCATCAACCGGTGGCGATTGCGCCACGACAGCCCTCAACCTGCTATGTTCCACAATTGCCAGCTTGGAAGCCCAGTATCCGCCGAAGCTCTGTCCCACTACGGCGATTCGCGTCTTGTCCACCTCCGGTCTCGTCTGAAGATAATCGATCACTTTCGAAAACATTCGCTCCGCTGAGATACCAGCCTTGATTGGCGCTTGTCCCGTGCCCGGTGAATCCACGGCAAAGAAACCTATACCATCCTGCAAAATGGCGCCGTAATTCGTCGCCATATCTTCTTTGCGACTGTCCAAGCCACTGATTGCCAATACCAGGGGAACCGGTTCTTTGGCATTTTTCGGTCTTCGTAAGTAACCGGTTATTTCCCCTCCTTCGAATGGGATCCTGATTGTTTCCATCGGAGGATCGAGAAATTTCGAGGCGGCTCGGAAACATTCCAGAGCTTTAGCGTATGACTCCCTCTTTCCCGCGGAAGCTGGGACAGGCCATCTGCCAAACGAATAGAGCCTCCATGCACGCATGTACGCGGCCCGCGCCTTTGCCGGATCACTTGTCTCGAGGGACCTGGCCTCATTCTCATACCGGCCGGCAATTTTCATGAATGCAGCGGCCCATTCATCGTTGTCCATTTTCTGAATCATGCTGAACGCTTCTCGCACGTCAGCCGGATCGAGCCCTATTAGGGGATACATCCCGTTCTCAGCTCGCGTAGTCGCTTCTGTCTTCACTTCATCAAGAGTTCGCTCTCCAGTCTCTTGAGCCAACACAGGAGTCCGGCCAGCGATGACGCAGAGAATAAGAAAAAAAAACTTGGTTCCATCCTTCACACGCAAACTAGGCACAATCCCTCCCGCGAATCCCGATTGACAGTACCAATGGCATGATGGTAGAACCACTATACCCATGGTGTTTCCCTTGTCTACCTTTCTTTTCACAGGTTTACACGGCGCCTTTGAAACCGATTTCACGCCGCTTGCATTTCACAAGTGACGGTATCTCAATGCAAAATCTCAGGATTAACGGCAAGGTGGTTTCAGTCGATGCGGATCCGTCAACTAGCCTTCTAAACGTACTCCGCGAAGATCTTGATTTGATCGGAACCAAGTACGGTTGCGGCGAAGGCCAGTGTGGTGCATGCACGGTCCTGATCGATCGAGTGTCGCGTAGATCCTGCATCACCTCCGTTGGTTCCGTGGTTGGAAAAGAAATAACGACGATAGAAGGACTGGCCAGGGGCGAAGTGTTGCACCCCCTTCAGGAAGCTTTTCTCGAAGAAGAAGCCATGCAGTGCGCTTACTGCACGTCAGGCATGATCATGAGTGCAGCTTCTTTGCTTCTTACAAAAGCTAATCCTTCGGAAGCGGAAATCATCCAACATATGCAAGGCAATATCTGCCGTTGCGGCACATATCCACGGATCATTGCTGCCATCCAGAAGGCGGCCGGGAAACGTCACGGAGGGCACGCGTGAAGCCCGACCTGCCGCCCGAATTTGCACTCGAACCGGAGCGTTACGAACTGGGTGCCGCTTCCGCCTACCAATTCGAAGCTAATCGCCGCGATTTCTTCAAAATACTCGGGGCCGGGTTACTGGTGATGAGCTCGATTCAAAAAGCTTCTTCCAGTCAGGAATCGGGATCCGGGCGTCGCCAATCTGAAAACTCTCTGCCACAAGAAATCAGTGCCTGGCTGCACATCGGTGAAACTGGAACAATCACTGTCTTCACCGGTAAAGCCGAGGTTGGGCAGAACATCCGGACGTCCCTCACTCAGGCCGTTTCCGAAGAGCTGAAAGTCTCTGCCGCCACCATTGTGATGGTCATGGGCGACACAAAGCTCTGTCCATTTGATATGGGTACATTCGGCAGCCGCACTACTCCCATCATGAATTTACAACTGCGCAAGGTGGCTTCTGCGGCTCGAAGCACGCTGGTCACGATGGCCGCAACCGACTGGAAAGTTGACCCAAAGTTGCTAACGGTAGCGAATGGAACAATCAGTGACCCTGCCTCCGGCCGATCGATTGCTTATGCCGCGGTCGTGAAAGGCCAGCAGATCGCACAAAGAGTACCCGCAGAGGATTCTCTTATTCCCCCTGAAGATTGGAAAATCGCGGGGAAAACTGCTCCTAAGGTCGCGGGCCGAGATTTCGTAACCGGGATTCATCGGTATCCTTCGGATCAACGCAAAGAGGATCTGATTTATGGAAAGGTGATCCGTCCTGATCGTTTCAATGCCACTCTCGTAAATGCCGATACAAAAGAAGCGGAAAAACTACCCGGTGTCACGGTAGTGCGAGATGGTAACTTCCTGGCGGTGGCCGCGCCGACTTCAGCCTCTGCCACCCACGCCGCCCAACTCATCAAGGCGGAATGGAAGGCCGATCCACAAATATCGAATAAGGAACTCTTCGATTATCTGAAGAAGAATGTGACTCCGCCCGAGAAGCCTGGGGAGGAAACCGTCTACGCCGTCGGTTCAGTAGAAGAAGTGTTTGCCGGCGCCAAGCATCGCCTTCAGCAAACTTACAACGTCGCTTACATTGCCCATGCGCCACTAGAGCCGCGCGCCGCGCTTGCCTATTGGGAAGGCGATCGGCTTACTGTCCTCACGGGTACACAACGACCCTTTGGTGTACGCACGGAACTGGCTGCCGCGTTTCGCATTCCCGAAGAAGACATTCGCGTGGAAATGCCTGACACGGGGTCCGGTTATGGTGGGAAGCACACCGGTGACGCCGCAATCGAAGCCGCCCGTCTTTCTCGCACAGCAAAACGCCCCGTCAAAGTTGTGTGGACAAGAGAGGAAGAGTTCACCTGGGCCTATTTCCGGCCTGCAGGCGTAATCGAAGTTACCAGCGCAGCCGCGAGCGATGGAACAATTTCCGCCTGGGAATTTCACAACTATAATTCTGGCACTGCAGGAATTCGCACCTACTATGATGTTCCAAATCAGAAAATTGAATTTCATTCCGTAGATTCGCCCCTTCGTCAAGGTTCTTACCGAGGATTGGCTGCGACAGCAAACCATTTTGCACGCGAAACGCACATGGATGAGCTCGCTCGCTCAATCAATCTGGACCCGTTGGAATTTCGCCTCCGCAATTTGAAGGAACAGCGCTTGCGAGCGGTTTTCGAAGCCGGCGCGAAGAAGTTCGGCTGGGGAAAGACCAAAGCAGCAAGCGGCCAGGGATTTGGAATGGGCGGTGGCTACGAAAAACTAGGCTATGTAGCAACGTTTGCGGAAGTGCAAGTCGATCACGCATCCGGAAAAGTGGATGTCGTGCGGATCGTAACCGCTTTTGAATGCGGCGCAATCGTCAATCCTGACGGCCTGCTCAATCAGGTGGAAGGCGCGAACATCATGGGTATAGGCGGTGCGTTGTTTGAAGCCGTCCAGTTTGAAAACGGGCGAATCCTCAATCCGCACTTCGCTCAATATCGGGTTCCGCGTTTCAAAGACATTCCGAAACTTGAGACCGTCCTCATCAATCGCAAAGATCTTCCTCCGGTGGGAGCAGGCGAAGCGCCAATTGTCGGGATTGCTCCTGCTATTGGGAATGCCATCTTCCAGGCCACGGGCACCCGTCTGCGCGAATTGCCACTGGTGCCCCAAGGTGTAAAGGCATCCGAAAAGCATTAGGGGCAAGAGATCGCGCCGGGTGGTCCCACGGATAGCGCCTCTCGCCACATTCAGTCAGCGGCCGAGCCTTGCATCTCGTTGTTGTTGTTTTCGTGCCACGGTGGAAGAATCTTGATCAGGACATATAGGATGATAAAAGGAAGCACAAGTAACAGGATGGCAGGCAGCAATCCTTCGCGAGTGACAAAATCCATTTTGTAGGTTGTGTATCCGAGGAAACTCTTCGAAAACAGTTGTCCTCCGATCACAACATTCCATCTCATCGCGAAGATTCCCACAATTGTAAGCACTCCCGCGAATGCAAAAACCCTCTTGCGAACCGCATCAGCAAATCGGAAGAATTGCGTAGAAGCCAGCAAGATGATCGGCAGCAGCGTGCCAACGAAAATCTGCAGTACAACCTGCGATACGAAAAGACGTGTGTGCACCATGAAATCGAGGCTTCGAAAAGATTCATCCGATTCGTAGATTCGATGAAGCAGGTCGATCATCTCAAGCGAGAAATCAATTATGAAGGTGTACAGCAAGTACTTGGCAATTGTATCCAGGCAATGCATGTCGATCGCTTTTCGACGAAAGAAGGAAGTAAGCATGTACATGAGAAGCACCAGCGCAATTCCCGATACCATGGCAGAAAACAGGAACACCACGGGCATCAACGGAGTTGACCACCATGGATTTGCTTTGATGGATCCAAAGATAAAACCAACGTAACCGTGCAAAAGAAATGCGGATGGAATGCCGACCAGGGTAACAATCCACCCAACGATGTCGTCCATTCGCAACGCTCCCGGGCTGATGTTCTGGGAGCCCAAAGTCAGTAAGCGGTACATGACGCGACGCCAGCCACGAGTCGACTGCGACAGCAGGACAATGTCACGCCGGTAGTCGAGCCAGATTTCCAGGAGCAGCACAGCCATCAAGTACCACAAATAGACGAAACCGAACATCGCCATGGCCGAAGCGCGATTGGGTGTGAGGTACATTTCGAGTGACCGTTCTGGATGGCCCAGGTGAAGCTGCAACGGCAATGGGGCGACAATCAGAAATGCCAGTGCAGTAAGCAGCGCAAGCCTGTAAGTCGGTTTCACAGCCTCGACTCGAAAAACTCGCTCCAACGAAGCAAGAATAAACGCGCCTGCCACCAGCCCGGTGAGGAACGGGTATAGGACGATCAGCACACTCCACTGGAGTTCCACTTCGTTCGGATACATGAATCCATCCATCAGCGGGTCTCCTTAGCGCACCGAGCCGTCCAGCGAGTTGTAAAACACTTTCGCGCCAGTGGCGAGATGCGGCTTCAAAACTTGCACACTGTGGTTTTTCAGGAACGCATGGATTGGATCTTTCGGGTCTCTCAAGTCTGCCAGCTGTCGGGCGCCCGTGGGACACGACTCGCAACACGCGGTCGTCAATCCTTTTACGATTCGGTGATAACACAGTGTGCATTTGTCTGCTGTGTGTTTGGTCGGGTGAAAGAACCGGCAACCATACGGACAGGCTTGAATGCAGTAACGGCATCCCAGGCAGTAGTTGTAGTCGATCAGTACAACTCCATCTTTGGAGTGAAAGGTAGCCCCCACCGGGCAGACTTGCGTGCAGGGCGAGTCCGCGCAGTGATTGCACAGCTTGGGCACAAAGAAGTTCTTGCCGTCCTTTGGTCCATCCGACGGAAATCCTTCTTTGCCTCCATTGGGCGAATCGACATGCGGATTTTCAATGTGCCAGTCACTGACGTGGTAACGCTCAATCCAAGTCCGGAAATATCCCTCGGGCACTTCATTTTCCATGGCGCAGGCTCGCACGCAACTACCACAACCGATGCATTTGGTTGTGTCTAGCAGCATTCCCCACCAGTGTTCCGACATGTTGTAGTTCGGAGCAACTTCCGGAGTTCCAGCAAGCACGTATTCCCAGGCGGCCGCCGCCGCAGGAAGTAGCAGTAGAACTTGTCGACGCGTGAGGTTCATGGCTTACCTCCTTTGTCGAATCCTGGACTGTGCGGTTGATGGCATGTGTTGCATGGCGTGCCTTGGGAGTGTTCTTTGGGGTCAACTTGGGGAAAACCGCCCGGTTTCGCGGAGTTTTGCGAATGGCAACGCACGCAGAGTTTTCCGACTTCCGGCCTCATCGGTTTTATGGTCGCAGGATCATCCGCATGGTTCGCCAGTGGCCCGTGACATGATTCGCAATTCACATGCGCGTGGACGCCCTTGGACTTGATCTCCAGAATATCCGGGTGACAACCCTCGCACGTCTCGTGCCCCGCATAGTGGATTTCGCGCGAACTCAGCTCTGTCAACGCTGCTCCACGATATGGCCCGTAACGGCCAAAGCTCTTCGGTATGACCGCCGCGCGAAGGGCAACAAAGACAACTGCGCCCAGCAGGAACACAGCGGCTAGGCGTAGCAGGTGAGCAGAGTCTTTAAACTTACTCATCGTGTGCCTCGTTCAAAAGCGCGCTTGAGTTGACCGCACAGACGTGCAAGGAAATAGGCAGGCGACGGCTTGCCATATCCGCAGCAAGGAACCGAGTCGATTTGAGTAAAAGAACCCACGAGATGTAGCCTTGCTGGAGCGGAGACTGTATCGGACGTACGTTCAATACACCTTTAGAGCACACTCCCCTTATGACCGAAGTCACTACGGACAGTGACCGAAATCACAAGACTCTACGCGTTCGCTTTTAAGAAGGAAGATTCTCTGTCTTCATCCAACGGGGAGCCATCAAGTACCGGGTTTGGCGCCATTCGGCGAGTTGAATCAGTTTGCTGGATTCCTGAATTTTTCCAGTATGACGGGATCAGGCTCCGGCGTAGCACCCACGTTGCTGGCCACCCAAGCCCCCATGCGATTGGCTGCCTCATTCATAGTTTCCAAAGAAGCGCGCCTCAGGTAGTGATGCACCAGCGCGGCGGTGAATGCGTCCCCGGCGCCGACCGTGTCTCTGACCTTTATGGACAGTCCCGCATGCTCGTCCCAACCATCGCGAGAGAAAAGCAGGCTGCCATGCTCTCCACGCGTAATGCAGATCAGATCCGACCCACTAGTTCTCAACAGCCAATCGGCTTGCTCACGCGCATCATCCGCTTGCCTGATGTTTGCAGGCGCGCCGAGCAGCACCAGAACTCGTGGCATCTCTTCGTGATTCAACTTGATGATGTTCGCGCGCTTCGCAGAGTCCAAAACAATCTCCTCGGAATAGAAACTCTGCCGCAGATTCACATCGAAGACTCGGATCGCGGATGGCCGAGCCGCTTTGAGAAATTCCACAATCGTACGGCGAGATGACGGCGAGCGCTGCGCAAGTGTTCCGAAACAGATGGCCGCGGCCTGCCCAGCCAGCGTGCGCCACTCCCGTGTCAGCTCAAAAAAATCCCAGGCAACGTGTTGTGTAATCTCATATTGCGGCTGGCCTTGCTGGTCGACATGTACATTCACCGTGCCGGTGGGATAACGTGAATCGATTTGTAGAAAATCTGTCGGCAGACGCAAGTGTTGCAGACGCCGTGTGGCTTCCTCGCCTAGATCGTCCGCTCCCACACGACTGGCGACGATTCCATGATCGCCAAGCAAGCTGGTAATGTACGCAAAATTTGCAGGCGCGCCGCCAAGTTGTTTTCCTTGAGGGAAAATGTCCCAGAGCAATTCCCCCAGGCCGATGACGGTATAGTTTCCGGCAGACATAGTGGTGTTCTCTCGTTAACGTTGTAAGAAGGCTACAAGAAAACTCGTAAGGAAGAAATGATTTAGAGAAGTGTGGTTTGACATGGTGCTCTGCATTACCCTGCCCGCTGGAGGATGTAAATTCCAGAAAAAAGGGGAGCCCTTGCGAGCTCCCCTCATTTTGGGGTGTTAGGGGTATTTCTATTCGGAAAAAATCCAAAGTCAAACTTAAATCTGTTTATTCAGAAGAGGCCTGCTCCTTCAAGCAGGCCTCCCTAAAGTTAGAAGTTGAAACGCAGCCCAAAGGTAAGCAGCCGCATTGTCGTGTTGTTTTCGATATTGGTAATTCGGCCGGCATCCGTCCCAGCGCAATCGATACAAGCATTGCCCTGGGTATAGTTGAAGCCCATTACCGGGTGATTGAAGATGTTCTTTGCATCCATGCGGAATTCCGCACTATACCGCTCGGTGAATCGGAAGTTTTTCGCAACCGAGAGATCGGATGTAAAGAAGTGAGGTCCACGGTACGAGTTCATGCCTACATTGCCAAGTGTTCCAGCATCCGGGCGAGAGAACTTGCCTCCACTCGCTCCGTTGGTGGCCAGTTCGGCGATAGGTGTGAACCAAGTGAGATTTCCTGCGGCATCTCGCTTTACGCCCTCTGAAAACGAACCGGAAGCTTTGTTGGGACGGCAAACGCCGACGTCCTGGTCAGCATTGCAGTCCTTGTAGCTTGGTGTCCAAGGCAGACCGCCGCTCCAGTTCGTGATGCTGGTCAGTCTCCAACCACCGACGATGTAATCCGTAAAGGTATTGGCGTTGGTCATATACTTCTTGCCCTTACCAAACGGAAGTTCATAGACGATGTTGGTAACCCATGCGTGGTTGCGGTTAATTTGCATCGGACCATAAGCGATCTTGGGATCAATCGCGAAATAGTTGTTGTCGTAGTACCTCGCCATGGACCAGGTGTAGTGCGAGATGAACTGAAGTCCCTGCGAGAACCGCTTCTCAACCTTGATCTGCAATGCGTTGTACTTGCTGCTCGCATCCATACCGAAGTAGTTGCCCATGTCGGAAGAGCAGCACTTAAGCTGGTCGGCCACAGGGACGTTGGCGAGTCCGCAGACTCCAAGTGAAATGGAGCAGTCTGGATAGGTGAATCGATTGAAATAGGGGCGACGGCTGTCTGGTGCCAATACGCCATAACCGGCCATACTTCTCTGGTTCACATTATACGTGGGGCCATTCCCGGCAAACCCGTGCGTACCCTTATTCCCAACGTAGGAGACTTCCAAGGTCATCGTGGACGTCAATTGGTGTTGGACGGTCGCATTCCACATATCGATGGATGCAATCCGCTGCTTCGTCGGACGGATTCTGGGATCCACGGAATCCGTTGGCCCGCGCAGAGGAATCGTGCCTGCAGCTGATACTGCCGGGAACTCGGCTGGTGGTGGGCCGGTTGGTGAATCCATTTGATAAACCGCGGAGTTATCATTAATGGCTAATGGATTCAGATCGTGTGCCCCGATCGCTTGGTGCACGAGTACTGGCAGGTTCTGCGTCACGGCGTGGCCAAAGTTCGAGCCGAATACGCCGATATCGAAGCTGCGGCCGTAGCCGATGCGGACCACAGTCTTCGGCTTCAACTGATAGGCGATACCGATCCGTGGCCCAAAAGCGCCAAGGTAGTGCGAAATGTTGCCGTTTAGCCCGTATGGGCCGTAACCGCCAACCCGAATAAGACCCTCGGTGAGGTTCGCAAAACCACCATTGCCCTTGGCATTCACGGATTCCGGTTCATAGTCTTCCCACCGTATTCCGTAGCTCACGGTCAATTTGTTGGTGACGCGGTATTGATCCTGCGCATACAGAAAGAATCGGTTCTGGTGTTCTGCTGCATTCTGACTGACGCTGGCAAAACGTTCGAAGTGGGTAACTTCACCCAGCACGAAGGAACCCAGGTCCAGTCCACCAGTGTTACTGCCAGTACGCAGGATCATAGAGCGAGGTCGCCTTGTGGTTGAACGCTAGTTGCCCTGTTCGGTTGGCATCGCTAGGGAAGCGCAGGTTGTGCGCAAACCGCAAATCCACTCCAAACTTCATGCTGTGATTGCCGGCGATCTTCGTCCAGTTGTTGACGAATTGGTATTGGTGCTCGTTTTCGATCAACGGGCAGTTGCAGCGAGAAGGATCCAGACCATCGCCGAAATTCGTAAGCGTGCCGTCAAACTGGAACACGGGCAAACCTCCGGTGGAAGTGTCGCTGGTGTTCAGTCCGTTCAGGCCCAGATCCTGGGCTGCAGTGGAGTTAGGGTCAGGCTTCACGGAATGCGGATTGTATTGGAACCAACCGAACCGGAAGTCCGTGAGAAGTGTGCGTGCTGATCGCTTTGTCGAACCCGGCGGCAAGACTGTGGTTATGAATATTGGAGTTTCCGCTTAGACCGTTGACTCCGCTTCCCAGGCCCCCCAAGCCAATTCCCAGTACCGGAGACCCTGTAAGGCTGTAGTAGGCCCGCGTGTAACGGCCAAAAATGTGCATGTTTCCAGGCGCCTGGTAATCGCCCCGTAGGTCGAAGGAATTCCCGTGAAATGGACCGGAGCCGTTACCAAAGAAGTTGAAAGCCGTCACGTTGCCGTTAACGGGCTGCGGGAAACGCTTCAGGAGTGCTACCGCCACTGGTGACAGGCGATCGACAGGAATCAGGTTGCCGGCGAATGGCGTGCGACCCGCTCCCGTCAGGGGATCTCCGGTTGCTGGATCGTAGATTTGACCATTGCTATTCGAAACCTGACCGAGGTATTGGCTCAAATCGCAGAAACCCGTGGCTTGCGTACAAGTGCTGAGAACAGTGGCCGTTGGAATCACGATATTGTCGGTGATGCCGTTGGACTGCCGGGTTCCCTGATAGTCGCCAAAAATGAACAGTTTGTTCTTGATGATTGGTCCGCCCGCCGAACCGCCGAATTGATTCCACTTCCCGCTGGGCAGCGCCACATCCGCGGGCTGGGTGAATGGGTTGCGCGCCTGCGTGAAATCCGAATTCCGGAACCAGAACGCGCTTCCGTGAATATCATTTGTTCCCGACTTGGTTGATGCCACCATCATACCCGCCACGGATTTGCCAAACTCCGCGTCGTAATTCATGAGCGTGACTTTTGCTTCTCCCACCGAGTCCAGGTTCGGATTGATGATGATAATTCCCAGGATAGGATCCTGGTTGTCTGTTCCGTCTAGTTCATAGCCGGTGCCGCTGAAGTGCTGGCCTTGGACGAACGTCTGCTGCGAACCTTGTGGATTCTCTGTGGCCGCGTGGCTCCACCCGATCTGTTGCGTTCCGGGCGCGGAGAGCAGCAACGATTGAAAATTGCGATTCACGAGAGGGAGTTTCTCAACGTAGTCGGAGTTGAAATCCAGCGAAACGTCCGCGCGGTCCGTCTTAAGTTGAGGAACCTCTCCGGTGACTTCCACCGTCTGCGAGACGGAACCAACTTCCAACTGCGCGTCGACGCGAGCCGTTGCGTCTACCTGCACTATGACGCTGGTGACCTCGGACGACTTGAATCCTGTAGCCTCAAACTTGACCCTGTACGTGTCCGGGATCAAGTGGATCACCGAATAATTTCCGCTTTCGTTTGTGGTCGTCTCATCACTCGTATTCTTGGTTACCGAAGTGACGGTGATCTTGGCGCTCGCTACTGCAGCGCCCTGCGGATCGGTTACTGTTCCGTTGATGCTGCCGTAAACGGCCTGGCCGTACGATGACGGCGCAAGCATTCCTACAAAGAGCAAAGCACAAAAGAGGAACAACGCTCCTGAAGTAAACCTCTTCATCTTGTAGCCTCCTGAAAGCACAACCACACGCCTGAGATAGCACCCCTGCTAAAACTCGACTATCTGGTTTTGTGAGCGATGGAATTGGTGAGAGTGGAACTTCTGGCTATATTCTCTTTTAAGACAGTTACGTGGATGCACCCGACCAGGTCCGTCTTGCCAGTATTCTCTCCAACCCCCGAGAAAGCCGGCCCGCAACGTACCCTCGACATCTATTTGTACACACAACTGCAGGCCCCGCCCTGCGCGACACGATGCACCTTAGATCAATCATGACGTACAGAGCGACACGACCAGAAATATTGTTCCCGACTATCTACTTCTCAGATAGACCAGTAAAGTCTCAGTGCGTCTGAAACGGTTACCTAGTGTAAAAATATTATTTGTATTGAGTTACGAGGGGAGTTACACTCACGTTACATCGCCCTAGGTGGGCTCGTGCTGGACCGTAATCACATTTTAGCTCAGGTTGAGCGCTTGGAGTCCAGTCATGCTCTGCGTGAAGCGGAGTCTCTGCGCAAGCTCCTTGAATACTTAACCCACCAAGCCTTGGACCATCCCGGGGAACCAGTCAAAGAATATCAGATTGCCACGGAAGTACTGGGACGGCGCTCCGACTTCGACCCTCAGCTGAATTCAATGGTGCGAGTCCAGGCTGGGCGTCTCCGCACAAAAATCACAGAGTATTACAGTGATGAAGGCTCCGAAGATCCCGTAATCGTGGATTTTCCCAAGGGTACCTATGCCCTCCATTTTCGTGAACGGAAACCCGGCTCCCCGAAATCTCCTACGACAGTTGAGCCGGACTCCAGAATGCATGGAGCCCCAGACACCTCCACTCATCCGCAGGTTCTTTGGAATGCACTAGCTGTGGGCCTGCTTGTTGCCTTAATCAGCTGTGCTTCGGTTTTGGGCTATGTCTTAACGCGAAAACCAAACGATGCACCTGTCGTCCACGCGGAAAAAGTGCCAGAGCCGGTGCAGGTTTTCTGGCAGGGATTCCTGACCGGCCCGGAAGAGCCCTGGGTAATTTTCAGCAACGCCGAATTTGTTGGGCGACCAGAGACCGGGATGAGGTATTTCGACGCCGCCAGAGACGCGAAAGAAGCCGTCAGGGACCATTACACAGGGGTAGGTGAAGTTCTGGGGATCCATAGCCTGGATCTTGTGTTCGCCGTGCTCCACCATAATTTGCGGGTCAAACGAGGTAAATTATTTTCTCTGGACGACGCCCAGAAGAACGACTTGATTATTGTCGGATCGCCATCCGAGAATCTGACCCTGCTCGAGATACCGAATACCAGGCTCTATAGCTTTCGGCGAGTAGTTGATGGCCCTAGAAAAGGTGACTTGGGAATCGCCAATCTGCAGCCAATTGCCGGAGAACCCTTAATGTTCCTGGCCAGCCCTGCAAACGCTACACTCACCGAGGACTATGCCATCGTCGCCATGATTCCTGGAACAAACCCGGCTCATTCAGAGCTCATCCTTGCAGGAACAACAACCATAGGCACACAGGCGGCCGTGGAGTTTGTGACCGAACCAAACCACCTGGAAGTGCTACTCGGGCGTATGGGTGTTAGAAGCACAAACCAATTGAAACCGTTTGAAGCTGTACTTCGAGTGCGAGTTGCGCGCGGTGTGCCGGTGGAATCGACTATCGTGAGTCTTCACGAGCTAAAATAGCATCCTGCGTTGGTAAGCCTGAAGCGTCATTTCACCAGGAAGCTCTATAAAGCCTCACGGCGCTGGAATTGTGATGCTCGAATCCAGTTCCTTGGCGCGAGCGAATTCTTCGGATGCTTCCGTTGTTTTTCCCTGCTGTCGCAATGTCACGCCCAGTTCATAGTGAGCGCGCGCGTAATTTGGCGAAGAGGCAATCGCGGAGCGAAACTGCGCAATGGCGCTCTCCAGATCACCCGTATTGCGAAATGTCCGCCCTGAGTTCGTTGCAAGTAGCGCCGCCTGTGTGCCGATCGTTTGTTTAACGATTTGCGCACCAGCACGGTTTTCTGCGGCGGCACCTTCCGTATCTCCCAGTTGTCGCAGGACAGTTGCCAAGGTCGTGTGGGCTCCTGCAAAGTCTGGCTTCAGTCGTATTGCCTCGCGCAATGCCGACGCAGCTTCCTCTAACTTATTCTGTTGCTTCAAGACTGTACCGAGGGTGTAATAGGCCTCTGCGTAGTCTGGCTTTGCCTTAACGGCTGCACGCAATTCCTTGACAGCCTCTTCCGTTTCGCCCTGCTGCCACAGTGTTACTCCCAGCGTGTAAGGAGCATCGGGTTGCGAAGGATCGAGTTCTTCCGCCTTGCGAAACTCGGCTATGGCGTTAGGCAATTTATCTTGTAGCTTCAACGCTAGTCCCAGGTCGTGGTGCAGTGTCGCGCTCTGGGGAGAAATCTTCACCGCTGCCTCAAATTCCGCAACTGCAGCATCAAAATCCGCCAGTTGCAGATACGCTGCTCCAAGATTTCCCCGATAATCGCCATCGTCCGGACGCAAGCGAACCGTAGTTTGAAATTCTGCGATCGCTCCGCGCCCGTCTCCACTCTGCAGCAACGCCAATCCTAAATTGTTGTGAATATCCGCATCTTCCGGGCGCAATTTCGCTGCCTGCCGGAATGCCACTACGGCTTGATCCATCGCTCCCGTTTGGTACAGCAACAATCCCAACTCGCTCAGCGCACCGGCATTGTCTGGCTTGAGTTCCGTGGCCGCTTTCAATTCGCGAATGGAACCGTCGATGTCACCCTTATTCCTGCGCACTTGTGCCAGATAATAGTGCGCGTCTCCGTTACTCGGATCTAGTTCTGTGGCAGCCCGGAGATGCTCTTCGGCTTGCTCCATCGATTTCTGTTGAAGCCGCAAAATCCCCAGATGGTAGTGTGCTTGAGCAAAATCAGGCTGCAATCGCACGGCTTCGACATATTCCTCGGCTGCACTTTGCGATTTCCCTTTGTGCATGAAGGCGGTGCCCAAATCGTCGTGCAATTCCGCCCTTTGCGGCTCCAGCTCAATTGCACGTCGTAATTCAAGGATGGCACCGTCAAAGTCTTTGGAAGAATCCAGCAAACGGCCAAGTGTGTGATGCGTCTCAGAATCGTCGGGCGCCAGTTTCGCAGCTCTCTTCGCTTCAACGAGAGCTTCGGGTAAATCTCCCTTGCCCGCGAGCGCATTCGCCAGGTTCATGTGTGCCAGTGCAAAACCTGGTTTCAATCGTACGGCTACTCGAAAATGGCTGATGGCTGCATCCAGTTGGCCGGAAGCCGAGAGCACCCAACCGAGCGAATTATGCGCTGCGGGATTGTCCGGAAACAACGCAAGGACTTTTTTGAACTTGCCTGCAGCTGTGGTCAGGTCACCCCGCTGTGTCGCCTCGACTCCCTCCTGATACAACTGATCAGCTTGGGTCGCATTGCGAGTAGGAGTTTGCCCAGAAGCGTCATGTTTAGAAGCCTGGGATGCAAAGACGAAATCTCCAGTGAATTGCGAAACAACAGCGGTGAGGAAGAAAAAAAGAACTCTCGTAACCATTCTTTCCATAGGGGATAGAAAAACCGCTCAGAATATCCAGATGACTCGCATACTCGTCATACTAACACCTTGAGCGCAGACGGGCCGAACGCAAAGAGACGCTGCCATCTCACTGTGCGGCACCAGAATTCGGACCATAAATTCTTGTCTCTTATCACATCCCATCATTTCGAAAATCGGTTACACTCAACCGCAATGTGGGTCGGAGGCTTCTGTGGCGATTTCGCGACGAACACTACTGGCTCGTATCGGCGCATTTGGGGCCGCCGCGACTTTACGGTGGCCACTTTCTTCTCTTTCCGCCGCATATGGATTCGATGAGCCAATTTCCCGAGCTGCGATCGCCGCCGATCCTCTCCGCCCGCAATTTCATCTATTGCCGGCGCGGAATTGGATGAACGACCCCAACGGGCCAATCTACTGGAAGGGCCAATACCACATGTTTTTCCAGTACAACCCGAACGCTGCTGTTTGGGGAGACATGCACTGGGCACATGCCGTTAGCCCCGACATGATCCATTGGAAGCACCAACCAATCGCAATGGCACCCACTCCCGGCGGCTACGACTCGGAGGGATGCTTTTCGGGAAGCGCCGTAGACGACAACGGAACGGCTACGTTTCTTTATACTGGAGTTAAAAGCGTCTCGCCCGAGGAGGCGACCCTCCGCGATGGCACGCACAATTTTATCGAGACTCAATGCCTTGCAACGTCCAGCGATCCGGACTTGCGCAGATGGAAAAAGCTTGCGGCTCCTGTTCTCTTGCCGCCACGCGGCACAAAACTAACGGGCTTTCGCGATCCCTTCTTGTGGAGAGATGGCAAGTCTTGGTACCTCGGTGTGGGCTCGGGCCAGCCTGGCCTTGGCGGAAACGTTCTCCTCTATCGCTCAACGGATTTGCGCCACTGGGAGTATCTCCACATACTGGCTTCTGGTAAGAAAAATTCCAAACAGACTAGCGATCCCGTTGATTCTGGCGAGATGTGGGAGTGCCCGGACTTTTTTGCGTTGGGCAACAAGCATGTTCTCTTGTACTCCACGGAACGAAAGGTCTACTGGCAGACGGGCGAGCTCGATCCCAAAGAACTGCTTTTCCATCCGCAAAAGCAGGGGTTTTTGGACCTCGGCTCATTCTATGCGCCGAAAAGTCAGCTTGACGCAAAGGGTCAGAGAATTCTTTGGGGCTGGATTACAGAGACTCGACCGGAAGCCGAATTTAGCGCCGCAGGTTGGGCCGGATGTATGTCTCTTCCGCGCCAACTTACTGTTGGAGACGATGGCAATTTACGTATGCACGTGCTTCCACACGTTCAACAACTTCGCGGCACAAAAATGACTTTGCCGATGGACAAGGCAAGTCCTGGCGAAATTCATGAAGCACTGGCCAGAATGGAACTTCCTGGCGCGTCTGCCGAAATTGAATTACACGCGAAGTTCAAACCGTTTCAGCTGAAACTGAGCTCTGGAAATAACGAAGTGGTCTCCATTTCCTACGATCCGACCAGGATCGCGCAGGAACTGCAAATTGGAAAAGTTCACGCGAATCTGCCTTCTCTTGATCAAAACGATCTCGAACTGCGCTTTTTCCTTGATGGCTCGGTGGTGGAGTGCTTCATCAACGGCCAAGCTGCTTTGACGACAAGAACATATGTCCCATCACGGGGAAAACTGCGTTTTGAATTAGCAGCGGCATCCAACGACTCCATCGTGTCGTTGAATATCTGGCCCATCCGCCCTATTTCTGCGGATCGGCTGACAACCTGAGTTCGTCACGGTTAAACACCGTTTGTAATGGGGCCTCGCTCGGGACACGGCGGGCACACAGGCCTGGGAATTCGGATTTTAAGAAAGAGGCGGACATGTGGATCCACGTTGGTATGAAATATAAGGCATCGACGTTGATTGCGGGTTTGGCGATCGCTCTGTTATCCCCGCCGCTCCAGGCGAATCAGGTTCCCGTTCCCACGGACCCTCCTCCGGCCCAGGGCTTGCAGCCTATGCTCGACTACATTTCCGGTGGCTGGGACACGCTTACGCGCTCGATGGACAACTGTTCCACCATCGTCGATCCAAAGCTGGCGATGAAATCCATTCTTTATCTCCCCGCGGATTTTACCGCGCCAGACAAAGTCCGCACCCTCGAATCGCAATGTGGCGTCGAGATAAAGCTTCTTCCCAAAGTGCTCCATCAGCCCGGAGAGATAGACACCAATACTTTCTATCCTCATGGACTGCTCTACCTGGAGCATCCCTACGTGGTCCCCGGTGGCCGGTTCAACGAGATGTACGGTTGGGATAGTTATTTCATCATTCGCGGCCTTGTGCGCGCCGGCAGGATCGAACTTGCACGGGGTATGGTGGAGAATTTCTTCTTTGAGATCGAGCATTATGGTTCGATCCTGAACGCGAATCGCAGCTACTACTTGAGCCGCTCTCAACCGCCTTTTCTCACTTCGATGATTCTCGCGGTTTATGAAGCGGATAAAGCTAAGGGTCATGATGATCGTGCCTGGCTCGAACGCGCCTACGGCTATGCCAAGCGCGATCATGAAATGTGGGTGCGCGAGCCGCATTTAGCCGGTGACACGGGACTCTCTCGCTATTTCGATTTCGGCCAAGGTCCCGCTGCCGAGAGCTTAAAAGACGAGACCGATCATTACCAGCAGGTTGCCGGATACTTCATTGCTCATCCAGAAGCGAATCAATCTTACTTCGTGGAACGAAAGCCAGGTGATACGCAACCGCTTGGCGTTGGCGGAGACTATTCCCTTCAGCTTTGCACTATGCCGCGCACCATGGAAAGACCACGTTGCCAGACACTCCGCGAATTGGCATTGAGTCGCGATTACTACAAAGGCGACCGCTCCATGCGCGAGTCCGGCTTTGACATTTCATTCCGGTTTGGCGCCTATGGAGCAGCAACCCATCACTTTGCTCCTGTTTGCCTGAATTCCTTGCTCTATAAAACAGAGAATGATCTCTCAGAAATGGGCAAAATGCTGGGTCATACCGCGGACGCTGACAAATGGAACAAGATCGCAGAAGCGCGCAAGGCAGCGATTAACAAATATCTTTGGGATGGAAAACGCGGCGAGTTTTTCGACTACGATACAGAAACAAAATCTCGGAGCACCTACGAATACTCCTCCACGTTCTATCCGTTGTGGGCGGGCCTTGCGACAAAAGAACAGGCCAATGGCGTTTTAAAGAACTTGCCCAAGTTTGAACAGCCCGGAGGCTTACAGACCAGCCCTTACGATACTGGCATGCAATGGGATGCGCCTTATGCATGGGCGCCTCTGGAGTTTATCGCTGTGGAAGGATTACGCCGTTACGGCTTCGACGAGGCCGCAAATCGAGTTTCCTACGAATTCGTATCGACTGTCGCAGAAAACTTCAAACGCGATGGGACCATTCGCGAAAAATACAACGCCACCACGGGCACGACTGACGCAGCCGTAAAGAGCGGATATCAGATAAACGTAATTGGTTTCGGTTGGACCAATGCCGCCGTCCTCGAATTTATACGCCAAATGCCGCCGGCAATGGTCGAGAAACTCGCTAAAGAGCAAACCGCTAGATAGACGCAGGGCACCTTCAGGGTTTGGCGGCCTCGCGCAATTGAAGCTGTTCGGCAGTTTTCAATTCTCGTGCGGCATCTTCCATACGACTCAGATCACGATACGCTTGACCAAGCAAGTGGTGGGGAATCGGATTACTGGGGTCCATGCTGATAGCTCGCTGCAGGGAGCGCACGGCTAGTTCCGGTTCGCCTTTCTTTTCCAGCACCCTCCCCAGCAGGATATACGGGCCGGTCGATGTGGCGTCCAGCCAGATTGAACGTTGCAGCACTTTCTCTGCTTCGTCGTATTTCAAGTCTCGCAGATAGGCGTCCCCCAGTTTGTAATAGGCCACTGCATTCGCAGGATTCAGCGCAATCTCCTTCTCGAATTGCGAAATCGCTTCTGGAAGCTTCAATTGGTAAAGATAGAGTTCGCCAAGCAGCAGATGAGCGAGAGGCAATTTCGGGTCGATCGATACCGCTTTCTGTCCGTACTCTTCCGCAATGGGTCCAAAATCAAATCGAAGCAACATACGTGCACAGAGCAGATAAGCGGCGGCAGAGTCCGGTGCCAAGTTAAACATTTTTGCAAAGGCGGCGCGCGCCTCTGGATACTTTTTCGTTTGCAGATAGGAACTACCCAGAATGTAGTAAGCATCTACGTTGGCCCGTGGATACCAGGTCTGCACTTTTTCAAGGTACGGGATGGCCTCTCCGGGTTTGCCAGACAAGTACAAGGAAAGACCTGTGAGTTGCACCGCCTCAAGATCGTTTGCGTCTTCTTTTGTTGCCTGCTGGAAGCTGGAAACCGCGCTAAGGTAATCGCCCTTCCTGTAATAGGCCATTCCCAACTCATGGGCAAGGCCTTGGGGCACCGGATCCTGCTTGGAAATCGATTGCAGTTCCGCGATCGCTTCTTCATATTTGCCTTGTTGCAGCAACTTCCGGGCAGTATCAAAGGGACCTTCCGGACCCTGCGCCTGGGCGAACTGAGGAATTGTGAAGAACAGTAGAGCGGCGAGTAGACAGTAAGAACTACGGCGAATCATAACAAATTGCCTTTCTGACAGCAGCACCGCAACAAGAGCAAAAACAACCGTAAGGAAATCCTTTGTTTCTGTTCGTTCACGGACTCCACGTGGACATGGCTTCTTCAAATCGACATTTCCAACGCTAGTTCGGGCGAAGGGAATCGGTCGCAGCCACGCCTACATATTTGTCTGCCCCTCCGTAGTAAAACAAAAACTGTTTCCCCTTCTTCGCCATGCCTTCCACAAACACAACATTAGGCACCTGGCCCACTTTTTCCCATTTCAGTTCGGGCCAAAAGATCGGCTGCTCTGATCGATAGAGCAGCTTGCGTGGATCCTTTCGGTCAAAGATCGCCATCCCTGTGCGGTATACGAGCTTGTCGTCTGCACCGTTGTAGATCAACATAATCCCGTCCGGCGTCAAGACCGGCGGCGGCCCTGGCTCTACAACTCGCGAATCGAATTTACCGGGACGCCTGGGCAACACCGGGCCCTCTGTTTCTTCCGTCCAATGAAGCAAGTCAGTTGAGGACGATAACCCCATCTGATCGTTCTTGTCCGGAGTTGTCCCAAGCCAATACATCCAGTACTTTCCGTCAATTTGTTCAGACGTGATCGCGCCTGACTTCGTCCAGCCCACATTCCAATTGCCTTTGTAAGCAGGCAGGAGAATTCCTTCGCGCTTCCAGTGAACCAGATCAAGTGAAGTGGCCAGACACAGCTGCGCATCCTTCTTGTTATAGCCCGTATACGTCATGTAATAGACGCTGCCAATCTTTACCAGGCGCGGATCTTCGACCCCGCCATCTTTTTCGTACTCGGCCCCTGGAACAAAGACTGCTTCTGGCTTCGCTGTGAAGTGTATTCCGTCGCGGCTTTCTGCGTAACCGATCTTCGAAGTTCCGGCGGTATCCTGCGCCCGGTAGAGCATGACAATTTTCTCGTCGTGCCAGACGACTGCGGGATTAAATGTCCCTGCTGCTTGCCAGCTCGAACCAACCGGCGAAACGACTGGCTCTGCCGACAGTCGATGCCACACACCAGACGCCGGTGAAGCGTGCAAAAGTCCCATCAACACAAACGGCACGACCAGAATAATTCCTATGAGCGAATACTTGCGGACGCTAAAAAAATGGAACATTCGGACGGCGAGCATAAGTCTCCTGCAATCCCTGCACTATCTCACTTCTTTGGCGGTGCCCCTTGGTCTGTCCCAAAAACTACCTTTCGTACAATCCCTTCTCCTTCTTTAACGTAAATCACTTGATTAGCCTTAATGTCCTTTAGCGTCTCCACGAGTCCATTGGGCCAGCGAATTTCCAGCAGGTCTACTTTTTCCGCTTTGCCCAGCCCGAAATGTACGCGCAAATCATTTTGGGCAAAATATCCGCCTCCGCTTCGTACTTCATCAATCTGCTGGTGTGGTTTGGACTCCCCCGGTATTTGCGCGACGCACCGCAACCGGGCCCCGATTCCGCTTCGATTCGACTTTGTGCCGATAGTACGTACTTTAATCCAGTTATTCTTCGACGTCATGTCGTTCCGCACTAACTGGGGCAATTCATTCACACAATTGATGACAAAATCCACGTCACCGTCATTGTCGAAATCACCAAATGCACATCCGCGCGAAGGGGTGGGGTCGGAAATTCCTGTCCCGGCTACCTGCGACACATCTTCGAACCGTCCGTTGCGCAAGTTTCGATAAAGCAGTTTCCTTTGTGCGTATCCAGCTTCCGTTCGCAGTTGCTCTACTTCCGGATATACGTGTCCGTTGCAGATCAAAATATCTGGCCAACCATCACTATCGAAATCGAAAAAGCCACAGCCCCAACCCAGAAATTGCGTATGCCTGCCTAGACCGGCCGGGAACGTGGCATCCTCAAACAGGGAACCACCTACGTTGTGGTAGAGAGTCGGCGTATCCCCGGCGAAATTCGTCTTTACGATGTCGAGGTTGCCGTCCAAATCGTAATCCGCTGCAGACACGCCCATGCCCGCCTGCGGCTTTCCATCCGCGCTTAAGGCGCATCCCGCGTCCACCGCTATGTCCACAAATTTTCCATTTTTCTGGTTCTGATAAAGCGCACTGGCCGTCGAATCGTTCGCCACATAAATATCCGGCCATCCATCGTTGTCGAAGTCTCCCGTAAGCACACCCAGCCCGTAGGTACCGTTGGCTTGCAACATTCCCGAGGCTTCCGAAACGTCCTTAAAAGTCCCGTCGCCATTGTTGTGATACAGAATGTTTTTGCTTCCCATCATTCCCGGTGGTCCGCAAGCCACCAGAATTCCCTTGTACAGGCATGGGCCAGACTCCGGGACCGGTGCGGTGGCCAGATCCAGATCTATATAATTGGCGACAAACAGGTCCAGTTTCCCATCCCGGTCGTAGTCCAGAAACGCACAGCCGGTGCTCCATCTCTTCCCGTTGGTTGCCACTCCCGCTTTTTCGGAAACGTCGGTGAATGTTCCGTCGCCATTGTTGTGATACAAAACGTTTTTGCCAAAGTAGGTTACGAATAAATCTTCGTACCCATCGTTATCGTAATCGCCGATGCAGACACCTTGGCCCCAGCCAGAGTGCGCCAACCCTGCCTTCAGCGTCACATCCGTGAACGTTCCGTCTCGATTATTCTTGAACAGATGGTTGACTGGCTCTTGCCCGGAGGGATAGCCCTCCAGTCGTGTTCCATTCACCAGAAAAATATCCAGCCAACCGTCGTTGTCGTAGTCGTAAAACGCCACACCGCAACCCGTAGTCTCCAGCAGGTACTTGTTCTTGTGCTCGCCCCCGAAAATGGTCTTTACGTTCAGCCCAGACTCTTTCGCCACATTTACAAAGGTGGCCCCCAGCGGCGATCCGGGAGGAGTACCCTGCTGCCCACCTGGTTGCACGGCTCCGCCCTCCTGGCCAGAAACAGGCCTGCCCCAGGGCCACGCGACGGAAAAGACGTTTTCCAGCGAGAGAACCATTGCGGAACGGCTAAGTGATTTCAAGAATCTGCGGCGTGTCGAGCCCAAAAAAGGAGGTACCTTCCCAGCTTTCGCTTCACTTAAACTCTACCCGATTCTTTTATAGGGAGGACCGAATAATTTTGCAAGCCAGCTTCCACACATGTTCAGCAATAACGTTCTGCTTGACGCCCCTGACGCAGAAGTCTACGCTTACTCGTGTTCCTTACGAATCCCATGCAATTGCTCAAGCAGCTTCGCTTCCTGCGTGATTCGGCTATTTTTGTCTGCCTGATTCTTGGTTCTCTGGCAAGTTCTCCTGCTGCCCATCCCCAGGACAGTTCAGGGGATAGCACAGCCAGCCGTGGTGACCGCGCCGAGATTTCTGTCACCGTCCGCGACAGTTCCAGAGAGGTCGTCACCGTGCCCGCTTCCGTGAAACTGCTCCACGACGGAATTCCGATCGACCAGACTAATACTTCGCGCGGCCGGGCTTTTTTCATCCTTCGTACCTTTGGTGAATATTCAATTGTTGTGGAAGCGGTTGGCTACAAACCAGTTCAAAGGGACATCTCGGCACGTGTAGCGGTGAAGTACGAAATGGACATCAACCTGCAAAAAGTGTCGGATTCGAATAGCGTCCAAGGTGTTCCCGCAGGTCCCCTCCTTGCTCCTAAAGCCAAAGAAGCGCTTGAAAAGGGTATGCAAGAACTGCGGAACGATAATCTACGTCAAGCGGATAAGTACCTTCAGGAAGCAATGCGATTGGCCCCGGGAAATCCCGACGTGCTCTATATTCAGGGAGTCCTGGATCTGAAGCAACAGGAATGGGCAAAGGCACAAGCGGTTCTGGAAAAGGCCACACAAATCGACTCAAACCACGCTCGCGCTTATTCCGCGCTGGGAATGGCACTTTGCAACCAGAACAAATACAGTGAAGCGATTGCACCCCTTGAGAAGTCATTGCAGTTGCAGGCCAATGCTGGATGGGAAACCCATTGGGCGCTGGCCGAGGCTTATTACCACCAGGAGCGCTATGAGGATGCTTTGAACCAGTCGCAGCAAGCCAATACACAGTCTAACGGGCTGGCTCCTCAGGCAGAGTTGCTTTTAGCCAAATCGCTCACTGCCGTGGATCGCTTCGAGGAAGCCGCCCAGATATTGCGAGATTTTCTGAAAGACCACCCCAACGACAAGGATGCTCGCCACTGCACGCCGTTGGCTGGACGGCCTGAAAGCCAACGGGAAGATTCGCTGACAATTTTTTGGCCGCTAATTCCCGTGTCCTGCCATACAAACTAGCCGTTCTTACGGCTGTAAGGCCGGCGGGCCGTCCGGCATCATCTTCAGTAGATCTTCGTCCGCCTTCTTGTGTAGCGCCCGGAACTTTGCATATTCTTTTTCCGCCGCCGGTTGATTTCCCATAGCCTGATAAGCTTTTCCCAGCCGGAAGTACAAGTCAGGCTGCTCGGGATCGAGTTTGATTCCCCTTTGGAATGCCGCCACTGCCGCGTCGTACTCTTTCCTGTCTGCGTAGATAGCCCCCAAATCTGCATAGGCGATGCGCAAGTCGTCTCGCTGCTGCACGGCCTTTTTGAGTAGCTCCAACGCTTTTTCCGTATTATTCATTTTCAATTCGATATCGCCAAGGTACGCCAGAGCTTGCGCATTACTGGGGTCGATTGCCAACTCCGCTTCGAACGCAGCCTTTGCCTCTTCGTACTTCGTGGATCTTCGGTACAAATACCCTAGACCAAAATGAAGTCCCGGCTCCTGGGGAGCAACCCGAATTGCGGCTTTAAATTCGTCTATCGCCTCCGCGGTCCGGCCCAGGCCATCCAGTGCTTCGCCCATAAGTACGTGAGCTGCGGCAGAATCCGGTTGTTTTTCCAGTATTTGACGGAATTCCCGCAGTGCGCATTCGTTGTCTTTCGCCTGAAGGCAGCTCTGCGCCAGCACCTGATGCAGTTCTGTATTCTCCGGATTCGCGTCGGCTGCGGGCTTCAAGTGTTTGGCTGCCTCGGCAAATTGCTTGGTTCCGTAGTAGCACATACCCAGCAGCGTCTGTACCTGCATGCTCTGTGGTTCGGCGGCCAGCGCCGCCCGCAACGGCTTGATTGCCTGCGCAAAACGCTGTTGTTTAAACTCGGCTAGACCGAGATTAAGCTGAATTCCCGGCAGTCTTGGATCGAGCGCTAAGGCTTTCCGGTAGACGGCCGCCGCTTCCGAATATTTCTCCTCTTTGGAAAGCACCACTCCCCAACTCGCAAATGCCGCCGCATCTTGCGGGTTCCGTTGCGTGATAAACTTCCATGCCGCTGCAGCTTCCGTCAGTCGTCCCTCGCGCTCGAACGCCTGCGCTTGCTCAGGTGTAGCCTCACTCTGCGCAAGTGCCATTCGGCTGGCCAAAATCGCGCTAAACAGTAATAGGGCGATAACTCGTTTCATAAGCCTTCTACCTGATGCAATAGCACTTCACTGTGAGCACCCAGCCCCTAGCTTGGTCTGGCAACCTGCAATCTTGATCCATTCTTCTCTCAAGATAGCAGATTAATCTTGGCTTTCCTCTCTGTGCATCGCCTCAAAAAACTGCGGCGCGGGAGTTGCCTCCCGCGCCGCTTCCTCGACAGATTGTTGGTTTAGTTATGGGGTTAGAACGTGAACTTCGCCGCCAGTTGGATGATTCTGGGGTCAAAGGTGTTAGTGATCTGACCAAAGTGATTGGTGAAATTTCCAAAACTTTCACCAGCGTTCAAATTCCCATTGTATCCGCCACTATTGGTGTCAGCACGAAGTTGAGTATGGTTCCAGATGTTAAAGAACTCGGCGCGAAGTTGCAGGTTGCTTCCCCGTGCTTCGCTGAATACGAAGTTCTTGAACAGAGACAGGTTCCAATTGTGCCGGCCGGGTCCATACACCGAGTCTTTCGGTGTGTTGCCCCATAGGCCAGCCGCTGGGGTCGAGTAGATGGAAGTGTCAAACCACTCGGCGATTGTGTGCGGATCGTGACCCTTGCCGGTCGTATCCGGACGGTTCGTGCAGTTGGGAACTACGCTGCAAACGTTGCCCCCGCTCAGACCGATGTTCATCGGGGCTCCCGAAGTCACGGTGATGATACCGGAGACTTCCCAGCCGCCGATCAGAGTCTTCGCCATCTTGTTGTCGCTGTGCTTCATGAACGGGATATCGTACACGAAGTTAGCGAAGAAGATCTGCCGGTGGTCGTAAGGGGATGGGCCGAAGTCGTACTTCCAGCCCGCGTAGGGATTCGAAACAGTGCCGAGGTCTCCGGCGCTGCTTCCGTTGGTTTGCGCATCGTTCGTATGCGAGTAGGTGTATCCGAGTTGGTAGGTCAGGTCGTTCGACAGCAGCGAGCCGCGCATCGACACTTGCAGCCCGTTGTAGTCGCCGTTTGATTCGTTACGCGACATACGGATACTCTTGTAACCTGGGTAGGGCACTGCCGCATTGTAAGTTGTATTATCCGCCTGGAGAGCCGGCAGGGCGCTGAACGCCGGCAGGTTGATCTCCGTGTTGTAGCTCTGATGGCGATTCTGGGTTCCAACATAGGCAACCGAGAGTACCGACTTGCCGAGCGCCTGCTGCACGCCCAAGCTGAATTGCGTACTCATGGGTGCGCGGTAGTTGGGCTGGTCGAGTCCCGTTATGTTATTCACCGGAATGCCGACGGAGTTCCCGCCAGCGACGCCGGTCGTTGGATCGGCAAGTAGGACGTTCGAGAAGTTGATGCTGGCTGCGAGAGGAACGGTTCCGGCGTTGTTATAAACGTCGTTGCCCTGCACGCGCTCATACATGATGCCGTAACCGCCACGGATCACGGTTTTGCCGGTGCCAAATAGATCGTAGGCAAATCCCAGCCGCGGACCAAAGTTCTTCCAGGAGTCATTCACACAACCCTTGGGAGCGCCCTTCCCGCAGATGGCGATTCCATTGGTGTAGAAGTCCAAGCCCGCCAGAATTGGGTCAGGGCTGGGTCCGAGTCCCGGACTGTCCGGAGAGATGATGTTGTAGTTGATTGACTCATCAGGATTCGTGGCAAAAACGGCAGCATTGTTCGCGTTATAGAGGCCAGGATAGAAGTTGGCCATCTGGTTGCTTGCTTCGTAGGTGTGCGGAATTCCGTCCCACCGCAAGCCCATGTTAATTGTTAGGCGGTTTGTGGCGCGGAAGTTATCCTGAATGTACAGCGCCCAGGAAACGTTGTTCCATTGCCCGGCGTTCTTAACCGCGTCTTCCGAGTAGTTCTGCCCGTATCCAAGCAGGTAATCGGCAAAATCGTTCCCTGTAAAGGAACCGTTGAACTGATAATTGCCCTGCGTGTTCTTGAACCAGTCCTGGTTCTTCTTATAGAGTGCCCAACTGCCGCCCATCTTGAACTGGTGGCGTCCCTTGGTCCAGGAGATGTCGTCACGAATCTGATAGTCGTCTGCCTTGTTGACCCATGGCGTCCAGTTCGAGGTGTAGTTTGTCCCGGTGCCGCCACTAAGTTGTATCGACGGAATGCGGTCAAGCGCGTTTGGACCACTGAAGAACCGGCCAAAGCTGCCGGGGGAAGTGTACAGGCCCAAGGGAAGAATATTGATGCGGTTCCCGTTGTAGTTGAACGATGCCTCGTTGATCAAAGTCGGGCTGATCGTATATGTGGTGTGGACCACACCGGCGTAGGACGGATTGCCGAATGAATTGCCTATGGACGGCACATTGTCGCCGCTCCACATGGTTGTTGCTATGTTCTGGCTGATCTGTTCGGCCACGAAGTGACCATAGACCGAAAACTTGTCTGTGAAGTTATGGTCGATGCGTACGATTTCTTCCCGCACGTCCGTCGGTGTACTCACGGGAAGTACGAACTTATTGCCTTGGGTCGGTTCCGGGAAGATACCGCTTGTAAGTTCCGCCGGCAGTCAACAGCGACTGAGCGTATGAATTAAGGAATGGAAGGGTATTGCTGCTGAATGGCACAAACTTGGGGTTATTCGCCACGGTCGCCTTCGTATTAACCGCGCAGGAGCCACTGGCAGTCGGTGTGCTAAAGGCCTGACCAGCCGCTGTAAACAGTGCTTGTTGGCTCGCAGACAATTGGTTTGCGCAAGGTGCATGTAACCCGGAGAAGGGGATAGCTGGCGTGGTCGGATCCACGGACTTGTCGACTGTTTTATCAGTCGGCACATTTCCAGTGAAATCGCCACCGTAGGTATCAGGCAGAGGAACCTGCTGGTTGATCGGGGAACCGCCGTTGATGATCTTCCGCCATTCCATGTTGTAGAAGAAGAACGTTTTCGTCTTGTTTGGGTTGTACAGTTTCCCGAACGTCACGGGGCCGCCGGCATTGAAGCCATAAATGTTGTAGCGCAACTTAGAAACCGGGTTCGGTGTGGTATTGAAGAAATACCTTGCGTCCAATGCGTCGTTCCGGAAGAACTCCCAGGCCGAGGCGTGGAACGTCTGTGCGCCCGATCTCACAACGGAACTGATCGTGCCGCCAGAGGAGAGACCGTACTCTGCGCTGTAATTCGAACTCAGAGTCTGTGTCTCGGCAATGGCGTCGATGGAAGGCAGAACGCTGGAACTTCCCGCACCACCGCGATCGGCGTTTTCGCCGCCGTCCAGTAGGTACAAGTTGTGGCCTGCGCGGTTGCCGTTAAAACTGATATTGCCGCTCGCCCCGCCTGTCGGCACGGGCAGTTGGCTATCCGGATTCAGGTTGGAAGCGCCCGGCGTCAGCGCTACGTAGCTATAGATCGTCCGGCCATTGGTCGCCAGTTCGGTGATCTGCCTGCCGCTGACCAGTGAGCTCGTTTCACCGCTGTCTGCTTGCACGGCGATGGCGTTTGCTTCTACCGAAATCGTTTCCGATTTCGTGCCGACTTTCATTTGAAAGTCCACACGAGTCCGGTCGTTAACGTTCAGCTTTAGGCCCTTCGACTCCTCAATTTTGAAGCCGGCAGCTTCTGCCTTCACGTCATAGACGCCAATCGGCAAACTGGGAGCCACATACTGCCCTGAATCGTTCGTCGTAAAAATTTTGGAATTTCCCGTCGCGACATTGAAAATTGTAATCGTGACGTTCGGAACCACGCTACCTGCAGGGTCTGATACCGTTCCGACTATCGTCGCTTCTTGAGCAGCGGCGAGGAACGGTAGTCCTATGAGAAGCACTACCAAAACAACTAAGTACTTTATATTCAGTGTCTTGAGTGACCACAGACGTGCAAATATACTACGTCGATTCATTTTTCACCCCTCTTGCCCAATCGGCAAGCTTTCTCTTACACGTTACCCCATTGCCTACCGTTAACGTTAACGGTGCTTTTCTTCTATTACTATTCTGAATGCATGTCAAGCAAATTCTTGCTTCTAATTGTCAACTTTTCCCCTCTAGTAACTCTCGGGAAACAACTCACAAAATCGTTTATGTACGCATTACCCAAAATCTACCGCACCTTCCACTTTTGGTATAGGTGAGGCTTGCTCCATAAAACTGTATATTTGTGGAATTTTTAGGCGGGAACGCTTACGGAATGCCTTTTTATGCGTACTTTTGGTGGAAATTTCTTACATTTGCTGCGGGAAGGGCATGACCTATCTAATTCGGACGAACGACTCCGGCAATCAGCAACTCAAGCGCGGCTTCGAGACTAAGCCGAGCATCTAGCAGTGGCTTTACGTACATTTCGTGAAACTCTTCCGCGTGATCCCTGGATTGGGCAAAGATCGCATCCAAGGTCTCTAACTTCTTTGACATTTCCAATTCTTCGCCGTTGAGAGTTCTTTCAATTTCGCATGTCGTCAAGTTGCTTCTCGGCGTTTTTTGCTTTTTGATCATCCATAATACTCCGCTCGCTTCCTTCCCGATGCCCACCTTTCCGGCAGGCATCGGGATTCATTTGAAAAGCACTCCAACTAAGCCGTAATAAACATGGTTCTGCCCCCGCGATTCACCAGTAACAGGGGTTCATCGCCGGCTTTGCGAATCGCACTCTGGAACTCAGACGTATTCTTTACAGCGTGATGATTCACTTCCTGGATTACGTCGCCGCGTCGCAATCCAGAGTCGGCCATTTTGCTTGAAGGATCCACATCAGAAACCACCACCCCCGTTGTGTTCGCAGGCAAATTGAGCTCTTGCGCGATCTGCGGGTTCAGGTTGCTTACCTCCAGGCCGTCGAGCGCCTGGCTTCCGCCCTCTTCCTGCGAATTGAGTTTCGCTGTTTCGGTGGGCATCTCCGCCAACTTTACGGAAAAGTCCCGTTCGCTCCCATTGCGAAGAACCTTCAGCTTCACGCTGCTACCGGGAGCCATCATGGAAATGTTCATCCTTAGCTGGTTGCTGTCGCTGACAGGCTTGCCATTCACTTCCAGCAGGATATCTCCACGCTGAATGCCGCTTTCCTGGGCGGGACTGCTTACGCTCACATCACCAACCACTACCCCTCGTGCTTCCTTGGTGCCGAAGGCCTTGGCCATGCTCGGCGTCACGTCTTGCGGCAGAATTCCCAGATAGGCGCGGACCACTTTTCCATTCTTCAAGATCTGATCCATTACCTGTCTGGCGAGATTCGCGGGCACGGCAAAGCCAATTCCCTGGCTGCCACCCGAGCCGTGCGAAATGATCGCGGTATTAATACCAATCAGCTCGCCACGATCGTTCACCAGAGCCCCGCCGGAATTTCCAGGATTGATTGGCGCGTCTGTCTGGAGGAAATCTTCATAGTCTTCAATGCCCAGCCCGCCGCGCCCCTTCGCGCTTATGATTCCTTTTGTAACGGTTTGTCCTACGCCAAACGGATCACCGATCGCGATGGCCACGTCACCTACCTCAACCTGCGAGGAATCCCCAATAGTCAGTGGCTTCAGGTTATCTGCCTCAATCTTCACCACGGCCACATCGGTCTTCGGATCAGTTCCCACTATTCGCGCCTGTAACTCGCGCTTGTCGGAGAGAGTCACGCGCACGTCCGTCGCTCCATCCACAACGTGGTTGTTTGTCAGAATGTAACCCTCGGGGCTCACAATCACACCAGAGCCAAGACTCTTCTCGCGCCGATCCTTTGGTGCGTTAAACCTTCCGCCTCCCTCATCTCCAAAAAACTGCCGGAACATCGGGTCCATCTGCAGTTGTTCCATACCCGCGGTCTTTACTACTCTCGAGGAGGAAATGTTTACCACCGACGGCAGAACCGCTTTCACGATAGGTGCAAATGTGGTCTTGCTCGGGGCCTCATTTACCTCGGCAAGTTTCAACGTTGCCGGAGGGTTGGTTGTTTCTGCTTTTTCTGTCGAGTTGGTCTTCCCGCTGGCATTGGCCTTCTGGATTGTGTGAGCAAAGCCCAGTCCGGCTGCGCCCAACACCAATCCCAGAGCCAGGGCAGCAGGCCTCGATCTCAGTGAAGAAAAAATGTTATTCATTTGTCCGTCCTTGTATTCTCTGCGCAAAGTCAGCCATCTTCCGCGTGCTTTGCGCTCGTTTTAGTCGCATACCATAGGACGCGCCGATGCCTGCCGCTGCTTCTCCCTGCCAGTGGGTATCTTTGGCCCCGGTGATTTGGTATTCACCCAAATTGGATTTGGGAATTGCTCGATTGGACTGAATGCTTAGGAAATAATGCCCTTACGGACCGCGTAGAGGATTAGTTCCGGAACACCGTGCAGATTCAACTTCTCCATAATATTCGAACGGTGTGTCTCCACCGTGTACACGCTCAGATTCAACAATTGCGCCACGTCCTTGTTTGATTTGCCTTCCGCCACTAACTGCAAAATCTCACGCTCTCGAGGCGTCAGCAAATCATATGGATCGTCGGCCCCGGAACGTTTCAGCTTTCGCACATAGTCATCCAGCAGGACCTTGCTCACCGCGGGACTGAAAAACGACTTGCCTTCGGCAACAGCGTGTACGGCACGTAGCAAATCTGTCTCCGCAGAATCCTTCAATAAGTATCCCTTCGCTCCGGATTTCAGTGCACGCAAGACGTAACTCTCGTCGGAGTGCATGCTCAACATCACGATAGCTATTTCGGGATGGCTCTGTGTTATCTGTGTCGCTGCCTCAATTCCGTTCAAATTCGGCATCCCAATATCCATTACCAGGACGTCCGGCCCCAGGGAACTGGCCAGCGCCACCGCTTCCCGCCCGTCAGACGCTTCTCCTACTACCGTCAAGTCTTCTTGCTGTTCGAGTAACACTCGCAGGCCACTCCTCATCAGCTTGTGGTCATCCGCCAGTAATATTCGGATTTTCCTCATCTAGCCCATCGCGACGCGGTGGAGCGGCAGCTCCGCCTTAACTGTCGTACCTCTTCCGAGTTCTGATTGAATCACCAGGCTGCCACCAAGGCGTTTCACACGTTCTTCCATTCCAAGTATTCCCATGCCACGGACTTGCTTTGCTGCGAATCCCTTTCCGTCATCAGCTATCTCTACCCTGATTGCCTCACCTTTTTGCACCACCGCCACATTCGCGTGCTTTGCCCCCGAGTGTGCGGCAGCGTTAGTCAAAGCCTCTTGCACCAATCGGTAGATGCACACTTTCGTTTCATCGGCCAGACTGTCTGTTACACCGTCCGCGTGGACATCCACTTCCATCTCACCCCGTCGAGAAACTTCACGGCCCTGCCATTCCAGTGCTGGAACCAATCCCAGGTCATCCAGCATCGGAGGCCGCAACAACAGCGCCATATCGCGGATCGACTTTACCGCCGTTTCCGCCGCCGACTTGATCCGGCTAATCTGTCCCTGCAGCAGTTGATCATCTGCAGGCGCTAACTTTGACAATTGTCCCAAATCCACAAGCAGGGCCCCGAGCGTCTGGCCCACTTCATCGTGTAATTCCCTCGAAATCGCCCGCCGCTCGTCTTCCTGCGCGTCCACAAGCTTTCTCGACAAAGCTTCTAACTCGCTTCGATTCTCCACCAGAACTTCGTAACGACGCCTGCCCTGCCTCTCCAGGCCAAGTATGTAATATCCCCCAATCAGTGATAACACCAGCGCCGCCAGCAACAGCAAAACCACCAGCATCACTAGTCGCGTCTGTACACGCGTAAAACTCACGGCCAGCGACTGCGTGGCCTCTCCCAATTTCCGGTCATTCCACGAGGACACGTTTCGCGACACCCTCAATATATACGCGCGGCGCAACATCATCTGCTCTCGCAGTTCCTGCCGTCTTTCCTCGGGACGCTCGCCGGCCTGCGGCGTCTGCAAATTTGCAAACGCGTTCTCCTGTTCCTGGAATTTTTGTTGGATTTCCCCTACCATCGCGCGCTCTTCCGGATCTGCATCGGATGGATACTTCTGCAAAGCACTCCGAACTTCGGCTGCCCGGTTCTGCACGTCAGCGGCGTCGCCGCGGTCTTCTGCATCTTTCCCATCCAGCAGATATCGTTCCATCTGATCGTGATAGACATGCACACAGATCAGAATGCTCGTCAGTGCCTGGTTATGAGCAGCATACTGCTGGTTCACTCGTCGCTCGATGCCATCAAGTTGACGCAATGACAACAGAGCCTCGGATCCCGCCGCTGCCATCAGCGCCAGCAACCCGCCAAAGGCAAAGAGCAGAATCCTGCGCAACTTACCGCTTTGCTTCATCAGTTCCGAATCGCGATCCATTCGTTCTCGTTTGAAATTCACACAAAAATGTTCCAGAGCGCCGGATTTTCGCCCCTCTAATCGCTGGATTTTCGTCGATACGTTGCCCTTATGCAAGGGAGGAGAGACAAACAACAGTCTGTGCCAGCCAAGTTATGAATGGTTTGCTGTGGCGCCGGTGCCACTACTCAATTCTGCGCGCACGCGCGGTAACCTCACCTGAAACGCAGTCCGTCCGGGTTTTGACTCAACCCGAATCGACCCCTGGTGATTGCGCACAATCCTCTGCACGATATCCAAGCCCAATCCCGTGCCTTCGCCAACCTGCTTCGTCGTAAAAAATGGGTCGAAAATACGGCCCTTGATCTCCTCGGGGATTCCCGGACCGCTATCCACAAATTCAACCAACACAGCGTCTGGTTCCACCGTCGTGCAAACTTCGAGTATCTTCTCCCCATTGTCAGCCGATTTCATCGCACCGATAGCGTTGTCGATCAGGTTCGTCCAGATTTGATTTAGCTCGCTGCCATTTGCCGGAATTTTCGGTAATTTCCCGGAGAACTTTCGCCTCACTTCAAACCCGTGCTTCAACTGGTGCTGAAACATCCTCAGAGTTACGTCGATACCTTGCTCCACATCTACTTCGCTCAACGGCGTCTGATCCATGTAGGAATAAGACTTCACCGCCTGCACTAAATCGGAGATGCGACTGGCCGCCTCTTGAATTTCTCTCGTCAGGCAGAGAACCTGATGATCGCAAACGAGCAACCGCAGGCCGTGCTCAACATATTCCCGGCTCAAGAGCTTTTCCAGTGGTGCCAGTCTTTCGGCAGTAATTCCAGCGTCAACCAAGTCTCCTGCCACTTCCGCGGGGAGCTTTCTTTCCTCCAACCAGTCACCCAGGTCGGCTTCCATATCCGCGCGTGTAAGCGTATCCACTTTGTTGGAATCGATGCCACACTCCGCTATCGAATCGCTCAGGTCGTTCATAATTTTCTGGGCTTCTGGCGGTAACACCGCGCCCTTTAAGGCGATCGCTTCTCGCCGACGAATCGCCAGTGTTTCCGCCAGTCGCGTCGAAGATCGCACCGCTGCAGACGCCGGGTTATTCAGTTCATGCGCTAATCCCGCCGACAGTTTGCCTAGAGCCAGCATTTTGTCCGTGCGCTCTTCGGTTTGGGCGAATTCACGAGTGCGGTCGGTCATCTCGGAGACTAGTTTTTGTCCAAGGTTGGGCGCGCGGTACACCAGTTCTCTCAGGTTCGTCGCCGGCATCACCGCAATTCGTGTGTTGCCCACTGCGGTGCCTCGTCCCCTTACCACTTTCATCCGCGAGAAAGGCAGCACGCCCGTCGCTTGTCCGGCGTGCTTCACAATAACCGGGAAATAAGGATCGTTCGGCCGCCGAAAGTGAAATTCTCCTTCCAGCACGACGATGAACTCCGATGCGGGAGTGCCTTCTTTGATGATCAAGTCGCCGGATTCATAGCAGCGCACTTCGAAATGTTCCGCCAGCCATTCCAGTGCCGCGTTGTCATCGTCGGCAAACAGAGGCATCTTCGATAGCTCTTCCGGCGTCAGGCGCTTGCAGGATTCATCCGTCATGATCTTTCCTCCTCAGCGATTCGCCAGGTACTGGTGGATGAAATACAGCACAATCGAACCCTCTCCCACGCTGTTTGCTACTCGCCGGACTGCCCCATCTCGCACATCCCCTACGGCAAACACTCCCGGCACGCTGGTCTCCAGCAACGAAGGGTCGCGATCAACGGTCCATCCCGCCGGGCGCTTACCCTCTCGCATCAGGTTGCGTCCCGTCACCAGAAATCCTCTGCTGTCTCGACACACGGTCCCCTCTAACCATTCCGTTTGCGGTTCCGCCCCGATAAAAATGAACACCGCTCCCGCCGGCCGCTCTTCCGTAGTCTGCGTGTCGTGATGCCGAATCGTCAGTCCCGCCAGCCTTTCCTCCCCGTGGACCTCAATCACTTCTGTGTTCAGTTCCACGGCAATATTCGAGATCGTCTTGATTCGCTCTATCAGATAGTGCGACATCGACTTCGACAGCGAATCCGCCCGAACCAGCATCTTCACTGACCGTGCGATATCCGAAAAATGCACTGCGGCCTGTCCCGCGGAATTTGCTCCCCCGATGATGTATACATCTTCGTTCTTGCACGAAGACGCTTCTGTGTTTGCGGCCCCGTAGTAGACCCCCGCTCCCGTCAATTTTTCCATCCCCGGGATATTTAACCGGCGCCACTGCACACCAGCGGCGATCACCACACTGTGCCCCAGCAATTCCTGTCCATTCGAGAGTTTCACCACTTTGTATTCGCCATCTACCTTTAGCGAAACCGCCTGCACTGGCGCCAGCACTTCCGTGCCGAATCGTTTCACTTGAGACACCCCGCGCCGCGCAAGATCTGCGCCGCTCAGCCCGGACGGGAATCCAAGGTAATTTTCGATTCGCGAACTTAACCCGGCCTGCCCTCCTGCTGCTTCCCGTTCCACAAGAATTGTTCGCAGCCCCTCCGTGCTGCAATATAAGGCACAAGCCAGACCCGCGGGTCCCCCTCCAATAATAATGACGTCGTAGAATTCGCGGCTGGGCGTTGTCGTCAATCCGAGTTTCGACGCAACTTCAGGAAGCGCGGGCTTCCTCAGTACCGATCCGTCCGAGAAGATAACCACCGGCAAGTCTTCTGGCATCTCGCCCACTGCCGCCTGAATCCGGGGATCAGATGTAGCTCCCGGCTCAATCCACCGGTAGGGAATCTGGCTCTTTGCCAGAAAGTTCTTCAGATCGTGCGTACTCGGCGCCCATCGCGTGCCGACTACATATATCCCGTCAAAGCTCTCTCGGCTCGTCGCGTTCCAGTCTTCCAGTAGATCAGCCAGTATCGGATAGAGGTTTTGTTCGGGGGGCTCCCATGGCTTCATCAAATAATGGTTCAGCTTTACTTTGTTGATTGCATCGATTGCCGCATTTGAATCCGCATAGGCCGTCAACAGCACTCGTCTAGCGTCCGGCTGCAACAGCAACGCCTCCAGCAGAAACTCGGTTCCGCTCAACTGCGGCATGCGTTGATCAACCAGAAACAGCGCGATGCGATCGCCGCGAGCGGTCAGTTGCCGCACCAGATCCATGGCCTTTTCCGGAGAATCCGCCGCCACTATTCGATACTGCGACGAAAATTTGGCTTTCAGGTCGCGTTCTACGGCCCGAATCACTGCTGAATCGTCATCAAGTGCAAGAATGTATGGTTTTTTCATGGAATGGCAACAACCCGCAATTGGCGTTTTCGAATGGAGTCGACAGAATAGCCCTCATTCGATTCTTCCGCAGCCTAAAAAGTTGCGCCCTGGACGGTCAGCTTTTATTTGATTTTTGTTCGATGGGGAGCCTGGCTTAGCTCGAGCGCAATTGCCTGGCGCGCCACAGAAATGTAATCGCCAAAAAACTCACACTCAACATCCCGTAAACAAATCCGTATCGGAGTGCCAGCGCGCCGCTGCTAGCCCCCGTGTAATCCATTCCCGGTGTGTGGTTCAGAGGCCCTACATAACAAAGTACGGTCAGAATGGCTTCAAACGCCTTCCCGTTTCCAGATAAGACTCCCAGTGCCAGCGCCATCGACGGCAGAAATATCGCTCCTGCCAGCCACGCCACCACATCACTCATCTGTCCTGCGAGCACTAACCTGAATGCGACTCCTGCTCCTGTTACCACCGCAATCGCAAATCCCGCTGCGAAACACGCTGGTAGCTGACGCACCAGAATTCGCGGCGATGAGAACAACAACGCTCGGGTCCCAAACCGTTCCTCCCGAGTCCCCATCGCTGACCAGATCAACACCGGCCAGATCCATGCCACTCCCAGCAATGGCCCTCTCGCCGCATCCAGAGGCACCAGAAACTCAGCTACCAGCAGTCCGGCTGCGGCAACAAACCACCACCATCGAACCCCCTGCAACGCAAGCCTCAACTCCGCCACAAAAAGTCTCCCGAAATTTCCGTGCCGTGCGCTCGCGGCGATTGGCGTCAGGTGCCTCACAACGCTGGATGTTCCCGAATACGCCGGAATTTCTTCACCTTGGCCAGGTACGACTCTCCTCCGCTTGGCTTTATTAACAATCGCAAAGCGTGTGGCGTCAAATCGGTCAAAAAATAGCGCTGCCACGCAGACAATCACAAATGCAGCGGCCATCCAAGCCACCCGTAGCCCTACGATATTCCACGTCCAATGCACTCCCTGCCAACGCAGGCCCTCCGCAACCTGAACTTGCCCCGGCGAAATCGTTAAGCTGAATCCATTCTTGTAACCCGGAATTACGGCCCGTGCAGCCCCCATCATGCTGTCCCCAACTGTCATCAAACCGGTCAGATCCATCCACCGCTTGCCGGTAATCTCTGGCAACCCAAGTCCAAAACAAAATGAAAAAAACCAGATCACATTACCGACCCCGCCACGAAGTACCGGCAACGTTTCAAAGAAAACCGCCAGCGCCGCAGTCAGCGCCATGGTTGGCAATGCCAAATAAACAAATGGCAGAAGCAGCGCTACCAGGTCGTAATGCTTGTCCTCCGCCGCAAAAAACTGCATTGCCACCGCGCCCAGCGCCAGTATGAACACCATCGAACCAAGCACGGCGAAGTTGCTGAAGAATTTCCCGAACAGGTAAGCCATCTTCGAAAGTGGTGTTGCCGCCAGAATCTGCCCGACTCCTGTCTGGCGATCTCGATCAATGGCATTTTTCACGATGTAAAATCCGACGAGCGATACAAACGTGGTAGTCACCATCGCCACCATCGTGCCGATCCACGCCGACGTGTACACTCCGCGAAATTCGTCCAGATGAATCGACACTTTTCCCGTCGCCGCACCATATCCAAGTAGCACGGCAAACAGCACGGTCAGAAAAAAACTGTACGTCCGAACTCGTTGCAGGAAATCGGCCCGGCAGACCGCATAAATGGAGGGAAGGGAATTCAAGCCGCTACTCCTGCCGGATTGCTATTTCGTTTAGCGGCAAGCGTAGCCAGGTATGCATCTTCCAATGATGCTTCCAGCGGGCGTGCCCCAAGACCGGGCGCCATCTCTGTCACCACCCGAGCATGCACTCCATCGCTGCGGTGCGCCGTACTGCTGATCAAATACTTCTGCCGCAACGCAGGCAGTTCGCCGCTTGGCACCACTACCTCCCACACCTTCCCTGCCATTCCTGCTAACAAACCTTCCGGCGCATCATGTGCTAGCAGTTCTCCGTGGGCCAGTATCGCAATCTGCGTTGCCACCGCTTCAATATCAGAGACGATGTGCGTCGACAGAATCACAATCCTCTCTCCCGAAAGTTCCGAAAGCAGATTGCGGAATCTAACCCGCTCTTCTGGATCGAGCCCCGCCGTCGGTTCATCCACGATTAGCAGTTGCGGATCATTCAGCAAAGCCTGCGCAATTCCAACTCGTTGCCGCATTCCTCCTGAATACCCGCCCAGCGGCCTCTTGGCCGCCTCCGTCAAATTCACCAGATCGAGCAGCTCGCCAATGCGCTTTTTTGCAGTTGCTGTTTCGATTCCTTTCACCGCCGCAAGATACTCCAGAAATTCATGCGCATTCAGATTCGGATAAACGCCAAAATCCTGCGGCAAGTACCCCAGAACGTTGCGCAACGCATCCGGTTTCTGGGCAATATCTTTCTCATTCCACAGCACTCGTCCAGAGGAAGGTCGCGTCACGGTCGCTAGAATCCGCATTAGCGTGGACTTCCCCGCGCCATTCGGCCCCAACAGTCCCAACACTCCGGGCTCGAGCGTTATCTGCACCTTACAGAGCGCTTGGACCTGCCCGCGATAGTTCTTGCTCAGCTCTTCCACTTTAAGTTGCATGGGTTTCCGTTCCGCCAATTCGGCAAGGGACTGCCGCTATTCAGAATACGAAGCAACATATCAAAAAGTTTACGGATTCAGCCGATTTCTTTAACGCTGGCGGTGCCCATTCATGTTGGCGGACTGTGACCCCGAGTTATACTTCCACCTGGTACATCTATCGCTGTTTTAACGAGGAATCATGAGACAAATCCCCGGCCTTTTCCTGCTCCTTATCGCCACTGCAACGAATTGTCTCGCTCAGTCTCCGAAACCGGCCCCGTCATCACCAGTCACGGCCCAGCAGGTCATCGATCGCATCAAATCCCAGGTTGGTGTGCCATGGCAGAACGAAACCGTGGATACGTTCAAGGCTGGCAATCCAGCCACTCCCGTCACTGGCATCGCGGTCACTATGATGGCCACTATGGACGTACTTCAACGCGCTGTCGCTGACGGCGACAATCTCGTCATCACTCATGAACCTACGTTCTACAGCCATCTCGATAAACCCGACGATCTACCTATGAAAGAAAATGATCCTGTCCTGGCGGAGAAACGTGCCTTTATTGAGAAACATCATCTGGTCATCTGGCGATTCCACGATCACTGGCATATGCGTAATCCTGACGGCATCAAGACAGGCATAATCCGCGATCTCGGGTGGGACAAATATGAAGACCCCGCGCAACCGTATCTGTTCGCTATTCCGGAGACCAACGTAGCTGATCTGGCTGAATTCCTGAAAACGAAACTGGGCATCGCCAATATCCGCGTCGTCGGAAACCGCAAAATGAAAGTCACTCATGTAGCCCTTAGCCCCGGTGCCGCTGGCTTCGCTACAGAGACTGGTGCGTTGGAACGGCCGGAGATTCAAGTCCTGATTCTGGGTGAAACTCGCGAGTGGGAAACCGTTGAATACGTCGCTGATGCCATTTCCGAGGGCAAACAGAAAGCCTTGATCGTCCTCAGTCATGTTCCTTCAGAGCAAGCGGGCATGGAGGAATGCACCCGTTGGTTGAAGACCTTCGTCAAGGAAGTGCCCGTTCAGTTTGTTCCTGCTTCCGACCCGTTCGCCGCGGAGAGCACTCTGCCGAAGTAATGCCCTCACTGTGTTAGACTCTGCCCAATTCAGGTGTTGGCTTGTCTGCCCTTTTTCGTTCATTCTGTAATTGCTTTCGCTTATCCGGCTGCTTCAAATTCACGTCCGTCATCCCCGTTATGGATCGAACTCTCATGAACAACAATATACTCACTCGAAAGAGATTCCTTGGTCTGATCACTCTGCTCTTAACTTTCCTCCCTGTTTCACTCTCCGCCCCGCCTCCCGAAACGAAGCCGACGCTCGAAATCACGAGGCCCGTTCGACCGTGGGAATTCCTCTGTTCCGTTGGAAAACAGTCCGCCTTTTTTGGCAATGAATCAGGGCGAGTTGAAGGCTGGGTCTATCCCCTCAAACTCTTCCGCGATTTCTCGCTTATCATCCATACGGAGAATCGTTCCCTGCCTGCGGAAACCCTCGCTCGCTCCATCACCGTTCGTCCGGAGTCGACATCAATCGTTTACGCGGGAGATACCTTCCAGATCCAGGAAACATTTTTTGCACCGGTCGATGAGCCTGGCGCAATCATCCAGTTGAATGTGGAAACGGAACAACCCCTGGAGGTCGAGGCGGTTTTTCATCCGGATTTTCAACTCGAGTGGCCCGCAGCCCTCGGCGCTACTTTTTCTTCCTGGGATTCTCGACTACACGCTATCACGTTCGGTGAAGAGCATAGAAAATTTGCTGGCCTTTTGGGTTCTCCCACTGCCACACTCGCGTCCCAGCAATTTGACACCAACTACGACTCCTCTGCCTTCTCCTCAATCCGTCTTGGAACTACCACTCACGGCAAGGAAACCAAACTTCTCGTGATAGCCGCCTCCACCAATGGCCCTGCAGACGCCGAGAAGACCTACAAAAAACTGACGGACAATTTCCTGCAACTCAGGAAGGACTCCGCTTCTTTTTATGCTCAATATCTCGATCGCACTCTGACCGCCAACCTGCCCGATGCCCGGCTCCAACAGGCTTACGATTGGTCTCGCGTCAGTGTCCTCCAGGGTATGGTCACCAATCCTTATATGGGTACAGGTTTGATCGCGGGCTATCGCACTTCTGGAGAATCGCAGCGTCCCGGGTTTGCTTGGTACTTTGGTCGTGATTCCGAATGGACATCGTTGGCTTTGAACAGTGAAGGTGATTTTTCCTCCACCAAGCAGGCTCTTTCTTTTCTTTTTAACGTTCAGCAGGAAAACGGAAGAATTCCCCACGAAATCGCTCAGACCGCCACACTGGTCAATTGGTTTAAGGACTATCCCTTTGGTGCCGCTTCGGCTGATGCCACGCCTCTTTTCCTCATTGCCGTCGAGGATTACGTCAGAACCAGCGGCGATATCTCCTTCGCCAAGGATCACTGGAACAATTTGTGGAAGGCATATGAATTCTTGCGCTCCACCTATGATGAAAATGGTTTTCCAAAAAACTATGGTGTGGGCCATGGCTGGGTCGAAGGTGGTCCACTTTTGCCCATCAAATCAGAGTTGTACCAAAGCGGTGTAGGCGCTGAAGCCCTCCGTGCACTATCTGCTCTAGCGAAGTGGACAGGCCACGCCTCCGAAGCGAGCACCCTCGCGGATGACTTCCTCCAGCAGCGGAGCAAGATCGACGACGCGTTCTGGTCGTCACAGCACAACATCTACTCGTTTGCCCTTGGTCTGGACAACAAGCGGGTCGTCGAACCCACCGTTCTGGCAACCGTTCCCATGTGGTTCAACGTCTTGGATCCTGCAAGGTCCAAACAAACCATCGCCCGTCTTTCAGCCATGGAACATGCCACCGATTGGGGCATGCGCATCATCTCGAATCGCTCCGCGAATTACGGCGCCGGCGGTTACCACTATGGCTCCGTGTGGCCACTTTTCACCGGCTGGGCTTCCGTCGCCGAATATAACTACCATCAGGTTCATCCCGCCCTGCAGAATCTCCGCGCAAACGCTCTTCTCGCACTTGACGGCTCTCCCGGTCACGTTACCGAAGTCCTCTCCGGCGACTATTATCAGGGCCTCTCCACAAGCTCTCCTCATCAAATATGGTCAGCGGCCATGGTTATCAGCCCCCTGCTGAAGGGCCTGTTCGGACTGAAGTCCGACGCCATTGCCCACACGATTACTCTCGCTCCCTCACTTCCCGCCGATTGGACCAAATTTGAGTTGCATCATGTTCGCGCTGGCACTTCCAACGTGGACGTTAAATTCCACCGAACACCAACCGAAATGACTCTCGAACTACTCGCTCTCGAAGGCGACCCGGTCACGTTTCAGTTCCAGCCTTCCTTCAGCTTGCGTGCAGACGTACTCGGCGTCGAACTGAACGGCCGCCCGATTCCGTTTCAGCTGAAGCCCAACGAAAGTGATCAGCACCTGCTGACACAGTTTTCAATCTCTCCCGGTCTCAACGTACTTCGCGTCCGCACTCGCCATGATTTCGCCATCTCCTATGCTTCGGCGCTGCCTCCCTTGGGTCATCAGAGCGAAGGACTGCGAATAATTTCCGAATCGTGGAATGCGGCGCGGACTCAACTGACAATCGAGTTTGAAGGTCTGTCCGGTAGTTCCTACGAGCTCTCACTGTTTAACGGCAAGGAAATGGCCAACGTAAGTGGCAATATTTTCAGGAGCAATACATCCGACGCTGTGCAAATTGCTCTGATAAGCAAGGATCAGCCAGTTGCTCGCGGCACGCTGATTTTTGATTTTCCATCAAAGTCTTCCGGAAAACGCTAAGCAATCCCCAGCCTCTTCTGCAACTCCTCCAGAGAGTGCCCCTTTGTCTCCGGATAGAAGAACAGCACCACCAGGAACTGCACCACCATCATTACAGCGAAGAACACGAACGGATATCCGCCCGATTTTGCGGCCATCACGGGAAATACCCACGCAATAATCCCGTTCATTACCCAATGCGCCGAACTCCCCAGACTCTGCCCCTTGGCTCGAACTCGATTGGGGAACACTTCGCCGATATACACCCAAATCACCGCGCCTTGGGAGAACGCAAAGAACGCGATGTAACCAACCAGCAGCCACACCAGCAGCTCCTGGTGTTGATTCGTCAAGAAGATCCATGCCACTCCCGACAGACAAATTGCCGTGCCCACCGCCCCAATCAGCAGCAGCACCTTTCGACCGATTCGATCGATCAACGTCATCGCAATCATCGTAAACACCAAATTCGTTGCGCCAATCGCCACCGATTGCAGATCGGACGATACCTTATTAAATCCTGCGCTCGCGAATATGTGATTCAGGTAGTACAAAATCGCGTTAATACCCGCCAGCTGGTTGAACAGCCCGATTGTAATCGCCAAAAATATGGGCAGCCTGTATTTCCAGATGAAGAGCGATTCCTCCCCGACATGATGTTCCGCATCGATTGACTCGATGATCTCCTGCAATTCCTGCTCGTAGTTTTCCTCACCAATCAGCTTTAACACGCCGCGGGCTTCTTCCACTCTTTGCTTCTTCACCAGCCAGCGTGGGCTGCGCGGGATGGTGAATAACATCAGGAAGAATGCCGCTGCAGGCACAGCCGCTATGCCGAGCTTCCAGCGCCATTCGGCTGCTCCGAATCCCATCGAACCGACTACATAATTTGAAAAATACGCCAACAGTATTCCGAACACCACGTTGAATTGAAAGAACCCGACAAATCGCCCTCTCCACTTTGCCGGAGATATTTCTGCGATGTACATCGGTCCCAGCACCGATGATCCGCCAATCGCCAATCCGCAAATCACGCGGAATGCGACCAGGGAACCCCAGCTCCATGCCACGGCACACCCGATTGAGGAAACCAGATACAACACCGCCAGCACTCGAAGGCTATCTCGTCTCCCGTACTTGTCTCCCGGGATGCTCGCTGTCATTGCGCCAACAATTGTTCCAAACAGCGCGCTGGAAACGGTCAGGCCTAGCGTTCCTGGAGTCAGGTGAAAAAGCGCAGTTAACGCATCTGTCGTTCCAGAAATGACCACAGTGTCGAATCCGAATAAAAGTCCGCCTAATGCCGCCACTACCGTGCTTCGCAGCAGATTTCCATTTAAGTTCATGCGTTTGTCTCAATTTCCGCTTCTGGCACGAAGCTGGAAAGTTCTATTTCTTTTCCTTATGTTTGAATGAGTGCAAGAACTCGCGATCGAGCCCAATCGTTGGCTGATTGTAGTCGATACCCCAAGCCTTTGCATGGATTTTCTGATTTTGCCAAACGTCGCCCAAGAGTGCGGCACTCTTTATTTTGGCCATGGATTGTTTCTACCGAGGGTACACAAGCCGACTTGCTTTTCTGCAGCCTCTGCGCCTGCTCCCTGGCGCTCAGACATTCGCCTGATCAACTCTATCAGCTAGCCACTAGTGCCTATGATCGTGGCGACGTTCTCAGGCCATCCCTCTTTACCAGCAAGCTCTTAAGCTTCGGCCCGAATCCGTACCTATCCTTACTGACTTAGCCGTCGCGCTGACACATTCGGGTCGCCACACGGAAGCAATCGAGCTCTACCAGAAAGCAGTAATGCTCGCTCCCTCTAATCCCGTCGTTCTTCCAAATATCTCGTTGGCTTGGTACAGACAGGGCGATTTCAAGCAAGCAGCTATCGTGCTGGAGAACCTGCAAAAAACTCCTTCGCCCACCCCGCAATCCTTATATCTTCTGGCCCATTGTTATCTGAGGCTCGGTCGTTACGCCGACGTAGTCTCTCTCCTCGACCCCATCTATGAATCAAGTCCAAACGATTTTGCGGCCAATCTCTTTCTAGGCAGTATCGAGCCCAGTACGATGCCGCTCAACCCCATATTGCTCTCGCTCTCCGACTTCGCCCATCTTCACCCGAAGCGTGTTTCCAAAGCGCTGACCATTCTTGTGTTCACCGGCAAGCTTGAAGAAGCAAGAAGGGAATTCGAACAACTGGAAGGGGATTGCCCGGACTTTCTCGAAGTCCACGTGCAACTGGCTACTCTCTACTCCAAACTGAATCTCAAGCCCGAAAGCCAGCGAGAAAGAAACATCGTCCTGCAACTCAACGAAGAATCTCGTCAGACCGAGCTTCGCCCTGGACCCTAGACCTAGTTCGTCTCTTTCACATGCAGAATCTGATCTGCTTTCACGTCCTTTAGCACCTGCTTGATTCCCGACGGCCATCGAATTTCAATCTCATCCACTGATTTTGCATCGCCCAACCCAAAGTGCACTGGCCCTGCGCTGCTCGATGCATACCCGGACGCCGTCGACACGCAATTGAATTGCGCCTTGCCTCCCGCATAGATACGGATCGTCGCTCCGATTCCGTCGCGATTGCTCTTCGTCCCCTGCAATGCAATTTCCAGCCAGTGATTGGTGTTCGGACTATCATTCATCCAGATTTCCGCTGGCCCGCTTATCGCCGTCACCACCAGGTCCAGCTTCCCGTCATGGTTGAAATCCCCGTAAGCCGAGCCGCGATGTCGGCGCGGCGGTTCCGCCGTAAAACCAGCCTCTCCAGTCAGCGCCGTCCATTTTCCAGTTGCTCCATTCCGAAAAACGGTATTCGTCTGATCAATCGCGTGTCTATCGGCCATGTTAAGAGACTGCACATCCCCGCGACTTACAAAAATGTCCTTCCATCCATCATTGTCGAAATCCGCAATGTTCGGGCTGTACCCAGACATTGGTCCACTCAGCAGTCCCATCCCGGACTTTGCCGTGACTTCTACAAACCCACCTTTTCCGTCATTCTGATAAATCGGGAATGTTTCCGTCGACAGCGCCACAATCGATATGTCCGGCCAACCGTCATTGTTTACGTCTCTGAAATCCACACCCATGCCAGAAATCAGATTTCCCTCTTCCGGCAAAGCCACGCCCGCCTCAAACGCCACTTCCTCAAACTTCATTTTTCCCTTGTTATGGAACAGGGAATTAAACAGTTTGTCGTTCGCCACAAATATGTCAGGCAATCCGTCTCCATCGTAATCCGCAATCCCCACGCCCATACCCTTGCCCGGATGCGCTCGAATCCCGGATTCTGCGGAAATATCCACGAACTGACCGTTTCCTTTGTTCAGGAACAGTTGATTGGGAAGCTCTTTGTAGTATTTCGGATGGCAATATTCAGGCTTTCCATCAATGTTGCACGGCGGCTCGTGCTTCCCGTCCCACTTCATATAATTAACTATGAACAAATCCAGCAATCCGTCGTTGTTCACATCTACCCAGGCGCCGCCCACTGACCACATTGGACCAAATTCCTTATCTAGCTTCGCAATTCCGGATTTCTCCGTAACATCCGTGAACGTTCCATTTCCGTTGTTGTGATAGAGCGTATTCCTGTAAACGCCGCCCACGAAAATATCCTCGAACCCGTCGTTGTCGTAATCTCCGATCGCCACACCTACGTCGTATCCCGTTCCTGCCAGACCGGCTTTTTCCGTGACGTCTGTAAATGTTCCGTCACCATTGTTGCGATAGAGCCTGTTCCAGTATTTCGGCGAAACTTTTTGTAGCGTGTTGATGTCCGCCCCATTTGTGAAGAATATGTCCAGGTTCCCGTCGTTGTCGTAGTCGAACACCGCCACTCCACCAGCCATCGTTTCCGGCGCATGCCGCTGCGGCGTCTCGTTACTATCCAATGAAAACCCAATGGGCTGAAATGCGAAATGGATGGCTCCCTTTACGCCATCGTCCGAACGCACTTCCACCGCTCCCAGTTCCGCCGCGATAAAAATCGCCAGAACTGCGCACAGAACACGCCTTACCATGAAACGGCCACTCTGAACATTAGTTGTCTCGGACCACTGGTTTTGTTTCGGGCCGGGTGACTTCTTCAATCTGCTTTTTTTCGCGGTTCGCATCCGAACTCCGGCCCACACTGGTATACGCTCGTAGCAGATCTCAATAAGTTCTCGCACCTGTGAGATTCGCCCCAGTTGCAACTCTACCCCCATAAGTAACTGGCGGCAGCCTTTTCATTTGTTAGAATCAGTCCCGTCCATGTCTCGTTTTTACACTGTCGCCATTTTGGCCTGCTGCCTCTCTGGCTTATTTGCTCCCCAGTTAACTCGCTTCGAGCAGCCTCTCTCGCAAACACCCTCCCGCTCAGCACCTCCACCTGCCCCGCCCTATCCGAAAATCCACTTTCGAGAGATCTCCGCGCAAGCCGGCCTGACTACCATTCCTCACTCCACGTCCGAACGTCGCTATGTGCTGGAAACCATGGCGGGCGGCGGCGTCGCTCTTTTCGACTGCGACAATGACGGCAAATTAGACATCGCTGTAATCAACGATTCCACTATCGAGCAGTTTCTGAGCGGCGGCATTCCCATGCTCACTCTCTACCATCAAGACTCCCATTCACCTTCTCTCCATTTCACTGATGTTACTTCTACCGCGGGTCTAACTACCAAGGGGTGGGGCATGGGTATCGCCGTGGGCGATTTTGACAATGACGGGCTTCCCGATCTTTACGTCACTGGCTACGGCCACAACGTTCTCTACCACAACCTCGGTAACTGTAAGTTCGAAGACGTTACCAAAAAGGCCGGCCTTGAAGTCGGTGGTTTCAGCACTGGTGCGGCTTGGGCTGACTATGATCGCGATGGCCACCTTGACCTATTTGTCTCTCGCTACGTCGAAACTGACGTGCATCATTTGCCTGAACCCGGCAAGACCCCAGGCTACAAGGGGGTTTTAGTCGAATTGCCCGACCGGATGGAGGGCCAAACCGATTTTCTATTCCGCAATCGTGGTGACGGCACCTTTGAAGACGTTTCCAAAAAAGCCGGTGTAGACGATCCGCATAAACTCCACGGGATGGGCGTTGTTTGGGGTGATTACGACAATGATGGTTGGCCCGACCTCTATGTCACCAACGACTCCGGCTGGAATTTCCTGTACCACAATTTGCAAAACGGCACCTTCGAAGAAGTTGGCATCCCCTCCGGCACCGGTCTCGGTCCATTCGGCCAGTTCTACGGCAACATGGCCGCGGACTTCGGCGATTTCGATCACGACGGCAAACTCGATCTATTCGTAACGCGCTTCGGCAATCAACCCGCCAGCCTCCTCTGGAACCGCGGCGATTTCTTTTCGGACATCGCCATGCCCGCCGGAATCGCTACCCCTACATTTGCTCCTGTAAAGTGGGGCACCGGTTTTGCCGATTTTGACAACGATGGCTGGCTCGACATCCTCATTGCCAACGGGAATTTCAGCTCTCTGATGGACACGCTTCCCGGCGAGGTGCGCTACGCCGAACCGCTGCAACTGTTCCGAAACCTCGGCAATCGAACGTTCGCGGAAATCGCCACCGAAGCTGGCCTGAACACGAGCCCTCTCCTTTCACGCCGTGGCACTGCATTTGGCGATTTCAATAATGATGGCAACATCGACTTCGTCGTCTTCAACGCCGCCGGTCCGCCTTCTCTCTTTTTGAACGACTCCTTCAACTCCAATCATCGCGTTCTCTTCCGACTCATCGGCTCCAAGAGTAATCGAGCAGCCATCGGCGCACGGATGTCTGTCGCTACTTCTCAATTCACGCAGATCGACGAAGTCCGTGGTGGCGGCAGCTACAATTCCACCAACGACGCGCGCCTCCATTTCGGACTCGGTCCAGAGGTCGTCCTCAAAAAGGTTGATGTCCTGTGGCCAAGCGGTACTCGCCAGTCTTTCTCCGATCTGCCTGCCGATGCCCTTTACGAACTCACCGAAGGTCAACCCATCCGCAAAATCAAGGAATTCTCTGCTCACTGACCTCCGCGTCTCTGGAAAGACTCTGGAATCAAGCGATTACATCACCACCTCTTGTGACGGGGGCGATTGCTTCTACACTCCATTAGGTGTACTTATAGTGTGACAACGTTTCCGCCTCGTCAGCGGCTCGCCTTCTCGGCGCATGAAGGAACAATCGAACATGGTCAATTCCCTCGAATCTGTCATCAAAGCGCATCCCTTCTTCCATGATTTTCCGGCAGCCCAATTGAAATTAATCATCAGCTGCGCCAAGAATGTGAAGTTTCCCGAAGGCCATTTCATCGTCCTCGAAGGTGATGCCGCAAACGAATTTTATTTCATTCAGAAGGGCGCCGTTTCGGTTGAGCTGGTCATTCCCGAGCGTGGACCCACGACCATGCAGACCATCGGCGAAGGCGAAATCCTCGGTTGGTCCTGGGTCTCACCTCCGTATCGCTGGCACTTCAACGCGAAAGCACTCAAGCCCACTAAGGCTCTGGTCTTCGACGCGAAATGTCTTCGCGCCAAGTGCGAAGCCAATCACGATCTTGGCTACGAAATGCTAAAGCGCTTCGCCAATCTCATCACTGCCCGTCTTGATGCTACTCGTCTCCAGCTACTCGACATTTATCGCCTCGACGATGGCGCAAAGCCGCTAGTCAAGAAATCTCTCAAGGCCAAAGCCGCCAGATAGACTGCTCACAATTCCTTTCTCGTCCCTTCGGCAAGAATCCCGGATTCTGCAATCCCTGTTTTGCCGATTCCATCGTCTGTTCTATTCTGTTTCTCCGAGGAGATACCCGTGAATCCTGCTCCGCCATCAGTGCGCAGGTCTCAGTTCAGGAATCCTCTCTTCTATTCCGGGCTGCTTCTTCTATGCGTGGCCGCCTTTGTTTCCTACGTCATGCTCGAACGCTACCTTTCCAAACGCGCGTTTGAAGATCGCATGGCTCGCGAGGAGGCCGCCAAGCGCCTCGAAGATGATCGCCACGCCATCGAGCAGCTAGGTGGCTCGGAACTGGCAATCCGGGGGCTCTACCTCTCTCCATCCACCATCCATCCCGGTCAGTCCGCCCAGCTTTGCTACGACGTGGCCAACGCAAAAACCGTCACCTTGGATCCCCCGGTTGCCGAGGTGTGGCCATCCCATTCCCGCTGTATCGACCTGAAACTGAAGAAGTCCACCACTTTTACCCTTACTATCGCCGACGCCTCTGGTAAGTCCCTTTCGCAATCCGTCGAACTCAAAGTCCAATAACCCTTCACTTCTCACCCTGTACATAAGTCCTTCATTTGCCTCCTATCGGAACAATTCCTGCATCCCCTCTTGTCCCCTCATTTCACTCCCCTCTATACTATTGGGAGCGGAGTTCGGCTTAGCCGGGCTCCGCGTACTTTTTCTTTGCGCAGGAAGCTATGTCCGACCCGCTCGCTAAAATTAAGGCTAAATTGCAGCAGGAACTCGATGCCCTGGAGCATGAACTGAACGTCGATCTTCCTAAGGAAATCGCCGTCGCGCGCGCCCATGGCGACCTTTCCGAAAACGCCGAGTACAAATACGCCAAAGAGCGCCAAGGCTACGTCAACGCCAAAATCGGCAACCTCAAAAAGCGTATGGGCGACCTCGGTATGCTCAATCTAACCAACATTCCCAAAGACCGCGCAGGCTACGGTTCTCGCCTGGTTGTCAACGATCTTCAACGCGGCCTCGAGCTCGAGTACAAGCTCGTCAGCAGTGAAGAGGCCGATGTCGAAAAAGGTCTCATTTCCACCACCTCGCCCATCGGCCGCGCTTTGCTCAACAAGAAGGTCGGCGACGAGGTTCTGGTTGCCACCCCGGCTGGCCAAAAAGAGTTCGAAATTGTTAAGCTTGTCACCATTCACGAAGACGTCTAAACTCTCTCTCCCGTACACAGGGGTCTCATGTTTTATTGGGGTTCTGGCACATCCCTCGGTCTGCTGACCGGTTTGGGCTATCTCGTCTTCCTCGCTGGCGCTATCTATTCCTGGCGTCATCGCGATGAGTTTTCTCTATGGCTTCAATCCGAGGTCTCTCTGTTCCGCAGGAATCTCTCCCGCTATGTTCCCTCTGGCCCTTTCTACGAACGCCGCGGTGAATCCCGCTTGATTGTTATCCCCTCCAGCTTCGTTCAGTCTGTTGCACAACTTCCTCGGCGCCGCTTTTCCTGGGGCGGTATTCTTATTTTCCTGGGCCTGCTTCTCTTCGCACTCGACTTCTTTATCTAGATACCTCTTGAAGTGTGCTTTGGGGTCGGACCTTTGGCCCGACAGGGGTGCTTCCCGTGCCTTGTGGCTCGGCCGCTGAGGAAATGTTTATCCTTCAGTCGCCGGCCGTGCCAGCCGCCAGGTGGTCCCGGATCAGCGGTGCAACCCCCTCACCCAGAATCTGAATCGCCCGCTGCATCTTCTCGTGCGGTACCGTGGAAACCCCCATCTGAAACGTCACCCGATCAATCCCACCAAGCGCCTCGTTCTGATACAGGATCTTGGTCGCTACCGTTTCCGCGTCACCAATCATTAATGCGCCAGTGGGTCCACGCAATGCGTCGAACTGCCGTCTGGTAGTCGCAGGCCACCCGCGCTCTTTGCCGATTTCCGTAAACGTGTGCGCATACCCGGGGAAGAAATCATCCGCCGCTTGCTCCGTCGTTTCGCCCAGAAACCCGATCAAATGCAATCCCACCTTGAGCCGTTCTGCCGGATGTCCTGCCCGCTTTCCCGCTTCCCGATATAGTTCGATCAGCGGCCGAAATCGCCCCGGCTCTCCCCCAATAATCGCCACCATCAGCGGCAGTCCCAGCATTCCGGCACGCACAAACGATGCGGGCGTGCCACCCACTCCAACCCAGATTGGCAGGGGGTTCTGCAACGGTCGTGGAAATACTGCTTGTCCTGTGAGTGCAGGTCGATATCTTCCCGACCACTCCACATGGATGTTGTCACGGATCTTCAGCAGTAATTCCAATTTTTCCGCAAACAACGAATCGTAATCCTCCAGTCGCAGCCCAAACAGCGGGTAAGACTCGACGAACGACCCCCGCCCCGCCACGATTTCTGCCCTTCCCCGAGAAATCAGATCGAGCGTCGCAAACTCCTGAAACACGCGTACCGGATCAGCCGCGCTCAAAACCGTCACCGCGCTAGTCAATCGAATCTTCTTCGTTCGCGATGCGGCCGCGGCCAGAATTACCGCCGGCGCCGAATCCAGAAACTCCTCTCGGTGGTGCTCTCCAATCCCAAATACATCCAGCCCCACCTGATCGGCCAGCTCCATCTCCGCCAACAAATCCTGCATCCGCTCCACTGGACGCAGCGGCTCACCTGTGGCGGGGTCAGAAATCGCTGCCGCAAAGCTATCTATCCCTATCTGCATTCCCATAACCCACTTTCTCACCAAACATTAGAGTCTGACGCCCACCTATCTGTCACCCCTTCAGCCCAGCTGGACAAACTCTCCCTCCTCTGCAATTCTCCTTCTTTATGATTCCTGCCCTGATTGTTCATGGTGGTGCTTGGGATATCCCCGACGACGCAATCGAAGCTTGTGAAGGCGGCTGTCGCCGCGCCCTCACTGCCGGTTGGTCCATCCTCAAATCCGGCGGCCACGCTCTCGACGCCATCGAAGCATCCATCTCCGTGCTGGAAGACGACCCTGTCTTCGATGCCGGCTTCGGCTCGCATCTCAACCTCGATGGCCAGGTGGAATGCGACGCCATTGTCATGGACGCGGCCACCCTGAAGGCAGGTTCCGTCGCGGGTCTTCATCGCGTCAAAAATCCAATTCGTCTTGCGCGCCAAGTCCTCGAAAACTGCCCTCACATGATGCTCATCGCCGATGGAGCCGAACGTTTCGCTGCCGCTAACAACATCGCCCTCTGCGATCCAGATGAACTCGTCTCTCCCGCGGAACGCGAAGCCTGGCTCCATTGCAGCAAAGATTCTCACGCTGCCGAACATCACCGCGGTCACGATCAGGGCACCGTCGGTGCCGTTGCCATCGATCAACAAGGACGTCTCTTCGCCGCAACCTCTACCGGCGGCATCTGCTGTAAACTCCCCGGCCGCGTTGGCGATTCTCCCCTCATCGGGTGCGGCTGCTACGCCGACTCCGAAACCGGAGGCGCTTCTTCCACCGGCTACGGGGAAGCCATCATGCGTATCGTCATGGCCAAATCCGCCACCGACTCGCTTCGCCTCGCAGGCTCTTCCGCCATGCAGGCCGCGCAACAATCCGTTCAACTTCTTGCCGCGCGTGGGAAGGGAACTGGCGGCATTATTCTTCTCGACAAGCACGGCAGTCCCGGTTTTGCCTTTAACACGCCGCGCATGGCCTACGGATACGTTGCTCCGAGTTCTTCATTCATTGTCGTCACATAAATTCCTATGAAGCGCTCCTCATTCTTGCTTTCTGTCGCCTCACTTTTCGTTATTTTTTCTTCACAGACACTCCGCGCGCAAACCACTCCGCCCGCTCCCAACCAGGACTGGCCCGCCTATGGCGGCTCGCCTGAACGCACTCATTATTCCTCCCTCTCACAAATTAATCGCACCAACGTCAAGCTGCTCAAGCTTGCCTGGAGTTTTGACACCGGCGAAGCGGGCGGATTGCAATCCAGTCCTATCATTGTCGACGGCGTACTTTTCGGAATTTCTCCAACACAAAAGATTTTTGCTCTCGATGCCGCTACCGGAAAACTTCTCTGGCAGTTCGATTCCGGTATCAAAGGCACGCAACCCGATCGCGGCCTTGCTTACTGGTCCCAAGGCAACGACAAACGCATCATCGTTGGCGTCATGAATTTCGTGTACGCTCTCGACGCCGCAACCGGTAAACCAATACCTACCTTCGGCAAAGACGGCCGCATCGATCTTCGCGAAGGCCTCGGGCGAGAACCCGTATCCGCGCAATCCGTTGACCTCACCAGTCCACCCATCATCTTCAAGGACCTTTTCATCGTTGGTGGCCGCAATCCTGAAACGCTTCCCGCTCCTCCCGGAGACATTCGCGCCTTCGATGTCCGCACTGGCACGCTTCGCTGGGCCTTCCACACTATCCCTCACCCTGGCGAATTCGGTTACGACACCTGGCCCTCCAATGCCTGGAAAACCAGTGGCGCTGTTAACAACTGGGCTGGCATGTCCCTCGACAGCAAACGGGGCATAGTCTACGTTCCCACGGGTTCCGCTGCGTTCGATTTCTATGGAGCAGATCGCCTTGGCGACGATCTCTTTGCCAACTGTCTTGTTGCACTGAACGCAGAAACCGGCGAGCGCCTCTGGCATTTTCAAGGTGTGAAACACGATGTCTGGGATCGTGATTTCCCCTCTCATCCGGTTCTACTTACAGTGAATCGTGGTGGCAATCAGATCGATGCCGTCGCACAGACCTCCAAACAGGGTTTCGTCTTTCTCTTTAATCGCACTACCGGCGCTCCGCTGTTTCCTCTTGAATCCCGCAACTACCCGGCCAGTGACATGCCCGGTGAAGTCACCGCCGCGCAACAATCACTTCCCACCAAGCCTGCTCCCTTTTCGAGGCAACAGCTCAACGAAACCCTTCTCACCAACCGCACGCCAGAGGCTCACAACTGGGCGCTCCAGAAGTTTCGCTCTTTCCGTAATGGCGGCCAATTCGCTCCGTTCATGGTGGGCAAAGACACTGTCGTCTTTCCAGGATTCGATGGCGGAGCCGAATGGGGTGGTCCTGCGGTCGATCCGCAAACCGGCGTTATCTACATCAACGCTAATGATCTCGCTTGGACCGGCGCTCTCGCTGAAGGCAAAGATGCTTCCGGCGCACATTCTCTCTATCTCAACCAGTGCGCTATCTGTCACGGCGAAAATCGCACCGGATCTCCTCCTGCCCTTCCTTCGCTTATTGGCGTGGCCAGTCGTCTTGATTCCAAAGACATCATCGCCACCATCAAAAATGGCAAGGGCCGCATGTCCGGTTTTCCTAGTCTTTCAGGTGAACAGATCTCTGGCCTCCTGAACTATCTTGCCAATGGCGAAAGCAAGGAACTCGAAACCTCGGAGCCTCCTTCTCCAGGCATGAAATATCACCTCACCGGTTACAAACGCTTTCTCGATCCCGAGGGTTACCCTGCCGTCGCTCCTCCTTGGGGCACACTGAACGCAATCGATCTCAACACAGGCGAATATTTGTGGAAAATTCCCTTCGGGGAATACCCTGAGCTCTCGGCACAAGGCGTGAGAACCACCGGCACCGAGAACTATGGTGGACCCATCGTCACTGCGGGAGGCTTGCTTTTCATCGGCGCCACGAATTTTGACAAGAAATTCCGCGCCTTTGACAAATCCACCGGCGAACTTCTCTGGGAAACAACTCTACCCTTCGCCGGAAACGCCACTCCCGCCACCTACCAGGTCGATGGTCATCAATTCATCGTCATCGCTGCGGGTGGTGGCAAAGATCCCAAGTCTCCTTCCGGTGGAGTCTACGTCGCTTTTGCTTTGCCCGGTTCTCGGCCCTGACTTCCATTTCAATCCACTTAAATCAAAATGTAGAATGATTATTGAGGACAATCATTCGCTCCATGAAACTGCGACTCCCAGACGGATCCTTCAAAGCGTATCTATTTGATTGCGATGGCACGATTGCCGATTCCATGCCGCTCCATTTTATCGCCTGGAAAAAAGCACTATCCGAATGGAACTGCGATTTTGACGAGCAACTCTTCTATGCTTGGGGCGGAATGCCCATCGCCAAGATCATCGCCACTCTAAACGAACAGCGTGGTTTGACGATGCCTGTTGAGCTAGTGGCGGTAAGAAAAGAAAACTATTTTTACCAGCTGCTTCCTCAACTCAAAGCCGTTCCCGAAGTTCTGGAACACATCGAAGCCCAGCACGGACGTATCCCCTTCGCTGTCGTGTCGGGAAGTACAAGGGAATCGGTGAGCGCCTCGCTCTCCACTCTAAATCTTCTCGATAAATTCGACACCTTCGTTTGCGCTGGCGACTACAGCAAGAGCAAACCCGATCCAGAAGCCTTTTTGCTCGCAGCATCCAAACTCGCTGTCGCCCCGCAGGATTGTCTGGTATTCGAAGACACCGAACTCGGCATTCAGGCCGCCACGGCAGCGGGCATGGCCTCTGTGAAGATCCCTCTTCCTTGGGAACGCTCCTCCACTTAAATCAAGTCCACCCTCAGAGAAGCAGGATCGCGCTTGTCGCCCAAAACACAATCAGGAACATCCGGTGAAATCCAGTCTCGCCACACTCGTATCGCTTCCAGCTACAACCTTCAGCGGTTGGCCATTCATATCTTTCGAGGTCAGCTGTTCTGCCGGTGTGCAGTCTGGTATTCCGCCGCTCGATGGTAGCGCGGCACGCGCGTCGACGCTGAACAGTACATCTCCCACCGCTGGTGCCGTATAACTGACTCCCGATGTTGAGAAAATTCCCACATTCGGATTGCTCCCCGGCACGACTAGCGTGTATTCCCCGCAATTTGCACCCGCGGGACTTCCCGATGGACAGTTCATGTTCGTTGAAACAGAAATTAGTCCTGTCGAGGCAATCATCGGTGCGATTCCCGTTGCCTGCGCCGTCTGTAGTGGAACTGTGATCTGTCTTGTCATTCCTGCTCCGACAGATACGGGTTGCAACGCGGACAAGCTCACGTCCCTCCTCATTCTCAATTCTTGCCAGCTATTGGGGAACTCAACGGTGGCGGTACTATCCGACGAAGGGCTCTCGCCAGCCTTGAACTGACTGCAAAAACTCGTTAACTGCAATAGATCCTAATCGGGGTGTTGCCGCGTCGGGACTCCCGCGGGACATACTTTACGATTTGTATTCATCCTGCACACTACTTACCGTAAGTTGCTTCTCTATGCTCCTGCTAATAGGCCGTTTAAGTCTCTGTCATGGCGCAGCTCGACGTAAGATTTTCCTGTCTCCCGAAAGATTCGCGGTACCAGAAGTACCTATTCTTCGCTCTCACCTTTTCGGCCAACCTGCAGGTTGAGGCTACCTCTTTCATCACACCAGTACCCCGCTCCTATTGCCCTCAACACCCTCAAATCACAGACTTTCGAGTAAGGTCGGCAACACCAGGTGGCCAGCAATCGGGCCTGTTGCCGCGATAGGTGCCCATGCCCACGATTAATCGCGAAGAGCTCGACCGCCTCGATCGGCGCGGTCTTCAACTCACCATATTCTCTGCCGTGTTCGTCCTCGTTCTTGCGGGCGGCCTGGCAATGTTTATGTATCCTATGGTTTTTCTCCATCCAGAAGGTAATCCTTGGACGCTTCGCTCTGCGTTCGTCGGCTTCTGTGCTCTCACGCTGTTATTTGTAGTTTACCTCTTCGACCGTCAGCGCTCCTTCACCAAAATCAAAAACCAGCTTCTTTCCGAACTCGAGCGCAACGTTGAACTTCAAATTCAGGCCAGCACCGATCAGCTTAAGTCCATGCCCAATCAGGATCATTTCTGGGATCGCCTCACCATGGAATTCCGCCGCGCCATGACCATGGAGAAAACTCTCTCCCTCGTTCTCGTCAAAGTGAAGCCTGGCGCCCGCGTCTCTCTCAACGATCAGAACGCCGGGCTCAGCGATGCCGCAAAATCCATGTCCAAGCGCTTGCGCCCCACCGATTCCATCTATCGTCTCGCTGACAATCTATTCGCCATCGTGCTGCCGGAAACCGACACTCTCAATGCCAAGCGCATCGCTTACCGTTTGCAGGAAGAGTTGCAAGCCGTTCGCTCTCACTACGGCTGCACTTTCGACCTCACCGCGCACAACTATCCCGAGCACGTGAAGAGTTCTCACGAACTCGAAGACATTGTGAAGTCCCTGCTTCCTGAAGAACAGCCAGAGTGGCAGGTTCCCGCCGAGGCTCCGGTAGCCTGACGGAAAAATCTCTGCGCAACGCGGCACTCTATGCCTCTCTGCGGTATTCTTCCCTCTTACCGTTCACGCCCAAAGCCACGAACGTATAGCGGCAATCTTGAAAGGCAAACAGAACTGTGACGAATAATCTTTTCTTTAAAGGTCTATCTCCCGACCAGGCCATGCTCCTCGTCCGATCCCTATGGTCCGTGCTGGGAGTCGTTTGGCTGGTCCTGGCTTTTGCCAACAAAAGCTCCAAGCGTACGGAGACTCCTTTTGAACGCCTCCTGCACCTCGCACCACTTTTCGTTGCCATGTGGCTTCTCTTCGGTCGTGTCCAGCCGTTTCCCGGGCTCTTTTTACCTCTGCTTCCGGCTAGCCCGATACTCCGGTACGCGGGAGTTCTCATCACCGCACTGGGTATGGCGATTTCCATCTGGGCTCGCGTATCTCTTGGCACCAACTGGAGCGGCATGGTCACTCTCAAAGACAATCATGAACTCATTCGCAAGGGACCTTATCGTCGCATCCGTCATCCCATCTACACTGGCATCCTCGTCGGCGTTATTGGCACCGCTTTGATTTATAGCCAATTGCGCGGGCTCCTCTGCTTCCTCATTCTCTACATCACTTTCCATTTCAAAGCGCGCCGCGAAGAATCATTCCTCCTCCATGAATTCGGCCCCGCCTTCACCGAACACCAGCACCACACCGGCATGTTCTGGCCCAAACTTTCCTAGCTGACATCTTCCCAGGGCAATTCCGCGGTAGGGGCACGATGCATCGGGCTTTCTTGCGTGTGGCTTCTCCCATCAAATGAGAATCTCTTTCACGAGCCCGTCCGTTAGACAAAAACCTCCCTTTCGTGTGTCATACCCTTGAACACAGCGCAGGCAAGCAGGAGCCTTTGCCAACTCAAAAGCTGACAGTCGACGAAATTCGGTCGCTTTACCAAACGCATGGCCCCGCGCTGGTTGCCTACGCGTGTTGCTGTGGGCTCGATTTCGCGTCTGCGGAAGATGTCGTTCAACAGGTGTTCCTCAGGCTTCTGCGCTCAGACGAGCTTGCGCCGCTGGCACCGCTGGCTTATGCGTACCGTGCAGTTCGCAACGCATCGCTGAACTTCATACGAAATCACCTGCGGGAACTTCCTTTACTGGAGAATGAGACGTGGCTTATCCATCCAACAAGCAATCCAGAACACTCACTGGCTTTGCAAAAAGTTCTGCGCGAACTGCCACCAGAACAGCAAGAGACCATTTTTCTGCGTATCTGGAGTGGCATGACCCTCCAGGAAATCGCCGACGCCACCAGCACGCCGCTCAATACTGTGGCTTCCCGCTACCGGTACGCGCTCGAGAAATTACGAATCCTGTTGCATTAGATCACTGAGAGCACCTTGACCATGATGAATGACGACAAACATCTTGAAAATTATCTGGCACAGTTCCAGCCGCGCCCCATTCGGACACTGAACGTGTCTCCGCAATCAAAGAATTTCTTTTTTCAGCGCCTGGCCGCTGCCGCTCTTCTGACTCTCGGCACGGGGCTTTCACTCTGGCACGTCTATCCGCTCAAGTCTCCAGCACCGGATGTTGCCCAGGTCCAGCCAGAGCAATCGAGCACTTTTCCACCTCAAAAAAAGTTATCCGCTGTGCAACTCACAAAACTTGCACTGGAAAACAGCCACGATTTCGATTTGTACCTGCTCGAGCAATCCAGAGATGTCTTGCCCAGTCTGCAGGGTGAAAACAGTACCCTTCGCGTCTTAGCTACTGAATAGAAAGGCCGCCATGAAACGCTATTGCATTGCACTCACCCTGTTTTTTCTCGCAAATTCCGCTGCCACCTTCGCACAGGTCACGACTCTTCCGGAGACTCGCAACGCCGCCCTTCGCTATTGGCAAGCCTTCGCTGAGATCAAAGATCCCCCCGCTGATAAATCAACTTTGGACCTGATGGAAAAAACCCTGGCCGGGCAAGCCGCATGGAATGAAGCAAAACTTGCTGCCGTCCTCGACCCTAACCAGCTGGCACTCGGCATCTTCTTGCGCGCTACTTCCTTAGCCGAGTGTGATTGGGGTCTCGAGTATCGCCGCGGCCCAGATGCCTCCATCGCCATTGTTCCCAGAGCGAGCGTCATGGCTCGCCTGAATTCACTTCAAGCCATGCGCGAAATGGCCAACCGGCACAACGACGCGGCTGTCGACAGGTGGATCGCTGGCCTTCGCTTTTCTCAGGACCTTGCTCACAATGGCTCGTTGATCTTTGCCCTGACTGCGAAAAGCACCCTGATGGCCAACTTTCATGCTCTTTCCGCCGCGATAAAAGATGGCCGCTTCAACGATTTCCAGAAGAAGCGTCTGTATGCTGCTGTCAAGAAATTGCCTGACGACGGTTTTGATTGGGCTACAACCTGGGGACTTGAAGAGGCCGGTGCCGAAGTTTTCTTCCAGCAACTGCGCGAATCGAAGAATCCCTCCGAGTTATACGAATCGATGATGGGTGAAGCGCCTTCCCCTGGCTGTATGCCTCCAGGGAAAAAACAGCAGAACGACTTCCGCGAGTATATGTTTGCCGTACAGGCCGCGCTGCGCGAACTGCCTCCGACAGCCAAATCACGACTCGAAACTCTCGAAGCTTCGCGCAATAAACTCTGCTCCGAAGCTCAGAATACGATTCCCTCGCCCCAGCGTGTCAACGAAGCCAGAGCGGAGATCTCCGCCACCCGTCAATCCCTTCTACTGGCACTGACCGCAAAATAGTCTTTTCACCAGCATCCTTGGCCTCCGACACCACCCATCAGCCAGTTCCCTGCGCATCCCCAAGTTAAGTCGCGCATTTCAGCCTCAGAGGCGTAGTATCAAGGCAGGTCCATAGAGACAAGATTTCTATCCTTACACTTCGAGCCCTGCTCCGGACCGTTTGATGGCGCGTATGCACGAGCCAAACAAATACGTGCTGCAGCGAATCGGAAAGTATCTACTGCCGATCCTGGTCGCCAGCTTCCTCTGCCCATTCGCGTCACTGTCCCAGTCCAAGCCATCCATGGGAATGGCGAATCAAGGATTACGGACGGAAATCGTGGTTACCATACACGATAGTTCTGGAAATCTCCTTTCTGTTCCCGCCGGCGTTAAAATGTTCTGCAACGGAACTCCCTGCGACGAAGGTTTCACCTCAAACGGCAGGATTTCCTTCCGCCAGAATAGTTTGGGAAAGTTCTCCGTGCTTGTGGAAGCCCCTGGCTATGAATCCGGACAAAACGACATAGGCGTGAATCAGCCGAATACCTACCAGCTGGAAATTACTCTGCGAAGAAGCAACTCTCCGAGCGCCATCGAAGTGCCAGCAGGGAATCCGATCCTCGCTCCGAAAGCTGAGGAAGCCTTAACCAAGGCCATCAAGGCTTTGCGAGAGAACAATTTAGTGGACGCGGAAAAGGCTTTGGACCAGGCCTTGAAGCTCGCTCCCAACAACCCAAACGTCCTTTACGAGCAGGGTCTGTTGGAATTGAAAAAGCACCAATGGGTCAAAGCACAGACCGTTCTGGAGAAAGTCACCCAAATGGAACCCAACAGTGCACGCGCTCTGGCCGCGCTGGGAATGGCACTCTGTAATCAAAGAAAATATTCAGAAGCTATCCCGCCCCTGGAAAAGTCATTGATCGTGGACCCGTCCGGCGGGTGGGAAACTCATTGGTCGCTCGCTGCGGCCTATTATCGCAGCCAACGGTATGACGAAGCCCTCAAGGCTTCTCAGCAAGCGCAGGAGCAGTCCAATGGGCAAGTCCCCCAGGTGGATTTGCTGGTCGCAGAAGCACTCGTGGCCGTGGGACGTTTCGACGACTCCGCCAACGTCTTGCGCGATCTCCTGAAAAACCACGCTGGCAGCCCTGAGTCCGTAACCGCCCGCCGCTATCTCGATCGCCTCAAGTCCGACAACAAAATCCACTAGCCGCAAATCCACTCCGAAACTCAGTGGACAGATGTGTGGTTCCGCACTATGTACGGGCGCACTTGAGCTGGAAATTGTGCGATTCTGGAATTTCCAGTGGTCAGTCCTGAAGTACCGGCTCTAGGCCTCTTCTTCCACCAGCGCTTCGCCATGTGCCAACTTGTGCGCGGCGATCACCTTTTCGCCTAATTCGCTTGGTACATAGTCGTAATGTGAATATTCCATCGAGTAGCTGGCCCGGCCCTGCGTCATTGACGTAAGGTTCGTCGCATACGAGAGCATCTCCGAGAGCGGCACCATCGCTTTCACAATCACGTTGTGGCCTCGTGTTTCGCTTCCTTCGATCTTTCCTCGCCGCGAGCTCAAGTCACCCATCAGATCGCCCGAGTATTGATCTGGGGCAAATACTTCCACATGCATGATCGGTTCCAGCAACGAAGGTTTCGCTATCTTCATTGCTTCTTTGAACGCCAACGATCCCGCAATCCGGAACGCCATATCCGAAGAATCTACATCGTGATACTTGCCATCATAAACGGTGGCGCGGAAATCGGTCACCGGAAAACCGGCCAGATAACCGCGGGCTGCCGCATCCCGAATTCCTCGTTCCACTGACGGAATCCAGTTGTGGGGAATCGCACCGCCAAACACATCATCCACGAATTCAATTCCCTTTCCATGCTCCAGCGGTTCAAATTTCACACGGCAGACGCCAAACTGCCCGTGCCCGCCAGACTGCTTCTTGTGTTTACCTTCTGCATCCGCCTTCCCGCGAATCGTCTCGCGATACGGCACCTTTGGCGGTTTCAGCGTCAGGTTTACGTTGTAGCGTTTCTGCAATTTCGCCACCACAACTTCGACGTGCTGCTGTCCGTTGCCAGCCAGCAGGAATTCTTTCGTCTGCGGGTCGCGCGAAAATCGCAACGCCGGATCTTCTTCCATGATTTTGTGAATCGCCACGCCGATTTTGTCTTCGTCCGCCCGCGTTTTCGGTTCCACGGCAAACGTAATGGAAGGTTCCGGCAATTTCACTGGCTCGTAATAAATTATGGACGCTTTATCGCCCAGCGTATCGCCCGTTACTGTCTCTTTGATCTTCGCGATCGCCCCGATGTCTCCGGCGTGCAACTCCTGCACCTCGGTCAATTGCTTCCCCTGCACCACCATTACGTGCTGGAACCGTTCTGGAATATTCCGGTTAAAATTCTGGAGCGTTGCGTCATTTTTCAGTACGCCGCTCTTCACCTTGAAATAATTGATTCGCCCTGAAAACGGATCGGCAAGCGTTTTGAACACAAACACGGAAAGCGGCTGGCCATCATCGTATTTCCGGTCGGTGCGGTCGCCTTTCCCATTCGGCTCCGAAAATCCAAATTGTGAATGCTCGTCGGGATGGGGAAACACGTCTGCCAGGAACGTCAGCAGGCTGGCATTGCCGATATTTCGCGCGGCGGAAATCATCAGTACCGGGACGATCTTCTCCGACACGATCGCTTTCCTCACCGCCGGGATCAGATCCTCGATGGGAATCGTCCCTTCCCGGAAGAACTCTTCCATCATTTCATCGTCGCCTTCCGCAATCATTTCCACCAGTCGCTCGTGCGCTTCCTTCGCCTCATCCATCAGCGCATCCGGTATGTGATCGATCGTCGCCTTTCCATCCCCATCCGGCGTATAGAAATGCGCCTTCATGGCCACCAGGTCGATCACCCCGCGAAATCCTTTTTCCGTGCCGATTGGCATCTGCAGAGGAACTACGGTCCGTCCAAACAATTCCACCAGCGATTCCAGCGACCGCTCAAAACTGGCCAGTTCCCGGTCCATCCACGTCAATACAAACGCGCGGGGCACATCGTATTCCGCGCAGTAATCCCACACTTTTTCCGTGGTTACCTGCGCCCCAACGTGCGCGTCTACCGTAATCAGAACGCCATCCGCGGCAATCAACGAAGCTTTTGTTTCCGTTATGAAGGTCGAATAACCGGGCAGGTCCAGAAAATTTATCTTTACGTTATTTCCGCCGCATAGCGTGCATGGCCACTCCGCGTGCGCAATTCCTGTTTGGATTGTTATCTTCCGTTGAATCTCTTCTTCATCCCAATCTGTTGTCGTCGTGCCTTCCGCAACTTTCCCGAAGCGCGGCGTCGCTCCGGCGGTAAACAATAGCGACGACACCAGTTGCGTCTTTCCGGTGCCGCCGTGGCCTACAATGCCAACGTTTCTGATGTCCTTGGTTGGATAGATTTTCATCACAGTCCTCCTCGCAGGTGTGACCAACGAGGTCACCGGGTGGAGGTCCGCCGATGAATAACTCAGGCGCGGGCCGGCGCCTGGCGAGATGTTGGTGAAGGAGAGCGCGGCCCCACCTGGGTCCCGCGATGCGGGGCGAAGGAGAATCGAAAAATCCCTGGTCCGCTCTTCTTTTCGGCCCGATGCTAGCACACCGCAAAACTCGGGGCAATGTCACCGGCAAACATGTCACCGGCAAACTTAAATACCTTACGGCGCTGCTGGCTCAAAAATCGCGCGCGCAATCATGGGATGCTCAAGTCGCTCGCCTGGCGTGGCGCGTGTGCGGTGAAAATAGCCACCGGGAAAATCTTTCTCGAATGGAGTTGTACCAGAGACAACTCCATTGAGTTCCACCGTTGCACCCGGTGGAGTGCTGATGATTTTGAGAATCTCGGCAAGAGTGGAGGAGAGTGAACAGAGGAACATGGAAGTGAGCAGTGATAAACAGCGAAGGGAGAGACGAGGCAGGAGAGGCTCTCTTCGCATAGTGTACTGATAAATACTGATAATGGAAATAGAAACATTGTTAGCGGGAAGACGGGGATTTTTGTGTGAAACCCGAACAGGTCAATACAGGAAGGCGGGGGTATTTTGGAAATTGCAGTTCGGTTTCAGAAAGTTTGCACAGCAAAAACGTGGAGCCTTTTGCGGATTCGATGACGCGCGCGTGGAAGCAATCAGCGCACAGTCCAGAGACTCGCGGTGCCATGATCGCTCACTTCGGTTTTGGAGGATCGGCAGCGGGCGCGGCTGGCTTATCCGACGCTGCGGCGGGTGCTTCCGGCTTGCGAAAGCGCGACTCGCTGATGGCAACGTTGACTTCAATCTTATCAGCGATGATTTTTTGCGATTCGCCCGTGGAAGGGGTAACGGATTCCACCAGGAATGGATACCAGAGGTCGTTCACTTCGCGGTAGTTGCGGTAAAACGTGTCGGTGGCAACGTCTTTGTCGTCGACTTTGCGCGTGCCTTGCAAGCGGATCAACAGATACGTGGCGGCGTCAAAATAAAAACTGGTGACCTCGCCACTTTTCTTGGTGAGCTTCAGTTTGAACGCAGGCTTTCCCTCTACCATCACCTTTCCGACAAATTCCACCTGGTTGCCTTTGGATTGGTAGTTGATGAACGGCCCCTCGAAATCGGCTTCGTCGAGGATAGTGCTCAAATCGGATGCAGACATGGATTCGACGGCAGGATTGGGAGCGAATGGATTGTAGACCCAGCCAGCCGATTTTCCGTCGTATACGCGGATGAAAGTCTGATCACCGAGCGAAACTTCCATGTGCATTTTGAGGGGACGTTCCCGCTCCACCAGCAAGGGGCCTTGCACGGTGGGAGTGAAGACGATGGTGCCCACCACGCGTTCTGTCTGAATTGCCCGGATCTTAGCCAGGCCACCACGAGCGGCGATGTATTTGGTGATGATGTCGTCGGCAGTCTGCGCAGAAAGTCCAAGCGGAAGAAAGAGAAAGGCAGCCAAGAACAAAAGTCCGCGCGCGGTGGACGGTTTGGAAATAACAAGACGATGGAGATACATGATCAGAATGGTAGTAGGAGAAAGAGGGAGGGTCAATCCAGCAGGGAGTGTCGGCGAGAAAGTATCCTCCCCCTCCCCCATGTATTTTCGGATCTATATCATGCAAAAGGGTTTACGGGATCGCCCAGACGTATGTATGGCATCCAAGGGAGTTATGGCGGAAGTGAGGAGTGGCGTGTGGCGAGCGAAAACACAGTAAAAGGGAGTTCGGAGGGATGGGCCGAGTGAAAGAGTAATGGCAGAAAAGCCATGCTCGGGTAGAAGTGCGAGGCGGAGTGAAGTCGAGAAATTGGTTGCTGGATACGGACGAAGTGGTGCCTGCGATTCACAACTGATGATAGCGGGCGTCGATTACTTTATCTATAGCTTACTTATGGGTAGTTTTATTTGAATGAGAAATGGTGTCGGGAAAGACAACCGAAGAGCCACCCTCATAAACCGAGGATGGGCCACCCCATGAGAGTGACGCCCACCCTTACGCAATTCGGATTCACGCTATCGTTCGAAGAATTATGTTCTCGTTAAATACAATGAACTTAAACCGAGAGTTGCTCTCCTAATCGATGAGGAACTGGCAGGAAAACGCGTCATGCAGGGCCCGTCTTGAACCTATCGGTAAGTGGCGGAGAAACCGGGGACGTTTCCTAATTCCTAAGTCCGAGCTGGGCCAACTTGTGGCGCGCCCCTGGCGCTTTTGGATTGAAGCTATGGCGAGGCCGCCACTGTGCATTTTGGCACTATCCAGAAGCGGCGAAGCAGGGCATACTCCCTGCAGAGGTTTACTGCTTGTTAGCGATCGCACAGGATTGGGAGCGAAAGCGCGAGGACTTGAAAGTCCGGCGTGCTCCTTTGGCAGAAAAATACGAGAGAAATCCTGGCGACTTGCAGCTTGCCGTGAAACTGATGAAGATAGACGACGAAATTGCGGAATGCACGGCATTCATGACGCGAGACAGGCGACTGAATCCGGCAACGGGAGGTTAGCGATGGATCTGACACTAAGTGCGCGGCAGGTGGGTGACGTAACGATTCTGGACCTGAGCGGCCGTATCGTTCTGGGGGAAGAGAGCGCAAAACTACGCGCGGTGATTGGCGACTTGTTGCGCGAAGGACACGTCAAAATCCTACTGAATCTTGCCGATGTCAGCTATATCGACAGCTCCGGGTTGGGCAATCTGGTGAGCGCCTATGCCACGGTGAAGAAGGCATCGGGAGAGCTGAAGCTGCTGAAGCTTACGGCCAAGGTCCAGGACGTGATGCAAATTACGAAGCTGTACACGATATTCGACATCAAAGAAGATGAAGCGAGCGCCATCAAGGCGTTTGGACATACGACGGCCGCGGGCGCCTGAACGGAAATATCCAATTAGGAACAAGCCGTCTCACCGTTGTTCCTTATCAAAAATGATGTAGTACATTTCTGGTTATGTAGAGCTTCCCGTAAGATCCTTGCTTGCGGGTAAACCAGGAGTGGCCCCATGACCAACTGCGATTATTGCGGAACCGGGATCCTGTTTGGCGGAAAGCGCGACGGAAATTTGCGATTCTGCAACAGCCGCTGCCAGCAAGCAGGCGCGTTTTTGGCGCTCTCCCGGCAGGTTCCCGAAACCCAGGTGCAAGAATTACTTTGGAAAATGCACCAGGGCAATTGCCCTAAATGCGGCGGAAGTGGTCCTGTGGATGTGCACTCCAGTTATCGCGTCTGGTCGGCGCTGGTGCTGACGAACTGGAGCAGCACCGGACAAATCTCTTGCCGTTCCTGCGGGCTGAAGAAACAGTTGGCGGATTCCGCGTTCTCACTGGCACTCGGCTGGTGGGGATTTCCCTGGGGGCTGATCATGACGCCGATCCAGGTTGGACGGAATCTGGTAAAGGCGTCTCGCCCGCCGGAAGCTTCGAAGCCATCGGCACAACTCGAAAAAGCCATGCGGATCAATATTGCGCAACGACTGACGACATCGGCAGGGCAAGCGCCCCGGCCGCAAAGTTAGTGCAACTCCACACGGAGACAGGCAACCCGCAGCACCCTGCTTGATTCTGAGAGCTATAGAGAAGCTTGCGCGCGTCGCGCTCATATGACATGCGGGGCTTCGTCCCCTCGAAGATTCCGCCAATTGAGGTGTCCTCATGAGAGTCGTGCAGCGCCGCCTGATTCCACTGCTATTCTCCATTTGCCTCGTGTGGCCGGCTTGTGGAACAACTCAGGAACAGTCCAATTTACAGCAAGGCCCGGACACCAGTTCCAGCAAAGAAGAAACCAAGAAACAAAGTAAGAAGGAAATAAAAGAGAAAAAGAAGAAACTCGCAAGAGAGTTAGAGGCCAACTATGACTCCTGGCTAAGAGACGACGTGGCAGAAATTATCACTCCGGAGGAGCGCAAGGCGTTCCTTGAACTTTCAACGAACGAAGAACGCGAACAATACATCGAAATCTTTTTTAACAGGCGCAATCCGGATCCGGAATCACCCATCAATTCGTTTAAGGAAGAACACTACCGGCGACTGGCTTACGCCGACGAACATTTCGCATCAGGCATCGCTGGGCGAAAAACGGACCGCGGCCGAATCTACATCATTTGGGGTCCACCCGATGAGATTCAATCGCATCCGACAGGCGGCACTTATGATCGTCCAATGTCGCAAGGCGGAGGCTCAACGACAACTCATCCATTTGAGGTTTGGCGATACCGCCATTTGGAAGGAATTGGAGAGAACATCGAAATCGAGTTCGTGGATCCCAGCGGTTCCGGCGAATATCACATTGCCTACGACCCGTGCGAAAAAGATGCCCTCACCCATGTTCCCGGCGCAGGACAGAGCATGACGGAGATGATGGGGCAATCCACGAAAGCCAGCCGTTTCACTAATAGCAACGGGACAACTTGCCCGATGCCCTTTGGCGGAATGGCCAACAATGCGAATGAATTCGACAACCTTACACGGTACTTCCTGGTCCAGCGAGCACCGGATCATTTCAAGGACCTTGCGGAAAAAGTCTCCTCTCGCATGGTTGCCAATCAGCTTCCCTTTCTGTATCGCACGGACTTTCTGCGCGCCACCAGCAACACGGTCTTGGTTCCCATCACAGTGCAACTGCGCAACCGAGATATCGCTTTCAGAAATAAAGGCGGGGTGCAATCGGCGGTTTTGGATGTGTATGCCCGCATCAGCGATCCTGGTGGCCGCGTAATTCAAACATTCGAAGATGTAATCAGCCAGGACGTTCCTGACTCGCTGTTTCAGGCTTCACTTGATTTGAATTCGATCTACCAGAAGTCGGTGCCTTTGCGTTCGGGGCTGTATCGCCTCGACGTAGTCATCAAGGATACGGAAAGCGGGAACATTGGAATTCTTGGGACGGCGCTGCGAGTGCCCCGCTTTGATGAGGAAAAGCTGGATGCCAGTTCGCTGATTCTGGCGGATCAAATTGAACACGTTGCCGCGAACCGATTTGGTACCGGCCAGTTTGTTCTAGATGCGTTCAAAATTCGTCCCAGGCTGAGTCAGGAGCTTACGAGCAGCGAGAAGTTGGGCATTTATTTCCAGTTGTACAATCTGAAAGTCGATGAAGTGACGCACAAGACAAAAGTTTCCGTCGCCTACCGCATAACCAAAGACCAGCAAGAAGTTTGGCAGCAAGTGGAGACACCGGAAAGCGTACACCAGGGCGGTGAGCAGCTAACGATTGAGCGCTACGTACCGGTAAGTTCACTGCAACCGGGTCGTTACACGATTGAGGTGACGGCACTCGATCTGTTGACGAACGAAACGGTGATTCGGAGTTCAGAGTTCACGATAAAGCCGGGGACGGCCAAAGCGAGTGGCGCGGCGCCAAAGTCTTGATGACGTAGTTCAGATATTCTTTATCGCGGGCGCATCCGGGACGATAGTTATTTTCCAATCCAGAGTTTTTGTCTGCTTTTCGTGAGTCAACACCACTTTTTCCAGAGGCAGATGGCCTTCGAGCACATGAATGTGAATGGACTGTGGTTCGAGCGTGATTACGCCAAAGCCCGTGGCGGTGGAGAAAAAAGTCCTGAACGGAGAAATGGTTAGCTGCGGAGCGAACCAGAGAGTTTTCTCGACAGCGGAATAGCGAAAACCGGAGAGGGCGCCAAGCAGGGCATAGCTGGACATGGCGCGGGCATAGTAATTGCCGCACTCATATTCGTTCCAGGGATTGCGGACGCGGCCGTCGTAGCGGGTGCGCAGGGCCTTGACGATAGTCAGACCCTCGGTGACGAAACCTTCGGCGATGAGGTGCGAAGCAACCTGATATTCGATGCCGGTCCAGACTTCATCGGAATAGACAAACGGCAAGGTGGGTTTTCCGCCGCGCGGCCAGGTGCACAGGAGCAAGCCGGGCTCGTGTCCCATGGCGTAGCCGGGCCGCTGCGCGTTTGCGTGCTGTGCGAGATCGGTCTTGAAATTGTTTTTGAAGATGTTGTGCAGGCTGTTGCGCACATGTTCGCGAGCGAGCGGCGTCTCGATACCGTAGATGCGAGCCATCCATGCGCCGATCACTCCATCGGAGAGACAGCCATTCCCGTATTGGTACTTCGGACCTTCGCGTTTAAGGAGTTTTTGCAGTTCGCTGCTGTGATCATCGACTTCGGCGACCATGGTGGCGAAGGAAGTGTTGCGCAGTCCTTCGTACTGCACTTTCTGCTGGTAGTAGTCGCCGTTGAAGAGCTGTTCATCGAGGAAGCGCGCGCAGCGGTGAGCGAGGTCGTCGTAAAACTTTGCGTCTTCCGGCTGGTCAACGGCGCGCGCCATATGCGCAAAGGCGGAGAGAGCGCCCAGATAGATACCGGTGCACATGCCGTCCGGTCCCCAGAATTCAATGTCGTAGGTGTTGTGATGAGGCTCGAAGAGTGCTCCCTGATGGTCGGGATCCCAGGTGCGAATGCAGTAGTCGAGGCTGCGTTTGGCGAGGGGGTACATCTTCCGCAGCCAGGCAGAGTCGCCTGAAATCTGCCAGTCGCGAAACACTTTCATGATTCCGCCCAGCTGTCCATCGGAGGCGGCATGGAAATCGTGCTTGACCGGACCTTCAGGAAGCGCAGAGCGAAATGTGACGTGGCCATTTTCGTCCATGGAGCGAGTGAGTTCGAGTTCGCGCAGAGTGCGTTCGAGCTGCGGGTAAAGATGAGGAAAGGCCTGGGCATAGTTCCAGACATGTGTGCAGGAACCATGGCAGCAGCCGGCATCGGGGAAACAACCCTCCCACCCCCAGATATCGCCATTTTCCAGGCGCAGCACCGTGGGCGATTTGAGAATCGCTAAATTGGCGGAAACGGCATCGAGAACATAAGGCGGCAAAGTGGAGGAAAACAGGGCTCCTTTGAAGGCGAGTGTGCGCGCACGAAGGGAAGAGTAGTTCTCTTCGACGTAAAGCGCGACTTCGCGAGCGTCTTTCCAGATAGAGGCGTAATAAGGGCGCCACGGTGGAGGTGCGGCTTCGGGAAGGGCACGGCAACCATCTTTTCCCTGGGGTTTCGCGGAATTATCGGGGGCTGGAGTGGAGGTGGCTCCGCCAACCTGCCAGTAACAGTTCGGAAAGTGCCAGGCGATCAAGATGGAGTGAGTGCGAGATGCGCCGGGAGCAAGAGTGTCCGCAAGAAGAATGGAGGCGCCATTGCGTCCCTTCGTATCGATTTCATTCGAGCCGGCGTTGGATGTGAAGCTTCCGGAGGACACCTCGCGCCAGAGAGCGGAAAGTGAGTCGAATTCCCAGTTGCTGCGCAGCCACATCCCTTTCACGCGAGGCTTGTCGTGAAGAGCCAAGAGGCAAGCGCTTCCGTAACTTTCCGCGTTCGGTTTTTCGACGTTGTGCAAGAAAACGCCACGGTCGGGGATGACGGAGTTGCGGCTATTCAAATCATCTTCTTCACAGCCGGGAGCCAGGTGAGAAAGGTGATAGGAGAATTCGTAGTCGACAGCTCGCGCTGAATTGTTCTGAAGGGTGTATTCGAGGATGGCGCAGGGGATGCTGGAGTTTTTGTCGTCGAGAGGAATGAAGGGATTCCACGCGTTAAGGGTGACGTGCAAAGGAATTGCGGAGTCTTCAAGCCTGACTTCGCCGAAAGGATATTCACCTTTGAAAGAACATTTTGCAAAACGCGGAAAACCTTCGAAGCCGCCACGGCGATAGCCCTCTCCCTGAAGGCCCTGGTCGAAGATCTTGAAGACAGGAAAAGGTCCTTCGACAAGTCTGGTAACGGGAGAAGTACCCTTGATATGCAGAATCGCGAAAGCCGCTTTGGAAGAAGAGAACCCTTCGGGCAACGCGCTGGTTGCGGGACGATTCTGAATAGAAAAATCCTGGAGGCCGCCGTAACCGTTGAGACAGATGCAGCCGGTGCCGATTCCGCCAAGAGGCAAGGCAACTTGATTGGCCTTGTCGTCGGTGAACGTGCGTTGAGGGCCGAGGTGAAAAAGATCTTCTTGAGAGTAGGGAGTTGCAGCCTGTACGGGAACCGGCGGGGCGTCGGTGGGCGGTGAAGAGGGTTGAGCGCCGGGGAGAGGCACGGCGGCTCCCAAAGCCGCAGAGGAAGTGGTGACTAGAAATTCTCGACGAGTTGGTTTATCGGGAAGCGACATGGGAACTCCTGAGAAAATATTCAGGTGATTGGAACTCGACGCTACTTCTTCAGTTGAATTTTCTTTTTGCCGGATGGTTTGGGAACGAAGATGTCTTGCCAAACGAGCCCGCACTTGCGAACCATCTCGACTGGGTATTCGAGGCGGAAGAGGTTGGCGTCGACATTGTTTGTGCCGAAGGAGAACTTTGCACCAGCGGCTTTCGCGGCCTTGATGAACGTGGCGCTGGGAATTTTGTAACGATTGTTGATCTCGATGGCTACGTCGTTCTTCACGGCCGCCTCGATCACCTTTTGCATGCGGTCGGTGGTCCAAAGCGTGTCGTACTCCGCAGCGATCTGGTCGGGCAGGAAAGTGGGATTCACGTAGATGTCGATGGGCTCTTGCATGACGCCGAGGATTCGCTTCACGTACATTTCCATGAACGCTTGCTGGTCTTTGATTTCCCCGACGTCCTCGTTGATCCACAGGCGCATGCGCTTGCCGTTGTCGTCGGTGAAGGTCATGGCATCGGTGAAAACATAATCGAAGCGCGCGATGGTTTCAGGCGAGGCAAGGGTCATCCATTCGCGGCCTTCACCCTGCATTGCAATGAAGCACGGCTGGCCCTGCATGGATTCGAGATAACTGCGCACAGCCTCATCGCTGTGCACGGGGAAGCCGAGGCCACAATTGATGGCGATGCCGTAGTAGATGCCAAGGCGGCGAGAGTTGGCGAGAGCTTGCTCGGTGGTCAGGCCGCCGTTGAGGTGCACGTGATAATCCACGATGGGAACATTTTCTGCACCTAGACGCATAGTCTCTCGATAGAGTTCGTCGACTTCGGGGCGCTCGAGGGAGATTTGGCCGATGTTGTCCGGCAGTGGACGCACGCGAATATTCTTGTAGTAGCTGGTGCTGGAAGGATCGTGGGCCTGCAACGCGAATGTGCCGTGATTGAGGACGCGCTGGAAATTCGGATCGGCACGGAACGGCTGATCGGGTTCGACGTAATCGACGACGAGCATGTCGTTCACGCGGATCTGCACCTGTTTTCCACGAACGAGGATGTTCATGCGAAACCATTCGTTGTCGTTGGCGAGCTGCTTGTAGACGTTACGCACGGCGTAGAGCGAACCGGTCTTCTTGCGCTCCTGATAGCCTGTCCTGTCATCGGTGTTCGACACTTGTACTTCGAACCCTGCCGCGGGCCATCCCGAAGGTTGATAGGCGGTATGGAAGTAGATGCCGGAGTTGGCGCTTGTTTTGGTCATGACCTCGGCACTTAGCTCGAAATTCTTGAAATCGGCGGCATGGACGGAACCAACATAAAACAGATGCGAACGACCACCCTGCGCGACGATTTGGCCATTCCCTACTTTGAATGATTCGGCCTTTTCGCTGGCTTTCCAGCCATCGAGCGATTTGCCGTCGAACAGCGAGATCCAGTCCGTGGAATTGTCACCGAAAGCGTGGGCGCCAACAGGTGCGGCCAACAATAGAGCAATCAGATCGCGGCGTGACAATGTAGTCATTGGTCCTCCGTACGAAAAGCGGAGATGCAGGGCAACCGCACCGTTATTTTGTGAACTTCACGGTTTTGCCGGTTTTGGCAGATTCGCGAGCGGCATCCATGATTTCAGCCACAAGCAAATTGGTTTCGAGCGAAGCGAGGCCCGAGGGCTTCACGCCATTCAGAATGACGGCGCGAAGATAGGTGAGTTCGTCATCGCCTGGAGCAGGGATTTTGGGTGCGGGCTCGGTCTGCTCTTTATCTTTTTCGGTGGCGCGGAGCTTTATATTGTTGTCTCCATCGGTCTCCACGTAGCCGGTTTTGCCATAGACCTGCATATCCTGGCGGCCAACACCCCAATTCCACGAAGCCTGAATGATGGTTTGTGCTTTCGGGTAGGTCAGGATGATAGTGGCTTCGTCGTCGACCTTGGGATAGACGTCGGGCTTGATTTGTTGCGTGATGGCAGTAACGGTGAGTGGCGGTTGGCCATCCATGATCCAGGTGGAGAGGTCCGCGCCATAACAGCCGAAGTCATAAAGTGCACCGCCACCATTCAGTTTGGGGTCCGTGAGCCAGCCAAGGAATTCAGGGCCAACGCCAATTTCCTGAGGACCGCGGTGACCGCTGTGGACCACGATCTTGCGCACCTCTCCTACCGCACCTTTGTGGACTTCGTCGTAAACCGCGTGGTTGCTGGGAACCCAGATGATGAAATAGTTGACGAGCACGACGATGTTGGCTTCGCGCGCAACTTTGTCGATGGCCCGAGCATCGGCAGCGCTGACGGCCAGAGGCTTCTCCATCATGACGGCGACATGATGCTTGGCGCTGATTTCCACAATCTTGCGGTGATCAAAAGTATTGGAATAGGCGAGGACTGCCTGAGGCTTTGTGGCGGTGAGCATTTCATCGAGGTCGGCATGATAAAGCGTGGCGTCGAGTTTGAACTCCCTGGCGTACTGGTCGAAGAGTTTATGGTCCGGCTCGCTGATGCCCACAATGCGAATATCGGTGCGATGCGCAATGCTGGAAAAGAACCCGCCGGCGTGCCCGTGCACCAGACCGGCAATAACCACACGGAGTGGCTCGTCGTTCGCCGCAAACGCAGGCGCAGAAAAAAGAACGATCAGCGCAACCACAAGTACAAACCCACCGAACGTTAATTTCATCTTAGCCTCCCAATTCCCCCAGCATCCTATCACGCCGCTACAGGTGGAAATTGTGACGAGCGGAGTTTCTATCCCGGAGCGAATCACCAACGGATCGCGGGCAGGTCCTTCCAGTGCGTTGCTCCGTGCGATACCATGCTGCGCATGAACGCCATCAGCACAAAAACTACCCTGTTCCTGCTGGTCGCCGTGTGTGTTTTCTGTGTCCAACCCAGCGCCGCTCAGCAGCCGACCACAAGGTGGTATGACCACGCCGTCATTTACGAAATCTATCCCCGGAGCTTTCAGGATACGAATGGAGACGGTATCGGGGATTTGAATGGGATTACGGAGCGGCTGGATTATCTGAAGCGGTTGGGAGTCGACGCGATCTGGATCACTCCGTTTTTCCCTTCACCGAACGCGGATTTCGGTTATGACGTTTCGGACTACGTGAACGTGGCACCGGAATATGGCACGTTGCAGGACTGGGACCGTCTGGTGGCGGAATCGCGCAAACGAGGAATTCGCGTGCTAGTGGATTTCGTGGTGAATCACACGTCAGACCAGCATCCATGGTTCAGGGAGTCGCGATCGTCTCGCGAAAATCCGAAGCGCGACTGGTATGTGTGGCGAAGCGGCGGAGGCCCCAAGCAACCGCCCACGCATTGGACATCAATTTTCGGTGGCTACACCTGGACTTGGGACGCGCCGACGGAGCAATGGTATTACCACATCTTCTTGCCGCAGCAGCCGGACGTGAATTGGGCAAACCCAGGGCTACGCAAGGCCATGTTTGATGTGGTGCGCTTCTGGCTAGACCACGGAGCAAGCGGCTTCCGCCTGGATGCTACTCCCTATTTGTTTGAAGACCCCACGTTTCCGGACGATGCCCATCCACCGGGACCAGGTGGAGCAGCGGCGCTCGAACCATATAACTCCGGGCGTCCCGAAAATCACGACGTAGTGCGAGAGATGCGAAAGATTCTGGATAGTTATCCGGGCGATCCAGTGCTTCTGGGAGAGTCTTCGACAGCAACCATTCAGGATTTGGCGAAAGTCTATGGCGCGAACCATGACGAAATCCAGCTGCCGATGGATTTTCTCTTCGGAAATTTGACGAAGCTGGACGCAACTGTTTTCAAGAAACAAGTGGATGCGGCGCAACTCGAGCTGGGAGGACAGACGCCGGTATTTTTCTTCAGCAGCCACGATCATCCGCGTCAGTGGAGCACGTTTGGCGATGGAAAACACAATGACCAGATCGCGAAGCTGACGGCTGCTTTGACACTGACACAACGCGGTTGCGTCCTGATGTATTACGGGGAAGAGCTTGGGATGGGAACGATGTCCGCCGATGAGCTTAAGTCTGTGCCGACGGGACCGAAGCGTCCCCGCGCGGATAATCGCGATGGAGCACGTACACCAATGCAATGGGACGAAGGAGTGAACGCGGGATTCAGCAAAGCAGCGCCGTGGCTTCCTGTGGAATCCACTTACAGACTATATAATGTCGCGCGGGAAGAAAGCACGGCTGACTCCGTTTATGTGTGGTACGAAAAGCTGCTGAAGCTTCGACATGAAAATACAGCATTCCGCGAGGGGAGCTATGTGCCGCTCGAATCCGGCAATCGAGATGTTTTCGCTTTTGGACGAAAAACCGCGGGCGGCGAGATGGCATTGGTGGTGCTGAACACAAGTCCGAAAGAACAAGTCGTCCACATCACGGGGATAACAAGCGGCTGGCCAAGCTTTCAAACGGTGTTGATGGCAAGTCCGATAGCCAGCGCGCCGAAGTTGGAACAATTCAGGATTGCGCCTTATGGAGTGCTGATCAGCACAACAAGATAGCCGGAGAATTTCTGAGCAGGTTTTGCTCCAAGTGTTTAGTGATTCTTCGTTGAAGGCTCAATCACAGGGGCAACCTCGATGTCCGCGGCTGGCGAAGGCAGCGTCGGCACAGCAGGCGGGACGCATGGTTCGCGAGCAGTTGATGAATCCCGAGGAGTTTTGGGGAGAGTTTGTGATACCGGCGACGCCGCGGACAGAGAAGGCATTCGATAATCAGGAGTATTGGCGAGGGCGAATCTGGGGGCCAATGAATTTTCTGGTGTACCTGGGGATGCGGAACTACGACTTCGCAGAAGCGCGAGGACAACTGGTGGAGAAGTCTCGCAATTTGTTCCTAAAAGAATGGAAGACAAACAGGCACGTGCACGAAAACTACAACGCCAAGTTGGGTGTGGGAGATGATGTGACGAGCAGTGATCCCTTTTACCATTGGGGCGCGCTACTGGTGTTCATGGATGCGCTGCGACAAGGGGCGTATTAGAGGCACTGGTAGGAAAACTTAGGCTCCACGAAAAGAGAGAAATCACATCGAGTTTCTTAAGGTAAGTCCTTGCTGCGATCCCTCCACTGCAGACCGCAGAATGCGCGGTCCTTCGGCCGGGATGACAGAGTCGGGCCCGTTGCTTGAGCCCTATAGGGAATTTCTGCGGGCGATGTTGCCGAGGACGGCGGCGCTTGGCTTGGCCGTTCGGCGCTGCGTCGCGAGGTCGACGGCAACGATACCGAACTTGGGTTCGAAGCCGGACATCCATTCGAAGTTATCCATCAGCGACCAGCAGATGTAGCCGCGACAATCAACTCCATCGTCGATGGCACGCTTGAGTCCCGCCAAAGCACGCTGGAAATATTCCACGCGGCGAGAGTCGTCATTGGTGGCGATGCCATTTTCAGTGACAAAGATAGGCACGCCTGTTTCCTTGGCGGCGTAACGAACGACGTGTTCAACGCACTCAGGATAGTATTCCCAGCCAACCTGCGTGACTTCGGCGCCTTTTGCCGCAGGTAAATCCCTTTTCCCGACGATGGAGCGCGAGTAGGTTTGTACGCCGAGGTAATCGCATTTTTTCGCGACTTCCAGCCAGGGGCCGTAGACGTCGGCGCGCTTTTCGGCAAGGTGACTGTCGGTCGGCGCAGGCTGATCGTCAGACATCGCCAGATTGAAGCCTACGGGCATGCTGGGACGAATGGACTTCATGGCAGTCTTACCTTTTTGGTGAGCGGCCAGCAGGCCATCTCGGGTCTTCTGCGGGTCGCCAAGAAACAGACCGGCAAATTCCGGGACGTTGAGTTGCTTGCGGATCTTGATCAAGTTCAGTTGGAACATTTCGATCAAGTTCTTCCCTTGCAACTCCGGTAGATCGATCCAGCTGAGCAGTTGAGGAATGTCCGGCTCGTTGAAAGTGGAAGCGTAATCAATGAGGTCACCAAGGTGCCGCGTGGCTTTTTCGCAAAACCGCGCGTAAAGATCGGAGGCCTTGGGATTTTGCCAGGCGCCCTTGTAGGCAAACCAGCGCGGAACGGAAAAATGGGAATAGGTGAGAAGCGTGGTGAGATTTTGTTCGTGGCATGCGGCGAGCATGCGGCGGTAGTGATCGAGTTCCGCTTTGGAGAAAAAACCTTCTTCAGGTTCGATGCGCGACCATTCGAGTGAAAAACGATAGGTGTTGAAACCGAGATCGGCAAGCAAGCTGATGTCCTGGGGATAGAGATGGTAGTGATCGCACGCATCGCCGGAGGGCTCCTTGAAGAAACTTTCCGGCAAGTGTTCGACAGTCCAGAGGTCGCTGTTGGTGTTGTTGCCTTCGACTTGATGACCAGCGGTGGCGCAGCCCCAGAGAAACTTCTCGGGGAAGACCTTGGATTTATCGACAGCGGAGGCGGGTGAGCTGGTGGCGTGCGCGTTTTCGAGTGAACTGGCGAGTGCCTCTTTACCGAGGAATCCAGCAAGGGCAGCGGCAGAGGCTCCTTGCAGGAGGTTACGACGCGTGATGGATTTCAGAAGGTCGCTAGTGAGCGGCGGTTGTGGTGATTTCATGGAGAGCTCCTTCGATGTTTATGAGGAAAGTTGTGGCAGGACGTAATTACCACCGACATGAGATTTGCGCGGGCTGGCTGCACGAGCGGGAGGATACCATTTTTTGCAATGAAGCAAGTGTGATGTTGGACAGCGAACACGGGGGAAAGAGGGTTGCCCAACTCAACGGGCGGGATACTGCTTGGTCTTCTGTGTGCGCGAATTGAAGACCGTGAAACTGCCGTCGGGGCTTCCGGTGAGTTCGAGATAGTTAGCCGCATCCAGACCACCGGGATTGGCGATTAAATCGTCTGGCACGTTATGGGCTTTGCCGCCTTCCACGGAAAAGTGGAGTTGCCAGAGATCCTCGAGATGGGGCGAGCTTTTGATGATTGTCCAGGCGGAAGGTGAACCGCCTTTCTTTGCGCCATTGTCCATGATGGCGATGCGCGGTTCGATTCCGTCAACGAGAGCGGGACTGCCGCTCTGCTGGAAACCGTGGTGCGAGACGATGTAGACATCGACCTTCCCTAATTTGTTGTCGGGACACATGAGCTGCAATTCTTTGTCCCAGGTAAGGTCGCCCAGATCGAGGATTTTCAGTTTGCCGAAACGGATGAATAGTCCGAGCGAGCGCGGGTTTTCGCTCTGATCGCCCGGCCGCGATTCGGTTTCCTTGCAAGCGGGGTTTAAGCCTCCGGCGCCGGGAAGCGGTGTCTGGAGCAACGCACCGTCGGCGGAAACTACCGTGGCATGCAGGCTCGAAATGGGGAGGACGTCTCCTGGCTTTGCAGAAATGCGCTTGTACTTTCCGGTAGCAAGGAGATCCTCATAGGCCTTCCAGACACGAAGATTGCCGGCATCACCCGATTCGCGATTTTCGCCGTGGTCGATAAACGTGTCGACGGGAATGCGCGCGGCCAGTTGTGGCGCTCCGCCAACGTGATCGTCGTGATAGTGGGTGATCAGAACGTAGTTGATTCGGGAGAGGCCGGCTTTCCTGGCGGTGGTCACGATGCGATCGGCGTCACGACCATCGTTGCCCGGCCATCCGGTATCAATGAGCAGGGACTGGCCGCCGGACGTGATGAATAGCGTGGCCTGGCCCCCCTCAACATCGATGAAAAAGACGCGCAGCGGTTTCTCGTCAACCGCTGGTCTGGCATAGCAGGAAATTGCCGCGGAAAACGAGGCAAACACGAGGAGAGCGAATGTCCTGGCAACATGCGCCACAGTGCCGAAATGGAAAAGGCAGCACGCGATACGTGAGTGGCTCATAAGGAAAAACTCCGGTGGCAAACGGGATGAATCGCCGTTGTTTGATGGCTGAGAGAAATGGTCGAATACGTGGGGTTGTGAGGTCAAGAACCTTATTGGGGATCTGGCTCCACTGGCCGTCGAGTGCGGTGTGGCCTATCGGAACGCTGCCGGTGGTGAACCTGCTGATGACGGGGATCAGCAGGCTGGTGCTGGGGTTAGCGGCCAGGAAATTGGTTGGCGCTGCTTCGATGAATGAACACGGTCCAGCTGCCAAGCTCCTCCCACCAGAGGGGTGGTAGATGGTTACCAGCAGGCGGCGGAAAGCGTTGACCCGGGACGGAACGGGTACATACCATACAAAGATGGGGAATGCAGTGAACCGGTTGGGATACGCCCTCGCACTGGCGGCATTGCTGTGCGGCTGTGACGACGCCGGAAAGAAGCCTGTCCGGGCCAATGTACCCGGACAGTCCCAGTCACGAACGGCGGGGAAAGCTCAGGCCAAAACTCCCGAACCAGCCATTGCCGAAGTGGGTGCATTGCCATTACCCAACATACCGCCTGCCTCGTTCATTTCTTTGCGGGAACCCGCACCAGGCGGAATCGAGTATCTAATCCAAAGAGTGAAGGAGCGCTTTGCTGAAGGCGAGGCGAACTACAAGGCCGGCCACCTGGAAGCGGCGCGGCGGCAGTTTGACGATGCAGTGGACTGGATGCTCGAGAGTGGATACGACCCGAACGGCGATGAAAAGCTGAGCGAACTCTTTCACCAAGTAACCGATACGGTTTATACCTATGAGCTGCAGGCATTTCGCGCGGGGGATGGATTCACGGAGGCACCGGCGGTACCCGCAGCGATTGACGAAGTGGCGGAGATGACCTTTCCGGTCGATCCAAAATTGAAAGAACGAGCAGAGGCGACTGCCAAGAACATTTCGCACGACCTGCCGCTGACGGTGAATGACATTGTGGGTTCCTACCTGAATTTCTTCCAGACGCCGCGCGGAAGAGCGATTGTCGAGACCGGATTGCGGCGCAAGGGAAAATACCAGGAGATGATCTCGCGGGTCTTGAAGGAAGAGGGCGTACCACAGGACCTGATCTATCTGGCGCAAGCGGAGAGCGCGTTCCAACCGCTGGCACTGTCGCGGGCGGGTGCGCGCGGCATGTGGCAATTCATGCAATGGCGCGGCAATGAGTACGGACTGAAGCGCACGTGGTGGGTGGATGAGCGTGTAGATCCGGAGAAGGCCACACGCGCCGCTGCGATTCACTTGCGGGACTTATACGGGCTCTATGGAGACTGGTACCTGGCTATTGCGGCGTATAACTGCGGTCCGGGCAATGTGCAGAAGGGCATCGAGCGAACGGGGTATGCGGACTTCTGGGAACTCTATAAAAGGAATGTACTGCCGCGGGAAACGAAGAACTATGTGCCTATCATTCTGGCGTTGACGCTGATTGCGAAAGACGCGGCTCACTATGGGATTGTGGTCGATCCGGATATCCCCGTGGAAACCGATCTGGTAAAACCGGGCAGAGCCATCGACCTGCGTCTGGTGGCGGAAACCATTGATGTGGACGTAGCCTCGCTGCGGTCCTTAAATCCATCGCTGCTTCGGATGACCACGCCGGATGACGCAGACTTTGTGCTGCACCTGCCAAAGGGAACCTCGGAGAAGTTTTCCGCGGAGATTGCGGACATCCCGGCAGACAAGTGGGTCAGCTGGAGACGGCATCGCGTGGAATCGGGCGAGACGCTGACGTCGATTGCCAAGAAATACCGGGTGACCGCGGTTTCCATTGCCGAGGCAAACAACCTGGACCGCAATGACGGTTTGACACCGGGAGACAAACTGATCATCCCCGCGGCAAGGCCGATAGAAGAAACCAAGAGCCGACTGGTACGTTACCGGGTGCGCAAGGGCGATACGCTGGGAGGAGTGGCCGACCAGTTTAGCGTTACTTCCGCGGATATCCGGAAGTGGAACGGGCTGAAGAACGAAAAAGTGAGCCGGGGAATGGTGCTGCGGATCTATACCGTGGGTGGGGCGCCGGAAGTGCACACCGCCAGCGCTTCGCGGAAAAAGAGCACCCGGAAAAACATTCCGGCCGGTAGCGGCAAGACCAATCCGTAGGTCTCCAGAGCTACAGACCAGGCCCGACAGGGATTCTCCCAGAATCTAGCTTCCTGGTGCTCGTAACTCTTGACAACAACCTTGGAGTGGGATAACAAATTTGCAGGGACGGAGAGAATTCTGCTCCGGCTGGTGGATTGTGCCAAGGACCAAGGGTAAGGAAGTGCCCCCGGGGGAGGAAACGATGGAATTCGAAAAAGATCAATTTGAAGAAGACGACGAGCTGTCGCGCCTGGAAGATGACGACGAACTGGGCAGCGAAGGTGACGCCGTGGTAGAAGAAGAGATCCTCTTGGTGGAGGACGAGCCAGCCGAAGAAGGCGAAGAGGAACCCGCGGTGGCAAAACCCGCACCGAAAGCGGCGCCCAAGAAGGCGGCACCAAAAGCGGCACCCAAGCCTGCGGCGAAGAAACGGGCCAAGAAGGCGGCAAAGAAAAAAGCCGCCAAGAAGCCGGCTAAAAAAGCCAAAGCGAAGAAGGCCGCCAAGAAGCCCGCAAAGAAAAAGAAGCGTCGCTAGGCGTTTCCCAGACAATTGAATTGGCATGACGAGGCCCACTGCGTGGAGAGTGGGCCTTCGTGTTTGTGGGCGTGTCGAAATGGGTTGCGTGGGCGAGAGGGGCAGTTCCAAAACGGAGAATGGGGCTGTGACTGCCAACTGAAAGCTGAGTACTGGGAACTGCTAGACCAGCGGTTCGGACCAGTTTTCAAGCGTTTCCTTTACTTTATGTAAAAACTGGTGCGCCACTGCGCCATCGACCACGCGGTGGTCATAGCTCAGGGTGACATAGCACATCGAGCGGATGGCGATGGAGTCGTTGATCACCACCGGCCGCTTTTCAATCGCGCCCAAACCAAGAATGCCGACGTTGGGCTGGCTGATCACCGGCAAACCGAACAATCCGCCGAACACGCCCGGATTGGTAATGGAGAAAGTGCTTTCCTGCACTTCTTCCGGCTTGAGTTTCTTCGAACGCGCGCGTTCCGCAAGGTCGTTCATGTTGCGCTGGATGCCGAGAATGTTTTTCTCGTCCGCGTTCTTGATGACCGGCACGATCAAGCCCCAATCGAGGGCCACGGCCATGCCGATGTTGATCTCCTTATGCAGAACAACGTTCGTGCCGTCCAGCGAAGCGTTCACCGTGGGATAGGCGCGCAAGCCGTTTACCACGGCCTTCACGAAAAATGGCATGTAGGTGAGTTTTGTGCCATAGCGCGATTCAAACTCTTCCTTTGACTTGGTACGCAAGGAGACGATCTTGGTCATGTCGATTTCGTCGACGGAATACACGTGCGGCGAAACGTGCTTCGAAGCAACCATGTGCTCGGCAATCTTCTGGCGCATGGTGCTCATTGGCTGCACTTCGTAATCGCCGAAGTACAAGCGTTCGCGCGGTACACCCATCTGCAGGGCCGGCACATACTGGCTGCCGTGAACGGCAGGTGCGCCAGCCCCTGCCAACGGAGCCGGTGCTGGAGGTGGTGGCGCGGGCCGCGAAGCAGCAGGACCCGGAATAGAACTCGTAGCTGCGGACGAGCCGTCCGCTTGCGAAATCGCCGGTGCGGCAGCGCCAGATTTCGTGGCAATGGCTGCTTCAATGTCTTCCTTAGTAATGCGGCCAGCGGCGCCAGTGCCATCAATGGTACCGAGATCAATTCCGTGTTCCTTGGCCAGACGGCGGACCAGCGGAGAAGAATGGACGCGCTCTGAGGACGCTCCAAAGGGAGCGGAGGAGGAGGCCTGGGCAGCAGAAACTGGTGCCGCGGCTGGAGGGGGTGCCGGAAGCGCGGGCGCTGTGGGCTTCACTGCGGCAGCTGGCGCGGGAGCGGCAGCAGGAGGTGCAGGAGCAGCCTTGGCGGGTGCTGGGGCAGGGGCGGAAGCTGCCGCAGAGCCACTGCCGTCAATTACCGCGACGACTGTCTGGATAGGAACAGTCTGGCCCTCGGGAATCTTGATCTCCTGCAGAACGCCGGCAGAGGGTGAGGGAATCTCCGCGTCCACCTTGTCGGTGGAAATTTCAAAGAGCGGTTCGTCGCGCTCCACCTTGTCGCCGGGCTTTTTCAGCCACTTGGTGATGGTGCCTTCAAAGATGCTTTCGCCCATCTGGGGCATAACCACATCGACTGCCATGGGGAGTTCTCCTCGCCTAGTGGAACTGGTGGTAAACCTGGGCGCACCGGGCCGGTGTCTAGTATAACTTTACTAGTTTAGCGCGAAAGCAGGTGCCCGAAAAGAGCGGCCCGATTCTGGACGGATGGACTGTAGATGCTCTTCGGCAACGATAGCAAGTCCAAGAGTCGTTTTGATGACGTTAGAAGCAGAATTTGACAATCTCCTTATACGCTAACTACTAGCAAAACTGAAACTTAGCCGAGTTCGTTTTGTAATTTTGGCTTTATAAGTTAAGGGGTGATCAGAGTTCATGAGTGACTCGCGACATTACAGGATGCCTCATCTGTCGACATCCTTCGTCCATGCAGGATCTATTCGATTGTAAACACGGCTCATGTCGAGCCTTCCCATTCAACCTCGGGAGGACCGGTTACCCCTCGCGTGTCGCCAATAGTCTTTCGCTCTGGTCCACTGTGCTATGGCCGTTGGCAAATTGTTTCTCCCGGTGTGCCGGATTTGTGGATGTCGTTCTTCACTATTCTCGCACTACTTGTGATTTCCAACGCGCATGAGATTGATGGAATTAGCGGCGCGATTCTTGCGGGCTGTTTCGCGGGGGGAATAGCTGGAGCAAAATACACCGGTTGCTTCATCGCCGCCGGTCTATTTGGTGTGCTCTTCCCGTTCGCTATTTCTACTTCAATCTGCCGCAGCAGCGCCACGATTTGCTCCGGCTTATGTTTCTTCATCGGCATGTCCAGCTCTCCTTTAGAGTGATTTCTTCTCACTCCCACTGGACTAATTCAAGCCAGTTCGGCGCGTGTCAACGATTACCCGCCCCGGCATCTCCCGTGACCGGACAAGGTTTCCTGCGGTTGTGTCTCCAACTCGGGGATTCGGACCTAACGATCTAGAAGCAGGATCTAGCGAAAAGAAATGGCTGAATCGCATACACTACAGTTGGATCAGCACGGAGATAGCTTTGCCGTCATCTGGCCTACCCGATTTGACATCGTTCCGTGGCGAATGGCCCGTGCTCCTCGAGTGCGCCTCTCCCGCATTTGACTCTCAACGACTTGTGGAACTGACGCGCTCTGCGGATTGGTCCCAGTTGCTCGTTCTTGCTGAGGAACACGGGGTCCTCGGGCATCTCGCAAAGTGTCTGCGTGAGCTCGACGAGAATCTTGTCCCGGAGGAAATAAGGAAGACGTTGCTAGAACGTCACCGCGCGCAGGTTTTCTCCACGCTGAGACTGACCGCGGAACTGTTTTGCATCTTGCAGCTCTTTGCGGCTAAAGACATTCCCGCGCTCGTCGTCAAAGGCCCGGTCCTGGCCATGCAGGCCTACGGTGATCCTGCGATGCGCAGCTACGGCGATCTGGACTTACTCGTCCATCAGCGCAACATCCGTCGCGCTACGGAGTTGTTGCAGGCAATAGGTTACCAAGCAACCGTTCCTCTCCGCGTCATCGACGCCGGCAAAATTCCTGGCCAGTATCTTTTCGCCAAGCCCGAAGCAAAATTGCTCGTCGAACTGCACAACGATTTCACACTGCGCTACTTTCCCCGCCGCCTGCCTCTCGAAAAGTTTTTCGCCCGGCACATGCTTGTGCACCTGGATGCCCACGAAATTCCTGCCCTGGCTGTCGAAGACGAACTCGTCTACATCTGCATTCACGGTACAAAACATTTCTGGGAACGCTTGAGCTGGATTGCGGATGTTGCCGCGTTAGTCACCCACCAGTCGGGCATCGATTGGCAGGGCGTTACGGCGACAGCCAAGGAAGTGGGAGCGGAGCGCATGTTGCACACCGGCCTTCGCCTCGCTTCGGATGTGCTGCACGCCGATCTCCCAGAGGCAGTGCTCCTGGCCGTGCAGGGAGATGTGGGTGCCGGGAAGTTGGCCGTGTGCGTTCGTACCTGGCTGGCCGCGGCAGGTAATGCTCCTCCCACTCTCCTCGAGCGTGTCGCGTTCCGTCTGCGAATGCGCGGCAGCGGCTTCTCCGCCCCGGCTTATCTGCTCAGACTGTCTCTATTTCCCACCGAGGAAGATTGGAAACCGGGGGCTGGGGAGAGCCGACATGGCTTCCTCGAAGCGCTGCGTCGTCCCTTTCGCCTTGCGCGCAAATACGCCCGCGGCGGCAAATCCTGAGGCTGCTCCCCTGGTCTTCTTCTTGGCATGCGTACAGAGGATTCAAGTCCGTCTATTCCGTGCTCAGCAAGAAAAATCGCTCGCGCTTTTGTGGGCTGCGCGAGCGATTTCTTTTCCTATCTCGGTTGCTTACTTTGGCGTGAATGTCACACCGAGCGAAAAATTGAGGAGCAACTTCAGCTTAGTGCGTTGAAGGTGCGAGACCAATCTTTGCGGAGCGAACGAAAGTGAGTGCCAGTCCTATCGCCAGGGCGATGGCCAACAAAGAAAGCGTCGAAGGTTCTGGCACAGATGTCGACGCCGACGTCGCCTTGAGCGTGCCCGGATTTGATGTATCACCGCTTGTGTCGCTTCCGAAATCCGCAAACGTGCCAAAGGGGCCCTTTAGCATGGTCGGTGCACTCTCTGGACCGGAATAAACCTGCTCCCGAAGGGCGGCCAACCTGCCCCGAAGGCGTTAATAAGAAAGCCGCCTCCGCCGATAAGATCGAACCCCCCGCCGTCGACAAAGCTGAAGAAATCAAAAGTGCCAACCAAGGGCACGCCGTTTTCCGAAAAGGACAAGTTAGGAATCGTGAAACTCATGCCAGCATCGACATCGACTGGGGCGATCACTGGGTTTGTCGGCAGTGTCCACGTGAAGGTATTGCCGGCACTCGAGTACGAATAATTGATCTCGTCCGCCCGGATTTGGCTAGCAGCAAGCAGCGAAAAAGAAAGAAGCAATAACGCTGCAGAAAACAGTTTGTATATTCTCATAAAGACACTTCCCCTAGAGGATTGTGCCGCATGCGGATCGGCCCAAATCACCCTCATAGAGGCATTAGCACGTTAGGGGCCAACTATGGCCGGAAATACATATCGTAAAGGGCTAAATCTAAAAGACTTGTTTCGCTTGTGGGTTCAAGCTGCGAGCCCACAAAGGCAAATGAATTCAAGAATTGTCCGAGAATTTTCTCTTTTTTCCTCACTGCCCGTATTGGCGCGTTTTAGTACTTCTATACCGAAACTGCAAGCGAGGGATCGCTCCATGGCGAAAAGCTAAATCGGCAGTGGAAGATTCAACATCTGTTAATCCAAAAACGGGCCAAAACGACACTGTAACTTGTGGGCGAGTGAGGGCGAAATGAGCACTCAGTCTGTCTACCGGCTGTACTCTTGCGAGATCCCGCCGGCATAGGACAACGCGTGCTCCCACCTAGGGAAGCGCTCAGGGAATTCCGTTGCCAGGCGGTGCGCGATCTCCTCAAGAGAAACTTTTCCGTCCATCAGATCGAAAGTCCTGCGTCGCAGGTGCCCCTCCCCGGAGAGGCGTGGGACGTAGTCTGCCGCCCCTCTAAGCAGATGTGCGGGGGACAGCACTTCGCCGGTCAACTGTGATTGCTCAAAATGGATGTGGGGAGCGCCCGATCCTTCCAGCGGTTCAATGCGTGTGGTCCATCTCCAAACGTAATCGTTTTCCACCAATTTCGCCTCGAGGTTTACACCCACCGCTTGGCCGGCCGCCAGGGATACAGGCTGTGTCCAAGGGAAGAAGAAAGAACCGTAAATTGTCTCAGGCGCAGAGGGAGCGTTGGAGATCCCGATGCCCTCCGCGAGCTCGGCATCGAACCACACCAGAATCCCATGTCCGATCCCGGCTCGCTCGACCCTCCAGTCCAGATTGCCTCGGACATCCGGATCTTCCACGCTGCTATAGTCCAGCGTGGTCCAGAGCCGATGCACGGTCAAGAGCTGGTTGGGACCCACGCGTACCTTCCGAATGTTGTTCACGATCAGTCGCCGGGCCGGGCTCAGGTCCTGGCCGAACGGATTTTGGTCCCAAGGGTCCACGATTTCCTCATAGGATTTTGGAGCTTCCACGATAGCAGCCCACAGCGTATCCATTCGTGGAATCAGGCTTCCCCCGGGAGCAAGAAACCGGCGCCGTGCGTCCACGATCGCTGGAATATGGCGTTCCAAAAGTGGCAGTACACCCCGGAGATCGGAGAGGATAACGTCTGCTCGGGTGGGAAGCGTCACGCGGTTGGAGAACTCCTCGAAAAACTCGATTTTGTTCGCGCAGTCGTTGGCGATGGCAACCTCGCGAGCCACCTGAATGACTTCACTCGGCTCGATGGCATAGACCCGGCCGGCGCCCAGCTGGCACGCGAGCACCGCGAAAACACCCGGCCCCGTGCCGATCTCCACAACAACGGATCCTTCCCGAACGGTCTTGCGCAGGGCCTGAGCATAAGCATCCACGCGAACGCGATCAGCAATCATGGAGCCATAGGCGCCCAAGCTATACATCGGATTAGCCGTGCCTCGTGGTGGCGCTTGACGGAGCAGGAACCATCATCCGTCTCGCATCGGCAGCGATGGCCTCGCAGAGGTCAAAAACGGCCGAGGGGTCGGCCGGTGGGCGCACGCGGCGAATGGGGATTCTAGCCACAACTCGGCTGAGCACGTCAAACTCCTGGGAACGCATTTCGCGATCCAGGAGATAGTTCACGTAGGTGTTGGCGACGAGCCCTGCGAAGGCGTCGCCTCCGGCAACTTCTTCTATGACAGGAGCGGCCAAGTTTGTCTCGCGTGCGCCGAGGAGGTAGATTGCGCGCAGGGGCAGCGGTTTTGTGGCAAAACCAAAACCGTTGTCGCCAAGCATCATGTACCGTTTGCCCCAGGTCGGTGTGATCCGCGGCAAAGCCCCTTCCGAGCCAAATAAGACGCGAACCGAGTCAGGCCACAAGTTCACTCGAGGATAACCCGGCGGAACTAGAAAATTCTCTCCGTCCTCCGCTAATGCCACCACATCATCCGCAATCACCGAATAACCGCGGTGCGCAAATGCCGCCGCTGTGGTGGACTTGCCGGCACCCGGAAAGCCTACCAATGCAATCGCCTGTTCATCTACGGCAACAGCACTCGCGTGCAGGCACGTCACTCCACGCAGGCGCAAAACAAACCCGATCACCGGTCCGATCAAATAGGTACAGGCATCTTCGAGTGTGTAGTTTTCTGGCCAGTCGGCCCATACCTCGCGGCCCCGGCGTTCGACGGCGAATCGCACCCCATCGCTATAGAAAAAACCGAAATAATCTCCGCCATGGAGCACACCGACGCGCAAGTCCGGCGGGCGGTCGTCAGCGTCCTCTGAACTGGGATAGAAGATTTCAATGGACTCTGGAGACGTTGAACGGAATGCGGTCCAATCCTTCAACCGTATCCGTACGTCAAATACGTCCAAATCAAGCCGAATGGGGAGGCCAGGGAGAGCCATGTCGGCTGCGAGTCGTAGGCCATAAACTGCATTCGATACGAACAAAAGCTCCTCGGAAAGGGATCGCTAGTGAGTCTTATTCCTGCGGCCACCTGCTAATGTCACGCACAACGCCCATATGCGTACTTGTCTGTGTCATTGCGCTAATGTTACCGTACACTCGGAGGCTCGGTTTTCGGTATGGCTTCTTCGTAGATCCTTGCGTTTTGGGTTTCAAGACACATCTCCGATCATGTTTATATCCGACATCGCCTTCGATCGCAACCAATAGTTCAGACTGAGCGGTCGAAGGTGAATCCAGGCAGTCCAGACATTCTTTTCTCCGAACACTTTCGGAATGAGGCGTCGCTCTACGTATCGGCCCAATTCAGGAGCACCTTCAAAGGAATCGACCCACGCGGACTCCGGCCGCTGGAGAAGCACGTTCAATGGGTCCGCAGGGAGGGGCGACTTGCGTCGCAAACGCACAGCGTCGGGCAGGATGCCGCGACCAGTCTCGCGCAACAATTCCTTGTCAGAACACCACGGCAGGTCAGGCAAAGCCAGCAAAAAATCCACCAGGCGCAGATCAAAAAAGGGATGGCGAACTTCCACAGGAACGCGTGTTACCCCAGGATCGTATCCTTCAAACAAAGCTGGCCACATGGGGTCAACCATTGCTTCATAGGCTACAGGGCGGACGGCCGCATTTGGAGTGGAGGCCCGGCTCAACGCGTCCCATCGCTCGCGCAAACCCAGGCGTTTTTCTAGGTCTCGGTTCAACCATCCCGGATAATGGGTCGCCTGACTCTCGGTAGCAAACCATCGCCGCCAACGCGTGCGAAGGTACAGCCGCGAAAACCTGCCTTCCGCTGTCAGATATCGCACCGCTCCAGCCAGTGCCCGGCCAAGCTGCCTCTTTTTGAGCAAGTGTAAAAAGTGAATCGAGAGCAGGCACGAAAGGGCGGGGTCGGCCCCAAAGCCGGTCAAGGCTATGCGGCTCCGGACAGCAATCTTACGCAGTTGCGCCCGTCCTCCATCCGAATCGGGTGAATGTTCTGGTTCGGGCCAGCAATTGTCTTCGTGATTCCGATGCTTCCACAGCCCGATCCCATCAATCACTTCAAATTCGATTGGGATTTTTAGGGCCTCCGCCACAAGCTGTGCATAACGGCGCTCTTCGTGCGGAATCAAACTATCAAAGACTTCCGTATAGGCGCACAATCCATTCGCGGACCCGCTGCGAGCTAATGTTCGCTGCGCACTGACCGCCACCGTGGGGGAATCAAGTCCACCGCTCATCAAAACGCCCACGCTGTTCGTTCTCAGCCTGTCGGCGACTGCATGATCTAGCAGTTCCCGGAATTGCTCGACGCACTCCATCGGTCGTTTGTGATGAATCGGAGCGCTCACCGGCAGTACCCAGTAGCGGCGAAGTGAGATACCGTCTCGCCCACAGACGAGGGTATGCGCGGGCGGCAGCCTCTGGATGTCCGCGAACGAGGTAGCCGCAGGTTCCTGGATCATGTCGAAGAGCAGAAAATCGGCAATCGCGAGATCATTCAATCGCCCGGAGACGGCAGGATGCAGGCGGATACAGTTGAGCGTGTTACTGAAGACCAGAACGGAACCGACGTTGGCATAGTAGAAGGGCTTGATCCCGAACTGATCGCGCGCACAAAACAGTTGCTTGGCGGGCGCGTCCCAAATCGCGAAAGAAAAGTCGCCGCGCAGATGTTCAACGCACGCCGAGCCCCATTTCGCATAAGCTCGAAGGATTAGCTCGGAGTCGGGAAGTGAGTGACCGATGCCGCTCTCCGCCAGATCAAGTGCAGCCAGCAGATCTGTGCGGCCGTCGAGCCTGGCGTCCGCCGTGATCCAATATCGGCCCTCGAGACCAGCGGGCTGACGCTCCGCAAGAGACTCTTTCGTCGTACGCAGCAGCGTATGGCCCAGGCAAATCGAAGTCTCCATCCAGCTGTCCTGGGCATCCGGTCCACGGTAGGCGAGAAAATCCACGAGCGACTGCAACAAAGCCGGTTCAATCGGCGCGCCGTCCTGCTGAAAAATACCGACAATTCCGCTCACTCAGTCACCTGGCCATTGATGGGTCCTACTCTGAATTCCCGAAGCCTATTATCTCGGCACTACAGTTGAAATTTGAATTGCTACCAGGCGGGACTGCAATTCTACCCTCACGGTTCTTCCCCAGCAAGCGTGTCCTTTCCGGGAAATCACTAGAAACATTCTCCCTCGAAACTCGCGAAATCTCTACAGTTCCCCGGCCTCACTGACCTGATATCCTGCATCTCCGAAACGGTCTAGGCCGAATAAGATGGAAGGATTCTGCGCCCTTCATACCCATCCAATGAGCACGGTAGTTCCGAGGATTAAGGCGTAGGACCCCTTCGGAGAACTGTGAAGCAAGAACCCGTGCCGGCATGCGACCAAATCTGTGTGGCATCCGGCCCGCGGAACTCCTGATCCGCCGCCATGCGTTCGAGCAAGTTTGGATCGGGAGTGGCACCGCCCGTCCAGATCTCCCCGCAAACCCGCTCATCGCGGCTCGGGCGGCAACGATGCGAGGGCTGCGTCAAACGCTAGGTAGTGCGGATGCTTCGTTTCCGGATCGTTCAATTCTAATCCTCCGCATTCAACCCAGGCATGAGCCTCAAATCTTTCTCTGTCCTTGCGAACTCCCACGCGCAAGTCAGAAGCAATACCCTCCCGTGCCAGTAGCCACCAGAGTGCCAGCGATACCTCGAGGCAGGCGGGATCCCCGATTCCATGATGCGCCGCGGCTCGCACCATCTGCGCGGTCAAAGCGGCGCGTGCCTGTGTTTCAGGATTCTGCGATCCGTAGGGACCAGAGAGGAAATGCTGAAGCGATGCTTTGGTCTTGCGAAATCCGCGCCATCGCAAACTGATAGAAATCAGAGGCAACAAAACCAATGCCCGCAGGAAGAGTCGCCGCGCCGTGCGCTCCAGCGCGTTAAATCGAAGGATTCGTTTCCACATCATTAAACTGGACTCGGAGCAAGCCCAAATCTACCAGCCGCCCGAGAATTTCCGAAAGATTCTGACGAAGTAACTCCGGCGTGACGTCGTATTCGCTCAGCAACGCCTCATAAGCGTTTTCGACGCTCGGCGCCGCTGTGACCACTTGCCACATCCGCGTACCCATCTCATCCAGACCGTAATAGCATTCGGATTCCAGATTCAGGAGCACGATTTCTTTCCCGAGAAAGCGCACCAGCACATGCTTCGGCACTTCGACTTGATCCGAGAAAGAAAGCATCACCCTAGCCCCTCACCTTAGACACAAAGATGGCGTGTTCGAACGTCCCATGAATGACTAACCCTACCCCCAGCATTCTACTGGCGAACGGAATCGTCCGCCAGTCCGAGTATTGGGGCTACGCATTCCAGTGACCGGCGTTCACCGCAGGCTCATTGTCTTAGTATCATAGATCAGGAGTGTTTCAACGTTTTGATTTCTGCATATTGTAAGTTATTGAACGGAAGCGCATAAGCGGTGGGATTTCTTGGTCTCAATTTGAACTACGGATTTTGCTTCTGCGACCGTGCGAGTCCTTAGCTGCCCGAGAATCGAAGTCACGCGAACATCGATTCTTATGTAATCGATATGCTTTGCCGGAAAGACTCCCTAGTTGTATCTAGTAGAGGCGGTCGCTCAGTTCAACTCTTGTAGATCAGGCGTTCTACCTTACGCTCGTTCATTCGTGCATTTCGATTAATTAGCCGATGGTAAAAAAGGGCCGCACCGGTGCTCAAGGACAAACTTGCGCCCGATGAATATACCGATCCTTCAATCTCTCATCCTGCCCAAAGACAAGAGTAATCTTCATGTCGTAGGTGCAGGGGTAACTAGAAGCTGGCGTCCGGAATCGACTTGAGAGCACCCGGTCGCCCGCATGCAAACTGATTTTGGTATCTGGTGCTTCATCCCAAGATAATTCAGAGTCCGTAAGAGATTCGTGGAATTGAATACCCTTGGCCACCAGAAACGAACGACTTTCTTGCAAACCCATACCGAGGGGAAGCGCCTGCTGAAGTCCTAATTCTTGTCGAGACAGTTCACGCATTCCACTCGGCAAGAGCGGGTTGAAGGAGGTAAAAAAGGCGAGACATGACGTCACTGTCACGGGCAAGATCATTCCAATCGCAATCTGTCTGAGTCTGGCCACCTGAATGTCACGGAACCGAAAAAAAATCACAACGAGCACGATAAGGGAATATATGAGAACGTTGGCAACTAGGATTTTCGGAATTGAATCTGATAACGATCCCGGTAACATTCGCAAAGCCGTTGCACCGGGACTAACGACCAGCAACAGGAGGGCATTTAACACTGGGAGGTTCATTAGCAGGCAGACAACGGAGACAAACCCAAGACCACTCAGGAGTGCGACCAAAATTTGATACTTCGTCATGTACCATTCCAGAATGCTTCCCGTGGTGAACCCTCAACTGGTTTTCGCTACGATTGTTAGCCCCTAGTCAGCGCATTTGTCAAACATAAATATCTCTGGCAGGCACAAGGCCTGCTAACACCGATCCGGTCACCATAATCGACCCGCGTCATGTCGAATCTTCGCAGATGCTTAACCGCTCCTTTCTGTCCTCTTTAACGTTCACCATATTCACCGAGCCCTGGCACAGCTCGCAATCCGAGCTGGTCCGCCGCCGAATCTCGTCGGCGTGACCGAACTGGCCGGCGCCGGTGCGCGATGTTCTTTTTGTGGAGGACATGCTCTCGCTGCTGGATCTGCAATTGAGCCAGCTTTCCAGCTTTCGCGGCGAAGTATTCAATATTGGCGGCGGCGCTTCCAATGCCATTTCGCTTCGTGAGGCGACGTGCGCTATGCAGGAGATTTCCTCACGCTCCACTAACGTCACTCAGTCAGACAAAGTTCGCCAGGGCGATGTCGCGCTCTACTTCACCGACAACCGCAAGGCCTGGCAGCGTTTCGCTTGGAGGCCGCAGACGGACTTACGCGCGAGTTACACTCGGATTTTTGAGTGGATCCGTGAGAATGAAGCGGAACTCCGCCCTCGTTATGTCCCTTCCTCATAGTGGATGCGCAGCGCCCGCCGCTCCAGATCAACTTCGGCCCAACGCAACCCAAGCGGCACTTCCCTCGCCCCGCGCCCCTTACTACCATTTCAACATCGACATGACGGATAAGGCGATTGGCTGGATACAAGGCACTCGTTCTCTTACTCCCAATAGGCCTCAGTCATTATTTTCGGGTCAACTGCAGTGGGCGGCAAACTCAGCAAGTGGTCGGACGGTACGGCTGATTCCACAGATCAGCACTGATGACCCGCTCGATTAGTTTTGAAGGCACTGTAGCAAAATTAGGTAACAGACAGAATGCAGGGCGATGCTGTTTCATCCCCTTGACGGGCCTAACCGGACCGGAGGTAATCCAAACCACTCCCGGCCTTAAGGTTTCGGTTGACGGCACACGCCAGGACGCTACGCACGTCCTTGCCAAATCCATTAGCTTCGATGCAGACGATCTGCAAACGGCCGAGATGATCCAGGCCGGTCTGAATCCCACCGAACAAAAAGTAGCCGCCACCGAGCTGATAGTGCTGCGCAATCCTATCCATCTGGTCGTTAAACTCCTGTGTGGTCTCCGGTGCAATCAATACTACTTAATTAAATCACTATCCGTATCCAATTGTTGCCTGACGCGACTCCCTTGGGGTATTGGTTGGGCGTCTTCTCCTCTGTAACAACTGGTTCGGAGGCTCATCGACCACTTTTAGAAGCGCACGTTGTTTGCCTACGGTACAGGGGCTTCATCCGCCCCTATGCCCCGAGTCAATGAAATCCTTGCGAAATAGCCATCGCCGAATTGCGTGGCGCCACGGCTCTTCCCACAACTTAAACACGAGAACCGAGAACACGATCAGCAAAAAAGGAGTCAGCGGCGTTGCTAGTTTCGTCACGAACGAGGGCCCGCGCGAGGAGAGTTCGCGCACCAAGTCTCGGAATGGTGCTTGCAACAAATAGACGGAATAACTGGCTCCTCCGAGCAAAATTATCAGCCGAGTAGAAAGAATTGACGCCAAGTGATTGTTGGAATCGGCAAGATCGTAAGTCAACATTCCAAATGGGATGATGACTAGAGATACCCATGGACCAATGGGCAGGCTCAAGATTGCGATCACCGCAATGGCGTTGAGATAGGTGAGAATCGCCCCGTGCGAGGGTTTTCCGAATCGCAGAAATCGGTTTCCCAAGTTTACGCCCAACAGGAATTCCGGAAATCGGCGCACAGGAAGAATCATGGTGTCCGCGTACCAGTTCGAGTCCGTCCAACCGCCCAATCCTTGGATCGGGCTGTGGGTGAAAATGCATAGCACTCCCATCACGAAAATCATGACAGAAAGTGCGCGGTCACTCATGCGTGAAATCTGCCTCTGGATAAATGGAAAGAAGACGTAAAAAAATGCCTCCACCGACAAAGACCAAGCCGGATAATTCCACGATCCGGCCCATTCACGATGGAGGGGATTCCAAGCCTGCACCATGAAAATTACGGAACTCGCTGAACCAAGCGTCAGTCGGTGTTGGAACGGTAATGCCAATAGTAGAGCCAGAAAGTAAACAGGATAAATGCGGGCGAACCGAGCCTCCCAGAAACTGGCGAACTCCTTTCTCCCCTCGACGTGACCTTCGTAGGTATAGGAGAGGATGAATCCTGAAAGCAAGAAGAACAGGGCCACTGCGAGATACCCGTTGCTCAAGAACACTCGCAGGGGCGCTTGAAGGTGGAAATGCGTGTCTAGCCAGGGCAATGCGTGAAACAGAACTACATAAAATGCCGCGAAAAAACGAATGCCCGTTAACGCAGGAAGAGTAGGTCGGCGTAGGGCCGTGGGTTGATAGGCTTGATTTCTGGAAGCAACGACCATCGATAGTTCCGGCATCATGCGTCTCTGGCCGCGGCCGTGAACGAAATAAAGAGAATAGCGCATCGATGCAACGCATGACGATGCGCGTTGGCTATCTTCTGACCTTAATAGCGCAGCACTGCATCTCTATCTTCTGAATCGGAGAAAGAGATGCACGAACCCGACCGGATGTATCCCGAGCCGGATTGTTTTTGTGGAGACAGTCGGCGCAAACTCTAAAAGCGCGCAAATCATTGCCCAGCTCCCACGTTGAGCTTTGGGCTCAACTCTCTGACTTTGCCCAATTCTTTGCGCATGTTCAACCGATATCTAATCGTGTACTGCCGTACAATCAATGGTAGTGAAATGCGCTGCCGCTGTCGTTATGGCCAGTGTCCGTACGCTGATGGATGAAGCTGTCTTGGCGGACGATATATCAATACCCTGGATGATTGGTACTCCGCTGCTTACTCCTTCGCCAGAGCAGACTGCCGTGTAACTTGTATCCCCAAACGCGTTTGGCCAGGTTACCGTGGTATCGCAGGTTGCGTTCAATGATGCAATCGTTGCACAGCCTGATACGCGCTTGGTCTGGACGCTGGGACTTATACCGCCATTAAAGCCCAACAGTGCATAGCCCGTGTTTCCATTAGGCTTGAAGCTGGGCCAATTGAGCGTGCTGTCCATGTATACCTTGGTGAGGTTAGCTGCACCTGTTGGTGCCGTGGAAGGTCCTAGCGTGAAATTATTCGCCCACACTGTATCGTTAATCATCCCCGCTGGGCCACCCGATGCGTATTGGGGTCTAGACTGACCGCAAGCGGAGCCGGATGTATCCGTATAGGAGTTGGTTGCCGTCGCAGGATTTGAGCAACTTAGAGCCACAACGAAATTTGCCGCAGGACCGCGATAAATGTTATATCCGATGGCTCCAGGCGTGGCAGTCCAACTCATTGCCACAGTTTGATTCCCGCTGCTGGTGGTTGCGCTACATACTTGCGAGAAATTTCCCTCTGAACCATTGGCGAATAGCGGAACATAGTAGTAGAACCATGTATTAGGTTGCGGGACCGAGCCACCAGAAGTGACATTGCAGGTTGGGACTGTGGGAGTTGTTCCAGCAGTAAAAATGGCGTAGCCAGTGCCTAAATCTAAACTGCTACTCAGATTCTTTAGACCAATGTTTGTTCTACCAAACGTTCCATCATTTACATAAGCACTCTCAACACTACTTTCTATAGCAGTACTTTGGGCAAAGGAGCCGCTATTTGTTGCAAAAACTGAGACATTGGGAACTCCCGTAACGAGATTGGAAATACCGCCCGTCTGTTCTATTTGTATTCTGGTTGTCAATCCACCAAGACTGGCAACAACAGGCAGAAAGGTAGTATCCAGTACAGCGTTTTTAATACTTACTGTTACGCCAGCAATACTCCCTCCTTGGAGGGCATTGGTGATTGCAAAGAATGGTTCATAGTTTCCCTGACTATAGACGTTATTCGCATCAATAGCTGCTCCTGGGGCCGCAGGCCTTAGCAGGATGCCCTTGCCACTCATAAAGAAATTCTGAAAACTGATACCACCGCAGTTATTAGCAAACATCGCTGGAGTGTTGGATAACAGATTGGAGTTCTGCGAGGCAAGAAACAAAACATCATTTAGTGTGGCGCAACGTGTTCCGTATCCATTGCTGTGTGTTCCACGGATGGTTATTGCCGTGCTTGCATAGTCCGGTGGGCCGTTGGTTAGAGCAAAATTCACCCCCCTGAATTCGTTCTCTCCATTTCCGCCAGTTCCGTCTGTAACCAGCATGGTTGAGCCATTACCCCCATTGTGAGCGAAAGTAATGTTGGAGAAATTAAAGCGGTTCGTGGAATAGACTCCAGGCTGGGCATTGATAAAAGTAATAGAGGGATGAGCGAAAGTAGCAAATTGAGGAAGAGAGCCATATTGCAGGTCTCCAGACCATGTAGCGGTACTCGAATTTAATGTTTCGTTTATAACCACTGCTCCTTTTTGCACTACGGCTACTTGAGGAGGCAGGGTAATAGGAGAATTGAAAACGAAATAGCCTCCCGCAGGGATTAGCACGGATGTACCACTGGCCCTGGCAGTGATTGCTGCGGCCAGGAAGTTAATAGCGTCATCAAACAGAATTGTGGAACCCGCAACCGTGTTAGTTGCGGTTCCGGTTAAAGTAAGCGTTGTCGTTCCCGCACCACTGGCGATGGTCGTAACCAGCATGTCATTGGTTGCCGCCACGGGCGGATTTGTTGGCACGTAGGAGGGAAGCGATGGGCGAGTTGAAATTGTTGAACCAAAATCATCAAAGGCAAGATAGGTTGTATCGCCAGCCAGTCCTGTGAACTGAGGAAGCATAACGCCAATTAGCGTTTTCGATCCACCCGTTACGCGACCATAGACATAGTATTGAAAACTTCCCGTAGTTTCTGTTGCAACGATGTGGTTGTTCTGCCAATAGGTAACTGTTCCCGATGCGCCAGAAGTTGGGGAACCTGCGCGAGTATCAGAGAGCGTCTTATAGGTAAAATGCGTATTATCCAATGAGGTGTCTACAATGAACCAGCCATTAAAAGGATTCGCTGGCCCCACGAGAGCACTGTCAATCGTTACTCCGGCCATATCGAACATTGCGCCCACGGCAAGGCCGTGTGGCGCGGTGGTCTGCACGGTCACAACGTTATTCGCCATCGTGATTGAAGAAACAGAATTACTGCGCGAGCCAAGCGTCGTTGCTCCCGTTGTCGTGCAAGTTTCGGAACTTGCTGCTGTTAATCCTCCCATTACGTCACGAGCCACAACCTGATAGCAATACTGCGCTCCCCCGGCAGGTGCGGCCACATCTAGAAGAGAGCCCGTTTCCGATGCGCTCAGACTGGGAGTAACCGTGGGGGCAGCGGGAGTGGACATAGTATTGGTTGCGCCTGCGCCATAAATGACCACACCATCGCCATTCTGGAAGGTGCTGGCGGCGGATAGGAAAGCAGTGCTGGAGCCGGAATTGATCCTGGCAGTAATGCCTGCGATGGCAGGTGCAACGAAAGGGCTAACCGCACGAACACCATAGTTGGCAGCATCCACGTTAAGGCTTGGCGCTGCCCAGCGAGAGTCTACAAGCGACACAGGGATAACCAACGGCACCTGTCGAGCAGCCATTGACGGTTGTGCCAGCCAAGGTGTGGCCAGAGGAACCGAGAGATGTTTGCTGATAGTTTCCATTCCCTTGTGCGAAGCCCAGCGCAGGCAAAAGCATGCCTGCAAGAAGTAGCAGTATTTTATTCATCACACTTTTCCTTTGGCCGCATCACAGGCCGCATGTCTCAGCCCACCAATTTTGTCCTTTTGTCAGCATCGTTCCCCTGGTGGTGCGGCTCAGTTCAACCACGGTCTCGGGTGCGGTGCTTCAGTAGACTTACAAATCCATCACCTGTAACCTCGCTGTAAACTCAGAAATGATGAGGCTCAACAACTTTATCGTGTTATGTGCTAACCGCCTCGGCCTGTGGATGATAAACCGAATTAGGTAAGTTTGAGATCGGCCACGCGACCTCTTTATCGAGTCGTGTCCCACAGTTAAACAGCTCCTCGATCTGAACTTAGTTTTTGGGTGTCGGTTAGGCGATCCGGCTGCGAGCACCGCCAGAAAAAGAAATATACCTCAATACTCTGGAGCCAGCGGTTAGAACCGTTGACATGCGAAACAAGCCATCAGAAGTTAGGCTGCCATGCCAAGTCGGAGCTTACGTTACTTAAATCGAAAATGCCGGGCCTCCGCCTAGAGTGACACCTTTGGAGGAGCTCATGCGGGGGAACTTCGTGTAGCTGTCAATTGGCCATACGATTCCTCGATGTTGTAACCCTTTGCCAAGAGAAAGTCACGACAGTCAGCATGTAGTTGGGTTCCATGGAGTTCGAGAAAAATTGTCGGGTAGAACTCACAGATGGTCCTTGTGGCACCTTCCAAGACTTCAAGTTCTGCACCTTCGACATCGATCTTTATGATGTCCGGCGGTCGGAAGTGTATTTCTCCATACACGCAATTGTCCAGCGTTGTTGACGGAATCAGTTTCTCGCCATCAGGGGAAAGCTTGGCCATAGAAGACTCCCAAGCGGCGGCAGAGAACCGTCGTATCCCCGATTCCTTGCAAACCGCCTTTTCAACCACGGTGCAATTCTCCAAGTTGTTCAGCATAATATGACGGCGAAGGTACCGCACATTGCGATCCAGCGGCTCGAACGCGTAGACTCTCCCTGAAAACCCCACCCGTGAGCTGGCAAGTAAGGCGTAAATACCGACATTTGCCCCAACATCGTAGACCACGGCACCCAGGTTCACGGCCTTCGCGAAAGCACGGACGCGAGCTACTTCATACGTACCAGCCCAATAGGCGTTAGGACCGGCACCCTTGATCCACTTCATTCCTCGAAGTGGACCTCGCAAGATGCGAACTTCGGCCTCGGGCGGAATCAGGGAAAGTGGCAACCGGACAATTCGGGCAAGCAATGTTCGTAGGGAGAGCATTTGTTCAGGAAGTAAATCGAATTAAATTCTCCTTCCGAACAGTTATTCAAGGAAGTATATCATTACGAAGCAACTCCCGAGCCCCTGTGAATCGTGATATTTCTCCCAGTCCCACTACGATCGTCACCGCCGCTATTTGAGCGATTCCCCGCAGGGCTTGCCGTGCCTCGATTACTGCGCGCATTTTCGGTGGTGTCGACTTCACCGCTTCTTCGATCGCCAGATCCAGCCCCGTGAGCGGCTTCGGTTTGTACGCGGGACAGTTCGAAATCGGACATGGCGCGATGTAAAGCGTCGTGCACTTGATGGGGGCATCCCGCTCCTTGCAAAGGGAGTTTGAATTAGTAATTATGGTCGAAGTAAGGATCGAAGAGATGTATGGGTCGGATTGAAGCCGACCGAAAGATTAGGAGCGAGTCGTGGTCGTCGAGCAAGAAGTCAACAGAGCGAACAAAACCACTCCTGATGGACGGAGAAGTCTGTTCAAAAACGAATTTGACAGGGCTGGCATTGTTAGAGATGTCCGATTACGCGACTCAGGAGTTACTATCGCTTTCACCTTGGACAACTTACCTGATTGGTTATGGAGCCAAGAAGATTCTCTGATTAAGATAGTACGACTGACATTTGAGCCGCTTTTCCGCGAGAGAATCTTTTTCCCGCCCACACGGAGCGCTGATGTTGACGTCAAGAAGCCTTCTACGAATCGCGACACCACCTTATATATTTCAGCCGCTGCAGGTGGTGAAGAGGTTGAGGCTGGAATACTTGTGGCGCTCCAGGAGAGAAGCTTGCATCGCGCTGCCGTGGGGCTTACGGATCAAGATCGATCCACATGAGGCGGTGGGTTACAACATTGCCAGCCAAGGGTTATACGAACTTGGGGTGACGGAAACGCTCTGGCGACTGACCGAACTGGGAGATTTGGCGATCGATGCGGGTGCAAGCATCGGGTACATGGCTAGTGTTCTAGGTGTCCGTGTAGGTCCCAAAGGAAGAGTGATTTGTTTCGAGCCGAATCCGCAGGTTTTCGAGTCATTGAGAGAGAACGTCGAGAATTGGAAAAAAGACGGGAGATGTGGGACGTTTGACCTGCAGCAAGCCGCTCTGGGCAAGGAGACGGGAAAGGCGCGACTTCATATGAGTAAGTGGTTCCTGACCAATCGAGGAACATCGTGGATATCGGACCAAGTGGTGGAAGAGAAGGACGTTCGAGTGATTGAGGTGTTACTCCGGAATCTGGACCGAGTTGTGGAAGAGGGCGGAACCATTGGCGTGCTGAAGATTGACGTTCAGGGGCACGAAATGAATGTGCTTCAGGGTACCGCCGGGCTTCTAAGACGACACGCGGTGCGCGATATTGTGTTTGAAGAGGAGACTCCCTACCCTGCGTCGACCCACGAATATTTAGAATCATTCGGGTATTCCGTTTTCGGGATAGTCGAAACCTTTAGCGGAGTGCAGTTGGTGCCGAATGGGCATCCTCCGTACAATGGCCCGGTCCCCAATTATTTGGCAACGATGAATCCAAATCGTGCGATTCAGCGGCTAAAGCCCGCGATGTGGCGATCGTTTGGACCTGGCAGGCTGCTGACAGGCCTGTAGGACAAACCGACTGTTCCGCGCAACCAGCGAATTGCGAATCATTCCAAGCCTTTTTTGTTTCGACTTGCAAAGCCCCAAGGGACTTATGCTCGTCCCCATGAGGTCGCAGATGATATTTTCCCTTGCAAGAGTCACACTCATAGGGGCGAAGTCCCCATAAATCTAGCCAGCAACCAGTCAATAATTCCTGTGCGCCTGCTCTTGTAATAGTACGGCTGCCACAATGGGGGCACGTGTGCGCATGCAGGGATTCCTTCAATCTCTGCAGTGAGACTTCCATTGGGCCAATATTATCAGGGTGCACTCGCGCAGGTTATCTTGTCCCGACCTCTCGCAGAGGTCGCGCCTCGACTCGGTCACTACGATGGTGATATTTGCAAAACAGAAAATAAAACCGACCACCCGCCGGCACAGCTGATAGCGGGTCAAGAAAATGGAATCCTCAATCTTGTATTCATAACGGACGGCAAGTGCGCTACAGTCACGACGACCCTCGTAAAACAACAATCAGTCATATCCGGCCAGCCAAATTAGTCAGGGGAAGTGTATACTTTTTGTGGAGTATGATTCTTGCCGAATCTGTGCTGCCGATTCCATTGCCATCTGAATCGTTTTCCAGCTGAGGTGCCCTTTGCCTGAGCCCCGCTACCACGTCCTTACTATCGGCAGCCATCCAGTTCAGTACATGGCCCCGTTATTGCGTCGCATGGCCCAGCACCCACAACTGGACTTGTCCGTGGCTTACTGCACCCTTCGGGGTGCACAACCCACTCATGACCCAGACTTTAACACCACAGTCCAATGGGACGTTCCCCTGCTCGAAGGTTACGCTTGGCAGGAGGTCCCAAACCACGGTACGGGCGCCGAATCTTTCTGGGGTCTTCGCAATCCGGGACTTTGGAAAATCATCCGAACTGGGAAATTCGACGCCGTTCTTTGTTACCTGAGCTATTTGTGCGCTTCCTTTTGGATTTCTTATTTTGCGTGTAAGCGTTCCGGAACCGCCTTTATTTTCGGAACCGACGCATCCAGCCTGCTTCCGCGGAGCGGCGGCGCGTGGAAGGCGCGGCTCAAAAGGGCTTATTGGCCAAGACTGTTTTCCCTGGCCGATCAAGTCATCGTTCCTTCCAGTGCTACCCGCGATCTTATGCTGTCTCTTCAGATTCCCGCAGAACGCATTACGCTGACTCCCTATTCCGTTGACAACGACTGGTGGATGGCTCAGTCCGCGAAGGTGGACCGGGAGGCCGTGCGTGTCAACTGGGATGCAACACCGCAAACCACAGTGATTCTCTTTTGCGCGAAGCTCCAACCGTGGAAGCGTCCCCTGGATCTCCTTCGCGCCTTTGCCCAGGCTGATCACTCCAATGCACTTTTGGTTTTCGCCGGAGAAGGAGCCCAGCGTCCAGAACTAGAGAAGGAAACGGCAGCTCTCGGTCTTGGCAAGCGTGTCCGCTTTCTCGGATTCAAGAACCAGTCGGAATTGCCCGCTGTCTATACCTCCGCAGACCTCATGGTGGTGCCGTCGGAATATGAGCCATTCGCGGTCGTGGTGAACGAAGCATCTTGTTGTGGCTGTCCCGTAGTAGCCAGCGATCGGGTCGGTGCGGCACGGGATCTTATCGGTCCGGTGGATCCTACGCTGATCTATCCCTGCGGTGATGTTCCTGGCCTTGAAGCGCTTCTACGCAACCTTTTTGCTGATCGCGATAACCTGAAGGCGCTGGGAAATGCAGCAAGACAGCGAATGGAAACGTGGTCGCCGAGGGAAAACATCGCCGAAACCATACTGGCGATTAAGTGTGCGGTCGCACACGCGAGAGGCCATTTATCTCCCGAGCCCACGGAGCCTTCCTCGACGGATGAATCCTTATCGAAGGGGAGGCAACGGCTTTCGCAGTGAAACTCCTCATTTACTCACACTTTTTTCCTCCGAGCGTGGGCGGAGTAGAAACGGTCGTTTTGGCTCTGACGCATGGATTAGCCGGGGAGCGGCGGCCAGACGGAACTTCCGAGTTCGAAATCACGCTGGTGACACAGACTCCTTCCGAGGAGTTCCACGACGCGGATTTATCGTTTCGGGTGGTACGCCAGCCAACGATGCTGCAGCTCCGTCAACTGGTTCAGAATTCAGATGTGGTTCATGTTGCTGGCGCAGCAATCGCTCCGATTGTGATAGGACTCCTCGCGGCAAAACCGGTGGTTGTCGAACACCACGGCTTTCAGACAATTTGCCCGACCGGGCAACTCTTTCAAGAACCGCAGAATGTACCTTGCCCCGGCCACTTCGCGGCAGGCCATCATGCGAATTGCCTCAGGTGCAGCCCGAAACCGCAACGAATTACCTCGCTCCGCCTGTGGTTGTTGACATTTCTTCGGCGCTTTCTTTGCCAGCGTGTGGCTGTCAACATCACACCGACAACTTGGCTCGCCACCCAACTGCAATTGCCGCGCGCAGAGACAGTGCCGCATGGTTTACCGGTCGTGTCGTTCATACAGCCTCAAGCTCATGCTACCCCCATCATCATGTTCATGGGTCGCATCGTAACGACCAAGGGTTTGGGAGTACTGCTCGAGGCGGCTAGAATTCTTATTCAACAGAATCGTATGTTTGCGTTGCGGATCATTGGGGACGGGCCGGAGCGGGCCCCACTGGAAGAACTCGCACATAGATTGAGATTGAATTCGCACGTGCAATTTATTGGCAGGGTCCCGCAAACGAAGGTTCCGGAGATTCTCGCACAGACGGATTTGGTGGTTGTGCCGTCACTCGGTGGAGAAGTCTTTGGAATGGTTGTGGCGGAGAATATGCTGCGCGGTTTGACCGTGGTAGCTTCCAATCTCGGAGCGTTTGAGGAGGTGCTCGGAAATACGGGCGTGACCTTTCCGACCGGCGATGCCGCCGACCTCGCGGCTAAGTTAGGCAGACTTCTGGACGACCCTGCAAAATCTCGCAAGTTGGGGGCCACTGCCCGCCAAAGGGTGCTCGAATTATTCACTTTGGATCGTATGATAAAAAGACACGCTGAAATCTACCGGCAAATAGTCCCGGGAATGGGTTCCCGATGATTCGTATCACGACTAATAATGGGCTGCACGATTTCGTTGGTGAACGAGTAATCTCAAAGTATGTCCGGTTGGGTCTGCGGGCGGTTGATCTCGGTTCGGGACCGGGCGCCATGGCGATCCGTTTGAAGAACATGGGCTGCGAGGTCATGGCCACTGACAGAAATGTGAACAATTTCTCGGCGGAACTTCCTCATAGCCCGATCGATTTCAACCAAACGGATTTTGCGTTTGCATTATGCAACCACGCTTTTGGCTTGGTCACAGCCATCGAAGTAATTGAGCACGTGGAGAACCCAATTGGTTTTCTGCGAAACATCGCGAGAATGCTGTCACCTGGCGCTGTCGCGATTCTCACTACACCAAATGTCGATTCACTGCCCGTCGGCTTCAAATTCTTTTTTCTCGCCGGTAAAATCCGTACCATTCACGAGTACAGTGAGCCCACCCACTTTTTCGATCTGCTTCAGCGACAGTTGCCTCTCGCTGGATTGCGGCTGCGCGAACATCTTGTATTTCCCCCCGATGGCTTTCCGCTTAGCCGCAAATCGGTCGCGTGGTTCATGCGCCTGGCAACCAGTATGTTTCTCGGGGAATCCATCATTGGGGACAATCACATCTTCGTACTTGAGGCCGCGTCGTGAGAAATCCCAGCCACGTTCTGCCGGGCCACTTTCGCAAGAGCCCACTTTATTCTCTTGGGGAAGTATTTGTTGTTTTCTACCTCGCTTACAAGCTGGCGCAGTACATCCTTGTGGGTGATCTAGCCGGTCTATCGTTCCTCGCCCTCGTTATTGTCGGTGGCGTGGTCGTCATCGCCATCCTCAACGATTGGCGAAGAGGGCTTTATCTCCTCGTTGGTTGGATTCTCTTCGAGGATTTTGTCCGGAAATATCTCGGTAACAACATGGCCATCTATTTCGTCAAGGATGCGCTGGCCATTATTCTCTACGTTTCTTTCTTCCGAGCCCGCCTCGCTAAACGGATTGAGAAATTTCGCATTCCGTTCCGAATCGCGCTGCTGATATTCATCTGGTTTGGATTCTTGCAGATGTTTAATCCGGCTTCCCCTAGCATTTTCTACGGTATTTTGGGGATGAAGGTCTATTTCCTGTACGTGCCGCTCGTTTTTGTCGGATACGCGTTCCTGGAATCCGAGGAGGAATTACGTCGCTTCTTTTCCTTTACCTGTATTCTCATTCTGATTGTGGCAGGGCTGGGACTCGCGCAATCCATCATCGGCCCCACTTTTCTGAATCCATCCACCCTGCAAGAAGACATCCGGGAATTCGAGCACTCTTTACCGCGTAACCTCCTCGGGTGCGACGGCTTACCGCCCTACCTCTGTATTCGTCAGTGCGGGCCGTTTCCAGGACTTTCTGATTGTCGCCTGGCTCATTTCCTTGGGCTTTTGCGGATACCTGCTCCTTCGTAGTCAGAAACACCGCGCACTCGCTTTCACCACGGCAGGTGTTGTTGCCGCCGCGTCGCTCATGTGCACGTCGCGGGGTGTGTTTATGTGGAACTCCGGGATCGCCTTGGTCGTCACGGCCGGATTTCTCTGGGGAGCGTCCTGGCGCCAGGGCGAGGTTATACGGGTATTGCGTGCCATCCAGAGAACCCTACTTTTTGTCGGCATTGCTCTCATGCTTCTCTTGACGGTATTTCCGGAGGAACTTGGTTCGCGCCTGGCGATCTATTCCGAAACGCTGATGCCGAATAGCCCCTCAAGTGAACTCGTCCATCGCACGCAAACCTATCCCTTGCAGCAATTGGGATTCGCGTTTGACCATCCACGCTGGCCTTATGGTTACGGGATCGGTACATGCACTCTCGGCGGTCAATACGTGACCCGCATCATGCACGCACCGCCCACGTATGTTGGCGTCGAAAGTGGTTATGGCAACCTAATAGTGGAACTTGGTATTGTCGGTCTGATTCTTTGGATCGTCCTCGGATTTTCCATTTCCCTTTCTGCCTGGAAAGTCGTGAAGGAACTCCGGGGTACACCATGGTTTCCCTTGGCTTTTGTAATCTTCCTTTTTTCTGCTCTACTCTTCTTCCCGATGACTTTTGCCAGCTTCGCTATCTTTCAGGACTTTGTGATCAGCTCTTATCTCTGGCTCTTGCTTGGCATTCTCTATCGCCTGCGGACGTTCAGAAATACTAATCAAGCGGTTCAGGTTCTAGCGGTTCCAGGGCAGGGTTGAATTGCGCCTCGCGGTCGTTTCTCCATTCCTGGACCGCCAGCACGGTACGGAACTCTGCCTCATCGAGCAGATTGAGCGCCTCGCCCACAAGAATCAATGGCGAATCGAGTTGTACTCGCAAAAGGTGTCACAGGTCAGCGGACTTCGTCCGGCATCAGGAGATTCTCAGAACTCAACGGATTCCATCCTGTGGCATAAAGTCTCCGATGTTCCCGGACCTCACCTGCTCAAATACCTTTGGTGGTTCTTTGCCAACCAATGGCAGCGCGAGCTGGGACCAGCGCTCCGGCGGAGTTCGCCCCGATCTCGTCTATTCTCCGGGAATCAACTGCCTGGATGCCGACGTGATCGTGGTTCATATCGTGTTTCACGAATTCTATCAACAGGTCAAATCTGAACTTGCCCTTCGCACAGTGCCGCTAAGAAGTTGGCCGCGTGCCATTCACCGCAAGCTCTACTACAAACTCATCATGTCTCTCGAACAAAAGATCTACTGCGACCCAGGTGTACGCCTCGTGGCTGTCTCTCATCTCCTCGCAAAACATCTGGAGTCACACTTCCGGCGTACCGACGTGACCGTTATCCCCAACGCTGTGGATACACTCAGATTTGCTGAAGCTCCGCGCCTGGCGAGAAGATCTGCGTCAAGGCGATCCCTTCATTTTGCAGAAGATGAGTTCGTGCTGCTGCTGATCGGCAATGACTGGACGAACAAAGGCCTCGGAGCTCTTCTCAGGGCATGCGCCCTGCTCATGGATCTTCCCCTGCGAGTGTTGGTTGTCGGCAGCGACGATCCGATTTTCTTCCGGCCCCTCGTTGAAGAGCTCCGCATGCAAGATCGCCTCCGATTTGAAGTGCCTTCCAGCGACGTCTTGCTCTTCTATGCCGCTGCCGATCTCTACGTCGGCCCCTCTTTGGAGGACTCCTTCGGTCTTCCTATTCTGGAAGCGATGGCCTGCGGCCTTCCGGTCATCGCCAGTGCTCATGCCGGGGCAAGTGAAATGATCGATGACGGGAGAGACCGGATTCATCCTCGCCGATCCTCAGGACCACGTGCAACTCGCTCACTTGATCCGCAGGGCCTACTTGGATCCGACGCTCCGTCAGGAAGTGGGAGAAGCTGCTTCCCGGTATGTTCTGGCAAACTGCGGCTGGGATGAAAATGCCGAAAGGACCAGAAAATTCCTGGAAAGTGCTCTCCGGCAGTCATCGAAGACTTGATTCCGCTGTTATTCGGAAGATTTTACGAAAATATCACCCTGGCGGTCACTCCTTTGATTTGCAGCAGAGCTCTTTTCAATTCCTCCTTATCCAGCCAGGTCTCATGCTTTGCTGAAAAATGATTTGAAACGCAGAGACCTGACTTGAAAACGCTCTATAACCATTCGGTTCGTGTCACTTGTGCCGTTCCGTTAGCAACACTGTATGACTCTGCGCCTTCACCCAGTCTATCGTATGCGAGTCACGTCGCGCTCCCCGGCACCAAATCCAATACCTCCACACTGTGTCCCATCGCCAGATTGCACTTCGGGCGGCTGGAATTCTAGCATCCAGTATACCAAGTACAGCCATCTGACCAATGAGTGGAGATGTTCTCTCCAATTAGGAAT
>CAVXOG010000003.1:0-56808 GCA_963763395.1 Candidatus Acidiferrales bacterium | reverse complement strand
GTGGGACGGCAACTGGCGTGATCAATTCTGAATTTCACTTTCAGTGCATTGTTGGGGCCGGTTTTTGGCGGGCTTCTCCAACATGTATCTGGGAATAGCTCGCAGCGCGACTTGGCACATTACCAGACGACTTTTCTGCCACTTCTGTTCGGGGTTGCGGCTGCAATTGTTCTTTCTTTTCTGCTGAAAGAAACGGGACCCGCGGTTAAGCAAAGTGTTTCAAAAACATGAGGTGCTTGCGATGAATGTAGAAACTGGAACCGGAAAATACGAGCAATTACTGGAGAAATGCAAAAGAATGGAGCCGGTCCCAACTGCAGTGGCACATCCTTGCGAGGCTTCGGCCCTTGCTGGAGCGGTTGAAGCAGCGGAACACGGTTTGATCATACCTATTCTGGTTGGTCCCGCAGCTAAGATAGCAGCAATCGCAAAAGCTTCAGGAATCGACCTCGGCAAGTTTCAAGTAGTCGACGTCCCACACAGTCACGCCTCCGCAAGAAAAGCCGTGGAACTCATTCGCGAGGGTCAGGCACAGGTCCTGATGAAGGGCAGCTTGCATACGGACGAGTTGATGTCGGCGATTGTTTCACGCGACGGTGGTTTGCGCACGGCTCGCCGTATCAGTCACGCGTTCATTATGGATGTGCCCACCTATCACAAAGTGCTGATAATCACAGATGGAGCTATCAATATTGCACCATCGCTAGAAGACAAAGTGGACATCTGTCAGAACGCGATTGACCTTGCCATCGCGCTAGGTCGCGAAAGGCCAAAGGTGGCCATACTGGCGGCTGTCGAAACGGTGACCTCAAAGATGCCTGCAACGATTGATGCTGCCGCACTTTGCAAGATGGCAGAGCGGGGCCAGATTACTGGCGGGATCCTCGATGGACCGCTTGCATTCGATAATGCGATCAGCAAACAAGCCGCTATCACCAAAGGCATCCACTCCGATGTGGCCGGTGACCCGGACATACTACTTGCTCCGGACCTCGAAGCCGGAAACATTCTGGCGAAGCAGCTCAGTTTCCTTGCCAAGGCGGATAGTGCGGGTATGGTTCTAGGTGCAAAGGTACCGGTGATTCTCACCAGCCGAGCGGATAGTGTGCGGTCCAGAATCGCCAGTTGCGCAGTCGCCATGTTAGTAGCGCATGCTCGACGATTGGGACAGTGAGGACAGCCGATGACTGCCGACTATGCTCTAGTGCTCAACGCCGGATCATCCAGCTTGAAGTTTTGTGTGTTCCGCAGACCAGAAAACCTTCAGTGGCTTTCGGAGGCAAAGGGACAGATTGAAGGCATTGGAACGTCGCCGCGACTATCAGTAAAAGATGGCAGCGGCGCACTCATCGCGGACGAAAAATTAGATATTGCAGTGAAGGATGGTCACAAAGCAGTCGGGGCACTGGCCGCCTGGCTGCGGTCCAGATATGGTGGAGGGAAGGTCTTAGGAGTCGGTCATCGCGTCGTCCATGGCGGATCTCGTTTTGTGAGCCCCACAATTGTGACTCGAGAGATTCTGGCTCAATTGAACGAATTGGTTCCTCTCGCCCCGTTGCATCAACCATACAATCTTGCGGCCATCGACGAAGTTTTTGAACGGTTACCAGGTGTGCCGCAAGTTGCGTGTTTCGACACGAGTTTTCATTGTGGCCATTCAGCGGTTGCCGAACTTGTGCCACTACCAAAAGAGCTTTGCAATGCGGGTTTGCAAAGGTATGGATTTCATGGCCTGTCGTACGAATATGTGGCGTCAGTGTTGCCTGAAGTGGCGCCGGGGATCGCGCGGGGACGCGTTATCGTGGCGCATCTCGGAAGTGGCGCAAGTCTCTGCGCCTTAAAAGCTGGTAGGAGCGTTGACAGCACACTGGGCTTCACTGCGCTGGATGGACTATGTATGGGCACCAGGCCAGGCTCGCTTGATCCCGGGGTCGTCCTGTATTTGTTCCAGAACTTGGGGCTCACCGCGAAACAGGTCGAGGACATTCTTTATAAGAAATCTGGTTTACTGGGTATCTCCGGAATCAGCAATGACATGCGCGACTTGCTTTCACGGGACGAGCCAGACGCCAGGCTCGCGGTTGATTACTTTATATATCGCGTCACCAAAGAGATTGGTGCACTCGTCGCAGTGCTGGGAGGTATCGATGGATTGGTGTTCACGGCTGGAATAGGAGAGAACTCAGCAGAAATCCGCCGGCGAATCTGCGATTGTGCAGTGTGGCTCGGGTTGGAACTCGACGTGGAAGCCAACAACCGCCGTGGTCCCTGCATCTCCACCTCGAGCAGCAAAGTCTCGACTTGGGTCATTCCTACCAACGAGGAAATCATGATTGCGCGACATACCGGAAATCTACTCGGATTGAGATAGAACAGTATCGCTTAACAGCAAGGAGCACTGCCATGGCTACAACCGCATCAGAAAAAATGGCTCACATAAACACGATTTCTGCCTGGGCGGGATTTAAGCCCGGCCTTTGGCAGAGAGAAATAAATGTTCGTGATTTCATCCAACAAAACTATGAACCCTTCGAGGGGAACGACACCTTCCTGGCGCCTGCAACGGAGCGCACAAAAAAGTTATGGGATAGGTTGAACGAGCTTTTCGTAGAAGAGCGCAAGAAGGGCGTACTTGATATTTCACAAGTTCCCAGTTCGATCACGGCGCATGCACCGGGTTTTATCGATCACGAGAATGAAATCATTGTTGGCCTTCAAACCGAAGCGCCGTTGAAGCGCGCAATTATGCCAAACGGCGGCTTTCGAATGGTGTTGAGTGCACTAAAAGCATACGGGTACGATCCTGATCCGCAGATTGTCGAGATATTTTCGAAGTATCGGAAAACACACAATGAGGGAGTGTTTGATGCCTACACCGCCGATGTGAGACGGTGCCGTAGCTCTCACATTTTAACCGGTCTCCCTGATGCGTACGGGCGTGGCAGAATTATCGGCGACTATCGCCGAGTCCCTCTGTATGGGGTCTCTCGACTGATCGAGCAGAAACAAGCAGAGAAGCGCAATCTCGATGCGGCGATGTCGACCGAAGACATTATTCGCGACCGCGAGGAACTAAGCGAACAGATTCGAGCGTTCAAAGAGCTGCAGCAGATGGCCTCTAGCTATGGCTTCGACATCTCGGGTCCAGCTCGTGACGCACGCGAAGCTGTGCAATGGCTCTATCTCGCATACTTGGGGGCAGTTAAAGAGCAAAACGGTGCAGCGATGTCTCTTGGCCGGACATCAACCTTTCTTGACATCTACTTTGAGCGTGATCTTGCGGCCGGGAGAATAAGCGAGCAACAAGCGCAAGAGATTATCGATGACTTTGTCATCAAGCTGAGAATCGTACGATTTCTGCGAACGCCGGAATACGATGAGCTTTTCGCAGGAGATCCAACCTGGATCACAGAATCCATTGCAGGGGTCGGGGACGACGGGCGGCCAATGGTAACAAAGTCGAGCTTCCGGTATCTTCAGACTCTTTACAATCTCGGCCCGGCACCGGAACCGAATCTAACGATCTGGTATTCGCCGCGGCTGCCCGATGGATTTCGAAATTTTGCTGCCAAGGTGGCGATCGAGACCAGTTCCATTCAATTCGAAAGCGACGAAATCATGCGGCGTGCCCTGGGAGATGATGGAGCTATCGCTTGCTGCGTATCACCAATGCTGCTGGGCAAACAGATGCAGTTTTTTGGAGCGCGAGCCAACCTCGCAAAATGTCTCCTCTACGCCATTAACGGCGGTCGGGATGAGCTCACTGGGGAACAAGTTGGTCCCGCTGGGGGCGCAGTAAAATCCGAATATCTAGATTTCGACGAGGTACTGGATAGGTTCGAAAAAATGATGGAGTGGCTCGCCGGCGTGTACGTTAACGCCATGAATATCGTTCATTATATGCACGACAAATATGCCTACGAGCGTCTTGAGATGGCGCTTCACGACTACGCTCCTCTGCGGACGATGGCTTTTGGCATGGCGGGTATGTCAGTGGTTGCAGACAGCCTTTCGGCGATACGTTACGCAAAAGTTCGAGTTATACGCGATGACACAGGGCTAGTGACTGATTATCAGACCGAGGGCGATTTTCCGCAGTTCGGCAATAACGACAACCGGGTTGACCAACTCGCTTCCTGGGTTGTGAGTACGTTTATGAGTAAGCTGAAGAAATATCCCACTTATCGCAATGCCGTTCACACCCAATCGATTCTGACAATCACCTCGAATGTGGTCTACGGCAAAAGCACCGGCAATACTCCCGATGGAAGACGGCAAGGAGAGCCATTCGCACCTGGTGCCAATCCTATGCACGGGCGCGACACTCACGGGATCCACGCCTCGGCTGCCTCCGTCGCCAAAATACCTTATCGCGACGCCGCCGACGGTATTTCACTGACAACTACGTTTCTCCCGGAAGGTCTGGGAAGAATCACTGAAGATCGGGTCACAAACTTGCGAAGTATGCTTGACGCGTTCTTCAGCGTGACGGGCTATCACATGAATGTAAACGTGTTGAATCGCGACACTCTTCTGGATGCAATGGACCATCCCGAAAAGTATCCTCACTTGACGATCCGCGTTTCTGGCTACGCCGTTAACTTCGTGCGATTGACTCGTGAGCAACAAATGGATGTAATCAACCGGACTTTCCACGGCAGTCAGGCAACTCTATGAGTCAAAAACAAGAACCTATCTCTTTGGTGGCGAAGAGCCCATTTGAATTGCGGGTTAATTTGGGCGGGGGAATACCGGAGACCAATGTGCGGACTGCTTTGGCCACCGGAGAGATGGGCTTTCTTCATTCCTTCACTACTGGCTCTGCTGTGGATGGACCGGGTGTCCGCGTAGTTGGCTGGACGAGCGGTTGCCAATGGCGATGCCTTTATTGCCACAACCCCGACACGTGGACCATGAGCAACGGAATCCCGGTAACCTTAGTACGAGCAACAGAGGAACTGCGCAAATATCGTCACGGGTTGAAAGTAATGTCCGGCGGCTTCACCTTGAGTGGCGGTGAGCCTCTTATGCAAGACCGCTTTGCTGTAAAATTGCTGGCGGCTGCGAAAGAAATGGGGATTCATACCGCGCTGGATACCAACGGCGGATTAGGTGAACGCCTTTCGAACTCAGAATTGGAGTACATTGACCTTGTGCTACTCGACCTAAAATGCTGGAATCCAGAGCGCCATCGCAGGCTTACCGGCATGGACAATGGTCCCGTTCTTAATTTTGCCCGACGATTGGCTGCATGCAAAACACCCCTCTGGCTGCGTTACGTCCTGGTCCCGGGATTGACAGACGAGGCCGAGGACATTGCCCAGGTTGCGAAATTCGCCGCTGAGTTGGGAAATGTACAACGAGTCGACGTTCTCCCATTCCATCAAATGGGCCGATTCAAATGGAAAGAACTCAAGCTGAACTATACTCTTGGAGATATTCAGCCACCCTCCAGGGAATTAGTGGAACAAACCTGGGCAAAGTTTCGCGCAGTCGGGCTTAAGGCGTATTGATTAAAGGCCGTCGTCCAGAGGTAAGCGTTTCAGCAAAGAGGCCGGTTGCACTAACCCCCTAAGATTGATTTGTAGGAATGGCCGGACCTCGTCTCCGGACTCTCTTCTCCAACTTCCCACTCAAAAAAACAATCCCTGAACTGAATTGCCGAATATATCCAACACTATTTACTGCCGTGAGCTCCAGCTAGTTAATTATCTGCAATTTAGCGTAGCAATTGGGATGGAGGGTACATATTTCGACACTCTCCGAATCAATAGAACAAATAATCGAGACTCTTGCAGTGGTTTCCGACCGAGAAGCGATAACTTTCCGTGTAGTGAGTAAACTAGCTTAACTCCACCGGTTTCAAAATCTTTCTTAGTTCTTATTTTTGAATCGCATTTAGTGAGAGAGAATCCACAATTTGTGGAATGCTCTCAGAATGTCATACAGATTTGTAAGTAGAAATGAAGAGCACAGACAGTTCAGAGTGGATTAAACAGTTTGTTTTTTTATTCTTCCGAGCGTAATTCCAAACGATGGGCCTGCGCCTCATCCAGGATCATTGCCGAGCATTGGCCGCAGTAAACCCCCGCCGGGCGAACAGCCAAAAGAAAGTCTTTTTCCTTCAGGATCGTGGCTTGTTCTATTGGTATTCGATGTTCACAGTGGGGGCAGGTTAGATGCCCCAGCTTCCCCAAGCAAAGAAGGCACCCTGGGACGTCGGCAGACAAAAATTGCGAAGTAACGCATGTGGCTGTGACCCTTTTCGGTGAGGACGTAACTGTCGTTTGCCCGATGCAATAACCCTTGCCGCCCCAAATGCGACAAATACGACCGTGCCGTACCGGCGGAATAATCATACTTCCGCATAAGATCACGCGAAGTGACGGCTCCTTGGCTTTTGGCAAGCAGCAGTGTCTTGTGTTTATTGGTCTTCATTTCCGGCGCGAGTTCGATGCCTATAGAATCCTGCCCTGAGGGACCATCGAGAGGCCGGTGCTGGACGAAGCGAAGGGCTCCCCTGAAGAGTAGTCCGCGAAGACGTTCCCGCCGTCTTCCATTTCGGCTGCAGAGAGCGGAACGAAATGGACCTCCACGACGAGTTGGTTGGCCTTGGTCATCTATTGCCCATATGGCAATACGGTGGAGAGAGTAACATCGCATTGCCCATTGGTCAACGTTGACTCGCGGGCAACGAACGGGATAGGCTGGCAGGCATGCGGCGACCACCGAAACTCCCGGCTCCGGCAGGTTTTATCAGGATGATCCGAGAGGGGATGGAGAAACGAAGAATATCCCTCAATCAACTTGCCGAAAAGGCCGGGGTTTCCCCTGCCTTCTTAAGCCGGATTCTGAACAAAGAGCGGGGCTTGCCATCGGACAAAGTGATCTTGCGATTTGCGGAGGTTTTAGACCTGCAACCGCGCGAACGACTGCTCATCGAAGCAGGACGTATTCCGGAGGAGTTGAAGCCTGCCCTAAGCCAGCCGCGCATGCCAGAGTTGTTGCGTGCGGTCGGCAAACTAAGCGAGACTGACCAGGAAGAAGTGATGAAAACGGTGAAAGCACTCGTACTGAAACAGCACCGTAGGCAGGCAAGATGAAAACGGGTGAAAGGTCCTTCGATGTTAGGAATCCTCCTTCAATGCTTAGAGAAGATTTGGTAACCTGCAGGCGAAGCCTTCAGAGTACAGAGCGACCTGCGAATCCGCTCACTGGAAGAAACTACCCGTGCCCTGGAACGGGCTGGCTATGAAATCTGTCATGTGGATCTTCCGGAGAAGGTTAGCGGTTTCGCGCAGATTATTGCCGACATGCCTCATGTGTTATTGAATCGCGCAAAATCTCAGGAAGAACTCCAATACACCGTGCCCCATGAATTGGCCCACCACATCTTGCATCTGAACCCAGTCGAGCGAATCCGACCCACTTGGATTCCCAGAGTTCGTTGACGTCGAACTTGAAGCTGACCTTTTTGCCACTTCTTGGCTATTCTTGCCTGCCAGAGGATAAACAGCGGAAACATGTTGCTGTCAGAATTCCGAAATATCGAGGACCCTAGTTATTTATCTCTTCCTCTCCATCATGGTCGTTCTGTTCTGTCTCGCTTGCGAGCTTCACGCTGCGTGACATTCCAGAAGACCAAATGACCACGACGGCAACTATTTGCGGTCTCTACACCCGCGTCTCCAGCCGCAATCAGGCCGAGGCGGACTACAGTTCCCTAGAGACGCAGCGGGAGCGGCTCGAAGCCTATTGCAAGAGCCAGGAAAACTACACCGTCTATCGTGTTTATGAAGATGGCGGATATTCCGCCGACTCCATGGACCGCCCCGCTCTCAAGGAAATGCTCCGCGACATTCGGGACGGGAAGCTGAACTGCATCCTTGCGTACAAGATTGATCGCCTGACGCGGTCTGTCAAAGATTTCCACGTCCTCCTGGACATCTTTGACCGCTCGCGGCGTCAAGTTTGTTTCGGTCACCCAAAGCTTGGATACCCAGAATCCGATGGGCCAACTCTTGCGCAACGTTCTGCTGGACTTCGCGCAGTTTGAACGGGAAATGACGGCGGATCGAACGCGTGACAAAATGTACCAACGGGTACAGAAAGGTCTTTGGAACGGTGGGAATGTATCCTACGGATACGCCGCGGAAAACAAAAAACTGATTCCACACCCTGAAGAAGCTTCCCGACTCCAGTACATGTTTGAGCGCTTTGCAGATGTCCCCTCGCTTTCCCGATTGCGGGACGAGCTACATCGACGGGGATGGTACACCCGCTCGAACAACCGTGGGGGAAGATGGCCGCTGGACCATATTCTGCGAAATCCCGTTTACCGCGGTCTGATTCGTTTCGGCGAACAGCAATTTAAAGGGGAACACGAAGCCCTGATTGAGGAAAGTCTTTACCGAAGGGTTCAATCAGTCCGGCGGAATAGTAGCCATGGTGCGACAAAGCTCAAGCGTGAATTTCCCCTCAAAGGATTGCTTCGGTGTGCAGACTGTGGTTTCGTGATGACGCCACACTATACCCAGAAAAGATAGAAGGACGGCTCAGTGATTCGCATTCCCTACTGCCGATGCACGACGGCACTTCAATACCGCAGTCTGCTCGGTAAAGCACATAAACGCTGACCACTTGGAGAGCCTGGTCAAGCACAGCGGTGCCATGGTTCAGCAGTTTGTGCACAAGCTGTTGGTAGACCTAGTTCGCGACGATGTGAAAGCAATGGTGCTAGGGAGCGGCGCCACCACTGTCCCAATCGAGGCGTTCGTGCAGTTCATCGCGGGAGCGCTCTTCGGTCTGCTGATGTGGTGGTCGAATGGAAAATGCGACTATCCGTGAAGGAGCTAAATGCCTTTTTTCGGCGACTCGCGATTCCAGCAATGAAAACAGCGCTGCGCCGAAGTCACGGACAAGATTCCGGATGGATTATCGGCGACTCCTACCTAATCCGATTGTGGACGGGTAGCTCGTGATGCAGTCCCAATCGCCAGGGTTCGGGAATTGGCACATAGTTGTGTCTCTGACTTGCCGGTCAACTGACGCGTCGCAGAGTCGGCGAGCAAATCGATTAATGGCCGCGAAGCCTACTTTGCATTAAAGCAGAACGGTCGAGGAGCCGACATTGTTATGCAATGAAGCGGCTACTAATCGGAACATGTCAGGATAGTGCGCATTGAACTACATAGAGGTCTTCCTTGCGTGCTTGGAAAAAGCGTGACGGGACCGCGATATTTCCGGCAAAAGAGAAGGGCTAACAAAACGTCTTTCCCGGTTTCCGCCGGGGCAAACCGCGCAAGGGCGTCGAGACCCTGCAGGCCTCCACTTGACCGTCTGTACGAACTTGGAGTCGGTGGGCTCCCTACCCCCTCACACCGCCTCCCGGGTCCAGGAGTGTCTTGCCTATTCGGACCGTATACTCGTAGTTTTTGTTTTCGTCCGGAAGGACATTTCGCCTGACCAGCCCGGAAAACGGAACTTGATCGCTGAATTGAGTTTCATAGAAAGGAGAACCAAACTTCCCGGTGAAATCGATATTGAATGGTGGACCAGGCAGTCCAGCTTCTTCGCAAACCCATACCAGCTGCTCACAATCTCTCTTACTTACTATAAAATATGATGGTGATACGGTAATTTTATTCGACCCCTCCGCGTTCGGATCGTAATTAATCACTATCTTCACTACTGCTCCAGTTGGAAGTCGTTCTTCCTGTTTTTCCCTTTGAGTCTTTGCCGCCGTTGATTCACTCATTTGCTTTGTCCTCCTAAGAGAGTTATTGGGGCCGAAAAATCTCCTGAAAACGCATGTTGCTTCTCAGGAAATCAAAATTAGGGTAGTCGCGGATGCGGGCCTCCGAATATCCCGACGCTCGTGCTTTCTTCAACCACTCGATGGTTTCTGGTATCTGTTGAAACTGGTTGTGTATGATTGCAGCTTGAAACGCCAGCGTCGGATTGCGCGGAGCGATTCGCAGTCCGCGTTGCAACGACTCAAGTGCCGATAACTTTGCTCCAAGCATGGCACTACAGACAGCCGCTATCCCATAAGTTTCCGCATCATTCGGATTCACCCGCAGCACCTCCCCGGATACCGCGACACATTTCTTATATGGGCCAATCGACTGGTCGCGCCGTCCTGGTGTCCAATAATATCCATCGCCGAGATTCCACCATAGTAGTGGGTCTTGCGGCGAGAGTTTGAGTGCCTCGAGATACGCCTTGTCTGCTTCCTCATAGCGCTTCAAGAAAAAGAATGCGGTACCAAGGTTGGAATAGCCATAATCCGTCGGTTGAATGGCAATTGATTTTTCGGACGCGGCGATGGCCTCTTCGTACCGCGACTCTTCCAGGTAAGAACCACCCAGGTTGGAATACCCCCGCACGCTGTCTGGCGCTAGGGAAATTACCTGGCGGAACATTGCGGACGCCTCCGGGAAGCGCGCTTGGCGGTAGTAATACGCTCCGAGCCAGTTATAAGTGGCCCAGTAATGCGCTCGCAACGCGATCGCGCGGCGGTACGTTCTCTCCGCGTCGTCCAGCCTACCCATCTTTTCGTAAGCAACTGCCAATCCTCGATAAGCCTCATCACTTGTCGGCTCACGCTGGAGGGCAAGCTCAAATTCCTTGGCAGCCACTTGATAATTCCCTGTTTCTAATTCTAGCTTTCCCATGCAGACATGCCCTGATGTAAGTCTGCTGTCCAGTCGATCTGCTTCTTGGCAATTCTCTCGGCTCTTGTCCAACCATGTCACGTCTTTAGTGGAATCGTATTTATTCCAATAGGCTTCTCCGAGACCCGCGTATGCCAACGCATAGTTCTTATCTAGGGCCAAGGCGCGTTCAAATACCTGTATTGCGTTGTCCAGGTTTTCGGTTCGGTCGTAGTTCTGCAAATAGCCGCGTCCCTGCAGATAGTAGTCGTATGCATGCGCCACTTGCGTTCCATGATTCGAGAGGGAGCCACGTTCCTGCCCCTCTACTTCCAAGTCGAGCATCTGTATTGCACCATCTACCACTGCATCTTGGGCCGCGAAGGGATCGCCAGCCGCAAATGTGACGCTGTTTCCACGAAGTTGTCGATGAGTCTGGACATCCACCAGAATATAATTCACCCGTATCTGTCCGGCCGCGGCATGCAGGCTTCCCTCTAGTGCCAGATTCGCACCAAACTCCTTACGCGCCTCATCCACCGTCGTGATGTGTTTATCACGCACTTCCATCGCTGGAACGACTTGCAAAGTTGGATTGCGTGTCAGTTCGGTGAGTTTGGCAGTAAGAGTTTCCGTTAGACCAGCTCCGAACGCTGCGAGTTCCGCATCGTTCCCCAGCGTGCGAAAAGGCAATACCACTACCTGTTTAGCATGCGGAATGCGGTTCATTCCCTGCCAGATTCGCAAGCGTTCACGGAAGGGTCCTGACAGCAGCGCAACCGCGACGAGCACCAGAAGAATTCCTGCCGCCGACCAAAGAACTCGCCTCTTCACATCCATCGCGTGACGCCAGGTTCCACTGGAAATTGGAAGAGGAGGGATTCCTGTTTCCTTGCTTTTTTCGAGATTCCCCAGGTCCCGGCTCAACTCCAACACAGATTGGTAGCGATTCCCTGGGTCCTTCTCTAGGCATTTCTCTACAATGCATTGCAGCCCGAGCGAGACTTGTTCATTCAGCGCTCTCTGTGGAATAGGTGGCCGGTGCAGAATTGCGGTGATCAATTTAGCGGCATCCAACCCGTCAAAGGGCCGTTGACCGATGGACATCTCGTACAGGATCACCCCTGCGCCGTAGATATCCGTTCGTGCGTCGATCTCTCCTCCGTTCAATTGCTCCGGTGCCATATAAGGCAGGGTGCCGGCGATTTCACTTAGTGACCCTCCACTTGCCGTGGAATCGTCCGCCCCTGGCGGCCGTCGAAGACGGGCCAGTCCAAAATCCAGAATTTTGACTCGGCCGTCATCAGTGAGTCGGATGTTGCCAGGTTTCAGATCGCAATGCACCACGCCGTGTTCGTGAGCTGAGGCCAGGCCAGCGCACAGTTGGAGACCAAGTCCCAATACTTCCTCTTCAGGCAGGGCTCGGCCGACCAACTTTTCATTTAAGGTCACTCCCGAGATATACTCCATGACCAGAAAATCCCGACCTTGCACGGTATCAAAGTCATGAACAATCGCAATATTGGGATGATTCAATTTAGAAAGCAGCAAGGCTTCTTGGCGAAAACGTCTGCGGGAGATCTCATCGGCGATAGTGCCAGGATTGAGAACTTTGATGGCGACTTCGCGGTCAAGGTGTGCGTCGCGTGCGCGGTAAACCGCGCCCATTCCTCCGCTGCCAACCCTTTGGACGATGCGGTAGTGGTCGAGCTCGAATCCAATCAGAGAGTCATGGACGAGGGCTTGGCCCGGCATGGGAAACTCTCATTTCCGGTCACCTTGTAGGATGCATCCTAATCCGCGCAATTTAGCAAGTCAATCAAGGTGTCTAGCAGAAGTGGGGAGGTTGGAGGCGCTGACGTTGGGCGCTCCACCTTTCTGCTCATCTCAATTCGTGCAACCTCAGCTCCGACGTTTTGCATGTCTAGGCCAGCATTGTTCTAAGAAAGATTGCCTTCAATCCGATTGGGCGGGAGGATTTACGCTTTTCGCCGCTGCTTTCACTTTCAAATTCCGCATTAGTCGAAGTAGAGAATTCGGATGAAGTCCCAACGCTTTTGCCGCATCCAGATAACTGCCTCCAGCCGCTTGCAGGGCTTTCTGAATCAGCTGCTTCTTCACTTCTTTAAGCGCACTGTGGTAACTGGCCACCTCGTTCGACGAAGACCCTGCTTCGATAATTCCCTCTGGTAGGTCATCTAGACCGATCATCCTCTCGCACGATCCCAGAACAAGCGCTCGTTCGATTGCATTTTCCAGTTCGCGAACATTTCCCGGCCAATCGTAATTCTTCAAACACTCCAAGGCGTCCGACGAAATCGCTCCTGCAGGTACTTTGCACTTGCGGCTGGCCTTCTCAATAAAATGAACGGCTAACTCGACGATGTCTTCGCGGCGTTCGCGCAATGGTGGCATTATCACGCTGACTACGTTCAACCGGTAATACAGATCTTTGCGGAATTCTCGCCTTTCAACAGCACTGGACAGGTCCTTGTTTGTTGCTGCTACGACCCGGACATCAAGCGGAATGATGCGTGTTCCACCTACACGCTCGAATTCGCGTTCTTGAAGGACACGCAGCAGTTTCGCCTGCAGCCCTAGTGCAAGTTCGCTAATCTCATCCAGAAACAGTGTGCCGCCCTCGGCAAGTTCAACCTTCCCCTTTTTCTGTGACGCTGCCCCTGTAAACGCACCTTTCTCGTGTCCAAATAACTCGCTTTCTAGTAGACTTTCGGTAATCGCCCCGCAGTTGATCGCCACGAACGGCCGCTCCGCTCGTTCACTATTTCGGTGAATCGCTCGCGCTACTAGTTCTTTACCGGTTCCACTCTCGCCCTCGATGAGTACGGTTGAGTCGGTTGCTGCCACTCTCCGGATGAATTCGAAGACCTCGCGAATCCTTGAACTGCTTCCCACCATGTCGTGCTTCAAGCTGATTTCCGCTTTCAGCGTCTGGTTTTCCTGCGTCAACGTTTCCCAACGGTTCAGATTCTCGAGTGCCAGCGCTGCGATGTGCGCGACCGCCTGCAACACCTGCAAATGATTGCGATCAAACTGCACTGTGGGGCTCTTACTGTCCAGGTAGATAACTCCCAGGATTTTTTCGCCGACCACCATTGGAACGCAGAGCAGTGAGACCGCCTGCAGTTCGTCCGACGCGGCAACATTGCGCAAGGTTTCATCGTGCTGCACGTCCATTACTACCATTCCTACATGTTCCCGCAAGACGCGCCGCAGCACCGCTTGACTCACGGGCACGGCTTGGTCGGGTCCTCGGACACGATCCCACGCCGCCGTCGAACTCACTTCTCCATGACCGTCAAGAAACAGAACGCTCCCTCTTTCGGCAGGAACCACGTCAAACACAAACCCGAGCAATTGCCATTGGAGGGATTCCCGGTCGCGAATGGTTCCAATTGCTGTCGCGATTTTTAATAGGGCATTTAGGTAACTCGTCAGGCGTACGGCTCCATACGAGCCTACCTCATTCGCTTGTTCGTCCTTCAACAGAAACAGCGAATCTTCCTGCGGCAAGAACACCGCTGCTCCGTTAATCGTTGAAGTATCATCAAAAATTACCGGACTCGAGAAAGTCCCTTTCTTTTCCTCGAGAAGAAAAACGAACAGCGAAGAACCCACTGAGATCTGGTCTCCATGATCCAACTGCCGTTCCACCACAGGCACACCGTTTACGCGGGTAGCATTGCGGCTTCCCAGATCGCGCACGTGGACTTCAGATCCTTTGCGCAGCAGCGCACAGTGCCGCCGCGATAAAGAGGCATCCGCCAGATAGATCTGATTTGTCGGATCACGTCCGATCGATACCTCGCCTTCGGGCAAGGCAAAGATTGAGCCTTGGAAAAGACCTGCAATCCCTACAATGCGCGCTTCCATGGTCGGCTCACCTGCAATTCAACTTAACACTCTGGTTTTCGCCAGAATACACTTGCCGTTAACCAAAAGGCGGGCCGGCACTAACCGCTCGGTTAGCGAGTGAGTTTAGTTCCTTCCTTCGTGCCACCTCGGAACATTCTAAGCTTTTGCCCAGTCTCTATGGAATCTGCAACTTAAGGTTGCATGGCTCACATTCATTACTTCCTGTCGAATATGGCACTCCGACTGCATTATCCATCGACGTTAGCGGTTCTGAACGGCAAACACGAAGGTTGCCAAGCAGAAAAGACTCATTGTTAGAAAACATGCGGCAACCGTCGTCTCGCCTCTCACCGCTTTTGACACAAAGGAGATTTTATGAAAAACCTATTTTATACACTGTTTGCCTCGGCTGTGCTCCTGACGGCAACGTCCGTTCAGGCCCAGCAGACTTATGTAAAAGCTAACATTCCCTTCGACTTTGCCGTGGGGGGTCGCGCCTTCCCAGCAGGCGACTACACCGTCAAATCCATGTCCCAGAACGGTGTCATGCGCATCGACGACGATCAGGAATCCGCAAAGGCCATCTCTCTTTCCAATACTTGCACTTCGAGCACGCCGGCCAGTACAACCAAGCTCGTCTTCCATCGCTTGGGCGACCACTACTTCCTCTACCAAGTTTGGACAGAGGGAAACTCCTCCGGCCGGGAGTTCCCGATGAGCAAGGCAGAAGTCCAGATCGCGCAAAACTCTCACAAAGCGGAACTCGTGATCGTCGCCGCAAACGTCACTCGTTAACTCGACAGAAGAATCTGCGTTGTTCAGTTCGAAAGGGGGAGCGTCTTTACGTTCCCCCTTTTCTTCTGCAAACGTCTTACGACCACAATCGTCTCATTGCGAGTATTCCTGCAATAACAGATACAAAAGCTCGGACAGCTTGCGGACGCCCATGCGGTCGTTATGGCTTCCGACTTTCAACAGGGCATTCTCGCGCGGATCGCAGGATACAGCTCAGTGACGGTGCCCATGCGTTACGTCCACCCATCCGAAGACGCTGTTCTCACCACCAAAATTAGGCTAGGAGGAATCGACTGTGTCGACGGCAGCTTTGCAGCCGCTAGCTCATTGCCGGCAAGTTGATTGCGTTTGAAGTTATAATTCAGATCTAAACCATTGTGAAGGTCGGATGTTTCCAAGAAATGAGATAGTACGAGTATCTTGCTGCCGAGATATCGAAGCATACTGCGAGGCACTAGTTGATGAAGCTGACGAGTCAGCCAATCATAGATATCGGCGTCTTGACAATCCGCGATGACGAATTCCGCGCCGTACTGCAGGCGTTCCCCCACGACCACGGCATCCCGTGGGAGGCGGCCCGATCTTCAAGTCGATCGCGACGGGTATCGCAAACCTTGGTGCGCGTGAATTGGAACTCGGCAATTGGTGGGAGGAACTGCCTCCCAAGCCGAGCGTCACTTGGGCTCCAAGCCGATTATATGGCCCCACGACTTGGCGGCCGCATGTGCGGGGAACGCTGAAATCGCATTTCGGCAAGGGGCTCCCAGCGAAACCGCCGACGTTCAGTGCCGGACCCATCGCCTCCAGCGACCGACTTGGCAAGTTTGTTGAAGAGAAGTGGGTAGATCTGAAGGGTATAGATTCCTCAGAGGAAGTACTTTTCTACCGAAAGAACATTCAGAAATTTCCCCGACTCATTACCCTCTTTTCAGAGTTCAGCAATGCTGAGATCTGGGAGGCCATACAATCCAGACGCGGCGCCGCTGGAAAGCACGACGGACCGGTGGAAGACTTGAAGCTGCCGGAATGGCAAGTATTTTCAAATCCAGACTCGGCAGCAGAGAACCGGGATCTTAAACTGCGAAAAGTGGCACCGCCAAAGGATTTTGAGCGTTGGTTTGAGAGTACAGTTCTCATCGAGCGAATCCGAGAAGTTCGCGCATTGGTGGGATACACGCGCATCGAGTCGAACGCCGACTTCGCAGAAGTGACGCAACTTAAAGATACTCGGATGAGTCCAATCTCTCGAACGGCCCCGACATGGTTACCTACATCTGAAGTCCGGGGCGAGGGAATATTTCTTAGTTTTCGAGAGGATGTTGTTGTGACATGGGAAGAGAAGGAGTCTATCAAGTCACTTGAGAAGGAGTTCTTTGAATCACACAAGCATTGGCGCAAATTACGCAAACTCGCTCCGGTCGACGAGGGGTTTCCAGGCATCCGTTTAGTTCTACTTCACTCTCTGGCCCACACCTTGATGCGCCAAATTGTGCTTGATTGTGGTTATAGCTCTGCCAGTATTCGCGAACGACTCTACTCTCGCAATCGCGATGAAGAAGGTGGGCCAATGGCTGAAATCCTTCTCTATACGGCCGCTCCAGACAGCGAAGGTACACTCGGAGGGCTGGTTGAACTTGGCGATCCTTTCCCTGGGACGACACCTTAAGCAAGCTCTAGAGAATGTGAGAATCTGCGCCTCAGATCCGCTCTGCTCAGAGCACCCTCCTTCCAACGACGGCCGCACTCTGACCCACGGATAACCCTTGGAATCTACGGTCATGTGATCGGCGATCAACAGCGTGACGCTGTGGAGAACCGTTCAGCACGCATCGAAAAGTTCGCGGTGAATTAGTTCAATTGTTGTTAAACGGCTTATTGTTGTTAAATTCCAAAATAAACCGTTGAGAATGAGAAGTTTTGGTAGGGGCGGTGGGGATCGAACGCACGTTCTAGATCGAACAAGCCCCGTGTTTCGAGCGACGTAGCAACCCACCAATACAGATCAATTGGAGCCAAATGGAGCCTCCTTTGACTTCATCGCTTCGCATTTTGTAGTTCTCTTGCATAATCTCTGAATTGGAGGCCTGAACGTTCGTTGGTTCATCGGCCCCGAGTTCACTGTGGATGCCCAGATCACCCCGCGGCGCTCCTACTTAGACCAGGGCGGAACCACGCCGTTGCTGCGCGCGTACGCGATCGACTGCCCCAGATGCTCGTGTTGATCTTCGAGAATCAGCATCAGCGCGCCCTGCTTCGTCATGTCTCTTCCGAACAGTTTCACCGGCGCCTGCAGGTCGTTGTCGGAAAGTCCCGTAATCGCTTTTTGCAGATTGACGTAAGAAGCCTTCAGAGCTTCCTGCAATTTCTCCGGATCGGTGATGGGCGCGGGCTGTGCCCCTGTATTCGGTGTGCCCGAGAGCACGCCGACGAGCATGCCGTTCTCCTTAACGATCAGGTTGAACACGTCGCCGACGGAGCGAACGCCCTGGCCGGGCTTCCAGTCGTACTTGCCCGACATAACGCGCGCGAGTCCGGTGAACTTGTCGGAAAGCGTTCCGGCATCCTTTGCGAAGGCGGCCTGCATTCCTGCCGGCTGCGCCTGCGCCAACGGCACCATCAGAACCACCGCAAGCGCGCACACTGCGTACTGAGTCAGAATCTTCTTCATGTGGATCTCCTCTCCATAACTTTGAACGACTCGTGCTGCTCGTTTTTTCAAAAACTAAGCGAAGGGCTCGCACACCTTCGATCAAAACCGTAGTGATGGACCTGCTTACGGAGAGGGCGCGCTCCGCTTGTTTAGTTGCCGATCGAAGTACACATCCGCCGCATTGAACAACATCATCCACGATGAGTAGCGTGCGATGTCATGAATCTCGTTCGGAATCATGATTACGTCATGGTCGATGTTGTGCGACCGCAAGCCTTCGATGAGTTCGGCGGCCTGCTGGGATGGTACAACGCGGTCGTTGTCTGCCTGCACAAGCAGCACGGGTGAGTGCCACTGATCGATGGTCGCGATCGGGAGAGGATTCCACCGCCCGGCGGTTCGCATCGTCTCCGTCGATTGGCTCGCCCACCGAGGACAGGTACGTCGACCAGTTATGGATGCCCGCATAATCGACACCGGCCGCGAGTGCATCTGAGGCGCGCGCGAGACCGAGGGCCGTCATGAGTCCCCCATAGCTTGGTCCCCAGATGCCCAATCTATGGGAGTCGACGTCCTGTCGGCCTCGCAGATAGGTGATGGCGCCGAGCAGGTCATTGAGCTCGCTGCTGCCGCCGGGGCCGAGGTTGTCGGCCTCTCTGTAGTCAAGGCCATAGCCGGTACCGCCGCGATAGTTGACTGACAGCACGATGTAGCCCTCGGCGACGAGGTACTGATTGAATGCGTATATCCAGCTATACGAGCGCTTGGGATCGAACCCCAGCAGCATCTGTCTTTGAGGGCCGCCGTGGAAGAACAGAATCGCCGGGTGCGGCTTGGAGGTGGTTTCGCGTGGCAGGAACAGTTGCGCGTGCGTTTCCTGGCCATCCTTCGCCGTAAAGGTCACGGCCTGGGGCATGACGAGCTTGGAACTCGGGAAGGAGGACGGGATGGCTTCCGGAGCGAGCCGCCGCCATTGCCCCCCTGCACTCAACGCGACCGGATGCAGCGGCTGGTTGCCGTCGCTCTGCAATGCGAAAAGAGTGCCGTCGGCGCCGATCTGCGGAAAGTCTTCGATGGCGTGGCTCTGGGCGGTGCGCACCGCCGAACCATGCTCGGCATCGACCGTCCAGATATGCATCCTGTCGGTGTCATCCTGAGTGGACGAATAGACCAGGCGCTTGCGGTCCTGGCTGAAGACGAAGTGTGTGACCTCGAACTTTCCCACCGTGAGTGCGCGGGCCGCCCCGCCCCGCACGGGGACGGCATATAGATGCAGCCAGCCGCTTTTCTCCCAAGGGAACACGAGATCATCATGGTTGGTCCAGAACAGGTTCGTCGCCGAGGGAATGTCGTTGTTCGCCGAGGTCGTCGTACGGAATACACTGCCGGGTCCCGCGTCGGCAATCCAGACACGTCGCCCCTGGCCGGTTTTCACGTCCGCCGTCCAGATCGACCACGGCCGTCCGCTGCGGCGGGAGTAGATATCGGGGGTTTTCTCGGCCAGCACATGAACGAAGGCGATCCGCGCGCCGTCCGGTGAAAACGCGGGCGAGCTGTCGTAGTCGAGACTCGGACTCAACCAGACGATGGTTTGGTCAACGAAATCGTAGACACCGATCAGCGAGTGGCCGCCTCGATGGCTCACGAACGCCAGGCGCTTGCCGTCCGGCGCCCAGGTCAGCGAGTCCACTGTTCCCTGATCGATGAGCAATGGCTGCGCGTCGCCATCGCCGCTCGCGGCCACGGTCAGAATTCTTTTCTTGTCGACAAACAGCAACCGGCTGCCATCGGGCGAGAAGCTAGGGGAGTCTCCCGCGCCGACCTTATGCGGCACGCCGCCGGCCGTGGCAACCACCCATACTTCCCTGGGCATTGGGCCTTGCGGGGAGTTATTAACGTTGGCCGGAGTCTCGTCCTCAAGACTCTGGCCCCGTGTGAAGGCGATCGACTTCGTATCCGGCGACCAGGCGAGTTCGCCGATATCGAAACCGTCGTCCTCTGTGTACGGTGTGATCTGGCGCGCTTTCGCGCCATGGGATGGGTCTGCTACCCAGATATTACTGCAGCCCTTCGCGTTGAATACCCACGCCACGGCTGCGCCCGTCGGGCGCGGCCAGCATGTCCGACGGCAAACGGCGCCTGCATCACATCGTTGAGTGTAAAAGCCGCTGGATGGGTTCCCGCAGCGCTGCGTCATCAATAGGCCGGCGCAGGCTGCTACCGCACTCCAGAGCCGCAACTTTCCTAAACCGAAGTCAATCATGTGTCTTCAGGGTTTCCTAAACTTCTTGCTCTTTGTAACGGAGGACCGACACGTTCCACAAGTTCATTATTCTCACAATGATGTTGCCGTTTGCGCACGATTCTGCAATTCGTTGGAAGGAGGTTTTAGGAGTACTTTAGGAGGCTCCCGTGCTCGACGACCAATGGGATATCAACAGTTCCGGTGGACACGTGCGTGACAGCAAGCTGCTTCGCAGCCAACCGGCTGATCGCCCGAACTCCCGAAGCCTCGTTCGAGGCGAATCGCCGGTTCATTCGCATTGGAAGCCAATGGCATTCCGATATCGACTCCTGGAACGTAAGATTCACGAAACCACTAATATCCGCCGGCTAGGAGACTGCGAATCTGCCTCACCGCGTAATCGACCTTCATGTCGAATGCGCGCTTCCCCAGCTCCGCCGTTGAGCGGCGCGCGTCACCCAGGATTCCGTTTTGTGGACTCTGCGGCCCGATCTGCACCTTGCCATCGACGACGGGATCTCCCACTGCAGAGGAGACCAGATCTCTGCGCACCCATGTGTTGTCCTTGTCGAGATACATCATTTGCGAGGTGTCAAAAAGGTAACCGTGGAGGCCGAGTGGATAGCCGTGCTGCGCCAGGTACTGATCGAACGCATCATTGGCGGCCCTATAGACCTGGTCACAGTAGAACACACGAATTCCGTTTGGCCTGTAGCGTCGGTCGAGCTTCTTGGCGACTTCCTCGTAGACCTGCGGCTGGCCGCCACCGTGATCGCCCATCAGAATCACGTTGCGGAAACCGTTGAGGATCGATTCCTCCGTGATGCGCTCGAGCATGGCAGCGAGCAGCTCGTTCGTGATCCCGATGGTACCGGGAAGCGCTTCTGCATCGTTCGGAGTGTAGGGCAACACAGGCATGAAGATAGCATTGCCGAGTTCTCTCGCGATCGCCTCGACCTGCGCATGCGCAACGAGGTTATGGTAGCCGTTCGCGAGCTGGGGGCCTCGTTGCTCGGTACCGCCGGTGTAGATGAGCGCCGTCGTCTTGCCCGCCGCGAGCGCGGACTTCACTTCCACCCAGGTCATCTTCTCGAACTCCACCAGATCGGCCTGCGCGCGCGGCGCAGTGCGCGCAGATCCCGCAGCCAGTATCAGGGAGGCCGTGGCGCCAGCGATCAACATCAGCAAGGAATGCGAAACCGAACCAATGCGCATGTCATCCTCCTTTTCACAAAAGCATAAACTGCCTGCGGTTGTAACGGAGAACCCATAATTCCACAAGTTCATTATCATCACATTGATATTGCCGTTTACGCACGATTCTGCTATTCGTTGGGAGGAGGTTTTAGGGGTACTTAGGAGGCTCCCTTGCTCGATGATTTGCGCGCCCTCGTAGAGTTTGCCCAGGCCGGGTCCATCGCCGGTGCAGCCGATCGTCTATACCGGACACCCTCCGCTATAACCCGGCAACTGCAAAGGCTGGAGGCTGCATTGGGTGCCGAGTTGCTCGACCGCTCGGTAAAGCCGCCGCGCCTGAACTCGCTGGGCTCCAGGGTGCTTGAACAAGCGCGAGATCTGTTGCAGCGGACGGAGGCGATGAAATCTGTTGCGTCGCGCGACGCCGAACCTCACGGCCTCTTGCGCATCGGGCTCGCGCATGCCTTGGCCGAGGGGACGCTTATCAAACCTATTCGCGCGCTGACTGAAAAATACCCCAAGGTCCGGCTGCGGCTGTTGAGCGCGCTTACCGGTGAATTATTTAACCGGCTGCTCGCCGGTGAACTCGACGTTGCTGTCGTGTTTTTGCCCGAAGGTAAGACCGCGCCTTCACCACTTCTGACGAATATCATCGCTAGCGACCGCATGGAGATCGTTCAAAGCGCCGCAGGCAACATTGACGATGATTGGGAAAGTTTGAGCAGAGCACCCTGGGTGCTCAACCCGTCTGGGTGCTTGCTTCGGGCAAGCCTCGTCGATCAGATGGAACGTGCCGGCTTCACCCCCATGGTTGCGGCTGAAATCCACTACAACATACATTTGCAGCTAGCGCTCATTCAGTCGGGATATGGAGTCGGGCTGCTGCCAGCCCGCTTTATTGCCAGGAAAAATTGTCGAGACACGGTTGAAGTGTTGCGCCCCCCATCATTTGACTTGCGCCTGTCCGTCGCGATAACGCGGGTTGGACAACTCGGCGCCTTGGAGAGGGCCGTCGAACTGTTGGAACACGGCATTCGGCATTTGTTTGAGGCAGCCGACACCACGAAGCCCGTAACGAGGAGCCGAAGGCGTGTACCCGCGAACCGGCGGGAGGCGCGAACGCGCAAGTAGTCGCCGAACATCGCCTGTCGCAGCCTCTCTATCCACTTGCGTTAGGTCATGATTCTGGCCTGTACTGAGTAACTGGGCGATCAAATTCGTTGAAGCCATCATTGACTTTGGTACGGATAGCGACGCGCTTTAGTCGAGTGCGAGCCAAGCCACGCACGGAAAGCTCACCACGCTGACAATCGTGGACAGAAGAATCGCGGCGGAGACCTGCTGGGGGTCGGCATCATACCGCTGGGCGAGAACATAGATATTCCCGGCCGACGGCAGGCACGCGATCAGAACGCCAACATTCACCCAGAACGCATCTAGCTGCATCATCAGTCCGAGAATGAGCCATACGAGCATTGGGTAAACCGCGAGTTTTGCGACGGTAATCAAGCACGCGGCAACGGCGGTTCGGCGGTCGAGACGCTGCAAAGCGAGGGCCCCGCCGAGTGCGAAGAGTGCCGCCGGGCCGGCCGCACCGCCGAGAAAGTCGAGAAAGCGCGTAATTGCCTCGGGCAGTGCGAGACCAGTGCCCGCAAGAGCTGCCCCCAAGACGATTGCCACGACGATAGGGTTGAACGTGGTGCGGCGCAGGATCAAAGAACCTATGCCCCTTTTCGGCCCACCTTTCGCGCCCATCAGCACGCTGCCAACTGAGAGAAGAACCATGACCTCCGCTAGGATCGCCATCGCGAGCGGGCCTGCTCCACGTTCGCCGAAGAAGGCGAGCATCAGCGGCGGCCCCAGGAAACCAAGGTTACTTACAGTCGCCGTGGTCGCGTGGGCGCCGGCGGTAGAGAGGTCCCGCGCGGCGACGAAGCGCGAAGTGCCGAGAACCAACACAAAGATGATCGCGCCCGATGCGAGGTAGCCGGTATAGAACTCGGGATTGAACGATTGACGAAGTGGCTGGCCCGCGATGAGGCGCAAAAGGAGGGCTGGGAGCGCAAAGCGAAACGAGAAGGCGTTTAGCGCGTCAAGCGCGCCTTGGGAAACGAGACGCGTCCGCGTCGCTGCCCACCCAACTCCGATGACTGCAAAGATTGGCAGGCTGATCAGGAAGAAACTAATCATCTTTTAGGTCGCTGCGTGCCTCGATGGCCTTGAGAACGGCAGCCATGTCAGCGTCTCCGAAACCGAGCGCGCGCGTCTCGCCATAGAGCGCGTGGCAAACATCGAGCAGTGGCGAGGCGACGCCTGCCTCGCGAGCCGCTTCGGCGATTAGGCGGTTGTTCTCCAGGACGTTCGAGATCGTTGCCTGGACCGCGAAATCGCGGCCGACGAGCTTCGGCGCCTTCACACGCGAGACGTCACTTGCCATCGGCCCAGCGTTTAGAACTGCCACGAACTGATTAAGGTTGAGGCCGTGGCGGTCGGCAAAATGCACGGCTTCGGCGAGGCCCGTAACGAGTGAGATCAGGAACAGATTGACCGAGAGCTTCATCAGAAGAGCGTTCGGTACCGGCCCGCAGATCATCGTCTCCCGGCACATTGGGGTTAGCAGCGGGCGAACGTCAGCGATGGCGTCTGCGTCGCCGGCGAGCATGGCGACGAGTTGGCCTGCCTCAGCGGGCTTGCGTGACCCGGAGACCGGCGCTTCGACGTAGTATCCCCCGACAGAGCGAATGTCTGCCTCGAGCTCACGCGAATAGGCCGGCGAGGTCGTACCCATGTGGACGACCGTGTGTCCCGTCACCCGGGCCGCGAAGGCAGCGCCACCGCGGTCGAGGACTGTGTCAATCGCTCCGCCGTCGACGAGCATCAGGAAGACAGTTGCGGAGCGCGCGAACACGTCAGCCGCCTCTCGAGCAACATCCGCACCGGCCGCTGCAAGAATCTCAGCTTTGGCACGTGTGCGGTTCCAGACCAGGAGCCGCGTACCGGCCTTGACGAGTGTCAGCGCCATGGCCTCTCCCATCGTACCGAGGCCGATGAAGCCGATCGGATATGCTGCGTCCATCATCGAGCCGCCCCATTGCTCAGCGCGCGCACGATGCTTTGATCAAGAGCCGCACACATCACGCGTCGGTCGCTCGCCACAGCATGAGGGAGGCAGCGAATAGCGTTATCGGCGATAGTGATAAACTTAACCAGCGGTAACCGGCCGATGGATTCATATTGCTCCCAGCTGTACGCTATTCGACGCTAAAGCAGAGCGGCTCCCGCAAATCGCGCGCGCAGCCCGCCCGTGCCGGCTCGCTGCTCTTAGGCTTCCTCCCTTACGGCAGATATTCCTTGGGCAGCGGCGCAGTGGCCGACTCGGCCTGCACCATGATGCCCGTAACTCGCCAGCCGCCGGCTTCTTTGATCGCTTGAATGCTGTTGATGCCGCGCGCGACTTGCTTGCCGTCGCTGTGCAGCGCGTAGCTGCTCCATAAGTGCGCGATGTTGCCGTAGCGCTCAATGTGAAATTTCAGCTGCTTTTCTTCCAGCATGGCGTGGCCACGGGCTTTGACGCGGGCGATCCAATCGTCCAAGGTCTCGAGCCTATAGCTTGGCGCTCCGTCCGCGCCGAGTGAAACGAACATCATGCGCGCTTCGGGTATTAACAGGGCCTTCATGCAGGCTCGATCCTTGTCCGCGGGCCCGCTGATTGCCGCATCGATCGCGGCGGGAATGCCCTTGGTTCCGAAGGCAACGCACAGCCGGCATCCGGCGCCTGCGCCATCGCACTTCCGGCGAGCGCGCCGGCCAGAATCGTCGCTGAAAATAGTGTCCGCAGCATTTTTTCTCCTTCGTGAATAGCGGATCACTTCAAGAAACGCGATCGTTACGTACCAGTGATCGATACAACATTTGATTGCACTCGGTTGCACCTGGACATGTACTCGTCGTCCTGGGCGGCTTACGACACAAGCGCGGACGGCGGCACCTCGATTTCGCCGCTTGCGACGTAGGTCGTTGCGCCACCAACGCTGACAGAGGTCACCACGCCGTCGCTCTTACGCGCCTCCGCTTCGATTTCGCTTCGGCGCCCCATCAAGACGCCTTGCTGGATCGAAAGGCGATAGGCCGTCCCGCCAAAATCGGGCTTCGATGCCATTGCCCCGACGAGGGCGGCACAAGCGGCGCCTGTCGCGATATCTTCTTCGATGCCCATCGCGGGTGCCCACATGCGAGCATAGAGCTTGCCGCCATCCCGTAGATTTCCCGCGAAGAAGAAGATGTGGGGAGACCACGCTCGCGAGAGCGTTGCCGCCCAGGCAGCCCGATTGATCGTCGCCCGATCGACGACCTCGTTCGAGTTCAGTTGCGCAAAACAGAATGGAACACCGACGCCCGCGAAAAAGACTTGGCTCACCTCGGCGGGCTCGATGGATAGGACGGCGGCGAGATCAGTCGGAGAAGGTGCGCCGGTCGGTGCCTCGATCTTCCCCGATAACGTCAACGTGCCGTGGAACCCCCCGTTTCGCTGAGCGACGTCAACCGTCACGGGACCGACATTCTCCTCCAGAATGAGCCGGATTGGATCACTAAGCCGTACGTGCTGTTTCATCACGAGCGCACAGGCTGTGCCGACCGAGGGATGCCCCGCGAAGTCGAGCTCCGTCCGAGGTGTGAAGATGCGCACCCGACACGTGTTCGCAGGATCGTTCTTCGGCAGGACGAAGGTCGTTTCGCCGAAATTGAATTCGCGAGCAATCTTCTGCATGCCCTCGGTCGAAATGCCGGCCGCGTCAGGCAGAACCGCGAGTTGATTACCGCCGAACGGTGTCGAACTGAAAACATCGACGATGTGAAATGTGTACTTCATGAGATTAACCTCCGTGTGTCGCCTCAAGCCTTGACGACGAGGTCGATCTCAACGCAGGCCCCAAGCGGCAGCGCGGCCACCGCGATCGCCGTGCGGGCGGGAAAGGGCTGACTGAAATGCTTGGCGTAAATGCCATTCATCGCCACGTAGTCACTCATGCTCGTGAGATACACACCGGCGCGCACAACATCATCGAAACTCTTGCCGGCCGCCTTGAGAACCGCCGAGAGATTCTGGAAGACGCGCTCCGTCTCGGCCGCAATACCCCCCTCGACCACCTTGCCAGTGGCCGGGTCTTGGCCGACCTGACCGCTGAAGTAGAGGAAACCACCGACTTCGATCGCCTGGGAAAACGGGCCGACCGGCGGCGCGAGTTCGGGCGAGGTAATTGCGATCTTGCTCATGGCAAACTCCTTTGGATACTGGGTTAGATGGTCAGGATGGTGGAGCCCGAGGTTGCGCGCGCTTCCAATGCCTTGTGGGCGTCAGCGGCATCCTTGAGCGCAAAGCGCTGATTGACGTTAATGCGCACCTTTCCCGAAGCCACCACATTGAACAACTCGTTAGCGGAAGCTTCAAGCTCTTCTCGTCGCGCGATGTAGTGGAAGAGCAAAGGCCGTGTCAGAAAGAGCGAACCCTTCTGCGACAGTAGAACGGGTGCAATAGGGTCGATTGGACCGGAAGCTTGTCCGAACGTCACCATCAATCCACGCGATCTTAGACAATCGAGCGAGCGTAAGAAGGTGTCCTTGCCGACGGAATCGAAGACCACCGGCAGTTTCTCGCCGCCGGAGATCCGAGAAACCTCCGCTACGAAATCCTGTTTGGAATAGAGGATGGTGTGTTTGCAGCCGTGGGCGTGGGCCAATTCGGCCTTGGCTTCTGTCGAAACGGTGCCAATGACCGTCGCGCCGAGAGCGGCCGCCCACTGACAGAGAATGAGCCCGGTCCCGCCGGCTGCGGCGTGCACGAGGATCAAGTCACCCGCCTTGACGGGATAAACCTGCCGGATCAGCACCTGAGCAGTCATACCCTGGAGCATCATCGCGGCTGCTTGATCGAAGGAGATCGCATCGGGCAAGCGCACCAGTCGATCGGCCTCGATGAGCCGCACCTCGGAATAGCCACCGGCGGGACCGGCATAGGCCACCCGATCGCCGACTTTCAGACCACGCACATCCTGCCCGATCGCCTCGACGGTCCCGGCACCTTCGAGACCCGGAATAAAGGGAAGCGGCTGCGAGTAGTAGCCCGTGCGGTGATAAACATCGATGTAGTTGAGGCCCGCCGCTGCCTGGCGCAGGCGCACCTGACCCGACCCGGGCTCACCGACCTCGATCGGTGTCCAGTTCAGAACCTCGGGACCGCCAGTCTGCCGAATTTGAATCGCATGAGGCATCAGGGTTTCCATAAAGCTTCCTGCTCTTTATTAACGGAGAACCGACAATTCCACAAGTTCATTATTATCACAATGATATTGCCGTTTTCGCACGATTCTGCTATTCGTTGGGAGGAAGTTTTAGGAGTACTTTAGGAGGGTGCCGGTGGGCACGGTGCCGGCCTGTGAAGAACGCGGACGGGGCATCATTCAAGTCGACGCCAACGACCCTAAAGATACGACTAGCCGCGACAATAATCGGATGCATCTAACACACGCAGCGAAGGCTTTCTCGAGCGGCGATTTTGCGATTCCGATGTTTGTGCACGATACCGTGCCACCAGGCGTTCCCGCCCGTGAGACAGATAAAAGACAATATCCTCCAAAAGTTTGGAGAGACGCCGGCAGGGGCACAGATCGTGATCGCCACGACCGACCCCCAAACGCTTGTCGCCATTCTACAATTTCTGCGATTCCAAATCGCAGTGCACAAGACCAGCGAATCTCCCGCCGTCCGTTAGTCTCGCCGTGCCCTGCAACGTGGCACGAAAATCAAGCGTCTGACGAAGCCGTCCTTGACAGCGGACAGCTCGGCAACTTGCTTTACTTTCAACAACCTGCGCCCGTTGGACCCCGAGCCCACCAAGTCCTTATCTCTTGCCAGCATGCCACGACCTCCCATAGACCCCATCCTCGCTCATGATAAACGCCTCTCCACCATCAGTCGCAGTCAGACCTTACAAGACAGCAGGAGCAGAACAGGCGAACAGGCAGGCAACTCTGTTTGCACTGTCTCAGTTTAACGACGCTTTCTGTCGTTGATTTGCGACGCTTTCCGTCGTTGCGGAGCGGCGGTCTGGTGGACCCGCATGGCACTGGACCTTATATGTAGCATTTTCAGCGGGCATTCGGCGGCTGCCGGTGCGACGGGCGCGGCCATGGACATGCAGCACAGTCGGTAAGCGCTCGGGCAGGGGTGGGATGGATCGCGTCGGCGTGGCTCGTGGCGCATATCATTCTGTTCGGAGGCGAATGTCATGACTGTCCTGGTCTTTGTCGCCGGATTGTTTTCTGGCCTGCTGGCCGGTCTTCTGTGCAGGGAGCGGGAACGGCTGCACTGGTAGGTGTTGCCGCCCCCATGTCCGAGCCCTGGTCGTCGACGCTACCAAGTCTACTGGGGAGCGCTCGCTAGCGAACGTTAGCCCTTTCAGTGATGGAGTGTCGAATATCCCGACACAATGAGCGGTCAGAAACCAGTCTCCACCTCCGACGCTTTGTTTTCTGCAAGTTCGCCTGCGGGAACTTCAGGTTGCTCGACAGCAACCAGATCGACGCTAGTTTCCTCAAGCTGTCGGACTTCTTGGAATCAACCTAGTCGTTGACACGCGCCCAGACTTATCGTGGGTCCGCCAAGATTGGTGCCCCTTAGCTACAAGGCGGAACCCGGAGATCTATCTTCTTGGCGTCTGCTGGCCGTGAAGGCACATATATGTAAAGCGTATCGGCCTTGGACGAGTGCTTGATTTTTGCGGATGGATTCGGAATTCTTTGGGGCTGCCCTGCTCTTCCGAATAGCCTGGCCCTTCTCTTTCTTCGGGTGTTTGGATATCTTGCAAGCTTGTGTAATTTATGTAGCCAGCAAGAGGGCCGTAGGTTATGTCCACGTATGTTGTTTCACCGGCGCCGTCATCATAGAAGTTGCCATTTTCCTGCCATCGGAAACCAACCATTATTCCGCCGGGCAGCCGAGCCCTGGTGGCATGCAAGCGCCGGAGGGGTCAACATTGTTTATCGGGTCATTCTCGGTGTAGCTGAACCGATTCAAGGATTAGGCTAGCGACCCGTCTATCTACTGCCAACATCCGAACTTAAGGTACAACGCTCTCGAAGGTGCACGCCATGCGCCATCACTTCACGGTCAGGCTCAAATTCATGGTATGTGTCCCGCCCTGATAAGTGCCTGTCACCACGATGGTGTAATTTCCACTAGGCGTGCCGGTACTACCTCCTCCGCCTGAGGAGAATCCGCCACCGCCTCCGCAGCTCGCTACCGTTCCAACGACACATGCAATCAGTAAGAGATATGCAAAACCCTTCCACGCCCGGTTAATTCCTACGTGACGTCGCACTGTCCACACAACCAGCAATACCAACCACGCGATAACACCGCTCTCCGACCACACCTTTTGTCTCCCGCGGAACAACGGCACAACTACCGAAGCGACCGACGTGGTTACGGTCACTTGCACGGATTGGGGTGTGGTCCCCGTCAGCGAAATATCAGTAGGGGTCCACGAACAGGTTGCAGAGCGCGGGGCACCAGAGCAACTTAGCCCCACAGTTCCTTGCAGTTGATTCGGCTGCACCAGAAGGTTATAAACCGCCGATTGTCCCGCATTAATGGTCACGGAACTTTGCGCCCCTGTGGCTAGCTGAAATGAGAAATCCACTGCGGCCGCCGATAGGGCGATCTGCTGTGGTGAGTTCCCAGCACTGTCTTTGATCTGCAGTGTGCCAGTTGCGCTTCCAACCGTTGTTGCACTGTACGAAACGGTGATGGTGCAGGACCCGCTTGCTGGCACAGTCGTTCCACAGTTGTTCGTTTGTGAGAACGAGCCGTTTCCGCCGCTGTTGGTAATTGCCGCGATTCCAGTAACTGTCAGGGAAGCATTTCCAGTGTTGTTCAGAGTCAGCGTCTGCGTTGATGTTCCTACCAGCACTTGGTTGAAGGAAACACTGTTTTGACTTAGTGAAACCACGGGCTGCGCCGACACCTGAATTTGCACATTCGCCGAATGCGTCAAGGTGTTTCCGTTACCCGCTGCCGTGATTGTGATCGTATATGTGCCGTCGGCAACGTTATTCAAATCGATTGGAAAATTCCCATAGTTGCTCGATGGACAGGTCATGCCGCTCGGCAAATTGTTGCACGTAAAGGTGGCCAGTTCGTTGTATCCGTACAGGGACGTCAAATTCAAACTGAACAAAAGATTTGCAGTCCCCGGTGTCGAAATCGAAGTGGGGGTCACACTGAACGAAAAGTCCCCAATATTCAGCCAAGTGTTTTCCGTAAGGTTTACGAATCCATCCGTGGCGTTAATGGAGAATGGATATTGCCCGGGCGGCATCGAACTGCTGGTGTGAATTGTCAGGTTTGTAACAGACGAACCTCCCGCTGACGCAGGAACACTCGCGGGAGAAAATCCGTCGCAGGTTGCGCCCACGGGCAGGGTGCCACATGAAAACGTAAAGGTGCTCGATCCGAGCCCGTTCGAGCCGAGCGTCACGATCCACCATGCGTCCTGGCCTGGGGCAGGTGTGGTCGCAAAATTCGGTGGCACGTCCCCGCCGTACATCGTCAATGAGAATGCATCCGGCGCGCTTCCCGTTGTTGCATAATTGTATGCGATCGCCGTATCTGTTCCCGCGGTAGCCGTCACGGAAAACCACTTGTTCTTCACGATCCCACTGGCCAACGTGAAAGGGACATTCACAAACAATTGTCCGGCGGGAATCAGCACCGACACCGGGATCTGCACATTCGGATCGCTCGTGGTGAGGGTCACGGTCGTCGCAGCCGACGAGGCCACGTTCAGAGAAATTTTGAATGTATCGGCCGTTGTGAATATTGGCGTTTCTGCGAATTCAGCCTGCAAAGCCGGTGCTGGACTACTAGCCAGAATTTGATAGGACGACGTGAAATCGGGCGTTTGCACCAGTGCCGCACGGTGATCTCCTAATAAGTTATATACCGCCAAGCTTGGGGTTTGCGGGGTCTTAAATTCGAAGATGTCGTTCGTGGGCGTGAAGCTTCCGTCGCCATTCCCATATAGAAACTGTGCGTACGCCGGCGATAGTGGCGCGTTTCCTGTTTGATACAGCGCAATGTCTATCCTTCCGTCTCCGTTAAAATCCCCCAGAAATGGAGCCAGCGGCCCTCCGACAGGAAATATTCCGCCCCCTCCAGTTAACGTCGCCAACGCCCCGATATAGGGAGCGTTAGTGATCGGACTGGCAAAGGTTCCGTCGCTCTTCCCCAGGTAAACAGAAATCTGTGGAGTCGCGTTACCATAGGGTCCCACGGGACCGCTGCTGTCAATGTTAATAACGTCGAGACGTCCATCTTGATTCAAATCGAGCATGGCCATGCGAGCCAGATTGGGGAGCACATCGATTGGAGCCTGGAATGTGCCGTCCCCTTTCCCCAAAAACTCATACAAATCCGTGCCAGATAGTCCGCCGAAGATTCCCGCCCACACAAAGATGTCCGGAATGCCGTCACCGTTTGCGTCTCCGACAAACGTCCCGAGTGGAAGCGTAGAGTTGCCTGTTGGGCCGAAATTCACCTGGTAAGGTGTGGTTTTAAATGTTCCATCGCCATTCCCAAGAAGTACCGTCAATTGAAATGATGCGTTCGAGGGGCCACCCGCGGTGGCCACTGCAACATCTAAATTTCCATCCGTGTTGAAATCGCCCGTCGCTAACGTCCCAAACGCAAAAGGCCCACCGCTCACCGGGACCGAAATGGATTGCGGGGCGCCAAACTGCCCGCCGCCCTGGTTCGGCATATACACCAACTGCGGTTGCGGTATGTCCGTGCTGGACTGCAGAATCGCAAGTCCCAGAAAATCTGGTAGTGAACTGCTCTTGCGAAATGTCCCAAACACAAAATCGTCGGTGACCGATTTGTTTGAATGAATAGGTCAAGGGAGGAGCACTTGGTGTACAAAAGCTGAACTCAGCGACGCCGCTGATTCAGAGACACCAAGGAGGCTCCTCATGGAACCTATGTATTACATCGGACTGGATGTACACAAGCTAAAGATCAGTTACTGCGTGAAGGACGTCATCGGCAAGATTCACGCCGAAGGATGGATACCGGCTACGCGTTTTGATCTGGATCGTTGGATGAAGACGCTACCACAGCCGTGGAGCGCGGCGATGGAAGCCACCATGTTCACCGGCTGGATCTATGATCACCTGCAACCCCATGCCGCTGTGCTGAAAGTAGCGCATCCCCTGATGCTGCGGGCCATTGCCGCCGCGAAAAAGAAGAACGACCGTATCGACGCCAACAAGATTTGCGACTGCCTGCGCTGCGATTTTCTGCCCGAGTCTTACATGGCTCCGACGGCCATTCGCGAACGGCGTCGCACCCTGCGTTATCGCAACTTGCTCGTGCGCCAAATGGTGCAGATGAAAAACAAGGTTGGCATGCTGCTGATGGAAGCCGGTGTCAGCTACAACAAGCAGAAGCTCCACAAGGCCGGCTATTTCCGCGAACTACTCGCCAGCAACCCAGATATTAATCCGGGGCTGCGTTCGCTGCTGTGCCAGTGCCGCGAGATGGTGGTGCGGCTGGGGAAAATGGAGACTGCTCTGATCCGCTCCCTGCAGCAAGATCGCTTGCTGGCCGAACGCGTGGAGCGGTTGATGAGCATACCTGCCGTCGGGCCGATCACGGCGCTGACCTGGGCGCTAGAAGTTGGTGAGGTACAGCGGTTTTCATCGATTAAGAAAGCCATCAGTTATTGCGGGCTGTGCGGCGCAGAGAAAAGTTCTGGCAACACGGTGCAACGCACGCCGCTGTCGAAGCAGCGCAACAAGCATCTGCAGACCACGCTGATCGAAGCGGCTAAGATGGCCCCGCGCTACAGCCCGACGCTGGCGCTGCTGTACGACCGCGAGAAGCAGCGAGGGAATGCCAATCGCGCCACGCTGACGGTGGCCCGGAAACTAGTGGCGTATCTGGTGGCGGTGGACCGCGGGCAGACGCATTTTCTGGTGCTGGACCGCGACAGCTGCGCCGCAGCGTAGGCTGACCGGAGAAAACGGAATTTTTCAGCGCGAGGCCTGCCAGGTCTTGCCTTTAAGCCGACTGAGCACGAGAGCGCAAGCTCCCGATGTTCCCGTTGATTTGTTTTGAGACTGGCAGGAAAACACAAACTCAATCTTGCTGGGCAGCCAGACGAGCTGCACCTGCCAATGGATGTCTGGTTCTATTCACAAATAGAAACCGCGGCCGAGAGGCCAACACCACGCGCTGAGAAAGGCAGAGAAATTACACCGGCGCTCCTCCCGAGCGCATCAGGAGGACTTTTTGCCTCTTGACGAGGACCTATCATAGAGGTCGGCAAATGCAGGAGAACGCAGGGGCGCCGAAAACTGTCCGTTGCCCTGATTCAGGAGAACAGCCAGCACCATATCCGTGTTGCTGCTATGGCCGTCCGGATACTCGATGACTTCCAGGTCTGGTTTCCCATCCCCATTCAGATCGGCGGCAATGTAGTCGGAGCTAGGTTCATTTGTCGGGGAGTCTGCTGTGCCTTCCAGTAACCCGTCGTAACCGCCGATGGGTGGGCCAAAATTACCCGTGCCATCGTTCGCGTAAATCGTCACGGAATTCGAGGCCTGATTCGCCGTGACGATATACGGCAAGCTCCCACTTTTCAGTGCTGCCACCACCAAGCCCACGGGACTCGGATCTCCGCGGAAAACGTGTGCGGGTCCAAATGTTCCTGTGCCATCGTTCAAGCGCACTCCGATCGTGTTTCCAGCCGAGTACTGAGTGGAAGTAATCGTGAACGATAATCCCCCCGTGATGATATCCGGAAATCCATCTCCGTTTACGTCTGCCACCGCCAGTGCGTATGCTCCGTCGCCCATGCCATACTCGTGCGAAGGCGATGGGGGGAAATTCCCTCTGCAATCATTCAAGAACAGATCTGCCCACCCAAAGTTCAGCGTCACCGCGATGTCTTGACAACCGTCCCCGTTAAGGTCTCCGAAAGCAGCAATACCCACCTCGTTCGGCGCAGGTCCGCCATTCCCTCCCCAAATCTGAGGGCCAGCTGTAAATGTTCCGTCTCCATTGCCAAAGAACAATTGTAGCGTCGATCCCAGGGCATTGGTTCCACTTACGAGCACATCCAGCTTTCCGTCCGCGTTTGCATCGGCAAAGGCAAACGTCTGGCCCCACACAACGTAAGTCGGTGTCGGATTAGGAGCGTACACCGCCGCAGCGAAATTCCCCTTGCCGTCGTTTAGCATCACGCCAAAAAATGCGTTAAAGTTCACTCCATTGCCCTGTGTCCCAACCACTAAATCCAGAAAGCCATCATGATTTACATCTGCCAGTGCGACACCGAGCGGTGAAACCGGCATTGCAATCTGCGTCTCCGCGCGAAACGTACCATCTCCATTCCCGAACAAAATACCGACCGCATCGGAATCGCTATCTGCTACGACCAGGTCCAGTTTGTGATCTCCATTTAGATCCCCGACCGCCACGGCTAGCGGGGATTGCCCCACCAGCGGGATGATGACGGGCAGTTGCGCCGTTCCGTCGCCGTTGCCCAAATACAAAGTGAGCGTATTATCGCCGGCATTTGCAATGACCCAATCGAGTTTGCCATCGCCATTGAAGTCCCCGGTGGCGATAGCCGACGGCAGTGCCCCCGCCGGGAGTGATGGACGCAAATAGATGCCTGGCAGTGTCACGGGGCCGCTCCCATTTGGTAACGAAAAAGCCTGCGGGCTGACCAGGGGCTGCGCTGACTTTCCCGATGCCATGGGTGAGCGCGCCACGTGAGCTAGATTTTGGAAATATTGGAAGGTCGCGGGGCCGGCCTTCGCCGCGTTGTGCCATCCCAAAAATGGACGTGTATTCTTCGGCCCCTCAGGTGACAACTCTTTACTCTTTTCGCTTCCTGTAACAACAAGCGTAGCCGGTCGGCGAAAATTCGACTGTGTGCGAAACGATTCCTGCGCACACGAGGTTCCTGGAAGCACAAACAAGCCTCCCGAAACAATCAACACACACAAATTTATAAAGAAAGCCTGGGAAGGGCAGCTTCGGACGGGCATGGGTGGGCCACCAAGTAGTACGAGACTGAGCTAGTGCCAGTATACTCCACTAATAAAGGATGCAGAAGTACTACGTCAATCATTAGACAGCGCGACCCGGAAGGTCCAAGCCTGCAAGTCGAATGCGAGTAGCGCAGACGTTCCTATGCCACCCCAGCTTGAAATAAGACTCCTGAGGCATTCTTGCCAGGGGAAAGAGCGAAACAGGGTTGCTGTTCTTTAACAGGAACGGTAGACCTTATTCAGCAAACAAGTTGTTGGAGAAACAGCTTCATCCAATTCTCAAAAGGTTGGGGATTCCCCGAGGTGGCTTCCATGCCGCACGGCACGGGGCGACCAGCGAGATGATGGCAAACGGCGTCGCGCCAACAGTCGTACAGAAGCAAATGCGCCATTCCGACGCCAGAATCACGCTTGGGATCTACGGCCATGTTGTGGGTGATGCGCAGCGCGAAGCTGTTGAAGAACACGCAGAAAGGATCGAGAAATACTCTGTGCAGTGACTCAATTGGAGCCGAGTCGCTGAAGTGGAGCCGACTTTCCAATAAGCCTATTCGCTACAATAAAATTGGTAGGGGCGGTGGGGATCGAAATTGCATCCCTAATCTCTAAGTCCTTCGTAGCAAACGGCGTAGCACCGTCGCCCTATCTCAATTGGAGCCATTTGGTGCCCATCCAGACAGTGTAGTTTGGACTTGCTCGTTGTCCCCAAGTGTCCTAGATTTCGCCGCTTGCGGCGTCGGTAGTGGTCAAGGAGTAGAAACCAATCATTTCCGGGGGGCAGTGCGCGAGACGTTCTTTATGAGCGCGTTTAAAGCCGCAGCAAGCTTTTCCGCTTCTATCGAAGATGTACCGTCCTGTGAATCGAACCCGATAAAAGCTCGCTTCAATACCTCGAGCCCCTGATCTCTTCGCTCCATCATGATCCAAGGTTTCCCGTCAGCGTATTCCTTGACAACGAACACATAATACCCGGGGGATAGTCGCATTCGTGATGAACCAAAACCAAGAATCCGGCAAACCCAGGTTACTTAGTTGTGGAAAAATGCCCACCCGTCACTGACTAGAAACATGTTCAGCGTATAATGGCCGGTATGAAGGCGAAATTCGCAGCGCTCGCGATTGGACTGTTAGTGGTGCAGATGACGTGTTCCGCGCAAGGTGGCAGACCCGGCGGCGGACAGTCATCGAGTCCCGCGCCAGGCGCCGCACCGGTGGATCCGATCGTAATGGGCAATCGAGGCTGGGACGATGCGTTTAAAAAGGGGCGAACCGGCGATCGGCTGCTTGGAGAGGTGACCATCGAGGGTAGCAATCTTTCGTGGGACCCAATCGTGGTATCGGTAAAATGCAATGGAAAGACGAGCTTCGCAACGACTACCGATCCGAAGGGCTACTTTATAATCGCGCGACCCGGTCCTGTGAATGCGACCACAATCATCGGCAAGGAGAAATCTTTTGTTGCACAGTTCGCGGGCTGCACCGTGTCCGCAACATTGCCGGGATTCAATTCCAGCCAGATCGCGATCGCAAATCGCGATCTGACATCCAGCCCGAATCTGGGCACGATCAAACTGGCGCGGGAAGATACAGGCGCAGGTGCAGCGTTGAGTGCAACGACGGCATCAGCGCCAAAACATGCCTTGAAATCGTTTGAAAAGGCACGGAATGAATGGCTGAACAACAAGCCAGACCGCGCACAGCGTGAGCTACAGAAGGCGACCGAGATTTATCCGCCCTTCGCGGAGGCGTGGTACCAACTGGGAAAGATACAAGTGGCGACGCACTCGCCCGAAGCGTTGCATTCGTTCATAAGAGCGGCGGAAGCCGATCCTAAGTTTGTGCTTCCTTATGAGCAAATGGCGCCGCTGTCCGCGCAAGCGGAAAAGTGGCAGGAATTGGTGGAAGTAACCAGCCGCGCCCTGGAACTGAATCCCACGGGCAATCTGGACGTGTGGCACTACCACGCTTTGGGAAACTACCATTTGAAAAGACTCGACGTGGCTGAAAAGAGCGCGCTGAAGTCTCTGTCGATGGATCCGCTGCACTTGCAACCCGACACCGAGCAGTTGCTGGCCGTAATTCTTAGCGACAAAAAGGACACGGCCGGCGCACTGGAACATTTGCGCAACTGTGTGACGTACTACGCTCCCGGACCAAATCTGGATCTGGTAAAGCGACAAATCGCGCGACTGGAAGCTGCGGAGCCCGTGAAGGTGGCGTCTTCTGAACCTGTTTCCAGTGCTCCGATAAGTGCGGTTGTAGATATTCCCATGGCAGCAAATCCATCCAGTTCGTGCCGAATCGATGAAGTGCTGCCAAAGGTGACGCTTAACGTAGAAGGATTCGTGGAGAATGTGGAGAAGTTCACGGCGACGGAAGTTCTAGTGCATGAACGGCTTGACCGCAACGGTAGCCTCAAGGACGAGATACAGAGTAAATCTAACTACGTTGCAACAATCCAGAAAGTGGAGCCCAATTCGTTTGTCGTGGGGGAATATCGCACGGAGACGCCAGGCAAGAAACCATTTGAGGGAACCCTCAGGGCCAACGTGGCGCCCGCGCTGGTGTTGGTTTTTCATCCGTCGCACATCGGAGAATTTGCGATGACATGCGATGGCCCGACGGACTGGTCGGGGTTCGATACGTGGAGAGTGGATTTCCGACAGCGGATGGACCGACCGGCTACCATGAGCGGTTTTGAGGTGGGCCGGTTCGAATATACAGTGCTGCTTAAAGGATCCGCGTGGATCGACCGGAATAACTTTCAGATCGTGCATATGGAGACAGACCTCTTGCAGTCCATTCCGGAGATGAAGCTGGAGATGCTGCACCAGTCGATAGATTACCGGTCCGTGGCCTTCTCCGGTGGTGAGGCCAACTTATGGCTGCCGCAGAAAGCTGAAGTGACCGCCGATTTCAGGGGCAGGCGGCTGGTGGAGCGCCACAGTTATAGCGAGTTCCAGATTTTTTCGATCAATACGAAGCAGAAGATCAGCGAGCCGCCAGCGGATCAAATTGAAGCTGGCCCCAAGTAGGATTCAAGATCGTACAGGTAGTCCGCAAACAAAGTTGCATTTCATTTAATCCTTCAACTGTTCCTGCCCCGCAAGTATTCGCTCAGACGCCGTTTTCGGGGCAGACACATTCCCGATGACGGTGCTTGTGAGTACAAACGGGCATTCGTCCCATCGCAGCTTGAGGCCAGACTTCGCACTCACCTTCAGAAGCACGGAGGCAAGTGTGAACTGCTCCTCGTTAATCGCAATGGGCGTCCGTTCTCAGCAAACAAGCTGCGCGAAAAGCAGCTTCACCACTCTTGGAGAAGCTAGACATTCCGCGTGGTGGGTTCCATTCCATGCGTCACGGTGCGGCCAGTTCCCTGCTTGCAGACGGTGCAACCCCGGCTGTGGTCCAGAAGCAACTCAGGCACAGTGACCCACGGATTACTCTGGAAATATACGGACACGTGGTCGGCAATCAGCAGCGTGACGCTGTCGAGAACCGATCAGCACGTATTGAGAAGTTCGCGGTGAATTAGTTCAATTGGTGCCTAATGCCTTATTGGTTCCAGATGCTTCATTAAGGCATTCGGAATGATGAAGATTTGGTAGGGGCGGTGGGGATCGAAACAACCACCGCTTGGCATTTCAACGACTTACGAAGAAGGGCTCGGTATGAAAAGGAAGGACTTGGTAGTCCTTGGAACCCTTATTGCCGCCGCAATGCCGCCTTTTTTCCCATGATGCTGCGAACAACTTTCCGATTTGCTTCGCGTACTGCTTTCGGTATTGCTTGCGTGTAGATGTTCATCGTCGTTCGGATATCAGCATGCCTTAGTAAAGCCTGCTGGACTTTCACATCCACTTCGTGCTCGCGCAACAAACACGAATAAGTGTGCCGAAACGTATGCCATCCGACACGGCCGATGCCGGCTTCCAGACCGGCGGGAACCAAGTGATTCTCACGGATCTTGCTCGGCCAATACGGTTTTCCTGTTTCCGGATTAGCGAACATCCATTCCGAATCTATTGGCTTCGTTCTCTCTCGGTGTTGTCGAAGGATGATCGCTAGATCGCGATCCATGGGAAGCGGCTTTGCGGAACCTTCTGTCTTAGTGTCTTCCACATTGCCTTCCACCCAAGACCGCGCGATTGAGATATCTAACCCATCCCAATCGACATCGCTCCATTTGAGGCCCATAACTTCACTCACTCGCGGACCCAAGAACAAAGCTACAAGCGCCATTGTCCGGTACGGTTCCTTTAATCTCTCAAGCAAGAGATTGAACTCTCTGATCGTCAAAATCCGGGGAACCTTGGTTCGCTTTGATGAGCCCTTCACACGAACGAGATTCATCGGGTTTCTTTCAATCGGCATCAATTCCCACCGCATGGCCCAATTAAAGAGCAAGTGCATCATCTCCCGTATATGACCCTTACTCTTTCCGGCAAGCTTTAAATTGTTGATCCAAAGCTCGACAGCAAGCGGTTTCACCTGGGCGATTGGAACGTCTTTCCATTTCGGCTTGATATGGCAATTGATCCAGCTTAAGTACCGAGAGCGCGTCACTTGGCGTTCAGGAAGCGCTTCCCGGATGTACCGATCTACGACCGCGCCGAAAGAAGTCCGGTCAGCCGCCTGAGGATCGTTGATAACAAGCCTTCGACTCTCTGTGGCCTTCCAGGCTTCGACCTCCGACATTTCCTCCACTGTTCCGAGTGTTACTGAATGCGAACCACAGCGATCACGATATTCCCAGACCCAGACTTGCGGGCCAGTCTTACGAGGTTTCTGGCGCACATATCCGAACTGGTACCTCTTGCGCTCAAACACAGGAATTCCTCCTTTATGTTTGAGCCTCAAGGGTGGCTTTCAGAGTTTAGTTCCATCCGCATCCATGAGTCCAGTTCAGATGGGTAGAAAAACCACCGGCCAAAACGAAAGTGACCCGGCAGTTCGCCACATCCAGCCATCCGCTTGATGGTGCGGGGATGAACGCGCAAGAACTGCCCAACTTCGGCACAAGTTAACGGACGTTCGACGCCGTTGGGTCCGCCTAGGCTTTCAGTGGTCGCAAGCCTCACGGACGTAAGCCTAGACAAATGTCGGAGTGGCATGCTCATTAGAAGGCTCCGGCCGCTGGAGAAAGAGATGATCCTCCCAGGCTCCGATCCGACTCTAGGATGAGGCGCGATGAGGGTCCAATACTTCGTTGGTCACACCTTATAACCAGTCGCTATTGGATGTCTGGAGCAACGAGTCAGGGGCTTTTTGGGGGGGCATAGGTGAGAGTGGTGGGATACTCACCCAGGCTTTTTTGGCATCCTTTCGTGCTTTCAGTGGCATGCGCGGGGGTTAGCATGAATACAGGCGATTTCCATGATTTAAATTGTTTCAACAATTTCAACTGTTTCGCTTGTTTAGTTCAAATTTCGGGCCAATACAGACACCAAAGACACCAAGGCCACAAGGTTAGCCTGATTCGATTAACGGAACCTTCGACCTCCTGGTCGCGAACCAGATTCCGTATTGAAATTTGTGGTTTTCTGTAGTCGCTAAGAGATTGAGGCTGAAACGTTGAAGCTTCAGTAGCAGACTCGCCGGTTGCCGGAAGTTCGTGCCTCGTTCAAAGCATTCACAATCGCGTCTGTGTCGTAGACGCAGCCGGCCCAGACGCCTCCGCTGCGTTGCACTAGCGCCGCCCACAACCGCGTATCCGCGGGAAGTCGAGGATCGGGCGCGAGGTCCGCGCGCAATGCCCGGTGCGCCAGGCGGCGCTCGCCCTCTTTTGCATCGAAAACTTCACCGTTTTCACCGACAAAATTGATCGTTGCCGTCAGATTCTCGCTGTCAATCACGATCTCAATGAGATCTCCATCACGCACTTTGCCAATCGCGCCCCCCGCGAGCGCCTCCGGCGAAGCATGTCCGATGCATGCTCCCGTCGAAACGCCGCTGAACCGTGCATCGGTGATCACGGCGACGTGCTTTCCAAACGCAAGATACCGGAGCGCCGACGTCACCTGATAAATCTCCTGCATTCCCGATCCCATCGGTCCACCGCAGATCAGAACCATCACATCGCCTTCGCATACGCCGTGATTTTTGATCGCAGCGATCGCTGCTTCTTCTGAGGTGAAGACTCTGGCCGGACCGCGCTTCCGATAGACGCCGTCTTCGTCCACGACGCTCGGGTCAATCGCCGTACTCTTAATGACGGCTCCCTCGGGCGCCAGATTTCCCACGGGGAAGCACAGCGTGGGAGTGAGACCACGCGATCTTGCCCGATCCGGGCTCATAATCACGTCGTCGGCATCGATCCCGTCGAGTCGCTTCAACTCTGCGCGCAGCCGTTGTCGGCGTTCGCTTTGCTCCCACCAGTCCAGGTTGGTGTCCAGTATTTCGCCCGAAACCGTCAGCGCTCTCGTGTCAATCAGCCCGGCGCGCCGCAGATGCAGCATCACTTCCGGGACCGCTCCCGCGAGAAACACCTGTACCGTCGCGAAGTTCTCCGGACCGTTCGGCAGTGCATCCACAAGTCTCGGAATCTGCCGATTGATGCGAGCCCAATCTTCCACTGCGGGACGCCGCAATCCCGCGGAAAACGCGATTGCCGGAATGTGCAGCAATAAATTCGTTGAGCCGCCGAATGCGGCATGCAACACCATCGCATTTCGAATCGAAGCGTCGGTCAGAATGTTGCGCGTTGCAAGGCCGAGTTGCTGCATTCGCAGCACGCCGCGTGCCGCACGTTTTGCCATGTCGAGCCACACCGGCTGCCCCGATGGCGCAAGTGCTGAATGCGGCAGTGCAAGTCCGAGCGCTTCGGCCACAACCTGCGAAGTCGCCGCCGTTCCAAGAAACTGGCAGCCGCCGCCGGGGCTTGCGCAAGCACGGCAGCCCACTTCCGCGGCGTACTCCAACGCGATCTGTGCGTGCGCGAATCGGGCGCCGATCGTCTGTACTTTGGCGGTGTCCTCGCCACTCTCCGGAAGGAGCGACACACCGCCCGGCACAAGAATCGTCGGCAGATCGCGCGTGGACGCGAGCGCCATCATCATTGCCGGCAACCCTTTGTCGCATGTAGCGACGCCGACAACACCTTTACGGGTCGGCAGGGAACGAATCAGCCGACGAAAAATTGTCGCGGCATCGTTGCGGTAGGGCAGTGAATCGAACATTCCGGTTGTGCCCTGCGTTCTGCCGTCGCAGGGATCGGTGCAAGCTCCGCTGAACGGCACGGCACCCAGAGCGCGCAGTTCACGCGCGGCTTCCGCGACGAGCAACCCGACTTCCCAATGTCCCGTGTGAAAACCCAGCGCGATCGGGGTCCCATCATCGGCACGCAAACCGCCATGCGTGCTCAGAAGGAGAATCTCAGGGCCAACCAGCTTTTCCGGGCTCCATCCCATCCCTACGTTCATGCTGAGGCCGAAAAGTGTCCCCGACGGTTGGTGTAGCAGCATCTCTGGGGTGAGTGGGAGCTTTCCCTGTGGCCCCGGAGCGTGCGTTGCCACTGAATTCCATAACGAGTTGGGCGTTTCCAGTATCGATCCAAGCGAGACGTTTGTGATACGTTCCTCCACGCTGAAAACTCGCTAATTCAATCGGAACCGCGTGATGAATCGGCGCGCCTTATAATACAATGGGTGCGCATGCGAACAGGAGCCCATGAAACTTTATCGCACAAACGCAGGCTGCGTCATCGAACACGAGAAAGTTTTTTATTCCGCCGGCAACGTCTCCTGGGACGCCCTTGTCACCCACGAAGACCTTGAGGACTATCTTAAGAAATCCGTCACCGGGCTTTCGAAACTGTCGCGCAGCCCACTTGATGATTGCGCGTCGCTCCGCGCGCCAATCGGCACACAGGAAGTGTGGGCTGCCGGCGTCACGTACTTTCGCAGCCGTGATGCGCGCATGGAGGAATCCAAATCCGCGGGCAGCGGCGACTTTTACGATCGCGTTTACCGCGCCGAACGTCCCGAACTTTTCTTTAAGGCGATGCCGTATCGCGTCGTGGGCCATACCCAACCGGTCGCGATCCGTCGTGACTCCAAATGGAACGTTCCCGAGCCGGAGCTGACTTTGATGGTCAGTCCTGGTGGAAAAATTCAGGGCTACACCATCGGCAACGATATGAGTTCGCGCGATATCGAGGGCGAAAACCCGCTCTATCTCCCGCAGGCGAAAGTCTATCACCGCAGTTGCGCCCTCGGTCCGTGCGTTCTGCTTTCGTCCGAATTGCTCTCGCCGTCGACAAGCATCAAGCTCGAGATTCTCCGTTCAGGTCAAACGGCATTCGAAGGCTCCACTACGCTTGAGAGCCTGAAGCGCGACCCGAGATCTCTTGCGGAATATCTTTATCGGGACAATAAGTTCCCCAGCGGCGCCTTTCTTCTGACTGGAACCGGCATCGTTCCTCCGGACAACTTCACGCTTAATTATGGTGACGAAATTCGCATCTCGATTGATGGCATCGGCACACTCGTCAATCCCGTCGCATAGACAAAGAGGCTTATGAGGTTTCATGGCAAAAATTTCATCGGATCCGAGCTGTCCGCGCTCGGCACAGAGACGTTCTTCGGCTTCAACCCACGGATGCGTAAGCAGCTCGACGCGCCGTTTTACGAAGCCACCGAGGCCGAAGTCAATCACGCACTCGATCTCGCACATCAGGCCTTTCTGGTTCTTCGGGAGGCGTCCGCTGAGACGATCGCTGCCTTTCTCGAAGTGATCGCCGCGAGTATCGAAGCCCTGGGTGACCTGCTTATTGATCAAGCCGCACTCGAGTCCGGTCTTGGCCGCGACCGTCTTACCGGAGAACGCGGCCGTACGGTCAATCAGCTCCATCTCTTTGCATCGCTCGTTAGAGACGGTTCTTTTGTGGATGCTCGCATCGATCCCCCGCTCCCTGGTCGCACGCCTTTGCCGCGTCCAGACCTTCGGCGCATGTTGATTCCCGTCGGACCGGTCGTAGTGTTCGGCGCAAGTAACTTTCCCTTAGCATTCTCGGTCGCAGGCGGGGACACTGCATCTGCCTTTGCCGCAAAAAACCCGGTTGTGGTCAAGGGTCATCCCGCGCATCCCGGCACATCGGAGCTCGTCGCCAGCGCGATCGTTCGCGCCGTTCAATCCTCGGGCCTCCCAGAGGGGACATTTTCGCTCGTTAACGCCGTCAAGCCTGCACTTAGCCTCGCGCTCGTCCGTCACCCACACACGAAGACGGTCGCTTTCACCGGCTCTCAGCGTGCGGGGCGCGCCATCTTTGACGCCGCCTCGCAACGCCCCGAACCAATTCCCGCGTATGTCGAAATGGGAAGCACGAATCCAATCTTCGTCTTGCCCGGGGCGCTCGCTGAGCGCACAGACTCGATCGTCCAGCGACTCACCGCTTCCATCAATCTGGGCGTCGGCCAGTTTTGCACGTGTCCCGGCCTGGTGTTCGGTCTTCAAGATGACGCCTGGACTACTTTCAGTCAGAAAATGGAGCAAGCGTTTCAGCAGACCATGCCCGGTACCATGCTGCATCCGGGCATCGCCAGGAGCTACGAAGAATCAGTCGCGCGCGTGGCCGCCGTAAAAGGCGTGAGCAACCGACGCTCTAAGCAAGTGGCGGAAGCGGCGAAGACGGAAGCCATGCCGACGATCTTTGAAACAGAAATCGGCACCTGGCTTTCGAATGAGATTCTCAGCGAAGAAGTCTTCGGTCCCGCGGCGATTCTGGTGCACGGCTCCTCGGAAGACGAATTGCTCCGAGCCGCTGCGAAATTGCCCGGCACCCTTACCGCAACCGTCCACGGCACTCCGAACGACTTGAAAAAGCATCGAAAACTGGTCGCCATGCTCGAATCTAAATGTGGCCGCATCCTGTTCAACGATTTCCCGACCGGTGTCGAGGTTAGCCATGCGATGCACCACGGCGGTCCCTATCCCGCGACCGCTGATGCGAAGTTCACTTCGGTAGGCACGGCCGCGATTCTTCGATTCCTTCGACCGATCTGTTATCAAAATTTCCCGGACGAGTCAGTTCCCCCAGAACTGCAAGCCGCCAATCCGCGAAAGATCTGGCGCGCGATAGACGGCCGGCTGACACGCGATCCACTCAAGTAAATGGAAACGGCAGGGATGTCGGCCCGGAAGCCCGCGAGAGTTTGCTGTTCTTCGCGAAGGCGTTTCTCCGAGTCACGCATAGCCGCGTTCTAGCTACATTCCAGTTGGGAGCAGATTTGCTGTATTGTGCGTATCTTAGAGGCTTGATTTGCCTCCGCTTGACGCGAACCTGCGGCAAGTGCGTTGTCCGCTTTCTTGGCAAGAGTACTACCAAGCGAACGAGAGTGATAATAGCGGCGTGATACCTTCGTTGCCAGACATCAATAGCGCGGGCACGATCATTCGATGAAAGGCCCGCCAGGCGTTGAGAAGAAATCCTATTCGGAACTATTGATTGCGCAGACCAGGCGTCAAGCCGCAAAATCACTCGATTCAAGCCATGCAATCTTGCAGACGTCTTCCAGAGAATCCTCAGGTTATTGAACTATCGACAGCCGCTTCCCATAGATCTTCCTCGAATTTTTCGATCTTCTCCTCGGCAAATTTGACTATAAGAGAATCACCTATCTAGGCTACGAAACGGGACGGTGGTCCTACTCTTCAACCTCGCCTCCTGCCTTTGCGCCCGTTCACTTCGGAGCACGCGCACAAGTGCGCCAGTCGAAATGAGGCGCTGCGTGCTCCTCAGACATGAAATCACTTGCACATTTAGTTCGTGAGTTATCGCGAGAACCGTCCAGTCATATCAGCGCAATCTCCGAAAGGCCGCCGGAGACACGCCGAGAACATTGCGGAAAACGCGGGAGAAGTGAAACGGGTCGGCAAACCCCACTTCCTGGGCGGCTTGTTTGACAAGCGCGCCCGGTTTTTGCAGGCATTCGGCGGCGTGATTCATTTTGAGCCGCAACAGATATTTGTAAGGAGTTTGGTGGTCGTAACTGCGGAATAGCCGGCACAGGTAAGCTTTGTTGGCGTGGCATTCCGCGGCTACATCCTCCAGGGTTCGCAAACGCAGGAAGTGCTGTTCAATGTGGCGGCGACACCTTTGGTATGTGGCGAACGCCAAAGTTTCCGTCTTTTCTACGGGCGCGTTGGAGCCTGCGAATCTCAACGCAAGACTCTCCAGCAACTTCACGCACAATTCTTCTTTAAGATGTCCGCCGCTCATTCCGCTTTCAATCAGTTCGTCAAACAATGGAAACAAAATGTAAGGCGGGAAGACTTGCTTCACGCTGCCGGGAGGAAGTCCGCAAGAACGCAACAAAAGAACGGCGTGCTTTCCGGTAAAATCAAGAAAGTACTTGACCAAGGGGTTTCCCGGATCACTGGTGATATGGTGCGGCACACCCGGGCCGTAGGAAAAGACGCGCCCGGCTCGCAAGGCGTGGATACGCCCATCGAGTTTTAATTCCCCGCTTCCGCGCGCCACGTACTCAATCGATGAAAACGGAAAAGTGGCCCGGTGGATCGCGTAGTGGGGCTTGCAGTGCTCGAGGCCACCGCAGACCACGGCAAGTCGCTGGCTTTTGGGCGGATTGAGGTCGAGGTAAAAGCGCCGAGCCGACGCTACGTCGGGAGAAAAGAAGTCAGGCGCGCCAGCTGTTAAGGATTCAGCAGAGACTGTGCGCTTCTTGGCCATGAGGTCAATAATATCCAGCTACGGGTCAATTATAGCCATTCCACGCGGACTCTCACAGTTTTATTCTGTTTTGCGCTGACCGCTCGAGTAGTCGCGTCACAGACCAAGCGAAAAACACACTTATGCTTGAACAAAAACGCGTAGTCGAAAAGGATGTTCCGCTGAAAAAAGATGACCTGATCGTCATCACCGGCGCGGGCGGCTTTATCGCCGGCAATCTGGCGCTGTATTTCAGGGAAAGAGGTTTCACCAACATCCGGGCCGTGGACAAGAAACCGCTCTACGAGTGGTATCTCCATGTACCCGGCGTCGAGAACCTCTGCCTCGATGTGAGCCACGAGGACAACTGCCATCGCGTCTGCGAAGGCGCGGTCGAGGTCTATAACCTCGCCGCCGACATGGGCGGCATGGGCTTCATCGAACGTTTCCGCGTGGAATGTCTGCGCTCCATCCTCATCAACACCCACATGATCGAGGCCGCCTACCGGGCCGGCGCGCGGCGCTATTTCTTTTCCAGTTCGGCCTGCGCCTACAACACGCTGTTGCAGGAAGATCCGAAGGTCCGTGCCCTGAAGGAATCCGACGCCTATCCGGCCATGGCCGAACGCGGTTACGGCTGGGAGAAACTGATGAGCGAAATGTTCTGCCAGGAATACTGGGCCGAACGCGGCATGAAGACCTTCATCGCCCGTTTCCACAACGTCTATGGCCCGCACGGCACCTGGGATGGCGGCCGCGAAAAGGCTCCCGCCGCGCTGTGCCGCAAGGTCATTGAGGCCATCGACACCGGCGAGAAGGAGATCACCATCTGGGGCGACGGCCACCAGACGCGCAGCTTCATGTACATTGACGACTGCGTGAAGGGCATCGACATGATCATGCACTGCGATGCGTTATCGCGACGCCGATCAACCTCGGCTCCAGCGAACTCGTCTCCATCAACGAACTGCTGACAAAGATCGAAAAGATCGCCGGCGTGAAGTTTGAACCGGAAGTACGACCTTGATGCGCCCCGCGGTGTGGCGGGCCGCAACTCCGACAACACATTCATCAAGAAAGTGCTGGGCTGGGAACCAAGAACGTCACTCGACCAGGGTCTGTCCATTACCTACAAGTGGATTGTCGAACAAATTCAGAGGCGCAAGGCTGGCCAGCGCATCGGTGTCGGCTGATGAGGAACAAAGTCTCCCCTGTCACCAGGCTGCTTGGTCCCATCCCTAACCGCCTGCAACTCGCCGGTGGCTGGATTGACCAGCCCTTCGTTTCCCAGCACAATACGAAACCGCCCGGCTCCATGGTGGTAGTGCAGATCGAGCCAGATTTCCGTCCAATGGACCGCTCCGGCATCGCCAGCGGCACGCGCGCCATCGCAATGAGCTTGTGGAAGGGCAAACTTCCATACCGTCCGCTGGCAGCATTTGGTTCGCGAACTGTACGAGGCCGAAAACAAAGGCAAGGCTGAACCAAGTGGCTCGCAGGACATGATCGGCCTGATCTATCCAGGCGTGAACCGTTTGGACTACGACTACAACGTCCATGGAGGAGTCTTTCCATCGCATATTGAGTCATGCAATAGCCCGAAGGTAGCTAAATGGTTAGAAAAAGTATTGCACCTGATCGCCGTGGAACCGCGGCCGGAAGGCTACAGTCCACTTGGCGTCAAAAATCTGGACTCGAAGTGGATAGCTCGGCTCGGCCAATCCGGGCGCGATTGCTATAACGCGATCGTCCACCGAGATGTCCAGGCACTTGGTGCGGCCCTAAACTTGAACATGAAGTGTTGGGAAATCTTGATGCCGGACATCGTCCGCCATCCGCTCTTGCGCGTGGACTTGATGCCGTTGCTCAAGGCCTACCAGCGACAATATCCTGGGGCAATGTATTCCGGCTGCGGCGGAGGATACCTCATTGTGGTTTCTGAAAAGCCGGTGCCAGGCGCTTTCCGTGTGAATGTCAGGACTGCATAGATTGACTGATTGTAGACAAATAGTGGCTTTCGGCGGATTTGACGACATCCGATCTGCGGACGTCCGTTTCCTCGAAGAGGCTGCCAAGCTCGGCGAACTCACTGTGTTCGTATGGCCCGACGATCTGGTCCGGCTGGCAACCGGTTCGCCTCCGAAATTCCCCTTGGCGGAACGTGTTTATTTCCTGGAAGGCGTACGTTATGTCAAGAGTGTTGTCCAAGCTACTGACTGGTCCGGACCGGATTCCTTGCCGGATATTCCCAGTCTGCGCCCGGAAGTCTGGGTAGATGTGGAATCATGGGCAAACTCGGCGCGCGAGAGATTTTGCCGCAAGCACGAAGTCTCTTACCGGGTCTTCAAGAAGGCAGAATTAAAAGGATTCCCCGTTCCGCCGCCCGCGCCTGCCATCCCCCGGCACGAAGAAGGTCATTGTTACCGGCAGTTACGACTGGCTTCATACCGGGCACATCCGTTTTCTTGAGGAAGCCGGACACTACGGCGCCCTTTATGCCGTGGTCGGCCACGACGCCAACCTTAGGCTGTCTGAAAGGACCGGGCCATCCGCTATATCCCGAGGCAGAGCGCCGTTACATGGTAGCCTCAGTCAAATACGTGAAGCAGGCATTGGTCGCGACCGGTAATGGCTGGCTGGACGCTGAACCGGAGATTCGCTGGTTGAAACCGGACATCTACATCGTCAATGAAGACGGCGATCAGGGCGGCAAGCGCGAATACTGCCAGCAACTCGGAATTGAGTACCTCGTTCTAAAACGCGTTCCATCGCCCGGTCTACCGAAACGTACCAGCACCAGTCTCCGTGGGTTTTGATGAAAGGACCGATGATATGTTGAAAACCGGGATTCTCAATCCGCAAGTCAATTCACTGTTGAGCCGGGTCCGGCACACCAACACTCTGGTTATTGCAGATCGCGGATTTCCCTACTGGCCCACCGTGGAAACCGTTGACATCTCGCTGTTGGACGATCTGCCAACAGTGTTGCAGGTGCTGTTGGCCATACGCCCCAATTTTCAGATCGGTAAGGCCTGGATGGCTAGGGAGTTTTTGAAGCACAACTCAGGCAAAGTCGGTGACTCTTTTGCTCGGGCGCTTCGGGGAATCAATGTGCATTATGAACCACACGCTCAATTCAAAAGTCGCGTGCCTCGTGCCATCGGCCTGATCCGCACTGGTGACACAATTCAATACGCAAATCTTATCCTGGAAAGCGCCTGAAAGACTTGCATCTCGAAAAACCAGTCAGTCAGATTCCGGGACGGACAAAATGTCTTTTTTGCTGAGACTCGCCCACATCAATCCATAAAGAGCAACGAAGACAAAACACACGAGCGGAACGACGAATCCTGTTCGCATGGCGTGGTGGTCGGCGATGCGGCCCATGAACGGCGGAGCAATCGCTCCGCCCACGATCGACATGACAATCAGAGACGAGGCCAGTTTGGTGTGCTCGCCGAGACCCCGAATACCGAGAGCGAAGATCGTGGGAAATCCAACCGACATGAAGAAAAAAGAAGCAAACATGGCATATAAGCCCGGCCTTGCCGCCGCCCATCGTAATCGCAACCAGCGCTACATTGATGGCGGAATAGAGCGCCAGGACGCGATGAGGCTGGAATTGACTGATGACCGCGCTGCCACACAAACGACCCAACATAAACAAGACGAATCCGATGCCCCCGAGCCATTGCGAAGCCTGCAGACGGGAAACGCCCGAAGCGTTCTCAATGAACATAGTTGACGCAAAAGCTGAAAATGCCAGTTTGCCCTGCGACATACAGGAACTGAGTGGCAACGCCGAGCGTAAAGTGTTTGCGGCGGAACAGGTCCCAATTTCGTGAGACGACCAAGAAGGAACCGACGAATGCAACTACCAACAGGGCGTATTTCGTGGGCTGGAACAACGCTTCGTTCAAATGGATTAGCGTCCAGAACAATCCCAAAATTGGAGCGATGAAGAAATACAGAACTCCGCAAACCGCGGCTAGTGCGACGGCGATACCGATCCGCTGCGAGCTTGTGGGTTTGAGCTGCCCTTGCTGGGAGCCCGACCCGCGGCTTTCATCCACCACGTGCAAATCGGGGACTGGCGACAGGACAAAGATAACCAGCAGCACGGCAACAAAAATACCAATGCCCAAATAGGGCGCGGTCAATCCGGAGTTGGCGTTTGCGCCTTGCGAGCCGGCAAATACGAAGTGCCCTCCAACAATCGGCCCAAGAATCCAGCCGACTCCGTTAAAAGTCTGCGCGATATTGATGCGAGTTGGGCCGCTCTCCGGCGGACCCAAAACGGTTGCGTAGGGATTGGCGATGGTTTCAAGGCAGGTCATGCCGGAGGCGATCACGAACAAGCCCAGGAGGAATGCCCAATACGTGCCGATATTGACGGCCGGAATGAACCAGAACGCGCCCCCGGCAATTAGGATGAGTCCCACGAGGATGCCGCCTTTGTAGCCGATTTTTTTCGCGATCAGGCCGGCTGGAATTGCCATGAGAAAGTACGCGAGATAATTGGCAGCTTGGACGAGGCCGGACTGTTCCTTGTTGATATGCAGGGTGTCCTGAAAATGTTTGTTCAGGATATCAATCATCCCATTGCAAAAGCCCCACAGAAGAAAGAGCGAGGTGATAAGGATGAAAGCTACGGCGAGGTTGGTGCCATCCGCCGTGCGGAACATCCCCCGACTCGAGCTTGCAGGATTAACGGTCGTGGTTGATGCGCTTATGCCAGTGTTCATCGTGTTCAGTCCAGAGAGACGAGGATTTTAGTAAATTGCGACGGATTTTCACTCCAGGAGCGCAAGGCTTCCGGAGCTTTTTCGAGCGGGACGATTAAGCTCACTGCCTGGTCGACGGGAAACTTCCCTGCTTCCAAAAGCTGGATAACGGCCTGGAAATCCTCGGGCTGGGCGTTTCTGGCGCCCAAGATATCCAGTTCTTTTTGGACAAAGAGCTTCGTTTCGTAGCTGACTGGTTCTTTCGCGTAGCCGATGTAAACGACTCTGCCGGTGAAGGCTACTTCTTCGACGGCTGCGCGAAAGGTTGTGGGATTGCCTACGGCCTCGATGACGACGTCAGGACCCAAGCCATCTGTCATATCCAGCAAAGCTTTGTGGAGGGGCTCGCGCAGCGTATTGATGGCTGGAGTTTGCACCGGCGCGTTTGGCGAGTTCGAGCTTGTGGTCCTCGACATCAATGCAGATCGTGCGCGCGCCGCGAAAATGGGAGGCCGCCACAGCGCCGAGTCCGACTCCGCCACAACCGAAAATGGCCACGGTGTCGGTCGCCGTGACGCGGCCGCGAGCAACGGCATGAAAGCCGACAGTAAGAGGCTCGACGAGGCACAATTCTTTGGTAGCGAGATTCGCCGGATACAGTTTTTCCTGCGGGAGGACGATGAGTTCTGTCAGGGCACCGTCTCTTTGTACGCCCAACGTCTGGTTGAATTGACAGGCGTTTGGACGGCCACGCCGGCAGGAGGCGCATTTGCCACAGTTGGTGTAAGGAAAAACAGCGACGTCTGTGCCGACTTTGAGTCGGCTATCCAAGAAGTCGCCTTCGAGGATTGTTGCGGAGACCTCGTGGCCGGGAATGCGCGGGAAAGAAACCATGGGGTTCAATCCGCGAAAGGAATTCAGATCGCTCCCGCAGAGGCCAACCATACGAACTTTCAAAAGCACGCTGCCATTGGATTTGGATGGCTCGCGCACCTGTTCGATGGCAGCTTCTCCGGGATTGCGAATTACCAGTGCATTCATGTTGGATCCGGGGTCGCGGAAATTTGGGCTGACTTTGCCAGACCTCACCTGTAGCGCTGCGGTCTTGAAACAGGGTGAAGTCAGGCGACTACTTCTTGGAGCTCATTCGCTGAATGCTCTTCGAAGCGGGTTTGCCATCATACATAATCGTTGCGTCCGGACGCGAGCTAGACCCAACGCCGGTTCCATGCCCTGCGCTGACAAGCACAACGTGGAACGTCCGGTGTTCGAGGATTCCCTTGAAAGACCCATATCGCTCGCCGATGGTGACTGTTCGGGTCTTGTCGTCCCAGTGGATGGGAATCGTTGAATACGCACCCTTTTCATAGTTGTAGGTATCGCCTTCGTCTTCGTAGAGAGTGAAATCCGCATTCGCTCCGCCATAGATGCGGAGTTCAATCGGATCCGGCTTTCCGGCGGCGAATTCCACTGCAGGTCCGAAAGGAATGATAGAGCCCGCCTTGACGTAAATGGGCATGGTTTCAAGCGGAGCGCTTGCCGTGGTGTTCTGTCCACCGCTTAGTCGCTTGCCCGCCCAGAAATCAATCCATTGATGACCTGCCGGAAGATAGAGAGCGCGCTCTTTGGCGCCTTCTGTGGTGACAGGATTGATCAGCAGAGCGCCGCCGAACATGAACTGATCCGGAATGCCGGTAACCTTGGGATCCGAAGAGAATTCAAGCGGTAAGGCGCGCATGAGCGTTTCGCCGTTTTTGGTTACGCCCCACGCAGAGGAATAAATATAGGGCAGAAGCGCATATCGCAAATCGTCGTACTTGCGAAGGATTTGCTCAACGTCCGAGCCGTAGTTCCAAATTTCAGCGTTGGACTTATAGCCGTGAACCCGGAAGAGAGGGCAAAACGCGCCGTATTGGAACCAGCGCACCAGGAGCTCATGAAACGCCGGCGAAGTGTATTGATCGTCGGGTCGGAAGAAGCCGCCGATGTCCGTGGTCCAGTACGGCAAGCCGGACATGCTGAAGCTGAGCCCGCCCGGAATTTGGCGCCGGAAGGTAGTCCAGTCGGAGCTAATGTCGCCGGACCAAGAAGCAGCTCCGTTCCGCTGCTGTCCCGCAAATGCCGAGCGGGTCAGGATAACAACGCGCTTTTGATCGGTTGTGCCACGCTGCCCCTCGTAAATTGTTTTCGTTACATATAAAGGATAGGCGTTGCGGACCGAATTGCCAGAACCGAGAAAGGTCTGTTTGCCCTTCAGAATATCGAACTCCGGCTCCGAAGCATCCATCCACCAACCGTCCATGCCTTTGTCGAAGATGCCAGACTTGAGTTCGGACCAAAACGCGGTTTGGGCGTCGGGATTAAAAATGTCCACCCACGGCTCACCCTTGATTAAGAACGAGCGGTCCTGCAAGCGTTTGTATACATCGGACTCCGGTCCGAAGCGAGACCAGACGGAAATTAACATGTGGAGATCTTGGGCATGCAACTGATCCATCATTTCCTTGGGATGAGGATAGAACTCTTCGTCGAACTTGGCGGCGTTCCATCCGTATTTGCCCCAGTATTGCCAGTCCTGAATCAAAGCATCCACGGGGATCTTACGCTTGCGGAATTCAGCACCGATATCCAGGATTTCCTTTTCGCTATGATAGCGCTCGCGGCACTGCAGATATCCGTAAGCCCACTTAGGAAAGAGGGGAGCCGCGCCGGTAATCTGGCGATATTCGGAAATGACGCGATTGAGGTCGGGGCCGTAAAAGAAATAGTAGTCAATGGCATCGCCGAGTTCCGAGCGAAAGGTTGTGGTGTCAGAGGGAAGCCGAACAGCGAGCTGCACTCCAGCGGGACCGCCTGCAGCCGACACTTCGTATTCTTTGCCAGCATCCAAATTGAGTACGCCACTTGCTACGCTGGGCGTCCACATGTTGGTGATGTCGATGACAGGCTTGCCCTCCACCTTGACCACGAGTTGATCTTTGTTGTCGCTAGCGAGCCTGAAGCCGTAGGCACCCTTGACTGTGGAAGTAAATTTGCCTTTGCCGGTTTTGGGATCGACCTCAATCGGTTGGTCGGCTGGATTGAAATCCGTTAGGGATGGATTGTTCCAGAGCAATCCGAATCCGCGATTGGAGAGCAATACGGGCACGGAGATATTGGTATTTGCCTGGTGCAGTCGGATGGGAACGCCGCGGACGTTGAAGATACCTTCCTGATGCTGGCCGAGGCCGTAGAGCGCTTCGTCGGATGGGGAAGTGAAGGTCTGCTGGATTTGCCACGCAGCATTGTTCGGTGCGGACTGGACATCAAAGGCTTTGCCGCCAGCTTCCGGTTCCGCCAGCAACAACTCTCCCGCATTCGTCCAAAAGCTTACAGCGGACGTTGCCGAGTTGACCCGCACTTCAATGCTGGCGGTGCGAATTTTGACCTGCTCGTTGCCGGCGACAGTTTTCAAAGCCTTGCCGTCGCACGCTTGCGTGACGATCGGAACTTTTGGCGCGGGAATCTCACCAGTGCGGCTAACCACGACGTGGATAACGCGGTCCCCGCACGATTCAATTTTCATGGTTCCCGTTCCCATCTTCAGAACGACGCCAGCAGCATCTGAGTGCGGATCGGTGACAGGCGACTGAGCTCCAGCGGGAATTGAAAACACGAATGCAAGCACGGGCAAGATGCTGCAGGACTTCAGTGACGGCATTAGGTGAACCTTTCGATGCATCGATTTAGTTCCGCCAGGCAAAAGGCGCAGCTTCAGTTGAGCGCGATGGATCGATATCGTGGGCGTCGCACCAAGATGAAGTTGCGTGGACACGGACGTGACCGATTTCATGGCCAACAAGTAAGGTGCGCTCACCAATGTCTGTAACTCTCTCACAAAAGATTGAGCCGCTTTGCTCATCGAAAAGCGCTCGCGCGCCCTTGAGTGCAGGATCTCCCGATGTGAGCCAAAAGACTTCGAGACCAAGTCGAGACAATGCCGCCTCAACCAAAGCCATTGGCTTAAGCGCATCGACACCACCCGAGACCAACTCGTTGTGCAGACGAGCAGCTGAATCTCGGATCGTTTCGAACGCTTCCATATTTCTTTGCTCACAAATCTAAGAGGTGGCGTTGCTGTTCGGGTGTAAGTCCGGAGCTTTGAACCGCTTCCTGAAAGCTCTGCCGTATTCCTGTGGTGGGTTTCTGGTCCGATTTATAAAATTGGCCTGTTTGACTTTCGGTTCGGGCCGCGAAATGCGCAACTATTACGTCAAGCGGTACACTCAACTCGTCCGCAACTCTTTTTTGAAACCTCGTACTCATGGTGTTCGGATCGATCTGACGATCGCGCAGCTTCACCACGAACACTGTGTTTGCACCGAGCCGGTTCGCAAACTGACGGAAGCCTTCACGGTCGAGTCCAGAAAACGGATTTTCTGTTGAAGGAGCAACTGTTAACGAACTTGCCTGCTTACCTGATCCTTTCTGCCGGAGTTCGAAGAGACGGTTTTGGAAACGACTCATAGCACGAGAGACGGCCGGACTTGTTTTTGCCCCGCTTTCTTCGACCTCGACATTCCCCAGCGCTGCGTCGACAACTATTTCGACAGCGAAGTCCATGATCTCCGTAGCGTACCCCGGATAGCGCCGGACGAATTCATCCAGCAGCTCGTCATCGGGAACCGCCTTGGCCACGGAGAATGCGTACAACACATCTCGCAGCGGCGTCTGAGCTTTGATCGTAGTCATCTGTCCTCCTTATTTGAATTGAGAAAGCTTCTGAGCTGCCCTGTTCAGGCGATTCCGAATAGTGCGCGGTGTTACACCGCAAAGATCAGCCCCTGTCTTTTCGCTCGGGTCATCCGATTCCTGTTTGCATCCTAAAACACAGCAAAG
>CAVXOG010000002.1:0-38952 GCA_963763395.1 Candidatus Acidiferrales bacterium | reverse complement strand
TAGACGTCACGTCATAGACAAGGCTTGTTTAGGGTGCTATTATCCGCACGCTTTGAGAGACGCCGGCCAGGTCCCGCCGTCGAACCCAAAGGTTCCTTCACATAACGAAAATTTGATTCCCTGCGAGTGGGCATGAACCTTCATCGTGTGGTCTTGGGCGGTTTGCTCGTTTCCGGCGTATTCCTGTGTCAAATTCATGTTCCGACGGCGATGGGGCAGGTGCGCCCTCGCGTTTCGGAGGCCGTGGACGACGCGCGTCGGATTACGCTCAACGGAAATGTGCACCCCCTGGCGCGGGCGGAGTTTGACCGTGGCGCGGTGACGGAATCCCAGCCGATGAACCGGATCTTGCTGCTGCTGAAGCGCAGCGACGAGCAGGAAGCCGTGCTGCAGGACGCTCTTGCGAAACTGCAGGACAAAAGTTCACCGACGTTTCACCAGTGGCTGACGCCGGAGCAGTTCGGTGCGCAATTTGGCCCGGCCGACGTGGACATCCAGGCGGTGACGGACTGGCTGACGCGGCAGGGGTTCACGGTCGGAAAAATCTACAGCGGGAAAACGGTGATTGAGTTTTCCGGCAGCGCCGCGCAAGTGCAACGGGCATTTGGCGCGGCGATTCACAACTACCAGGTAAACGGGAAAACGTATTCGGCGAACGCGAGCGACCCGCAGATACCCGCGGCGCTGGCTCCGGTAGTAACGGGAATCGTGTCGCTGCACAATTTTCCGAGGGATTTTTATGCGCGGCGCTTTGGGAGTCTTCGAAGAGGTGGAGGAAAAAGCATTTTCGAGCCGTCCACCACGTTTCCTAGTCCGTTCGGGCCCGGGAACTTCTACGGCCTGGGTCCGGGTGACTTCGCGAAAATCTATGGAATTCCGGCGACGTGCGGCAACCCGGCGGCGGCGTGCAACGGGACGAGGCAAACAATCGCCATTGTCGGCGAGACGAATTTCAACCTTTACGATGTGCAGGAGTTCCGGGTGGCCTTTGGACTGCCGGCGAATTTCACCTCCGCCAATATTATTCTGAACGGCGAGGATCCCGGGGTCACCTCCACTGAAGAGGAAACTGAGGCGGACCTGGACACGCAGTGGTCGGGCGCGGTGGCGCCGGGCGCGACAATCAAATACGTGCTATCGGCTTCCACGCCCGCGTCACAAGGGGTGGATTTATCGGCGCTGTACATCGTGGACAACAATCTGGCCGCGGTGATGAGCGAAAGTTACGGTGCTTGCGAGTCAGGCTTGGGTAGTACGGAGAACTCCTTCGTCAACAACTTGTGGAAACAGGCGTCGGCACAAGGCATCACCGTGGTGGTGTCCACAGGAGACAGCGGGTCGGCGGGTTGCGACGATCCCAATACGGAGACGCTGGCAACTGGTGGGGTCGCGGTGAGTGGCTTGGCTTCGACACCATATAACGTGGCAGTAGGCGGCACGGATTTCGACCAATACGGCAACTGGACGACTTACTGGAGCGCCACCAACGATCCCACGACCCAAGCTTCAGCCTTGGGCTATATTCCGGAGATTCCGTGGAACCAGAATTGTACGCAGTTAGGCGCAACCGGTTGCAACATCAACACGACTCCGGTGCCACTGCAGAACATCGTCGCTGGAGCCGGTGGCCCCAGCTCCCAATACAATAAACCGTCTTGGCAGATAGGCATCAAAGGCATGCCCGCGGACAACAAACGAGACTTACCGGACATCTCGCTGATGGCAAGCCCCGGCTTCAACGGAGCTGGATATCTCTACTGTCAGAGCGATGTCGGCGGTGAAGCGTGCATCGCAAACTATTTTGGTCAAGGCAACGGCAGCTTCGGGGTTGTGGGGGGCACGTCAGCCTCGGCCCCTGCGTTCGCCGGGATCATGGCGCTGGTGAATCAAGGCCAGGCCACAGCCCAGAACCCCACACCGCGCCAGGGAAATGCAAATTATATTCTGTATCAACTAGCGAATAAGTCGGGGGCGAGTTGCGCATCCAGCAAGACAGAAGCCGCGGGATGCATTTTTAACGACGTCACCCACGGCAGCAGCGCTTTGCCAACCGGGGGAACAGGCATCGGCACAAACAGCGCGCCTTGCAAGGGGGGCACCCCCAATTGCAGCGCAACAGTGGCCACACAGATTGGGGTTCTCGACAGCCCAAGCAATCCAGGAACGATGGCATGGAACGCTGGCGCAGGGTATGACCTCGCGACAGGATTGGGGTCGCTGAACGTCGGCAGCCTTTTGAGCGGTTGGGGCACGGTTGGGAACGTGTCGACAACAACGACGCTGACGTTAAACCCCACGACAGGGATTACCCATGGGTCGGAAAACGTAACCGCAACCATCAGTGTCATACCGAAGAGTGGCACAGCAACAGGAACGGTGTCATTGATCGCCGTTCCCGATGGCGGTGAACAGTTCGGCGTGGGGGAATATACTTTGAGTGCAAACGGAAGCGTGGCCGGGACGACCGTGAACCTGCCGGGCGGATCAAACTATCCCGTTTATGCGCACTATTCAGGCGACGGCGTCAACGCACCCAGCGATTCGGCAAGTCAATCGGTGACCGTGGCGCAGGAAACTAGCAAAACGTTTATTGTCGCGCCTACATTTGATCCAGGCACGGGGAATCAAACGAACGGTAACGCCACGAACATCACTTATGGTTCTCCCTATATCCTCCGGATGTATGTGACCAATAGTGGTGGAGCGGCAAGCGCGACCGGCGCACCAACGGGAGCCTGCACGCAACTGAGCCAAGTCGCCTGCCCGAGCGGGACAGTTACCCTGACCGACAATGGAACAGCCGTCGGAACGGGGGGCGGGGGTCCCGGAGTTTTCAACCTCAACAATGCGGGCTACACACGAGACCCGACGCCTGATCTGCCGGGGGGAACCCACAGTCTGGTGGTTACCTATAGCGGTGACACCAGCTACAAACCCAGCACGTCAGCGACGACCACGCTAACTGTTGTACCGGCCACTATGCAACTGTCGCTGCAAGTCCCGACAAGTTTAGTGGTTGGGACAGCAACCGTGATTTCCCTGTCCGGCACGTCGAACGCCGCCCTGGGTGACCCTCCAACAGGCACACTCTCTGTTTACGATGGAACTACATTGATACACAGCGCATCCGGCTCCGGCGGCATAGGGGCTTGGGCAGGGACCGGTTCCAGCTCTTCAGGAGGCCATGCAACTGCAGGATTCGCTATCGACACGGGCCTTTTGCTGAACACTCTAGGTAGCCATTCGCTTACCATGTCCTACACAGGCGATCCAAGTTATTTGGCGGTGACGACTAGCCCCCAAGTCGTTCAGGTAGTCTATCCGACAACGATGCAGTTGCAATCGAGTGCAACTACCGTAAACTACGGATCAACTTTTACTCTCACTGCTACCGTCAGCACAACGCAAGCGAACCCGCCAGTCACCGGGCAGATTAATTTCACATTCAACACGGGTCAGGGGACCATCGTTATGGGGCCAACCACCCAGACCATGGTCAATGGATTCGCTGCCCTGCAGGCGACCGCTACGGTAACGCTGCAATCCAGCAGCTCGTTTTACGCGAATTACTCAGGAGACCCGAACTACTCTGCCGCGACAGCCTATCTGTCTAATGTCTCGGTAAATCCGCCGGACTTTAGCATAGCCCCCTCCCAGACAGGTCTGACTATTACCGCCGGACAGTCTGCCAGCATTGATATCGTTGTTACTCCAACTTTCTCGCTGAGTAGTGCAGTTCAATTTCAGGTACCCACTCCTGTAATACAGGGCATAACTTGTAGCGTCAGCCCTGCCCAGGTTCAATTGTCAGGGGCAAACAGCGCGACAGCCACGCTAAGTTGCAGTGTACCCGCGCCTTCGTCCACCATGTCGACTACACAGGCTCCTCCTTTCAGATGGCCCCAACTGCGCCCGCCAAACACTTGGTGGAAGCTGAGCAGTGTCTTGGTCGGCATTGCTATCGTCCTTTGGCTGTTACCTGTGCGGCTGCGCCTGAGGCGCCTCGCGTACGTCTCGTTGTTCTTAACTACGATCAGCGTGGTATTGGGTTGCGGCGGTGGAGGTAGTGGTGGAACTGGAGGGGGAGGCGGCGGCGGAAGTGGCTCTGCAACTCCGACGAGTGTGACCTTGTCCGTTCCTAGCACTAAGGTCTCAGCACCCAATCTTGCGGCAACGGTGCAAGTGAAGGGGACAAACTCACCTTCCGGCTCGGTCAGCCTGGGTGTGGTCGGAGAATCGTGGAGCTTTAATACAACAACGCTTGTAAGTGGCGCCGCGCAGTTTTCGTATTATTTGGGCTCGCCCGGAGCATTCCCGATGACGGCAAGCTACAGTGGCGACTCGCGAAATCTTCCGTCACAAGTCCAAACTCCCTTAACCGTGGTGCAGACTGGGGCCGCCGGGAATACGACGATCAGCGTGTCCATCGGCCCGTCTACAAAGCAAACAAGCGTGACACTCGCTATCCAATAGAGGGTGGGAACCAAGCGAGAAAAGTAATGTACTACCCCGCTGACAGCTGACGGTGCAATAGAGTCAGGTCAGTTGTTGGAATTGGGCGGGCGCGAGGTCACACGGCAGCGCGCCCGCTCGTCTTCACATGTTCCGTTCGGGTCGCAGTGGTTGATCTTATGCCCCATTCAACCAACCGTCGGTAAAGCCTGCTCGCTTCAAACCACGCACCAGATTGGGCACTTTGCGCGGCCTGTAGCCCCTGGGGGGTAAATCCAACTTCACAGCCCATGGCTGTGGTATAAAAACTCTCTCACTTCTTTTGGACTAAAAAATTAGGCCGCTCAAGCAGGTGAAAGATAATTACGTGTCCGAAGTCCGGTGAGAAATAGGGAGCTACCGCGCGCGATGCTGGCGATCGAACACACCAGGGCGCTGAAAACTCGCCATTGTAAAACAATGCGCCATCGAGTCTGACGGCTTTCAGGACTTCGGACAAACATCCATGCGCGCTCCAAACTGCAGTTAGGGAGTTTCGGCAAACTAGTCCGGACGCTGGGTCAAGTAAATCACATACTACTCGCGTCCGAGCAAGAGAACCAGACGCTCAGATAGGTATCCCCGCCGCTTCGTGCCGCATAGTGGCTCCGTCGATACAACACAACAACGAATCACTGAACGACAGCAATTCAAAAATAAAGGAGACGAAACCATGTACGCCACTGCAGTCTCACCCGAATTTGTGATTCTGAAAGCTCGCCTCAAGAAAACCTGGATGGCCGGTGACTATGATCGGTTCTCGCGTTACATGGAAAACGGTGCGCGGGAGTTCTACGAGCGCCTGGACGCCGCTCCCGGAGCCCATTTTCTGGACGTCGCCTGCGGCTCGGGGCAACTTGCTCTGATTGCCGCGCGGGAGGGTCTGAAGGTTACCGGCGTTGACATCGCCCGAAATCTGGTGGAGCGGGCACGGGACCGGGCGCAAGCCGAAGGTCTTTCCGCCCGTTTCGAAGAAGCCGACGCCGAGGCACTCCCTTTTGAGGACGCGAGCTTCGACATCGTGGCCAGCTTGGTCGGAGCGATGTTCGCGCCGCGGCCGGACCTTGTCGCTCAGGAACTGCTGCGCGTGTGCAGCCCGGGAGGGACCATTGCGATGGTCAATTGGACCCCACAGGGATTCATCGGCCAAATGTTTAAGGCAGTATCGAAATTCATCGCGCCGTCCGGGATGCCCGCGCCGGTGCTATGGGGCGATGAAGCCACAGTCCGTGAATGGCTCAGCGAGGGACTTTCGGATCTATCCCTGGTCCGGCGCCATTACACATTCAGCTATCCCTTTCCTCCCTCGGAGGTCGTGGAGTTCTTCCGTCTCTACTACGGACCCACCACTCAGGCATTTGCTTCCCTCGATGCCAGCGGTAGTGAGAGTCTTCGCCAAGAGCTCGAAGCGCTGTGGTCTTCTCAGAATCGAGCAGGTTTGGGTTCCACCACCGTCTTCGCTGAATATCTGGAAGTGATCGGAATCCGATCTTAAATGAAGTTTCAGCTGCTTAAGGAGGAGGTCTAATGAACGAGCCACGTGATCTGGTCCAACGCTTGGAAAAGAATCCCCAATTGCCCAAGGGTGATGGCGAAATCCTTTCCGTGTACGCCATCGAGTCGTGTCCGTTCGCCTCGGGCGATACCCTGTGTAGCCGACACGTTCTGGCTTCGTCGTTCGGTCCGGCCTACACCGCCATTTGGCATCGCGATCCGGACGGCGATTGGCACTTTTATCAAGATGTTCCGCCTCGGCAAGGCTGTGCGCGTTTCTTCGGCAAAGCGCTTGCGGACATCACTGTGCTGCCAATCGAAACCCACTGGGACGGACCACGGCGCCTGCGCATCGGTGCTCCGGGCCGGATTGAGTGGGAGGTGGATCTCGGTTCCACGCTCGCTACCCGTGCGATGAACCTGATGGGAAGCTTGATGCCCGACACGCTTTGGAAGAACCAAACTGTCCTGGCCGCAATGGCGCCTGTGGCTGGCGTTGCTTTGGGGGCCGGTAAGCTGCGGTTGACCGGCCGGGCGCCGAACGGCCAAAGATTCAAAGCAAACCCTCTGTCGACTTGGACAGTGCCCAGCGCCAAGGCCACCATCGACGGGCGCAACCTTGGTGCGGTTGCGCCTCTGCGGGAGCAGCCCAAGCTGGGCGATTTTTGGATACCGCGCACTGGGCTGTTCGCGATCGGGCGTGCGTTCTTCGATGCCTTCGACCCGGAGATTCATTCTGCAGCAACAAGTCGAACCGAGTCTGCTGCACCTGAATCATCAACAAAGTTTGCTGCCGCATAGTAATTGCGTCGACACAGCGGAAGCAGCGATTCGCTGGTCGACCAAGATCCAAAAAATATGAGGAGATGAAGCATCATGTCACCACAAACCACTGCTACTCACAAAATGAAGAGCTCCACAGGCCGTCGTGCGGAATGGTTGGCGGATCGCATCGAGGAAGGCGCTGCGGGCTTGGCTGCCTTTGCTGAAGGACTCTCGGAAGCGGAATGGCTTGAACCGGTATCAGGTACGGACCGTCATCTGGTCGGCGTCATCGTGCACCATGTTGCGAGCGTCTATCCTATTGAGATTGATCTCGCGCGAGCAATCGCCAGTGGCAAAGCTGTTACAGACGTCACATGGGAAGTTGTCGCCCAGTTGAACAGGAAACATGCCCAGGAAAATGCCGAGGTGACCAGAACTGCGGCGCTCGAACTCTTGCGCCGGAACAGCCGTGAGGCTGCCGCGGTACGCGCGTTCACGGATGAAGAATTGGATCGCGCAGCTCCCTTTTCACTGAGCTTCGGCGCACCAGTCACCGCGCAGTTCGTCATTGAGGACCACGCGCTCAGGCACAGCTGGCACCACTTGGCGCGCATCCGCACGGCATTGGGTCGATGAATTCGCCTCAAAGGGTGTCATAGATCATGCGGAATCCGAGATTGATGGCCGTGCTGGCGCACCCCGATGATGAGTCCTTGGGCGTGGGTGGCACACTTGCGAAATACGCGTCCGAAGGCGTCGACGTCTTTCTATTAACCGCCACGCGTGGCGACAGAGGTCGCTTCCGTGGCCATGGTCTGGACGATAGTCAACACCCCGGGCCATTGGCGCTGGCGAACATCCGTGAGGCTGAGTTGTGCGCCGCCGCCTCAGTTTTGGGCGTGCGTGAAGTCTCCATCCTCGACTACCACGATCAGGATCTCGACCGAGTGAATCCCCGCGAGGCTGTCGCCAGTATTGTTGAATACATACGGCGGGTGCAGCCCGACGTCGTCGTGACGTTCGGACCCGACGGCGCTTACGGGCATCCCGATCATATTGCGATCTCCCAATTCACCACGGCGGCTATCGTCGCCGCAGCCGACGCGGCCTTTCCATGTGACGGGATCGAATCCCCGCAGCAGCATGTGGTGTCAAAGCTTTACTACATCGCCTGGCCGGAATCGACTTGGAAAGCTTACCAGTCAGCTTTCCGAAAATTGGTCTCGACGGTTGACGGCATCGAACGGCAGGCCGTGCCGTGGCCAGATTGGGCAATTACCACGGTGATTGATACGCGGAGCTTCTGGTCGACAGTGTGGCGGGCAATCTGCTGTCACGAATCGCAGGTGACCGCCTACGAGCGATTGAAGAATTTGTCGCCGGATGATCACGAAGCGTTGTGGGGACGGCAGTCGTTCTATCGCGTATTCAGCACTGTGACAGGCGGACGAGTGCGGGAAACAGATCTGCTGGAAGGGATATGCACGTGACGAAAGAATCGGCAACAAAAGAGTCATTCGTGAATGGCGATCCCGGCCGGCATGCGCCGCTCGCGATGGATGCCGCGACGTTCCGCAAGCTGGGACACCGACTCGTGGACCAGCTCGCGGGGTTCCTGGAATCATTGCCACTTGGTCCTGTGACACGTGATGAATCCCCGTCGGTGGTGCGCGACGCACTCGACCTCACAGGGCCGCTCCCGGAAATGGGGACGGACCCTGGGCCGCTGCTAGAAGAGACGGCACAGCTGCTGTTCGCTCACTCGCTATTCAACGCGCACCCGCGTTTCTTCGGATACATCACCGCACCGCCAGCGCCGATCGGGATTCTCGGCGACTTTCTCGCCGCGGCGGTGAACCCGAACGTTGGCGCATGGACACTCTCGCCAGCTGCCACCGAGATCGAGTCCCAGACCATGCGATGGATCGCAGAGTTCATTGGCTATCCTGTCAGTTGCGGTGGGCTGCTCCTTAGCGGCGGCAATATGGCTAACTTCGTCTGCTTTGTGGCTGCGCGCGCTGCCAAGGCGGGCTGGGATGTACGCGAGCACGGCGTTTCTGAAGATTCGGGACGCAGGCTTCGCGCGTACTGCTCGGTTGAAACACACACTTGGATCCAGAAGGCGGCAGACCTTGGCGGCCTCGGTACCGCATCGATCCGGTGGATCGCGACCGATTCCAAATTGCGGATGGACGTCTCCGCGTTACGCCGTCAAATCGAAGCGGATACCGCCGCGGGAGATGTGCCATTCCTGGTCGTGGGAACCGCGGGATCGGTCAGCACAGGTACGGTCGATCCTCTGATGGAAATCAGCACGCTCTGCAAGGCGTACGGCCTGTGGTTCCACGTTGATGGAGCCTATGGTGGCTTTGCGGCTGCCGTTCCCCAGGCGCACGATGATCTACGTGGCCTGGCCCTGGCCGATTCGGTCGCGGTTGATCCACACAAATGGCTGTACGCGCCGCTCGAGGCTGGATGCGCGCTGGTACGCGATCCGGAGATGCTGCGCGCAGCGTTCGCGTATCACCCTCCCTACTACCATTTCGAGGAACGGGTGACGAACTATGTCGATTATGGTCCCCAGAACTCGCGAGGCTTCCGTGCTCTGAAAGTCTGGCTTGCCCTAAAGCATGTGGGAGCCGCGGGGTATCGGAACATGATCGCGGAAGATATACGCCTGTCTCAGGCAATGGCTCAGGCAGTCAGCCGCCATGAGGAACTGCAGCTCATAACCCAGGAATTGAGCATAACAACCTTCCGTTACGTGCCGCGCAATCTTCGAGCGAAACTGCGAGAATCAGAGGTTGAACTGCATCTCGATGCGCTCAACCGTGAGCTGGTCGATCGGCTGCAGCGCGGAGGTGAGACATTCGTGTCCAACGCCGTAGTCGGCGGCCACTACGTGCTTCGCGCCTGCATTGTCAACTTTCATACCACTCAAACGGATGTGGAAGCAGTGCCGGACATCGTTGCGCGAATTGGACGCGAGGTGGAGGCTGAGATGCGCCTGACGAATTCACAGCCTAAATAGGCCGGGGCCACCGGATCATAAGTGTCGCGAGTTGTTTGCAAGTACCTCATGGGTGCAGGATTGGGTGCAGCTAGAGAGGTAAGAATGGCTCCGACCGGCTATACGATCGGTGCCGACGGCGACATCATCAATCTCTATTACCGTGCCGCCGATTCGAGTATTGCTTTAGCGCATGGCAGTATTCGCGCTCTTCTAGCCTGGCTCAAGGCCAATGGGCACCCCGAACACACGCACGACCGGCGCCACAAACAGTTTTACCTCGATCTCCTGGCGCGGCATCCCGATGAAAAGGAAAAGGCCAAACTGCAAAAGTGTGGTCAGGTGTGGCGACCTTCGCAGTTTGGCCCCAGACCGGAACGGCGGAATTATCCACCGAACCGCTTTGCTGAAGATGGAACAGTTCACCGAGATGTCTTATCCTCGGCAATCTGGCAGTTCGTTTTACCGGCTCGCCGCCTGTTCTGACTCGTTGCGTGGCGCGTTCTTCTGCAAGATATTCACAAGTGTGCGGCCTGAACTAGGCACGTGCACTCCGTTACCTCTGACGATGTTACTTGCTTTCACCGGATGACCATACACATCCGCGCTTGCGTCATCATCGGGGCGAATCGTGGAACCCTCCAAAGAAACTCCGGCAAACAATCCCTGCGAACGTGAGTAGCTCAGAATTTCCGCTCGCATCCACGCGTCAGTTGCCGCTGTAGCTGTGCGTCCCTTGGGGCCGCCGGCGATCGATGCATCTCCGCCCAACTTCACCTTGCTACTCAGGATGGAATCCATGCCACGATCATTCATCACGAGCAGAATCAAGTCCGTCGCTTCGCCGCCGATTTGGAATCCAATGCTTCCACCTTCCAGGGCGTACATGGCGGGTGAACCCCATGGGCCTCGGAATTGTGTTCCCGTGCGGCAAACCATTGCTCCGCGGCCGTAGTCTGCGCCGACTCCAAACGCCAGTTTCTTGACGGATGGAAATACGATGACGCACTCGGCCTTTTCCAGGAGCTCGTGGGGAATATTTTCTGGCACGTTCAGCACTTCTTGCATGACTGCGCCACATTCTTCCAGCCGTTTTTGTTCCTTATTAAGTTTCTTCGCGTACACCACTCCTGCTACCAGGGTGAGACATGCTGCGACAACTAAGTATTTCTTCATTCCAGACCTCCATGGTCAAAACTTTTCCCTAACGTGGCAAACTTTCTTGCTGATGATTGGCTGAAGGGCTTTCAACACTTTCAGGTAGTGAGAGGGTTGTGCGTAGCCCGGCTCTCAAGCGGGACACATGGGAGGGTTCGATCTACGTGCTTTTTCTGGCGCCCATTAAGACGATGGCAACTCCGCCAATCAGCGCCAGTCCACCTAGTATTGGTGGAATCGAAACGTGTTCGTGCTTTTCGGCGGTTGCGTGGATCGGCCCCACATCAAGTACCTTTTCTTGCCGGGTATACGTAAATCCCTGATAGGCAAGGGCCAGTGCACCCGCAATAATCAAGATTATTCCAATCAAGCTAGTCGATTTCATATTGAGCGCCCGGCGATTAAACCGCTCCTCTTCGACCTTGAATCAGGTTAATGACGAAAATGGCCAATGCTACCAACAGAAGGATGTGAATGAATCCTCCGAATGTATAGGATGTGACGACACCTAGGAGCCAAAGGGCGAACAAGATTACGAGAATTGTCCAAAGCATTGCTATTCCAATCTCACAAGAGACCCGTTTCTGCAGCGCTTGTGTCGCATCTGGAAAACGTTTCTGTTTTTCCCTGATGACCCATGCTAGAACGCCTGCGCTGGCATGTCTGTACAGTTGCGGACACTTTCGAATATTTCCGGGTGTTCGGTTTGGATATAAGCTGGTTGGCGCCAGGCAAGGTGGTATTCCTGTCGCGCAATTATCCTGGTCCGCCCACTTCCCGTGCATGCACCACAAACCGTTTGGGTGCCGGGCCTAAGCACACCATCGCATTTTGTTTGATCATTTGTTGATGGATTGACTGGCCACGCTGCGGACGTGATGAGAAGTGAATCTGCTTCCAATGCCAAACGGAAGTCACTTTCCCGGGCTGGCCGCCACGATCGGTGTGGGTGTGGCCAGCTTCAATTGATCGAGATCTGTCAGAACGCTTTGCCAGCGGCCAGAGTCCTTCTTCGTTTCGAGAGAAAGGGAGAGGTCGGAATAGAACGCCAGGATATTGGCGCGTAACTCCGGGGATGTCAGATCGTACTTCCTTGAAGTCAGCTGGCCCAACAACTTGGCGTAGGATTCGTCGGTCAAAGAATACTCCGCTGCCTTGGTTTCCTTGCCCGTATCAAAATCAACATTGGCTAGATCTAATTTGTCTGCGCGAATCTGGTGGAGATAGATACGATACTGGTCGACAGTGGTGTTGATACTTTTGAAATACAAGTCCTCGGTCTTTGGAGTGGGATTGTTGAACGCCAGCGCCTTGAACGGGCCAATCTTGGGCATGTAGTGGAGCACTGCGGACCAGAAGCGCGTGCCAAAGTCGGGTTTGGTGTAGTCTTTTCCCCACTCCTTTTCATATTCAGACCGCGATAAGCTGTACAAGAACTTCTTTTTCGAGAAATTAGGCGTTTCTTTTACGATCTCCTTCTTATGGGTCCGCAATGCGATCTGCGTCATCTCTGGAATCATCCGGCTGACCGCAAAACGGTACGAACCAATCGCCATATCCTCGTGTGTCAGCACGTCCTTCAACTCGACGCCATACACAATCGGGAAGGTACGCTCCAGCAAACTCTTCGAAACTTGAAATCCGATGAAGTCGTGATATTGCTGCGATGGGTAGCGGTTCTTCGCCACTTGCACCATGTCGAAGCCAAACTCCGTCTTCAGGTGTGCCGTGTGATCTTCTGCGTACCGAACGGAATTTCCGTACTTCGCACGCAACTTTGGATATTGAATTGAAACGGATGAGTTGACCGCAGGGTGGCCGGCGATGTCTGAAGCATAGTGAGCCAGCGCGCCCAGCGCGAAGGCATACTCGTTCGCGTCTTGGCTTTGCAATAGAAGTTCTCGAACAAAGTCACCGCTGCGAACGTAGTGCACCAGGTTGCTGAACTCCGCACTCCCAAAAGGGTAGTAACCGAGGTCCTGTATTACGGCCCCGCCATAGGCATAACTGTGGGCTTCCTTGAGTTGGTCCTCGGTAAGCGTGGGAAATCGTTTCAACAGAAGGGGGCGAAGTTCATCACTCCATACCAAGTCCACAATCTCTTCATGGGCCAACACGGAATATCCAAATGATCCACAGGTACAGAGCAGCATGACGAGAACAACCGCCAGTACACGCACACAACCCGAACGCAGTTCCTGTTTAACTGCTCGGTTAGGGAACTGCTCGCTAGCTTGGTTTCTTGAGTTCGTGAACAAGTTTCTTCGCTTCTTTCATTCTTGCTTCGTAAAAGGCCGGGCTGATCAACACTCGCTTATCCCCCACGCGCACATGTTCCTTGATCCCCTTCTTCACAAGGAATAGAGCGAGTGCTTCGTAGGTCTTGATCTCTTTCTGCAGGAACTTGACGGCGCGCCGCCTGGACTCATTCATCACGCAACTCCTGTCTGATAGGCAATGTGCGGAGAATGCAGCTCCGCATCCTCTCAATTAGCAAATTAAATTCGTCCGAGCAGGACGAAAACGACGACGATGAGAAGCACAAGTCCGATTCCACCTGAGGGGATATAACCCCAATCGCGGCTGTGGGACCAGCGAGGAAATGCTCCTAGCAGCGCCAAGATCAGAATGACGATTACGACGGTTCCGAGCATACTTCACGCTTTCTAAACTGGATTTTGTTCGCTAAGTGTTGCTCCTGCTGCCCTGACGGCTTTCCTGATTTTCGAAAGCCTCACGAACCGGGGCAGAGCAGTGGTCAATCCACACGTTTGCCGTGTGGTTAGTTCACGTACACAGTGATTGCGATTCGATCATTAGGATACCGGCGGTTGTACATGTAATAGCCGTCTCCCGAATAGTCCACATAAACGTCGTCGTTGTCGTACCAGTCGCTGGACCAGTATTCCGGCCAGGGGTCCATCATGCTGAACCAGAATCCACCGTACTGGAAGCGGGGGTATCCGCCCACAATCATCACCGGGTAACTATAGATGCGGAAACTGTGGCTTGGACCGAAATACGAATTGTAGTGATCCTGTGGAATCCGATATCCGTTGTATCCGCCGCGCTGTTGCCAATCGCGGTGTTCAGACTGCCAGTTTGTGGCGCGATGTTGTTGCCAAACATCTCGTTGCTCACCCTGCTGCTGATGCTGCTGTTGCTGAGTCTGCATTTTCACGTTCTGCGGATGGTACTGCTGCGCCGAGCCCTGCTGTTGCTGGCTCTTAGCTTGTTGTTGGTTACCAGAATTGCCCTGCGCGTGCTGCTGTTTCTGTTGCTGATCTTGCTGGCTCTTGACCTGTTGCTGTTTTGCGGCGTTGTCGTTCTGCTGCTGATGCTGCTTCTGCTGATCTTGCTGGCTCTTGGCCTGTTGCTGTTCATGCTGCTGTTGCTGTTTTTCAGCCTGTGCCGGTTGTGTCTGTTTTTGTTGTTGCTGATGCTGCTCCTTCTCTTGCGGCGGCGCCTGCTCTTTCTGTTGAGGCTTCGTTTGCTGCTTTTCGGGCTTCGCTGGCTGTTCCTGTTGTTGCGGTTTGTCTTGCTTATCCTGGCTTGCATAAGCCGGCAAACCCACTCCGAGCAGCATAATGACCGCTGTCGTGCTCATAATTCTCATTGGTTTCACGTGTTACCTCCATTGCATCCACTTCTGTGCCCGGCAATCCTCAATTCAGGCGCCTGCACGTTCTGGCCTATACTTGCGTTCCCTATTTAGCTTTCACATTTGGGCTCTCTGCACATCACCCAACACGGATACGAGCCAGAGAATGAAATAGTCCAAATACATTCAGGAGCCACAACACCACGAAAATTACGACGACCGCGTTCAAGATCGACTTGATACTTCCGGCCATGGGGATGAAGCGATTCACCAACCACAACAGGACGCCCACGACGATCAGGGCCAAAATGATTTGAAGCAAAGGCATGTTTTATTCCTTTCTAACTGCAGACACCTCAGAACTGGTCCCGGACTGCTGCCTGCACGTACTGCTGTGCAGGATGGGTTGAATCATTGCGATACAATGGTCCAATCCGTGTGCCCGAATAAATTGTTGTTCGAAGTCCTCAATGCTGCTGCGATTGATGGGTGTAAGCGAAAGGGGATGGACTGGCCAACAAATCAGTCCCTTTACTGCAGCCCAATCATAGGGTTTCTGAAAGCACCTGTCTGTTCATTTGTATACACACTAAAAGTCCCCAGTTATTCGCGTACTCGGAGACCTTGCCAACCTTGAATGCGGACATCAACAGTATGTACGTCATAATTTATCTTGGATGATTCATCATTGGCAAAAGCTTCTCAAAGCACGAGCATATGGTCGGGAATTGAAGTGTGCGACCTTCAGAATAGTCCCTCAAGCAGTCCAAAAGTGTACAGCGTGTAGACCTAACAATCTGTAGTATTCCATGTTGCACGGCGAGAAAGCGAGATATCGGCCACAAACCTGGGCGGGATTGATGGACGGTATCAATTTTCTCGCCGTTCTCTATTTAGACCCTTGAAAAACGCCTTCCAATTCAAACTAGTTTGAGGTAGAGAAAGGAGCTTTGCCGATCCGTTGAGCGTCTCACTTGTCGAATGAAAGAACATGACAGAGGACCGGGATGAATAACTCGAAGAACGATAAGTCTCGCGACGGACGTGCTGATGCGCCAAACTGCATCCATGGATTCGTGATTCATCAGATCGAGGAACATTGGCATCCAAGCCGTGACGAGCGCACAGCTTCCCAGCCCTCCCTGACAATTAACGGAACGAGCGCCAAAGCCGCCAGGGGATCGGCCCACGGCCTGCGCCAAACAGCATTGACGCACAAACCCACGAGCGCAATCCAAGCCATATAACCGCAGAGGGCGGATTCGGCTGCATCAGCCTTCAAGGCAGCGCTCGAAGTGACCACTGCCAACCGCCGTTTTTTGCTGGCGAGCCAGGGCATGCCAAATGCGGCGGCTAACAGAACTGCAATTCCTACTAGACTCCGCTGAGCTTCGCGATATCCAAGAAAATTCAAAACGGAAGTGACCACTACGAACCCTGCCAGGGCGAACAGCAAACCTCCGGCAGTCCGAGCGGCCCGTGCTTCGGCAAGATTGAATCGAAAGCGCCAAAAAACGACCGCCGCCGAGAATAGCTCGATCAAGCTGTCTCCTCCGAAGGCGAATAGGGCCGGACTGTGGGAAGTCCAAGCGGTCGCGAGAGAAACGACGGCCTCAACGGTCATCCAGAGGAGGGTGAGAATTTGAAGTTGAAGTACGTGCCGGGATACACGCGCCAGCTCGGTTGATGTGGCTGCGGTCATCGGGTGTTCTCGGTGATTCTGGTCATTCGACCTTGCAATAGCAGTACAGAAACTGCTGCGTAGTGCCAAATGGTGTACGATGCAGTTCTTTGGAGCTCTCTACCAAACGAAAGCGCGCGCCAAACTGGTCGTGCAATGTGTCGGCGTCATAGCGAACAGTATCGAGTCCGCTGCATTTTGTGGGACCCTCTGGTCCGAACGTGCTGACGATTATGTGGCCCCCGGGCCTGACGGCGTGGGCGACCTGTCGAACATAGGCAGCACGATGCTCGATTGCAGTAAGAAAATGAAATACCGCACGGTCATGCCACACGTCATACGCATCGGGTTCCAGTTGTGCTTCCGTGATATCAGCGACAAGCCAATGGACCTGTTGCGCGGCCAGACCCAACCGCTTCTTGGTCACGTTGATAGCCGTCTGGGAAACATCGAGCACGCTGATGTTTTCATATCCGCGCGCTAGGAGATCATCAACGAGGGTAGATTCGCCTCCGCCAGCGTCAATGATGGACGCCGAATATCCGGCTGCCGCGCGCTCTATCAGGGCAAGCGAGGTTTCAAGGTGTGAACGGTACCAGCTGACCGCTTCTGGTGCCTTGATACTGTAAACCGCCTCCCAATGTCTCCTTGGGTCCATGCCACTCCTAGCCACCGGTGACTTGCCGGGTGCCTGTCTATCTTAACTCTTTCGCCGTGAGTGAAGAGACCATGAACCCATTGAGAACTCCCGTTCTATTTAGCGTGTCCTTTGTAAATAGTTGGCATTTTTTTCTCCCAAGAAAAGCGAATGCAAGATCACCACTGATTTTGTGCCGGTGAGAAAAGCGATCGAGGTAGTTTTGCTTTGTCGGGAAGAACCGCGGGTTGTATGCTGGTTCTCCCTTCCACTTCTCGTTTCCGTCTGCTCTGCTGCGCCTGTTCGGAAGGTTTGTGGGGCCCAATGATGGAAAAACCTGATTCTGCTCATCAAGCAAACCTCCAGTTGACTCTGGGTATGCTCTCCTTTGCGGTTTGTTTTGCCGCCTGGGGGTTAATCAGTGCGTTTGCCCCGCGATTCCGGGAGGCGTTCCATCTCACAGCAACGCAGACAGCTTTCCTGGTGGCAGTTCCTGTCCTGCTCGGCTCGCTCATGCGAGTCGTTACCGGCATACTCGCGGATCGATTCGGCGGTCGAGTGACTTTTTCACTGCTGATGATCTTTGTTGCGATTCCCGCGTTTCTGGTACCGCGCGTGTCGAATTATCAAGAGCTTCTGTTTGTGGCTTTTTTCCTCGGAATTGCGGGAAGCTCCTTTGCGGTGGGCGTTGGTTTTGTTTCTCGCTGGTTTCCGCCGGAAAAACAAGGAAGCGCCCTGGGAATCTATGGCTTGGGAAATATCGGGCAATCTGCTGCCGTGTTTCTAGGGCCCGTTTTGGCGGCAGTCGTTGGATGGCAGAGTATTTTTCGTGGAACTGCGGCACTGTTAGTGATCTGGGGTCTCGCCTTCTACGCCATCGCCCGGAATTCACCAACCGCGGCGCGTCCGTCCGGGATCGCCGCAATGATGAGAATCCTCGCCAAAGAACGACTCTCGTGGGCTCTGTCACTCTTCTACTTCCTGACCTTCGGCGGCTTCGTTGCGTTCTCCATCTATTTGCCAGTTCTCTTGAAAGATCAGTTTGGACTGAAGCCTGCGGACGCCGGGTTTCGAACGGCGGGATTTGTCGTACTGGCAACATTGGCTCGCCCGCTTGGAGGTTGGCTTTCGGACAAGATCGGAGGCGCTCGCGTTCTCCACGCTGTATTCCTTGGCATAATTCCATTCGCTCTTTTAATGTCCTGGCCGGCGATGCTGCCCTTCACGGTAGGCGCCCTGGGATGCGCGTTCTTGCTTGGGAATGGGAACGGCGCTGTCTTCAAGTTGGTTCCACAGTACTTTCCAAAAGAGGTGGGGACGGTGACCGGCCTGGTGGGAGCGATGGGTGGTCTGGGAGGATTCTTTCCGCCTCTGCTGCTGGGCTTTTTCCGAGATCATTTGCACACAGTTTGGCCGGGCTTTGGACTGCTTGCTCTTCTTTCCGCGGTTCTCTGGCGTACCAACGCAGTGGTTTTCCTTGCAAAGCAACGGACCACCGAGCTGACTCTGCCCTCGTCGCTTACGCGGACGGCGGACCGCATTCGAGCAGGTGTTACCGCCACGCTCTTCACAGGACTCCTGGTAGCCGCCATCGTTGTCGGCTCGCGCAACCTCCAAAACTTTGATCCAGCGCTGGTGATCTACACCTTCGCGACTATATTTGCGACCTGGGGAGTCGCGTACCACTACCGCGTATGGCTTGATAAGCCTCCCACGCGCGTTTATTGGGAACGGGGCTGGCAACTCTTTCGTGAGGCTGGCATTTTTCGCGGCACGGTGCGGCTTCTCCATCTGGCGACAACACACCTTGCCGCGCAAACATTCATTCTCCGTCGCTCCGCCTTGCGCTGGTGGATGCACCAGATGCTTTTTTGGGGATGTCTCCTCGCCGTAGCGATTACCTTCCCACTCGTGTTTGGCTGGATTTCGTTTCAATCGCTTCCGACCGACCAAGAAACATACGTGGTCATGCTTTATGGCTTTCCAACGCAAACGTTCCGTTTGCACACCTTTCTTGCGGAACTGCTGTTTCACGGGCTCGATGTATCCGCGATCCTGGTTCTCGGCGGAATCGCTCTTTCGCTGTGGAGGCGCTTCCGTGACCGCGGCGCGCAAGCGGTGCAGTCGTTTGCCTTGGATTTCTTACCCATCATCCTTCTCTTTGCGATTTCCATCACCGGACTTGCACTCACCGTTTCGCAAAACTGGCTGCGAGGTGAGTCTTATAGCTTCCTCGCAATTCTTCACGCCATCACCGTGATTGCTGCGCTGTTGTATCTTCCCTTCGGAAAGTTCTTCCATATTTTCCAGCGCCCCGCTCAGCTCGGTGTGAAGTTCTATCAAGCGGCGGGAGAAACAGGTGAGCCCGCGCTGTGCAAGCGCTGCGGAGAACGTTTTGCCTCGCGAATGCACATCGAAGATTTGAAGCGCATCCTTCCGCAGGTCGGATTCGATTACCGAATGGAGGGGTTTGACGCGGCCTGGCAGGAACTGTGCCCGGCGTGCAAACGGAAATCGCTCTCGCTCGCGCAACTCCAGCTCAGGGAGAATTCTCGTGGCTAAGGTGCCGGTTTCGCCCGAATCACTCTTTGCGCGCTTTGGCCCCCATCCGGCGTACACGCCCCCGGGTGGCTGGCAGGATGAGTCGCGGCATCCTGCGGATCGCCTGGTCAAAACCCATTGCTGTTTTTGTGGCCAGCAGTGCGGAATCCAGCTCAAGGTTCGCGGCAATCAAGTGATCGGATTCGAGCCTTGGGAGGAGTTTCCATTCAACCATGGAATGCTTTGCCCCAAGGGTGTGAAGCGCTACATGCAAGGCGGGCATCCGGACCGATTGCTTGATCCGCTGATGCGCACGCCGCAGGGATTCCGCACCGCCAATTGGGACGAGTCTCTAAATTTCACGGTCACTCGGCTTAAGGAAATACAGGAGAAATACGGAAAGGATTCGGTGGCCATCTACGGCGGAGCTTCCCTGATTTCCGAGAAGTCCTATCTGCTCGGAAAATTCGCGCGGGTTGCACTGGGCACGCGCCACATCGACTACAACGGCAGGCTGTGCATGGTCTCGGCAGGCACGGCGTATAAACTGGCGTTTGGCGTGGACCGCAGCCCGCTGCCGTGGGCCGATATTCTCAAAGCGCAGGTCGTGCTTGTGGCAGGCGCGAATGTCGCGGAATGCGCACCCATTACCACCGACTACTTATGGCGCTGCCGTGACGCCGGCGGAAAACTCATCATTATAGATCCACGGATGACGCCAATCTGTCGGAATGCAGACATATATCTTCCCGTGCGGCCGGGGACCGACCTGGCGTTGTACATGAGTTTGTTGCACGTCATCCTGCGCGATGGCCTCGAACGGCGTGATTTTATTTCTGCACACACAACCGGCTTCGAACAAGTTGCGGAATCCGTTCGCGCCTGGGACCCGCGCACGGCCGCGGAAAAGACTGGGGTTCCACCGGAGTCGATCGAACGCGCAGCGCATCTCTTTGCGAAGGCGCACCGCGCTATTGCTCTTCACGCACGCGGTGTCGAGCACCAATCGAAGGGCGTCGAAAACTGCCTTTCACTCATTAATCTGTGCCTTGCGACCGGCAATATCGGGAGGGAAGGCGCCGGCTGCGCCATGATCACCGGCCAAGGAAATGGGCAAGGCGGCCGCGAACATGGCCAGAAATGCGATCAATTACCTGGTCAGCGTTCCATCACCGACCCAGAAGCTCGCGTTCATATGGCGAAGGTTTGGGGAATTTCACCGGACGATATTCCTCAAGCGGGTTACTCCGCTGTCGAAATCATGGAAGCCATTCATCAAGGAGAGATCAAAGCGTTGCTCTCGGCTTGTTTCAATCCACTCGTTTCGCTGCCTGACGCAAAGTTCACCCAGGAAGCATTAGAGAAACTCGAATTCTTTGGTGTTGTAGATTTCTTCATGTCCGAAACTGCTCACCATGCGGATGTAGTTCTTGCCGGCAGCTTACAGGAGGAAGAGGAGGGCATCGGCTGTACGAATGAAGGCCGGGTTGTTCATATCCAGAAAGCTGTGGACCCACCTGGGAATGCGAAAGGCGACAGCTGGATTTATTGCGAACTCGCGAAACGTCTTGGGAAAGGTCAATATTTTCCGTACGCTTCGACGCGAGAGATCTATGAGGAATTGCGTGAGGCATCTCGTGGTGGACACGCAGACTATTTTGGGATCACGTATGAAAAAATAGATAAGAACATGGGCGTTTTCTGGCCGTGTCCCACGCTCGACCATCCTGGCACACCGCGTTTGTTCGAAGATGGCCGCTCATTCCACCCGGACGGCAAGCATCACTTCGTCGTGACGGAGTGGCGCGAAAGCGGCGATCCCGTCTCGGTTGAATTCCCGATCTATCTGACGACCGGCCGCGTGGTTAGCCAATATCTATCGGGCACACAGACGCGCCGGATAGGCGCTCTCGTGGACCAATATCCGAATCCGCGCCTGGAAATCCATCCGCGCCTCGCCGAACAATACCAAATTAAGGAGGGTGACTGGATTACTGTCTCCTCGCGCCGGAACGAGATCACTCTGCAAGCGATGGTGGTGAAGACGATTCGCCCGGATACGGTGTTTATCCCGTATCACTGGGCCGGGAAGAGAAGCGCGAACCTTTTGACACACCGTACGCTCGACCCGCGCAGCAAGATTCCTGAGTTCAAAGTATCCGCGTGCCAGCTCCGAAAGGCCAACGGACCACCCGATTGGGCACTTTCCTCTGACGGAGACGCATCGATGCCAGGAAAGGGCAAAGCCTGATGCACGGCTACGAATTCTACGTTGATCCTTCCCGTTGCATTGGCTGCCAGTCTTGCGTGGAGGCTTGCGCCGAATGCGAAACCCATCGCGGCAAGTCCATGATCAATTTCGATTTCATCGAGCGGCAGGGAACGACGGCGACCGCGGCGTATGTCTGCTGGCACTGTGAAGAGCCGACCTGTGCGATGGTGTGTCCCGCAGATGCGATCAAGAAGGGCGATGACGGCATCGTGCAGTCCTCGTTGAAGCCACGCTGCATCGGTTGCTCGAACTGCGTTCTGGCATGTCCATTCGGCATCCCCAAGATGTTTCCGGAATACGAACAGATGATGAAATGCGACATGTGCTACGACCGCACGTCCATTGGCAAAAAACCGATGTGTGCCACCGTTTGTCCCAGCCAGGCGCTTTCCTACGTCCGTCCCGAGGAGATTGCCCAACGGCGGGAAAAGCCAACCAATGTGTTTCAGTTCGGAAAACAGAAGATCGTCACCCGCGTGCACATGATGGTTCCCGCGGATACGGATTCGGTTTCGCTCGATGTTCTGGATTACGTGTGGGAGGAGTCGTATGTCGCTTTTTCGCAGTTCCGGTAAGGAGCCGCTCTGGAAAGACGAGTTTTCGGTGTTCACGAGTGACGAACGCTACGTGTCACGCCGCCAGTTCGCAAAATTTCTCACGCTTGCAAGCCTGGGGATGTTCGTCGGCAATCTGTGGATTCTGGCGAAAGCACGCTTTGCCAAGGTTCCCGCGTTTCCGGCGATCGAGGTTGCCGAGATCAGTGAAATCCCCGTTCGCGGCGTGAAACTCTTCACCTATCCAAGCCCACAGGACCACTGCATCATGATCCGTACGGGCGAAGAGGAGTACGTGGCCTACAGCCAGAAGTGCACACACCTATCGTGCGCCGTATACTACTCGTCGAAGAACGACCGGCTCGAATGCCCTTGTCATCAAGGCTTTTTTTCGGTGAAGGATGGTTCTGTCTTGCAGGGTCCTCCACCGCGTCCACTCCCGCAGATCACTCTCAAACGTGACGGCGCAAAACTAGTTGCGGTAGGCGTGAAAGGAACCTGACGTGGCCGATCTCGAACCTTTCAAACAGCGGCGCGGACTTGTCGCCATTGACGGTGCGATGGCTCTCATTGTCATTCTGCTCATTGTCCAGATCTGGTTGCTGAGCGCCACCCTGGAGACATTCCTCGCAGGCCACCCGGAAGCAGTTCTCCCGGCCGCGATTTTCTCCGGACTCATTTTCAGTGGATGCCTCGCTTTGGACTCCTTCGTAACGCGAGTTGATCAAGAATCTCGCCAACCCTAGGAAATCCCCCATAGTGGAATCTATCGGTTGTACCTCCTGGCGCACGGAGCGGGTCTTTCAAGAACAGCCACCTTGTTTCTTGTTTCCAGGCAGTCGGGTCCACAGGCTTCAACGCAAAGTCCACATCCGGTGCAGAATTCGTCGATAACAACGGGAAGCCATTTGAAGCTGTTCTGATGTGCCACGGTTTCCTCTGCGAAATCTCGAGTCCGAAGTATCAGCCTCTCGCAACTCGCATCATGGTCGCTGGCTCTGGGAACATAAATGACGTTTGTCACAGGCTGGAGGGGACAGCGAAGGGAATCTGGGTCAATGTCAGGCGGTAGAGAGAAAAGACTCATGCGTAATCGCTAAGCGCCTGTAAAGAGGCTCCGTGACTAAAGTCATAGTCTGTTGGATATAGAGGCCCGATACTCGCTACGGGATCAAAATCGTTGGATTTGGTTGTGAGGAGGGAATCATGCAACTACAGGAAAACAGGACGGTTCGTGAACTGGTAAGCGCAAACCCTGGAGCAGCGCGGATCCTCGAACAGTTTGGAATCGATTATTGTTGCGGCGGCGAGAAATCGCTCGCCGAGGCGTGCTCGACCGCAAAGGTCAAAATGGAGGAGGTTGCGGATGCCCTCGATCGGACGCAGGCGAAGAGCGCCGAACGCGATTGGCAAAAAGTTTCGCTGGGAGAGTTGGCGAGACACATCGTGGAAAAACATCACGGATTTACGCGGCAAGAGATCCAACGGCTGGAAACGCTGATTGCAAAAGTGGTGAGAGTTCATGGGGCGAACCACATCGAACTGGAGCAGATTCAAACATTGTTTCGTGGGCTGGCACAGGAAATGACCATGCATATGATGAAAGAAGAGCACATGCTGTTCCCGTACATCGAGCAGCTTGAAATGGCGATAAACAGAGGTTGTCAGCCGGCACCCCCTATGTTTGGAACCGTGCAAAACCCGGTACGAATGATGATGCTGGAGCACGATTCAGCGGGGCAGGTACTTCGAAATATGCGTGAAGCCACGAATGGCTATTCACTTCCGGAAGATGCGTGCATGAGCTACCGGATGCTTTACAGTGCGCTGCAGGAGTTCGAAGCTGATCTACACCAGCACATTCACCTCGAAAACAACATCCTTTTCCCTCGCGCTGTCGAGATGGAGTCGAAGGGCGCGTGAACGACGGATTACGCCAGGGAGAATCAAGATGAGTTTGGAATCCAGAACCATGAGCGAGTTCAGGGCGGACCCGAGTGTAGGGGAATCCCTGCGAGCGATGCGCGAGCGCGAAGCGGCAATGTCGAAACTGCTGATGGCCTTCATCACGACAGGCCTGATCTTCATGCTCTTTCCTGGAACTCTGCTGGGTGTGTGGAACCTGCTGCGGATCAGTGGGCGAGAACAGGGGGCCTATATTTCTCCTGCGTGGCTACAAGCACATGGCCATGCACAGGTGTTCGGCTGGATCGGAAGCTTTCTGCTAGGTATTGGACTCTATTCGATTCCGAAGCTGCGGAACCGCGCAACGAACATCATCCGAGCCGCATGGGCGTGCTGGGTATTGTGGACGGTGGGTGTTGCGGCCCGATGGGCAGCGGCAGTGTACCTGTGGGAGTGGCGCTGGGTTGTGCCGGCGGGGGGTGCTCTGGAGTTGGTGGCATTCCTAATTTTCTTCACCATTGTTTCCGGGCACCGTCCAAAAGACTCGTCGAAGAAGGGGCTGGAACCGTGGGTATGGGTGGTCATGAGCGCGACCATCGGCTTTCTGCTCTCTTTGACTACGAATTTCGTTGGAAGCGTGCAGGCAGCGCTCCACGGCATCGAGCCAGCGTTCCCTCATAATTTTGATCAACGCTATCTAGTACTGCTTGGCTGGGGTTTCCTGGTGCCGTTTGTGTGGGGCTTCAGTGCGAAGTGGATGCGGGTATTCCTGGGGCTCAAGGCGATTCGTCCGAGATTCCTGTTTAGTGCCGTGGGTCTCAATCTTGCGGGCGTCGGTCTTGCAGTCGCAGGCCGATTTACGGCTGCGACTCTGTTTCTCCTGGCTGCTGCAGTCTTCTCCGTCATCGCCATCCGGATCTTTGAAGGAAGCGAGCAGGAACCGAAAATCCGCGGTATCCACAAGAGCTTTCCGGTGTTCGTGCGAATGGCGTACGGCTGGCTGTTGGTTGCGGCAGGACTCGGTCTATCCGCGAGCCAGTGGGACACGTCGGGAGGATTTTGGGGCGCGTCGCGGCATGCACTTACGGTGGGATTCGTCTCGACCATGGTTTTGGCGGTCGGGCAGCGGATTCTCCCAGCGTTTGCAGGAATGCGCTTATTGTGGAGTCCGAGGTTGATGTTCGTGGGATTGTTTCTGCTGACGGTGGGGTGTACGCTCCGAGTGTCATGTGAAGTTCTGGCGTATCAGGGCTATGTGGGATGGGCTTGGCACGTCTTGCCGTATTCTGCGCTCGTGGAGCTTACGGCACTATCGGTCTTTACTGTGAATATGTTGTGCACCTTCGTTCTGCAAAAGAGCCACGCGGTGAATGAGCCTATGATGGTCGGTGTGCCACAGCTCGTTTCACTTTCGAACGTGCGCTAGTAGCCAGGAAGGGCATACAGCTTCGCGTTCTGACGGGAATCAGCCAAGAAGATGTGGAGGAGAGGTATTTGTTTCGTGCGGGCTGCGGATTAACTGGTCCGGTGTGTTTGCTGCAACAAGGTTTGGCGGGTCTTGGCGATCTCCTGGGCCAGTTCCTTTTCGTTGGGTAAAGCGAGCTTGTACTGGCTGGCCAGGACTTTGTTATGCAGGTTTCCGATCGCGTAATGGGCCACGGCCTCGTTTTTCTCCGAGCAGAGGATTAAGCCAGCACCGCCAATGGAACTGGCTTTTCGAGCAGTTTGAAGGTGCCCCGAATAATGTTCGTATGGGACAAGAGATCAAAAATCTTGACGATCAGATCGCTGAGTGCACGGAGCACATGAAGTTAAAGAAGTGACGGATTGGAAGCAAGAAGTTCAAGTCTTTCTCGACCAGAATCAAACGTGGATCGCAAATTCACCCAATGAAAATCAATTGAGAGAGAAAGAATTCACATCTGCCACCGATCCAAGTTCTTTGCAAGCTCGCCTTCGAAATGACTCTCAACATCATCATGACTCAGCGGATTTTTGGCGTGGGTTAGCACTACCGAATAGACAACTTCATTCCCCGCAATTTGAGCGGTGATAAATGCCCCGGATTCGGCCAGTTTCAGGTAGGTGAATTTCACCTTCCTGCCATCTTCGAAGTTCTTTATCCATTCTTCGTCTTGCATGTTTTCTAGCCCATCAGTTCGACCAAATGAACATCCGAAACTCACCCGCTATAAACCCACAAGTTCTCCCAAAGTATCAAAGTCACTGGCCAAGGCCTCCACATGCTGCTTCAGTTTCGACCAGCTCGAATAGCCAAACTCGCACGCGATTATATACTGAGCGTCACCGAGTCTTGGGTTTGAAATGTCGGAGAGAGATTCGAAGCGAGAGTACCGCGCCAGTGCCAAAACTTTGCCTCGACGGATATCCTGCAAAAAGTTCTTTGCTTGGGCGTTGAGGAGTTTAAGATTTGGGTTCCCTAGTAAGGTGCGAGGCGTCATGAAATTTCCTTCATCGTCCGCGCACGCTTCGGTACAGAAAAGCAGCTCACAATTCTTGCCACTCAAGCGCCGTAGCTGGGAATTCTTGCACCAGCGGACGAAGTATCACTAATTTCCAGAAGCGCTTACACGTCAGCACGAGTGCGCCGCGTACATCGATCCTGGGCAGTCGTTTTTGGGAAGGTGCTTGGAATCACATTTAACTGACATCTCGCCCAGCAATGGAAATCCCTTCACCACGGATAAGCTCAGGTGCAAATTGGGCCGGCATCCTCCCGGGCAACCAACATCGCTCGATGTCTATAACAAGGTCATCGCGGCTTCACTCGCAATCAGGTGCAAATTGGAACAGCTTTTAGTACATTCCTCCCATACCGCCGCCATGGCCTGCACCAGCCGCTGCCATCTTTGCTTCTTCCTGAGCATGAGCTATCAGGACTTCGGTTGTTAGCATCAATGAGACGATGGACGCAGCGTTCTGGAGTGCGAGACGGGTGACCTTCGCTGGATCAATCACACCGGCCTTAACCAGGTCGCCGAACTCACCGGTTTCCGCGTTGAAGCCAAAGTTTTCGTCCTTCGATTCGCGTACGCGTCCTACAACCAGGGCGCCTTCGTGCCCAGCGTTTTGGGCGATCTGGCGCAGGGGTTCTTCGAGCGCCCGCTTTACGATGTTTACCCCGATGGCTTCATCGTTGTGGAGCTTGAGCTTTTCCATGGCCGGCAAGCAGCGCAGAAGAGCAGTCCCACCGCCGGCCACAATGCCTTCCTCAACTGCCGCTCGAGTGGCGTGCATGGCGTCCTCGACGCGAGCTTTCTTCTCTTTCAGCTCGGTTTCGGTTGCCGCACCCACTTTTATAATCGCGACCCCGCCAACGAGTTTGGCCAGTCGCTCCTGAAGCTTTTCCTTATCGTAGTCCGATGTAGTCTCTTCGATCTGCAAGCGAAGCTGCCTGATTCGGCCTTCGACCTCGCTGGACTTGCCGGCACCCGAGATGATCGTGGTGTTGTCCTTGTCCAAGGTCACCTTCTTGGCGCTGCCCAGGTCTTCGATTTTTACGTTTTCGAGCTTTATGCCGAGGTCCTCAGTGATGGCCTTCCCACCGGTTAGAATGGCAATGTCCTCGAGCATTGCTTTGCGGCGATCACCGAAGCCGGGAGCTTTCACTGCGGCGCATTGCAGCGTCCCGCGCAGCTTATTCACCACCAAGGTGGCTAAGGCTTCGCCATCGACGTCCTCCGCAATGATTAGCAGCGGTTTGCTCATTTTGGCAGTCTGCTCGAGCAAGGGCAGCAGGTCCTTCATCGAGCTGATCTTCTTTTCGTGTATCAGAATGCGGACATCTTCAAGGACGCACTCCATGCGCTCCGGATCGGTGACGAAATAAGGGGAAAGGTAGCCTCGGTCGAATTGCATGCCCTCGACGATTTCAAGAGTTGTCTCCATCGTTTTGGATTCCTCAACTGTGATGACTCCATCCTTGCCGACCTTCTTCATGGCCTCGGCAATGATGCTGCCTACCTGCTTGTCGGTGTTGGCACTGATTGTGCCGACCTGCGCGATCATGTCGCCCTTCACCTCGCGAGAGAGCCGTTTGATCTCTTCAACGGCGACTTCCACGGCCTTATCGATGCCGCGCTTGAGCGCCATCGGGCTTGCGCCTGCAGCAACCGTTCGCACGCCTTCGCGGAAGATTGCCTGAGCGAGCACAGTTGCAGTGGTGGTGCCATCGCCAGCCACATCCGAGGTCTTTGAGGCAACTTCTCGGACCATTTGTGCGCCCATGTTTTCCAGCGGATCCTGCAGCTCAATTTCCTTAGCGACCGTCACTCCGTCTTTGGTGATAATCGGTGATCCAAATTTCTTCTCGATTACAGCATTACGGCCCTTTGGACCAAGTGTGATCTTAACCGCGTCAGCCAGAATATTGACGCCGCGCAAGATCGCTTGACGTGAATCTGCACCAGTAACAATTTGTTTTGCCATGAGACCTCACCCTCCCGGGGTGATCGAACGCTTCATATCATCCAAGTGCTTCCAGAACTTCATGTAAATCTGCTACTTCTTGCTGCCTGCCGCCTTCGCAATGGCCGCAACTTTTAAGAGGATTTCTTCTTCACGAACGATCAGATATTCCTGGCCGTCCAGCTTGATCTCGTTGCCTGTGTATTTGCCGAACAAGATGCGGTCGCCCACTTTCACGTCGAGTGGAACACGATGACCTTTTTCCATTTTTCCAGCGCCTACAGCGATGACTTCGCCCTCTTGCGGCTTCTCTTTCGCTGAATCGGGAATGATAATTCCGCCCTTTGCTGTTTCTTTCTCTTCTAACCGGCGTACGAGGACGCGGTCATGGAGTGGTGTAATATTCAATGTCATTTCTTAAACCTCCGTTTTGTATCTGCTCCAAACGATCGAGCACTCAAACCTCTGTGGCAACCGACTCACACGACGGGGGTCTTGTCCTCACGCCTGCCTTCGGGGTTAGGTTGCATCCTTGTGCGACCTGTGCCGAGAATATTCGAGCTAAGTGGCAAATACCCTTTTGCCGTTCATGTATCCAGCCGTCAGTGTCACAAGTACTGCGCCAATCACGGCAACCAGGGTTATAACGAACGCTCCAGCGTGGCCGCCGAACCCTGCCGAGCGCCCGGCTGTAACATCTCAACCGTTACCCGTCCCCTGATTTTCGTAAGCATTGGAAATCTCGCGTACTCCTAGGTTTCCGTTTTGACGAACAAAGTCAGGGGCGAACTAGGCCGCCCCCGAGGAATAAAAGGACCCTGCTGGTTTCAGGCCGCTGCGGCTGCAGCGATCTTGTGGAACGTCGAGTTAGCGACATCATAGGTTTCAACCTGAGGGGCTCCCTCAAGTACCGTCGCGAGTATCTTACCTACTTCAGGGTACGCTCCGCGGTTGTAAGCCTCGGCATTTTCCGCCTTGTCCCACAAACTGATTGCGAAGGCTTCCTTGCCGCCCTGCCCGACGAACGTGATTTCGTCCTGGAATCCCTTCTGTTTTCGAAGCAGAGGGAGGATGTCTTTCTCCAGCCTCTGGGTAAACTCCTTAACGCTATCGTGTTTCAGATGTACGTGGACTTTGCGTGCAAACATGACACTCTCCTTGGTTCTCAACCCAAGGGGGCGATTCAGATAACCACTATTGGTTAATATGTTCTGGATACTCCCTCAGACTATTAACCATAATAAGTTAATTAACTTGACCTGTCAAGTATAATCTGAGATGGTTATTTCAGTTAACCTAGATAGTTAATCCGCACAGAGGATATTGTGGACGTTTGCCTGGTGATTAGACGGCGATTGGAAGAATTGGGGCTAGAGCAGAAAGATCTAGCAACTGCAGCCGAAGTTACAGAGTCCTATATTTCCCAACTGCTGGCGCGCAAGAAGCTGCCCCCCGCCCCAGACCGAACAGATATCTATGAGAAGATGGCGAAGTTTTTGAAGATTCCGACGGATAGACTTTCAAAGCTGGCTGAACTTCAGCGTAGAGAAGAACTAAAAAGAGACTTGACGGGCCCACCTGCGCCTTTGTTTAGGGAAGTTCGAGAATTAATTCTCCGGAAGTGCCTACCTGACAAAGAAAAACAGGTACGTGCGATTTTTGAGAAGCAGCCCTTCGGCGAACTCGAACGCCTCGTCACACAGAAGCTTTTGGACGTGATCAAGAAAGTCGCCAAAGAGGAATTGAGCAATGAAAGCTGGCTCCACTTGGTGGCTCGAATCGCCGGCCGAAGTTATGAACAAATGCGGGTTACCATCCTTGAGTTCCTGGACACAGACGTCTTCAGCTTGTCGCCTGAAAACTGTATTTCCTTCATGGATCCTCTAATTGAATCATGGGACGTCGATCTAACGACTTTTGCGATGGAAATTGTGTTAAATCGGAGAATAGTCTCAGGGGATCCAAAGATATATGAGTTTGTTGAACGAGGATCTGATCAATCAGAAGTAGAGGCGGGGTTCAAGGAATTCCTCAATGATAGTTCCCTCAGCGGGACGGCCACCAAGGAAGAAATAGAACTCTTAAAGAAGCTGCGATTCAACGGGAAACGCCCTACCTCGCTTTATTATTATCGGGAATTACAAAGCCTCAGAGACCCGCTCCATTTTCGCGCGGAAAATCGATCGTCAATACAGAATTCTCCCGGAGGATTGAAATGAGCGTTAACATACAGTATGTGGGTTTCAAGTCGACAGCTATCGTCCGAGAATACAGTTTCCTTTTGCGGGAAGCCTCGATGGAGCCGAACGAGATCACTTTTACGATTTTGCACGAAGCATTCTGTTCTCATGGTTTACACTATCAAGATGCGCCGGACCTCTGCTCACTGAAGCTTAATCGCGAGATGGCTAACTCCATCGACGATCCACTGAAAACAAACTACCGGATCAGTGAAACCGAACTGGATGACTACCGTGCCTCCCACTATCCAAAAGCCGCAAAGGCTCCCTACAGATGAAACCCTTGCAAGCACAAGTGGCGGGAACCTCTCGTAAGATAGTGGATTTTCATATAGATGAAAGTTTCGACTGGGTTGCTGAGCTTGCATGTGGCCATCAGCAGCTTGTCCGCCACAATCCGTCTTGGGCCAATCGCCACTGGGTAACAACTCCTCAGGGACGACTGGAGCATATTGGCCAGGAATTGCTGTGTTCACTCTCCTTAATGGTTGCTTCCGATCGAAGAAGCTAGTCCCGGCGAACGATTAACCGATAAGGTCATACACTGACCAACCCCGGCGTGCCAACGGGCATTGGCCTAACCTAGGCCTGTTAGGGGACCCTTTTCTTTCGGAAACGGATGGCGAACTCAAAGCCAAGAGTTCGCAATTCGTACAGCCCGGGGAGCCAACTTAATCTTCAGCCCCTCAATCAGTTAAGGGCCTTTCTTCAACTTCGATTTGTGCCGTTTTGGTCCCGGCCCGTCCTTCCCAAACCTAACGTGGTACCAATTACCTTTCACCTCCTCATATCCAACCTGACCAGAACGACGAGCCATGGACTTTCTCCTTGGCCGTCTATCTGGCGTCGCGGATGCGAAGGTACGCCTTCGCTCTAGCCACTATTGGGGATTTCCCTAGTTGCGAGGAGGTTGACTGAAACCTAGCATCGTTTTCGAAAACGGCGCGATCTAGACTTCAGCAGAATTATGTCCGACGGTGCTGTAAGAGAACTGCAAGGAGCGACAGGCCAGGTTAGGCGATCCTGTCACGGTTTGTAAGTTGTTATCTAGCTCCTAGGAAGGACCGGGTGTCCGGTGAAAGTTAGGCTGAAGTGTCTTTGCGTTTTGCTGCTCGTCTGCTTTTGCTCGCCTCGCATGTCCCTGCGTGCTCAGGGATCGCTGGACCTCGATTTAGCGCCTCTCGATGTTTTGTACTCGCAGTCGGAGCTTCTTGCTTACATTGATCAGCCCTCGTTTGTCCCTGTTTCGCATGCTACGCCTGCCGCACACTTGATGTCCGATGCGCCTAACACGAACCCTTTTCCAGTTGTTCTTCCGCATGGCCAGCCTTCCAAATCTTCGACCACTTCATACATCCGCATCAACCCACAGGACACAAAATCTCGAAACAGCACGCACTTCCGCTGGGGGCCTGCCATCGGCGAATCCCTTCTCTACACGGGGATCATGCACACCTTTGACATCACCTTCCAGGCTGGGACCCGCGACGCGCTCAACGGCCATTGGTTCACCCACTACACGCAGTCCGTTTCCGAACTCCGCGGCTGGAGTGACAGTGACACGTTTATGGCCCCGTACGTAGGCCATCCCATCGAGGGTTCCATCTTTGGCTTTATCGAGCGGCAGAACGACCCGAAGTACCGCCGCGTGCAGTGGGGCGACGGCCGTGAGTATTGGATCAGCATGCTGCGCTCCATGGCCTACGGTGCGGTCTGGCACACCCAATGGAAGATCGGCCCCGTCAGCGAGGCTTCCATTGCCAACGTCATGTTGCATGCCTCTCCCGGCTTCATCACCCTTGTCGACACACCAACCCTGGGCTTTTGTACCATGCTTGCAGAGGACGCTGCCGATCGCTATCTGATCATGGGTCTCGAGAATCGAACGAATAATCGCCTCATTATCGTACTCGCGCGCAGCTTCCTTAACCCGGGCCGCTCTTTTGCCAACATGATGGCATTTCGGGTTCCTTGGGTCCGCGATACGCGCCTAGGTCTCTCTGGCACAGACCTCGAAATCCGCAGGCAGCTCATGGACGACTACAGGAACGGCACCGGCGAGAAACCCTTCCAATTCGTCAAGAACGCCTGGATGCCAGAAGGTGTGGAGTTCAGTCATACCCAAGCCAATGAGGCCTCCATCGAACTTACCGCCTTCCCCTATTTCGAAACTTTTCTTGGCGGAGGTTCCTGCATCGGTGGGGGTGGGTCGGGCGCTGCACGGGTCAATCCCAACTTCCAGGTCATCACGGAAGTGAGCGGCTGCCAGATCATGAACATGCCGCATTCCAATTACAGTGCCGACTCGCTCTTTTACGGCGGTGGCTTTCGCTGGACTCCCCTGGCTGCTCACCGTTTTTCTCCCTACGCGCAATTTATGTTCGGCGGGAGAAAAGTCACCATGGAAGTAATGAACGGGGCTCTGCGCGAACAGCTGTTGAACGAATGGAAAGACGGCAACGGGACACTGGGTCATTACCCCAAGCGCAGTGATTACTCGGTGCAGGTCGCTCAGAACGGGCCCAGCATCAGCATCGGCGGAGGCTTCGATGTGGTGGTTACACGGCCTTTCGCCTGGCGTGTCCTCAATATCGAATACACCCATTCCTGGATGAACGATGTTGCTCAGATCCATCCCCAGGATGGCCTGAAGATTTCCACTCAGGCAGTCGTGCGCATCGGTACATGGTAGTGCCCAGCCAAGTCATTCTCAGGAATCCACCACCGCTTTGATAGTCGTTGCTGCGAACTAGCGAGATGGATGTAGATTAGATGCCATCCTTGAAGTCAAACAGAAGATTCCGATTCTTAGGCTCTCGAGGGAGAAAAGCATTTCTTGTTAGGCCTCTATTGGGAGACTAATCCGGAGCGACCGGCTCCGAGGTAGGCATCTATGTCGCGTTTTGCCATACCACGTTCGCGGATCGTCTCAACAGTCCTTCTCATAACTGCATTCGCTCTCCTCATTCGGATTGCTGTTATTCCCTTCGTAATATCGGATACCGTTAACCCTGCCCGAGATCACTGGAAGTTCGGCTGGGAAGAAGGTCGAATCGCGCGCTCGATCGCCTCTGGCGAGGGGTTCAGTTCACCACTCTTCGGAAAAACAGGTCCCACCTCCTGGACAATGCCGATTTACCCCTATCTCCTCGCAGGTGTGTTTCGCGTCTTTGGAGTTTATTCCTACCGGTCTGCATGGGTGATCTTGATACTCAACGGCCTCTTCTCTGCCTTGACATGCGTGCCTATCTATTTCGTTGCCTCTCGTCTATTTGGGCCGACTGCGGCTCTCTGGGCTGCCATTACCTGGGCTCTCTATCCATACGCCATCCATTTTTCCACCACTTATGTGTGGGACTACTGTCTCAATACGGTAATGCTGGCTTTCCTTCTTTGGGCCACTCTCGCAATGGAAGACGAAACTCGACTTTGGCGCTGGGCCGCGTACGGCTTTCTCTGGGGCGTCACGGCATTGACTAACGCCGTGGCTCTGACAACGCTCCCGTTTCTTTTAGGGTGGCTTATCTGGCGTCACAGGCGCCAGGGCAATCCGTGGCGGCTGCACGCCATTGCCCTTGTCCTTACCCTCTGTGTCACCGTTTCTCCATGGTTTGTTCGCAATTACCTCGCCTTTGGGCGAGTCATCCCATTTCGTGGGACCTTCTGGATGATTTTTTGGGAGAGCAATACCGGCGATATATCTGATCTTTATCCGGACTGGACTAACCCGGCACATAGCGAAAAAGAGATGGAAGAGTACAGGCGCTTAGGCGAAATGGGTTACGCGGACGAAAAGCGTATCGCTTCGTTTGCCATACTCGCGCAACAGCCACACATGTTTGCGTGGCTATTTGCTAAGCGTGTCCTTTTCACGTGGACGGGCTATTGGTCCACTCGGCCTGAATACTTGGCCGGCGAACCGATGGCCTATCCGAACATAGGTTTTACTCTGACGCTGACGGCCCTTCTGCTAATTGGAATTCGCCGCGCGTGGAAGGGGAACTATTCCGGTGCTGTGCCTCTCGTATTGGCTCTGCTTAGCTACCCGGTGGTCTATTACCTTACGCATCCCGGAATGGAGTATCGCCACCCGATTGATCCGATCTGCGTGATCTTTGTGGGATGGCTGGCAAGTGATCTCGCACTATGGGGTCGTGTGAAGCGACTGTCCTAGCGACCAACGATTCCTGTACAAAAGTACGTACGACAACAATGGAAACACGTTGACGAAGACAGCCTCGTCAAACACCACCAGCTTCACTTGGGATTATGAGAATCGCCTGAGCAGTGTCACGTTGCCTGGAAGTGGCGGGGCGGTCAATTTTAGGTATGACCCATTCGGTCGACGCATCTACAAATCGTCAACAAGCGCGACCAGCATCTATGCCTACGACGGCGACAACCTCATCGAAGAGACAAATGCATCCGGCGCGGCGGTCACGCGTTACACCCAAGGGCTGAACATCGACGAGCCTCTGGCTATGCAGCAGAGTGGGGTGACCAGCTACTACCAGGTTGATGGGCTCGGCTCGGTCACTTCGCTGACGAATCCGGCAGGCGTACCAGTCCAGAGCTATACGTACGACTCGTTCGGGAACATTGTGGCCACGACGGGCTCCATTGTTAACTCGTTCCGCTATACAGGACGCGAGTTCGACACGGAAACGTCCCTATACTACTACCGCGCCAGATACTACGATCCACAGAGCGGTAGATTCCTGAGCGAAGATCCCATCAATTTCAGGGCCGGAGTGAACTTCTATCTCTACGTATACAACAGGCCGGTCAGACTTCGTGATCCCAAAGGCAAAGACCCGGTCATCGGAGCGACGGTGGGTGCCGTTCTCGGTGGAATCTACGGTGGGATAGGTGCGGCAGCGGACCAGGACGCAAGCCTTGGCGACATTCTCGCAGGCATCGGGTCCGGCGCGCTTACCGGCGGGCTAATTGGAGGCCGACTCCACCATGCGCTCTCACTCCGCCGGACGCTCCGAACTTGTGGCAGCCTCCTCCGACATTGCCCGGCTCCCATTCAGCGAACAAACCACTTCCCCCTCCTGAGTAGAGCCCGAAGTTCCACTGTCCGTCGTTGTGCCCAATTGTTCCAAGCGCGCCTAGTCCCAGGCCTCCCCCGATGGTGACCTGCCAAAGGCCAAGCGGGTCATTGCGGTTGACGGCATTGTCATCCTCAATATTTCGTGACGTACAATAGAAGTTCAGTCCGCCAGCAAACCGGACATATCAATCTTCTGAGGCCCCCTTTACCTGCCGAGCCAAGCGGTCATTCGGTTACGGCATTGTTCGTGACGTACGAATAGAAGTTCAGTCCACCAGCAAACCGGACGGGGTCTTCGCGGAGGAATCTTCCCGCCTGGGGATCGTAGTATCTGGCGCGGTAATACGATGGCATCACTTAGGAGTGTACGCTTCGACCAATTACCCGGCATAGAATCAACGGAGTGGCATGTGCTCAGTTGTTCTCCCCGTGTCGCCCAAGCTCTCTTGGTGGCGATTTCGAGTCACGTCTTAATGGCTTGGCTCACCGAATTGAGATCAAACGGGGGAAGAAGACTTGCTCCAAGAGTTCTGAAATCGTCCGCTAGGGCGAGCCAAAATTCTCCTCCATCAATTGGTTACAACCTGCTTTCTCTCTTTTCTTTTTCGCGTTCGGGCGACATTTGCCATTGGCGACTTATGTGACCGCACTCCTTCGATGTCCTCGTTCAATGAATCAGAAGTTGCTAGTCGATATACGACCATGGTATGGTGACCATAGTAGTATTGGAGTCTTAAGATGAAGAAGATGGCAGCAGGTTCCTTCAAAACAAATTGCCTCGCGGTCATGGACGAGGTTCAAGCCAGGCACGAGACTGTTGTGATCACTAAACACGGCAAACCGGTGGCGAAACTCGTCCCGGTGAACACCGACACAGATGAAATCTATGATTTCCTCGCCGGTAAGGGCGTTGTAAATGGAGACATCGTTTCACCGGCGGTTTCCCCTGATGAGTGGGGCGAGCTCAGGTGATTATTGTAGATACCCACATAGTGATTTGGCTAGCGTTTGACCAAGCCCAGCTCTCCAGAAAGGCAAGGAGCGCAATCGACGATGCGCGCGAGAAAGCGGAAGGTTTGGCAATCTCCGATATTACACTCTTGGAATTGGCGACACTTACGAGAAAGGGCCGGCTCCGGCTCGACATTAGTCTCGAATCTTTCCTGCAGGAAATCGAAGCCCGGTTCGTCGTTCTGCCAATCACGGGCCGGGTGTGCGCGCGTGCCGTGGAACTTCCAGCGGCTTATCCCAAAGATCCTGCGGATCGCATTATCGGAGCGACAGCACTTGTCGAGGGGCTATCGTTGCTTACTGCCGACCGTGAGATTCGTCGGTCCAAAGCGGTTCACACGATTTGGTGAGGAGCGCCCCATCTGAGGAAGAAGGGTAGCCGTTTTCACTACTTTTGCTACCCGTGAAAGTAGACGGAGTTAGGACGAAGGAGAATTCAAATGAATCGCACCCTGGCAATAACGAACGGGAAGCAATTGATTACCAGCACAGTTCTGCAGATCAGTAAGCGCCTGGTGATGATCGGAGTGGTAACGCTCGGAATCACCCTCCCGGCTATCTCCCAGAACGCTGAAGTTCAGGAGAAGCTTGCGGCCGTCAAGCAAGCCGCCGCGGAAAACAAGCAGAAGATCCGGCAGTATCAATGGATAGAGACCACTCAGCTCACTTTGAAAGGTGATCCAAAGCCGCCGACGAAGAACAGTTGCGTGTACGGTCCCGACGGGAAAGTCCAAAAGACCATGATTGGTGCGCCTCCGCCACCGCCCAGCGGCGGCAAGATGAAACAGAAGGTCATCGCGAAGAAGAAAGGTGAAATGAAAGACTACATGCAGGACGTGAAAGCTGTCCTCGCCATGTATGTGCCACCCGACCCTCAGAAGATGCAGGCAGATTTTCAGGCCGGCAAACTCTCCTTGAGCCCCGTGCCTGGTGCCGTGAATTTGATCTTCGCGGATTATGCGCAGCCCGGCGACAAGATGACCCTTACGTTTGATACTGCCACCAAGAAAATCAAGGGTTTGAGCATTAATTCGTATATGGGTGACGAAAAAGATGTCGTCACTTTGCAGGTGCAGATGTCTGCGCTGCCCGATGGCACCAGCTATGAATCGCAAACCGTTCTGAACGCAACAGCGAAGCAGTTGGTGGTAACTACCACGAATTCCGATTACCAGATGCTTGGCGGGAAATAGGTAAACGGTACGACCGGACAATGTTTGGAGTACGGTTGTGCCTTCATCGGAAAAACTGTGGCTGGCCAACTAACGAAAAGGGAGATCAAGTGGATCAGTTCTGGAAGACGACACGTCAAGCACCGGGTGCGCAAGTAAAGTGAGGATGCAAGTCTCATCGCGCATGACTCGACTGCACAGAAACGAAAAGCCGCGCCTAAATGCGATCCACCATTACCGAGCACATCTGAAAGGCAAAAAAGTTTAGAGACTACTAGGCTGTAGCTAAGGAGCGTTACTGATGGCTAAGAAAGACAAAGCCCACGAAAAAGAAATTAAACGAATGAAGCGCAAGGAGTTTGACGCTGAGTTGAGTGACCTTCAGGCAGAACTTTGTAAACTTCAAGATTGGGTCAAGTACAAAGGTCTTCGAGTCATAGTCGTTTTTGAGGGTCGTGATGCCGCAGGCAAGGGCGGTACGATCCGCGCCATAACCGAGCGCGTGAGCCCTCGAGTTTTCCGGCTTACGGCACTTCCGGCTCCTTCCGACCGTGAAAAAAGTCAAATGTATCTTCAACGCTACATCCAACACTTCCCGGCAGCTGGTGAAATTGTAATTTTTGATCGCAGTTGGTACAACCGGGCTGGCGTGGAACATGTGATGGGTTTCTGTTCTGACAAACAGTACGACAAATTTCTGGAGCTCTGCCCTACGTTCGAACACTATATTGTGGACGCTGGGATTATTCTCATCAAATATTGGTTGGAAGTCGGCAAAAAGGAACAACAACGCCGCTTCGAGGCGCGGATTAAGGATCCTGTGCGACAGTGGAAACTTAGCCCTATGGATTTGGAGTCGTTTCGCCGCTGGTATGAATATTCGCGCGCACGCGACCGCATGTTGGAAGCCACGGATTCAAAACATGCTCCCTGGCA
>CAVXOG010000001.1:0-119615 GCA_963763395.1 Candidatus Acidiferrales bacterium | reverse complement strand
AACCGTCAGCGAGGTCGCACCTTACATGCTTTAAGCGTTCGTCGTCGATCGGCTGAGGTCGCAGGTTGACAATTTGAACTGAGGTGAAGTGTTGGTAGACTCTCAGGAAGAATTTCCCTACGAATCCCAGTCCACCTCCGACGTCAAGAAATGAGTCGTCGGGTTGGGGTTCGAGTTTTCAAAAAACAAATCACACTTTTGCACTCGGAATCTTCGGTGCATTGGAGCGATTAAGGAATGGAACCTTCTCCGTGCATCCATGTAACGACTTTACCTCCAGAGTTGAACGCTTTCTCCTTGCTCGATTTCGCTACAATACCAACTGCCCTCGAAAACTAAAGCTAAGATGGTTTGCGCTTGCCTTGCGAGAGGCTGTATCTTCCCGATGATTTTCCGCACAAGAGATATCCAAAATTCGCGTGTACACCGTATTCCCAGGGTGCTGCAGGAAAGGTCGGTAACCATTCATCTCTAGCAATGTTCCTATGTCATTGAAATCACGATGCTTCCAAATATATTGGCCCTCCTTATTTATTTGGTGTGTTTCTACGATAATTACTCGAAACGTATAGACGTCAAAGGGGACAGACTTGAGAACGCTGAACTCATGACCCTCAACATCCACAGTCAACAAGTCAATTGAAGTGGGCAAGTTTAACCCTTGAAGAGCCTCATCAAATCTCATTAGTTTGACTCTACACTTCTCCTTTGCACGTTCGTGCCGGATCCTGTGAATCGCCTTATGACTTTCGTCTTGTGTCTCAGGAATGTAAGATTGATCGCCGAGCGATACCATAGTTGAGTCACAGGTTTGATCAGAGATGCCAATGTTTCTGCAAGCTACGCGCTGACTAAAAAGATAGAGTCGCCTTAATCTGTTGAACGTCTCCGGGATCGGCTCAAAACAAACGCCACGGGCTCCACGCACCCCCCAATAAAAGCTATTTGAACTGTGATATCCATCGTTCGCCCCGACATCTACGAACGTTTCTACTTTCCCAAGCAATTCTCTAACCTTCAGATCCTCTTCGTATTCTCCAAAGCTCTTAGGCCGATAGTGCATAAGGATTTTTTCCTTTAGGTAGAACACAAAGAACATTTCGTCATATATAGACGAACGTTTTATGAGTTCCTTAAGACGACCCATCTTGTTCAAACCTCCATCCAGTAAGGGATTTCATTTTCATTCTTTGGCCTTATGCAACAATCGTTGACACCGAGAACAACGTATCCGCTCCAGTACGGCCAAAAAGTCGACGATTACCACATGCCAATCCCCGGCCGTGCTTCGTCAAGTCAATTCGGCGGGATTGAGCCGATACTCACGGACGATGGCGATTCATGGTTTCAACATCATCAGCCTCCAGAAACTACTTCTCTTACGGTTTTGAGCATTTCCTCGGCGTAGGTTTCCCATGAAAAGAGCCGACACCTCTCGAATCCTTCGCGGATTAACTGTGCTCTAATCGCCTCGTCCTCGCAGGCACGCTTTATCGCACACGCAAGACTTCTGACGTCTTCGGGCTCAGCATGTAGAGCAGCGTTTCCGGTGACCTCGAGCAATGCCCCTCGATTGGAAGTTACAACTGGGCAGCCACACGCCATGGCTTCAACACAGGGCAGGCCAAAACCCTCATATAACGAGGGGTAAACGAACACCCTGGCCAGATTGTAGAGGGCAAGCAGATCCTCGTCCGGAACATACCCGGTAAAGGTGATCTCATGTCGCAAATTCGAGGAAGTCACTTCAGAGAAGAGATGGTCATATAACCAACCCTTTCTCCCTACGATTACAAGCGATGGCTTGAAGTTGCCCTCATTCTTAAGCGCTGCGAACGATCGAATCAGAGTCCGGAGATTCTTCCTCGGCTCGAGCGTCGCCACACACAATATAAATTCATCTGGGAGCGAGTATTTCAAGCGCACACGATTCAGAGTCTCAGCGTCACGAAACTGGCGAAAAATTGGCCTCGTGCCAGGATAGATCACCCGGATATTTTCCGTTCATCGCCCAAATACTCCCAACAAATCTGATTTAGAGGCGTTGGTATCTGTGACGATTAATCGGCACCTCCGCATCGCCAGTTGGCCTAAGGTCTTAAAATAGAAACGCGACTTAGCCTTCATCGTTTCTGGATACAACCACGGTGCGGCATCCGGCATAGTCCAACCGTGAGGACATGCGCACCACCACGGAGGCGGGAATACCGGGAAGTGCAGAAAATCGAGAGTCCGGATGGCGGGCAAGAATGGCATCAGAATATTCTTGCAAATGGCTTCATTTTGAAAGGGAAGTACCACTTTTTCAAAACAGCCTTCAAACTCGGTAAACGCAGAGTGCACTTCACGAGAGAAGAAAAGCACATACTCATTTTCCTGGTCCAAGCGCATCATGGCGCGACTCATCTCAACGGCGACTGTTTCAAGCCCGGTGGTAGGACGCCACACTGCTGTCAAATCAATTCCAACCCGCATTACACTGATCTCCCAGAGAGCACCGCATTTTTACTCTGCGGGTCCAAATCCAGTTTCTAACTTGCCTAGAGGTCCGTGCATCGGAAACGCAGAAGTGGATTTTCGCTTACGAACGCTCGAGGAAAAGACACCGACAAGGACGCCTGCATAAAGAATCCAGTAAAGTGAAGTACCGAATCCTAGACCACGCAAGCCATACAGGAAAGCACCGCAAAACTTCAGCATAATACCCACTGGTAGCACGCAAAGGCTGGTCAGAAGGAAAAGACGCTCTTCGCGAATAACATACAAACTGTTGGAATAGGAAATCGTCGCCAACATTCCCAAAAGAAAACCAAGCATCAAGAAAAACACAGGAAAGTCGTCCTTGAAATAATGGAAGTATGGCGTTGCCGGCCTAAAGCGGATCAAATAAAAATACCAAACAGTCAATACTCCGCCCGCAAGAAGTGCGAGACTGATAGCAATCGCACGAAATGCCAAGTCTCTTGTGCCCGTCCGAAGCACTTCCCAGCGCATCTCTCGCACGGTCTCGGCCAATCGTTTCTGTTCGGGTTGCATGTAGCCCGAGAAATGTAATTGTAGACATATACAACATAATTCTGCCAAAGAAAAAATAGATTGTGAGACTGCCCGCCCTGCACAGGGAGGCCAATACCCCATCTATAAGTGGTTCCAATCTATATACCGAACCGCCGATAATGAGCGGCCAATTGCGTGAGGCAAGTGAAACAACATGGGCGCGAAAAAAACCACTCCGATATACAAATGTAAGTCGCCCTAGATTGGGCAGTAAGAGGGCCAGCACATTTCCTGCGACAAGACATAGTGGGATTTGCGACAAGTCCTGAATGGAGTGAATTCGCCAAAGCAAGGACAAACTGATGGCCCAGCCAAATAAGACACTGAGTTGAGCAGAAACGGGCCGTCCCTGAGCAATCAGAAAACAATTCTTAACGGTTAACACGCAGAAGATTATCTGATAGACAGAATAGAGTAGAACTATTCGACCAACCTGATGAGGATCGGTCCAGGTCAGTTTTCGAAAAATTAGGGAAAAAGAATAGATCATTGGGTAATACAAAAACATCAATATTATCAATCCACCGGAAAGGGTCAGGAATAGAGAATTCCAGAAAGCCGCTAATTCTTCACCTTTACCGTTGTTCTTAGCTTCGACGAAGAGGGGGATCAACACATTGTTAAATGCGCCGAAAGCAACTGTGTAGACGACTGTTGGCAAGACTATTGAGGCAAAATACAAATCTGACCGGACTCCGATTCCGATCTTAGAGATACTCGCAAACTGAAAAACCACGCTGCAGCAGGTGTTTGCCGCAGACAATAACAGCGAGGGAGAATATTTCCAGTTCACCAGACGCGAGATATGATTAGTGCCCAATCGTGAGATCTCCATCTTCCCGCTCGCAAACCTTCATTCGCTTCTCCCTGAATCCACGCAATAGACTCCGTCGAATTGAGCCTCTGCATTGCTTGTATGTCGATTTGAACCCTCTGGTTTCGGTTTACATCACGCTCCGCATATTAATGTGGCGCCCCTTTCTTCTCACGACTGACAATCGGGTCCCAGTTCGAGAGATCGTGGCGCTCATCTGGCTCGTCTATCTTCCTTCCGCGCGAAATATCACCGGAATTGTTTCGATCAAAATCCGGAAATCCAGCCACAAGCTCCACTTTTCAATGTATTCAAGATCGAGAGCCATGCTGGTTTCAAACGATGGGTCGGAGCGGCCTTTGATTTGCCAAAGACCGGTAACACCCGGCTTCACCTCTAAACGACGTAAATCTTCGAATTGATATCGCTCTACATCGTCCAAGGGATGGGGCCGCGGCCCAACCAAACTCATTTCGCCCAGTAACACATTCAACAGCTGCGGAATCTCATCGATACTGTGCTTCCGTAGCCAGCGTCCGCTGCGCGTCACGCGCGGATCATTTTCCAGTTTGAAAAACGGTCCATTGCGCTGGTTACGTTTGCGAAGCTTTTCTTTCTCCGCGTCCGCTTGGACGATCATCGTCCTCAATTTGTAGCACCGGAATCTCCGTCCCTTCTTTCCGACGCGGTACGCTGGATACAAGATTGGCCCCGGAGAATCCCATCGAATCCAGATTGCGGACAGGGCCAGAATGGGTGCAGTCAATACAAGGCCCCACGCAGACAACAGAACATCGATAAACCGCTTTACCGCCAGACCAAACGCTGGGATTGGCTGGCCGTGGATCAACAAAGACGGAAATCCGCCAATCGTGCGAATCGGCGCGTTGCGCCCTAGTCCATCGTAGAGATCCGGCACCACGTGCAAATCCAATCGCAGGCTGCAGGCCTCAACGAAGACTTTTTTCACCATTTCCCTGTCCGCTGGGGAGGTTACAAATACATCGTCAGCAAATTCCGCCAAGGCAACCCGGCGAAGGTCCGAAATAGAACCAAGCACCCGAGAATCACCGTTGGGATGAACATCCAGGAATCCACACACGCGATAACCAAGTTCGTGATTCTGCTCGAGACACGCGGCCAGTTCACGTCCCGGCTTTCCAGCTCCCACAATCAATGCACACCGAGTTCCGATGCCCTGACTCAAACGTCGCGACACGTACCTCCGCTTTGCGTAACGCCACCCCGAAAATGTCACGATGTTCATTAGCCCCGAACAGATCACCACCAACCGGGAAATCTCTTTGTTCCCCGAAGTGAAAATGAACAGCACCAAAACTGCAGTCGCCAGGCCGATTGCCTTCGAAACCGCCCAAGTTTCTGTTAGAGAATTCAGTTCCCTCGGGGTCCGATACAAATCCTGCGAAACACATGCGAGCACAACCAGGGCGGCATATAAAAGCAGAAATCCACCATACCCATGAATCAACAGCACACGAGCTGCTGTGCCTACGCCACCACTTAGGCTAACTCCCAGGCGTATTGCACCAAATCTCATCCAATATATGGTTATCGATCCCAGGCACAACATCATCAGATCAATTACGACGTAAACTGCTTGCCTTGCTAATCCTCCACTCGTACGTCGCCGAACAGGCATGCCGCCGTCCAGAGCCGACCATGTGGAAGCCTGATACTCCCGTTCACGTGCTGTGGCGGCAAATGGCATTGCAACTCTGACCTTTCCTCGATGTACAAAGAATCACGTTCAGTGCTCTTCGTCCAAATCGTGAGACCGCAACCAATCCTCACGCTTTTAACCATGGTCATGCTTCACAGAAATCAAGAACTGTTTCCGGCAGCGCGAACCGCTTCCCTCTCTTCCTCCTTCTTCTCTTCTGGAAACATGTTCTCTATCGGTTCGGCCTTGGCGCGAATCAGTCGGACTTTCAGAAGGGCCTTCCAGAGGAACGATCCTTCCGGTGCAAGTCGTGCTGCATCGGATTGAAGGTTTCCCGCAACCTCAAGCACAAATTGTTTTCCAGGATCCTGCGGCGCAATCCCTTGCCAAAACTCCTTTGCAAATAACCAAACAGCCGACAAGATCATGCACATCAGCATGGAGGAGACGATCAGAAGCGTCCGCGGAGGAAATACTTTCTTTGTCGGGACGACAGCAACATCAAGTACCTTGACGCTCGGGATCTCTTTAGCCTCTTGGACCTTCGCTAGTTCGTATTGTTGAGTAAGAAGTTCGAATACCGTCTCTTCGATCTTTGTCTGGCGAAACAGATCAGCATAGGTAACGCCGAGTAATGGCAATTGGCGAATTGATGGGTAGTTCGAAGCGAATTCTCCAGTACTCGAAGATCCGTCGGCGCTTCCCCCAAGTTTTCCCAATTGGGAATGGAGTTCTGTGACTCGAGCACGCAGCGCGCGTACTCGCACGTTCTGATCCGTGTAGATGGCCTCAAGGCCACGCAGTTCGGATTCTGCAGCAATCAACTCTCCCTGCAGTCTCGCGGCAGCTTCGACCATGGCCTTGCCTTGCGCAGGAATATCGATTGCTGTGTTCTTGCTTGCGAACTGACTGAACTTGCCTGCGGCGCTGTCCAAATCCTGCTTCACAGCGTGAAGCCTTTCTTCAAGGAAGAGTCGTTCGCGCCGAGCAGCGGAGGTGCTGACTTCGGCCACTAATCGGTCCAATTCCTTCACATAAGTGGTCGCCATCGCTGCCGCGCGTTTTGGATCACGATCAACGACAGAGATGGAAATTATTCCGCTCTTGCGATCCTCAGCAACCCCACTATGCTCAGCCAGGGCTTTACGGGTGTCCTCCATTTTCGATGTGCGATAAACCCGCTGTAGATCAAAATCTTGAATTACCCGATCCTGTACCGTTCGACTTCCCAAAATGCCAACGAACAACGCTCCGGAATTCTTTATTCCAAGGAGATCCCCGGCCATTCCTCCCAGCACCCCGCCCCCGGTTCTTCCGGCGAGCGCGGAAATCATCGCCATTCCATTTCCCGACTGCCCATCAGGCGGCATCAGTCGTGTGACAGCTTCGTATCGATTGGGAATCAGCAGAACTACCAGACAACTCAGTACCAAACTCCACAAAAACACTCGGACAAACATTGCGCGGTTGGCCCAAAGCAGGCGCAAACGTGAGATTGTGTTTTCACGCGAATCACTCGATTCCTCGATAGGTGGTTCCGCAAATGATTGAAGTCCCGACCTTCCTCGCGATATCTCTTGATCCACGGAATATCTCTCCTGGCTCATGGCTTTCCACCCGCGCTCTCAGTAGTGCTGGACTGCCAGATTCCTGGACCTTGCAAGTGCGCGCTCGGATACTGCGCCTTACCCGGCTTGAACCGCAGCATGAGAGAGGTGGTAACGTTGTGCGTAGCACCTGTTTGAATCGCAGGAATGAGCCAACGCTCGTATTGAACAGAAAGCGATACGTCTAGATCCTTCCTGATCGAGTAATCGCCTTGCCCACCAAAATCAGTAAGTGAACCGCCGCCTGGAATGAATTGTTGGCTTATTTTTTCGTGACGAAAATTAAGTTGTATGCGGTTCTTCGGCGTGAACCAATAATTCGTCCACGCCTGGGCGCCCTGGCCTTGGCGGCCGATCCAGCTTCCCAACAGATTCCCATCATTTGTATACCCACTCAGGTACCGGCCATTCCAGTAGTAGAAACCATGACTGATCGCACCGCCGGCAGGAACGTCTGTATAAGTGCCTTCGACACGAAGATCCATTTTCTGAAGTTTCGGCAGGTGGGACAGATAGAGCCCGGAAGTCCACGCGGATCGATCCCAATAGGCCAACGGAGTGAATTGATCATCCGCAAATCCATCGGCGTAAAAAGTTACCCAGTTCCGCAGGAACGGAAGCCGGTAATTGAGGTCAAAGCCCGAGCGACGATCTCCGGGATCCCCCGGCGCTCCTGGAGCGCCCTGACCAGTTCTGAAGATGCTCTTTATATAAGTATGGGTCGTGAATGGAACGCCTTGCCCAGCGAAGAGGGTCGTCAGCGAAATCCCGAACTCCACGTTTGGCGTCGGCTTAAAACTAAATCTCTCCCCCGAAATCATGGGTTGAGGCGAGAAGGGATTTGTCCAACTACCTAAGACACCGGTGTTTTCTCCAAAGATAAAATTATGGTTATCAAGTTGACCGAGAAAAAACTCAAAACGCATTGGACCAAACCACCCAAGCACGCTGGGCAATTTAAGCGGTGACACGCGGTTGATCCGGAACATGTTGATTGGCGCGGCGTTGTTGCTGAACATCATCGGCCCACCCGCCGACGGTCCCCACCACAGGCTCTGCTTTCCAAACGTGAATTGCCAATTCTCCAAATTCATACCCACATAGGCATCCAGCAACTGAAATCGGTCTGTTTGGCTTATAGGTGTCGCAGGTGGTTCCGGCACTCTCTGGACTTGCGAGATCACTTGCCGCGCTGAGGCAGTCAGCGCCGGGGCCGATGGCGCGTGCTGAAACTCTCCGCTCACATAGACCGTAAAGTTCGATTCCGTCGCCCATCCCGAAAAGCCAGTGACGTTGTTGAATCCCTCCTCGTAGGGGCGTCCAGAATCATTGATAATCGTCTGGCCGAAATTGTAGTGATAGCCCTGAGATAAAGGCTGACCCGATATACCTGTGAATCGCGTGTAAATCGACTCCACCCGGGCACGCGTATTGTTTCCGCCCTCGAGCAGCTTCAGCTCTTCACCGAATTCTTGTGCGAGGGATTCGTAGATCTTCGGCGCCTGCGAAGCCTTTGGGTCAACGTCTGCCAGCGACTCACCTGCTTCATTCACCAGTCGTGCGCACTCAAATCTCGTCCAAGGGCGCATGTCGACGATTGCGGACTTTATGTAACCCTGCGCGATCAGCCGATCCATCGCGGGATAAACCCAGCTGTCGAGCGGCACGTAAGGTGAACCCATATTTGCACTTGAGGTAGGCCGTGTCTGACGCAAGAAGCTGCGAAAAGAGTTCACCGCAACTCCTCCCAGTTCCGTGTCGTGATGTCGGCTATAGACATCCTCCGCGATCATGTTTCCGATCACGCTTCCGATAAACACGTCCGAAGGAAAGTGCTGGCGCGCACGATAACGAGAGTAATCGACCAGCGTTGCGAGACTGTACACGATGATTTTAGTTAGTGGGCCAGGGTACTCATGTGCTACCACACCCGCCACTGCCCAGGCAGCTGCAGCGTGTTCGGAGGGAAAGGAAACCCCGCCCTTGAAAAAAGTTCCGCTGCCATCTCCTTCGAAAGGTCTCTGGCGGCCCAGCGGATATTTCATCGCTTCGACGACTACGAAGCTATTGATTACGGCCTCACCGGCCAAAAAGCCCGTTTCTCGCCAGTGTTGCTCATGTTTGGGGTAACTCAGCAACCACATTGCCCCTGCCCCGCCAATGAGCGCCCCTACGGTCGCGTTAGAGATCGTGTTGTAGTGGCCCGTTCTTGTTTTGTCCTGTGAAATATGCCCGCTCATGTCGGCATCCGTGACAAACATGCCCGCCGTAATGCCGCTCATTGGCAACAACCAGTTCGCATCAGGAAAACGCAGCCGCGCCGGACTCGTCCAAATTTGTTTCTGGTCGAGAAGGAACCTACTTCCCAACTGTTTCGCGTTCTGCGGCAATGTCACTGAGTTCTTCTCTTCCATATCTCTGTTTTCGTCACTCGCTGCTTCTGTTTTGTTCCCCTTCTGTTTTGCCGAGTCGTTTTGTGATTCTGGGATTTTCTCCTGCTTCTCTAGTTCTTGCCCAGGAACCGGATTCGCTCCGCATCCCCAAAATCCCATGACGATCCATGCCATCGCTGTGGCTCTCTTCCACATCATTCCCTTTCCCGTCTACGGATGGAGATAAGCCACGGCGAGCCCAATGGAAGTGGCAATCTGTGCCGTCTGTAAAACCGTCGTCCAGTTTATTCCGCCAATCTTTGGAGTCTTTTCCGGAACGATGACCGTATCTCCGGGCCTGAGCGCCGCACCCAATGGATCTCCCGACCACCAACCGCTACCATTGTTCTTGGAAGAGATGACGGACCCATCTGCACGGATTACAAACACTCCCTTCTTGTCAGCGATCGGTGTTAACCCACCTGCTTGACTCAAGTACCACTTCGCCGAACGACCGGGTCGCGCGCTGATAGCCGTTGGATTGAACACTTGACCATTTATGGTGACGACATTTGCCTTCTTGGGGATTACCAGGACGTCGCCATCTCGTAGCGCAATGTCGGTAGCCGTGTTCTTCCATTCACTGGGGTTGCCCTGGATGTGGATGACGACTCGCCCAATCGGAGGATTCGAGGAGAGCTGACTCAATGTCGAATCAGTCTGCGCTATAGCATTCAATTTGGCGTTCTTCTGATCGACATCCCCTTCCGGCAAAGTCTTCAGTTGAGCCCGCTCCGCCTTCAACCGGCAATGAGCTCCATCTGATTCCTTGCTTCCAGGTCCCGGACTTCGCGCCTCATCAGCACCGCGCCGTATGGGTAAGCTTCTTTCGAATAACCGCCGGCGCGTTCAAGCACAGAACTCAACCGCTCTCCGGGTTTTATTCCGTACGTCGATGGGTGGATAACTTCTCCGTCTACCTTTACGGATGCTGCTACATCTCCCCACCCGGGAACTTGACGGATTGCCAGAACGTCTCCACTTCGTAGCGGCACATCTTCCGTAGCATTTCCATTCGCAAGTGAAGCAAGTGATACTTGTATTTGACTGGAAGACCCGCCCGATGCGGAGTATCGCGTTAAATCCGCAGTATTTGTGTCTGCGCTGCGTTTCAGGCCACCAGCAGCACGGATCAGATCCTCAGCGTGCATGTTCCCCGTGTACGGGTAACGGCCGGGCTTCGCCACCTCTCCCGTAATCTCGACAAAACTGGGGTCGACTCGGGTTTCGTTCTTGTGGATCAGCAGGCGATCTCTCGGTTGCAGCAAAATATTCTCTGCCTCACTTCCGTTCAGTGCCCCTCCCAGATTTACGCTGAAAATCTTTGAGGTGCCGTCAGGATTAATCCTAAAAAGCTGTGCGGTCTCGAGTTGCGCATCCGGCGTCAGTCCACCGGCCAGGTACACAGCATCACGCAGTGAAGCTTGGCCAGATGTTCGATACGTTCCCGGTGCGCGGACTTCTCCTACGACTGAAACGGTTGGAGCCGGCTCAAAATCGAAACGGCTGAAAAGGCGCACAGTATCGAGTGGCTGCAAAATAGGTGAAGTCGCGGGATCTTTCATTGCTGCGCCGAGATCGAAACTCACCACACTTGGTCTGAAATCTGGCGGGTTCAGCCGAATAATTTCACCGTAATGAGCAGCCGGTTCTGGAAGTACGTCCTTATAGCCCGCTACCAAATCGGTGAGCTTCATTCCATCGTGGTAGGAATATCGCCCAGGTCTTAATACATGTCCCTGTAGATAGATCGTGTCCTGGTTATAGGTTGCAATCGGGAAGATGTGGATTTCATCCCCGTCGTGAACGATGAAGGAATTAAGTTGGGATGCCGCTTTATCGTCTGGCGACAAATCCAGCGTCAACATGGTCCGTTTTTCATGAGCTTCCAGCCGCTGCACTTCCACATGTCGCAACGCAGCAGCGGGCAAGATACCTCCTGCAAGGCTCAAAGCTTCCGCAACGGACTTTTCCCCATTCAACTCATAAACTGCGGGCCGCCGGACCATTCCGGATATCGTTACTTGTGGCCCAATCGGAGGAACCATTAAGGTGTCTCCGTTCTCCAGCCGCTTTGCATCGGGAGCCACACCGCGCAACAAGAGGTCGTAGGCGTCGATCTCTTCCAGTTCCTGTCTTCCGCGCATATGTTTCAAAGAGCGCAAGGATCCACGCGGCGTCACTCCACCCGCCGCTACCAGCGCATTGAGCGCCGTGGAAAGAGAACTGATGTCGTACGCTCCCGGCTCCTCTACTTCCCCCACCACGTAGATTCGAACCGTGCGCAGTCGTGATACCGAGACGTCGGCAGACGTGTCGCGATACTGCGTTCCAATCGCTTTTTGTACTGCTTGTTGCACTTCGCCCAGAGACCTTCCGCTGACAAGCAACGGCCCAGCCTCCGGCAGCGTAACTCGTCCCTGTCTGTCGACGACTCGGACAAGCTTGGTGGAAATTCCTCCCCAAAGATCGATCTGCAAACTGTCCCCAGGCCCAACCACATAATCGGGCCCGACAGGCAGATCCATTGGGATACTGCGTGAATCGCGAAGCCCGTCACGGAAAACCGCCGCCCCAAACCGCTGTGGTGATCGGTCTTGCCATGGTGCCTGCACATACAAATCAAATAAGGAGGGAATATCAGCGTACGGATTTGGCTGGCGTTCCATCGTCCGCGGAGTAAGTTCGCGAGTTTTAGCCAGTCTCGATTCGCGGCGCATGTTGTTTCCCATGCCTTTTTCAGACCGCGAGTCCATGTACGTGTTTGAGTCGCCACCAATCCCCGGCGCGCCCTCTGTTCCAAAACCGCGCAGAGCGGTGCCCAGCCCCGGCTCAGTGGAATTCGGGTTCGGTTGATCTGGCGGCAAGTTCCCGGAGTTTCTCTGCTCCCCTGGCTGTTTCATGGGATTGGAGACACTCTGCAGAGAAACACTGCCTTCTCCCATTCCGTCGAAAGCCGAACTCTCCTGATTAAGTTCCGCCCTCATAATTCGCGGCGAGGACGTCATCGGTTGCCCCTCATTTGGGTAATTGGGGGTCGTCGTTTCCTTTTGGGGGCCATTGCTTTCGGGAGTTGAATCCGTACGTCTCGAACGTTGGCGCACAGTTTGGGCGCAGTCTTTTTCGTTGTTCCAATCGCAGTTCTCTTCCGTTACTTCTCTGTTACCGGTTTTGTCCGGCCTGATTGACTGGTTGTCTTCTTGGCTCTCGATTTGGACTAGCCGCCTTACACGCTCCTTGACCAATAATTCCTGCTCTTTGCCCATTTCGGAGTTTGGGTCGATCATGGGGCGCAAATAGCCGTAACGTTGCACCAGCCGTGTGGCAACAGAACGAAACCGTGTGTCCGTCGCTAATCTGTCAAAAACCGCGTTGTCCGTTAAATCTTCGTCAGTCACTATGCGGCCGGTGTCACTGGCTTCCTTCGCAATCCATCGTTTCAGCTCCACCAGAATTCCCGGATCCTTAATCAGAACATCTCGGATTTGGGCGGGCGACGCGGCAACTCGGTCGTAGTTGTCTTTGGACAAATCGGATTGGAACTGCAGAGGGCGTTTGGCATTTACCGTGTCAACAGTCGTATTGGCCCTGTTCTGCGTCTGTTGTCCCACGACATCACCAGCCAAACCCAAAAATAAAACCGGGATCAACAGACCTGTTTTGCGAACTCGGAATTCGAGAACTTGATTCATGACACCCACCTGCGCAGCCTCGCAGCTGTAATTGTTGTCCTCATTGCCCAGCATCCCTTACGGACTGTTCCAAAATCGCTCACTGTGCCTCCGCCATTTGTCGGACCGCCGTGAGCAGCCCTTCTTCCGAAGATTCGATGTCACCGGAATGAATGTCGAGAGAAGCCCAATAGCAGACGGTATAGTTCTCGCGCGGAGCAACCGCGATGATGCGCAGCTCGGGGAATTCATGTAGCAGCATGTCGCAGATCTCCGGTCGCTTTCCACGTTCTTCCGCAGTGACTACGAGAAGGTCCGGCGACGTCTTTTCTACATGGTTACGAATCTCGGTTTCGTCAGCCACTTCCCCGACGATCTCGATCCACGACTGCTCTGCGAATGTTTCGCGAAGAAGCTCTCGCATCAGCTTCGGTTTGTTGGCGACCAGGACTCGCAAGGTCTTAACCATAAATTCCCTCTCTTAGCCATTGAGTATTAACATCAGCTTGGAAAATGTAAGGCTCAGTGTGGTGTCAAAAAAGAATCCACGTTCGGTTGGCGAATTACAGTGGCGAGGAGGGGCTGAAGATGGACTAAGAATGGACTAACAACTAGGTCCTACGGGCTGCAATGGACTACTCGGCTTAGTGCTAATCGTGAAGGGCGCTGGGACATGCTCAACGAATGGGGCCGACCTCCGGCTCTCTATCTGCCCTTAACCCTCTCCCTTTCACACATATACACTGTACTAATACTACTTGACACGAAATATGACTCTTTTTATACTTAGCGCCTCAGTTGTATCTCTCTTGTTTACGGTGTCCAGTACATTGCCGCAAACTGCGACCTTGCGCTGGAACCCAGGGCCCCTTATATGGCAGCAACGAACATTTCCCCGCAATCGCCTGAAGTAAAAGTCTGTTTAATTTCTGACAATAGACTGCTAAGGGATTCCCTGGCACGGTTGCTGAGGAAGCAGGCTGGAATCTGCGTTAACGGAGTGCTTCGGAGCAGTGAGCCAGCCCAGGCACAGATTCTGGAATCTGGATGCGACATTGTGCTCACGGACTGCGCCCCCGTCTCTCATTCCCAGTTTTTCTTGGACCTGCACAAAGGGATTGGCTCTTGCAGGATACTGCTGATCGGGATGGACGATGACCCTCAGATCTTCTTGAAAGCTGTCTACCTGGGCGTCCAGGGCTACCTGCTAAAAGACGCCTCCGCTGGGGAGATCGTGGCGGCGGTTCGTGGAGTGGCCCGTGGTGAGGCGATGTGCCCAGCAAATCTGTGCATGAAGTTGATTGAGCATGTCTCAACGGCGCAGAGGAATTCGACTGTTGCGCCGCTTCCAGAAACAACTAGGAATCGGCTGACGCTCCGGCAAATTCAGCTCATGAATCTGGTGGCCGAAGGGCTCACCAATAAGGAAATAGCGGCAAGCCTGCATCTATCTCAGTTCACTGTGAAAAATCACATTCGCAGGGTGATGCGGCAGGTGGATGCCTCCAATCGTCAGGATGCCGTTGAAATGATTCGAACCGCTGGACAATTGCACTCAGTGTAGTTCTCCGGTAATAGAATGTGGATATTGATTCACTGATCCTGAGTTGCAACCGAAAGACAACTGATCCGTAAAATCTCCTAAGCGAGTAATGGTACTTGCCTAGGGTGAAGAATGTACAATCCCTCTGAAAATTGTTCCAGCTTTGCCTCTCTGATTCGACCCACCTCATTGCCCAGTTGGACCGTAAGTAACTGAGCAAAAAGCATGTATTCAACCTCAAGCGGATGGTCCTCTATTTGCCATTCCTAGAGCGAAAAGCAATTGTCTGGGAGGTGCCGAGCATGGATGCCAAATATGACATCTTTAGAAAACTACCCGACGGCGAAGCGTTATGGTTGAAAGCAGTCACAGGACTGGGACAAGCCAAATCGGAAATGGCTCAGATTGCCAAGCTCACCCCTGGAGAGTACTTCATCTTCGACACAAGGAATGGAAGTGTAATCTCTGCAGAAAGACATTCTCTTGTTTCCGCGACTCCGCAATTCGGAATCGAATCCACCTTCTGACTTGCACGATCTATGGAAATCGATCACAAGAAAACTGAAAGGAACCCCTGGGCTTCCGCCCGCTAGCCAAAACCGGTTTCACAAAATTCATGGGCGACCAGCCAAGAACACTACTGACCTGACTTATTGCCCGCCAATGCTGATGTTTTCCGCGGGTGGATCGGCCGGGTCACACTCATTTGTTGGTAGAGTGGCTCGTATTTGCGTGCCCTCCGCGCTCGAATCGACTTCTAGCGTTCCGCCAAGCTCGGCGAGCCGTTCCCTCATTCCCGCCAGCCCAATTCCACCAGCATGGCCGGAGCGGAACCGAAGCAGTGAGTCTTGCGGGATGCCATTTCCGTTGTCAGAAATTATGAGAATGACCTCGTAGTCTGTGCACTTTATCTCGACTGACACGCTGCTTGCCCTGGCGTGACGGTGAACGTTCGTAAGAGATTCCTGAAGAACCCGAAACAGAGCTAGCTCTATCTCTTTCGGCAAGCGTTCCGTGATCTCTGCCAGGCGCAACTCGACATGGATGCCACTTCGCTTGGCAAAACCCTCCGTGTACCAGCGAGTAGCCGAGTAGAGCCCCAGCTCATCGAGCAGCGGGGGATGCAGCAGGTGCGAGATCGTCCGAACTTCGCTTATCGCTCGTTCGGTCAGCTCAACCGACTCCAACAACAAAGGATGGCTCTGAATGGATGGTTCGGCTTCGCAACGCTGCAGCCGCCCCAGATTGATCTTCAGCCCCGCCAGAAATTGCCCCACGCTATCGTGAAGCTCACGCGCAATTCTTCTTCGCTCAACGTCCTGCAACTCAAGAATCCTGGCACTAAGCATGCGGTAGGATCCCGCATTGTTTTTTTCAAGCTGCTCCAGAACCTTGCGGCGCTCAACTTCACGAAACAGTAGCCTGAAATTGTAGAACAGCAGGATCAAAGCAATAATAAAGGCAGCCACCGAAGTAAAGATCATCCGGTTGAACAGGCGATCCCATGTTTTCAATCTGGCCTCGAGAAGACTCTCTTGCATGGACTCCATATTGCTGAGCATGTCGGACATTGTCTTTCGACGGTGGGCAATCTCTAGCAAATACTCCGGCCGCGTGATTCGACCGTCGACCATGCAGCTTGCGCCTTCCACGCAACTGTGCAGTTGAGCTATGTCCGCATGCAGCACCGGTCCAAACTGCGCCAATCGCTGCTGCTGGGTAAGATTGTCTGCCGTTAGAGTCTGCAAGTCCGCAAGTATCCGCAACTCTTCCTGGGCTTGCCTGGCTAATTGAGCGGTCTCATCGGGGTTTTCTGACAACAAGTACAGGTCGAAATTCGCGTGAATTTCCTGAGTTTCCGCTCGCAGATCTTTCAATAACCCGTGCACGTGATAGGTATGCCGCACGAGTTCGCGACTTGCCCTCATCCTGTCCACGGTGATGTTCCCTATGACTCCGGTGGACACCAACAGGACGACAGCCACAATAAGTGATCTGAATCGACTTGCCGGAAGACGCAGTGGTAGAAAGTCCATGGAAGTGATAGCGCTCGGTAGGTCGTCCTTCCCGATTAGCGGCGGGCGGGGAATTATCACTCTAACAGACTTCTAGCTCTCATGGCTCAACAACTGCGCTCCGCAATGAAGGCGGCGGATGCCTGACATCCAGACGCGTCCGTGATAGATAGAGTTGACCCCGGCACCTGGCCCATTACCTGGAAGAGGTCGCTTTTTGATTCTTCACTTCCAGTTCATTCACAACTTGTTGCACATTCGGAATATTTCGCGCGGCTTTTTCGACGCCGGAGCGCCGTGACTGCGAATTCACGTCGCCGGTCAGTGTGACAACGCCGTTTTTGACATCATAGTTCACAGAGTGGTCGAGTTTCAGTTTCAGCAGTTCAGCGTGCAGGTTTTTCTCGATCCCCTTGTCCATATCAGAATCTATCTTCTTCGCTACGCTCTCTTCTCCCGGCGGCCGCACGGCAATTTGGTTGGAAACAACTTGCGTGCTGGCAATAGACTTGGCCACAATTTCTGCCTGTGCCTTCTCTATGTCGGTAGCGGTAGTGCCGGTGAGAGTTACGACTCCCTTGTCTCTATCTTGACTGACTTTTACGTCCTTCAGCCCCGCTTGATCCAGCGACTGCCGGATGCTGTCCGTCACGTCTGGCGATTTGGTCTGAGAGTCGGAGCACCCAGAAATGAATCCCACCGCGGCTAACGCTGTCACCAATGACATCAGTTTGAGGGCTTTCATGGTTCTCCTTCACTTTTCTTCACAACGGAGGTTCGATTGTCTTCCGTCATTCATCTCTGTCTCGAGCTGAGTGTCTACACTGAGTTTCAGTTGAGTTGCCTCAATCTTCCATCCGTGGCTGAAGGTAGGATTGCTGATGATTTCGTGTACTTTTTGGAATGACTTGCGGTTCACTTGGGGTTCCTTTTCCATGCTTCTCGTTCTTGCGGCTTTTCTTGTGGATTGGCGCAAGCTCTGCGCTCCGCGTTTTCATGCGCTCGCCTTGGCAAAACGTGACAATGCGGTCTGCGATGCCGCCTCGGAGCCTTCTCTGCGCAACGTCCTCAGTGTCGCTCGAGCTCACTTTTTGGAAGGCTTTCGCATTGCCCTTCGACTCTCCGCTCGCCCTTGTATAGCTTTTCCATTTCTATTTTTCCTCCCGCTGGAATTTTGATTCCAGCTCGGCGGGCCTTGGACAAGCCAATAGCAATAGACTGCTTTGTGGATCGGGCCCCGTGCGCTCCTTGCCGAATGTGGTCAATTTCCTCCCTCACAAATTCCCCTGCTTTTGTGGAAGGCGATCCCCCTCTCTCCTGTACTCCAAGGCTCTGTCGAGCGTACGTTTTTCTGGCATTTCGAATCCTCCTTGCACTTATTCTCGGCAATCGAAATGGTGGCTTTTTGCAGGTGGGCAACTCAATCAGGAAATAGAAGAGCAGACTAGTTCGCGGGACAGGATCTCAAACCTCGGAGCGAACTGGGAAATTGGCAGGAAAGACTTCACTGTTCCGGGTGGATTTCCTTTACTACTTCCGATACCACTCCGCTGTCGATTTTGGGGCTGATGTAGGAGCCGCCACCTACCACCACTCGCATCGCCTTCATCAGTTCTTCTTCTGCATCGGCCTTCAACAGATACCCGTTGGCCCCGGCTCGAAATCCGCTCCGCAGAATTTCCGAGGATTCATGCAATGTGAGCAACACAATCTTCACACGGGCATGGCTGTTGCGGATTATCCGCGTCGCTTCAATGCCATTCAACTTCGGCATTGTCACATCCATCAGGATTAGATCGGGATTCAGTTTATCGACAAGATCGATTGCTTCCGCCCCGTCGCCCGCTTCCCCGCACAGCTCCCATTCGGGGAACGATTGAAGAATCGATTGAACGCCACGTCGTATGAAGGCGTGGTCGTCAACGATTAGGACGCGGGGCATGGGCAATATTCTCCTGGAGCCATTGCGGAGCATCGGGCGCGCTACTACTCGGAGAGAAAGAGAACCCGGCGGGGAAATAGGGAACGTTATATTCACCGAGGGGCGGGTTCGAATCAACCGAAAGCAAAACTGTCTAAGCCTCAATAATCTGATTTTTGATGGCGTACCGCACGAGTTCGCTGACAGAATGGATTTCCAGCTTGCGCATTATATTTGCTCGATGCGTTTCCGCGGTCTTCACGCTGATTCCCAGAGCTACCGCAACTTCCTTGCTGCTCTTTCCTTCCGCGAGCAACTGTACTATTTCGCGCTCTCTGGTCGTCAAGCGATTCCGTTGCGGCAACTTCGGTTCGGCCCCGGAAGACTGTCTCGAAAAATCGTCGAGGAGCATCTCGGAAGCGCGAGGCGTGAAAAATGTTCTGCGGTTGGCTATGGAATCGACCGCGGTAACCAGATCGCGATCTGCGTCTGACTTCAAGATATAGCCTCGAGCACCCGCTTCAATCACATCGCGCACCAATTGATCCGAGAAGTGCATCGTGAGAATCAGGATGCCGGTCTTCGGTAACGTCTTGTTTATTCGGCGTGCTGCTTCCAGCCCATTCAAATCCGGCATGCTGATATCCATCACCACGATGTCCGGCTTCATTTGCTCCGCGAGCGTTACTGCTTCCCTGCCCGTTTTTGCCTCGGCGCAGACTTCCCACCCCGGCTTCGCGGTCAAGAGTTCCTTGAGACCGCGCCGGATGATGTCGTGGTCGTCGACCACCAGGATCTTTAGATTGCTCATGCTAGGTCTTACCGATATGTGGGACATTCCCGTCTCATTTTCAACAAAGACACGCGCTGGCATCTTAGCTCCAAATTTAGAACCTGAGTCTCACTAAATTTGCTTCCACAGTTAAAACCAATCACTCAATCGGTGAAATACCAGTTTCCCTGTATTTTCTAAGGTGGATCCACTGTCTGGAGTAAGAACAAAAGTTAAATAGTCTACTTTAGCTTCTATCAATTCCCTCTTCGCACCCCGGTTTCGAGAGAGAAGGGCGAGACCATCAGATCTCGCCCAAATTGTCGGTCACTTGTTTGTTGGTTACGATTTTAGCTTCGGACTTGCCTTTTGCAGCCTGGACACTAGATGCCTGCCCGCCGCCGGCGCTTCTATTTTGGCCTCGGTAATGATCTTGGCCGCCGTTGCATCGTTTCCGTAAACACGATGGTTTGCATCCTCGTCAGGGCGCAAGGTTGTTCCCTCCAGCGATACACCTGCAAATACGCCTCGAGAGCGCGAGTAGCTCAACATCTCCGATCGCATATAGGCGTCAGTCTCGGCAGATGCTGTGCGTCCTTTTGGACCCGCGGCTATCGATGCGTCTCCTCCGAGTTTCACCTTGCTATGAAGCAGGCTGTCGACGCCCCTCCCGTTCATTACCAGGATGACGAAATCGGTGGCTTCACCGCCGATTTGAAATCCAACGCTACCGCCTTCTAGCGCATACATCGCTGGTGCGCCCCACGGACCTGAAAAGTCTCTTCCTGTCCGGCACACCATCGCGCCTCGGCCATAGCTTCCACCGGCGATAAACGCGGCCTTCAGCACTGATGGCATCACCACCACGCAACGTGCCTTGTCGAGCAACTCTTGTGGAATGTCGTCCGGAATGTCCAAGATCTCCTGGATCACCGTGCCTGCGTTTTGCAGGCGGTCTGTTTCCTTCACGTCATCCGCCTTCGGCATTGCGACGGCAAAGGGCGCCAGAACCAATGCTCCCATCAATGCTTTATTCCAGTTCTTCATCTCAATCTCCTTTTTTCGAATTTCTTTTTTCATCCTTTTTTCGAATTCAATCTACTACTGGCCCCGTCGATCCGTCACAAGAACGGCAATCCCCCCAATCAGGGCCAATGCCCCAAGGATCGGAGGAAGTGGGACGTTATGCCGCTCCTCTTTCGTGACCTGAATCGGACCGAGATCAACCTCTTTTTTGGGTACGGTATAGCTAAACCCTTGATAAGCGAGGGCGAGAATCCCCACGATCACCAGCGCAATTCCGAGCAGTGATTTGCTTGTCATTTTTAAACCTCCTTTCGACTAACTTGGGCATTCAAAGAACCGGAAGGTTCGCTGCGTCAGTCTGCTGTTTCACGTCTGCCTGAATAAGTGGCCGATAAGGCTCAAAACAAAAAGCACTAGAAAAATGTAGAAAAGGATCTTTGCGATGCCTGCCGTCGCTATGGCTATTCCCGTGAATCCCAATACCCCTGCGATCAGTGCCACAATAAAAAATCCCAATGCTAGTCGTAACATTGCGCCTCCTTCTAAGAGTCATTCGCTGAGTGGGTCCCGATGCCATGGATCCGCTCATGGAGCGACAACGTTTCCCAAGAGTTTTACTTTGTGGGAGTCTTCTACTCCATCCGCGTATAGCTGTATTCAACCAGGTATATCCCTGCAGCTTTCTTGAATCGCTATGCACTCAAGTACTTCTTTTTTGCGCCCCGATGAATTGGCGTATGTGTTTCCTCTGCTGCGTACGGTTTCATGATACTTGTCCAATCTTCCGCCGCTGCACTGCATGGCGACCAGGTGGTTGGACCACAAGGAGGCATTAATGAATTCGGATCAATTCGAAGGGAAATGGAAACAGATTTCTGGCAAGGTGAAGGAAAAGTGGGGGAAGCTAACCGACGACGATTTGACCACCATCAATGGCAAACGCGAGCAGTTGGTCGGCAAGCTTCAGGAACGTTATGGACTGGCCAAAGATCAGGCAGAAAAGCAACTTGACGAATTCACGGCATCATTGGGCGACTTCGATGCTCGTCGCGAAGCTTCCAAAGCCCAAGGTGCAAGATAGCGGTCTGTCTGGTTGACTCTTGAACGTCTGATAACGAGTCCACTTGCTGACTGGGGCAGGTAAACGCCTGCCCCGGTTCTCTTTGTCAGTGCGTTTCTTGTGGCTTGTGGCAAAATGCATGCGGGAATAAATCAGCAATGAGAAAAGCGATCCGCCACACAGCCTCCATCCTTCTCGCAATACTGATCAGTTGTCCTCTCCCTTCTCACGCATATTCAGTCCTCACGCATGAAGCCATTATTGACGTAGCGTGGGAGACTCACATTCTTCCGCTGCTGATCAAACGCTTCCCTGGCGCGACAGAGGAAGAGCTTCGCAAGGCTCACGCGTATGCGTATGGTGGTGCGATCATCCAGGACATGGGTTACTATCCGCACGGTGCCAAGTTTTTCAGCGACTTGACTCACTATTTTCGCAGTGGCGATTTCATCCTCTCCTTGTTACGCAACGCCCAGAACTTGAACGACTATGCATTTGCCATCGGCTCGGTGGCGCATTATGCCGCCGACAACGACGGTCATCGCCTGGCGACTAATGTTGCTGTCCCGCTTCTCTATCCGGAGCTGCACAAAAAGTTCGGCCCGGTGGTCACCTACGAAGACAATCCCCTTGCTCACATAAAAACGGAATTTGGCTTTGACGTGCTGCAAGTTGCCAAGGGTCATTATGCTCCCAACAGTTACCACGAGTTTGTTGGCTTTGAAGTCGCTCTACCTCTGATGGAAACGGCTTTCCGCGAGACCTACGGAATCGAACTGAAGTCTGTCTTTCAAAATGAACAACTCGCCGCCAATTCCTATCGTCACAGCGTAAACTCCTTGATCCCCACGGCCACCCGCGTGGCTTGGAACCTCAAACAGGACGAAATTCAAAATGATTTGCCAGGAGTTACGCGAAAGAAATTCCTATACAATCTATCTCGCTCGAGCTACGAGAAAGAATGGGGGAAGGACTATCAACGTCCGAGTGCCGGTGAAAAGCTTCTGGCTTTTTTGATTCGCATTCTTCCGAAAATTGGACCTCTGAAGATACTGACTTTTCGCACTCCTACTCCCGAAGCGGAGAAGCTCTTTGAAAACAGTTTCAATAAAACTGTCGAGCGTTACCGCCATCTTCTTGCCGAATTGAAAGAGGGACAGTTGCAGCTTCCCAACGACAATTTCGACGTCGGAGAGGTCACTGCACGAGGCAAATATAAGCTGAATGATGTGACTTGCGCACAGTTACTGGATCGCCTCTCAAAACAAAAGATGGCGGATGTCGACAAAGAGCTGAAGGCGCAGTTGTTGGACTTCTATACGGCGGAAGGCCACGAATCTTCCGGGAAAAAGCTCACCAGGGACGAAAGACGAATCCAATTGTTGGTTGAAGGATTGAAGCAATCGACTGCTGTCTCCTCGTCCACAGGCGATTCTCCCGTTTCAAACTTACAGTAAGCCCGTATCACCAGCTCGTCAGGATCGCCTGGTTTCGGAGCGCACAAACCTCTGAGGGCTCGCGCCACTCGGACTCTACACAGTCGCCTTAGGGTAGATACTTGATTTGCTCGATAGAAAACGCATCCCCGTGGACCTATTCTCCTGCTGCCTTATTCATTCAGTCTCATCCAGTGATGGTACTGAATCATGACGGAGAGACTGTTGTTCTCTCACATCCAACAGGAGGAAGACTATGGATCTTCTGATGACAATCGGTGTTGTCCTGCTGATCTTGTGGTTACTGGGCTTGGTGACTTCGTATACGTTGGGTGGTTTTATTCATATACTGCTGGTCTTTGCGATTATCGTCATTCTAATACGAGTCATTCAGGGCCGTCGTCCCATTCCCTAGACCTTTCTATCTTATCGGCATAGGTCAATCTAGCACTCCAATCTACTTGGCAACGACAACGCGCTCCATCAAAAGCGCATTTACTTTCTCCATCACCTTGAACGCGTCGGCAACATAGAGAACATCCGCCTTGCCTCGTGCCCATCCGCAGTTGGGATCCAAATTGATTGCACGACGCTCATTGATGAATCGCCATCCAACCACGTGGGGTTCTTCTCCGTGGCAACATGTGGATAAGCCCTTCGGGTGGCGTGGCGTTGACCCGGTCTGACCAACCTGGTTCATATGCGTCATGAATGCCAGGACTGTTTGATTCTCTCCACTCTGGTCAACCAGCGATTTGCTTCCACCCAGCGAAGCATCGGCCGCCTTCAGAAAATCAAGGATCAAGCTCTCCGCCTCCGCTGGATGAACTTTCCCGTCAGCCTGTTTCTTGGTCCAACCGGCGCCCGCTACGAAAAGTAGCCCTGCATCGGGACGAATCGTCTGCGCATTTGTTTTGGGAACGCGAATACCTGTGACGGTCGTACGCTTGGCTTCTGCCGGCAAAACCACTTGCACTCTCTCCAATGCTGTTTTGCCCGGCTCCCCTCGCCATGGCGCGTGACATCCAGCATCGAGCAACAAAATCCAGGGTCGTGCCTCGCGGCGTAATACTCCTTCCAGACGTTGCCGGTAGAACCAGCGCGTGGCGGTCACGGTTCCTTCGCCGACATTGATGGACGTGATGTGTGTGTCGACTTGCCCCTGCAATCGATGCGCCAGGGTAGGAATCGCCCGCATAAATCGAAGCGTTCCCGTGGCAACAATCAGACTGGGCTTGCTCGCCAGGCTCAGCGCTTGCACAGCCGCTGCATCGCTTGCAAATCGCGGTGTGGCAAAATCTGCTCCCGAGACTCCGAGTATCCGTCTTGCACCTGCGTTCGCCAGTTGATTCGCAGCAGGTTGCACATCTTCACCGATCAGTCCGATGTCTATGGGTGCGCCTTGCTGTTTCGCCAGATCAAGTGCAGCACCAAGTACCTCAAAAGCAATTTTGGGAAGTCCGGTTCCTGATTCATCCAAATGCACTAGAAATAAAATACTTTCCGTCATGCTCTCACCCTCGTTCTCAGAATTCGTTTCTTCCCTGGTATTTCGTGTTCATCCAACAGCCCGCTCGTTCTAGTTTGAGTGACTCAGTTCTTCGTCACCCATTCGGCAATTTCCTCGGCTATTTCATCCACGGAAAGGTCTTTGACGATACGCGTTTGCCTCTGTTGTTTTGGAGGACTGACGCTGTGATAACGCAACCCGTCTTGAGCGGGCGTAGCGGCCTTTGCGCGCTGTAACGCAGGCATTACCGTCCGCATATTGACCATGCCGACTTGCGGATTGTTTCTCGGTTCCGGTAAATTGCCGGTTGCCCAACCGAAGAGCGCAGGTGGAGCGGCGCAAATCGAAACTTGATGCCGTCCTCCCTCGATGCGCTCCAGGATTTCCAGCGAACCATCCGCTTGTACGTTGACCTCATCCACTCCCTGAAATTGATCCAGGATGCCAAGATGTTCGCCAGTCAGCTGCAACGTTACTCCGGCGCCGCGAGACGCCGATTCCCATCCGCCAAACAGCAGCAGCCGCGAACGATCTAATCCGGGGATTGCGCTGACTGCTTCTGCAAGAATCTTGGCAGTCGCATGAGCGTCGACAAATCCTCCTGCCGGTCCATCAATCGCCAGCAGTTCAAAACTCACTTTCTGCGCGATCGTCATCATCACTTGTTGGAGCTTCGCCTTTACTCCAAGGCTTATCAGCCAGACTTTGCTTCCGGGAAACTTGGTGGCCAGATTCGCTGCCTCGTACAGCGCGTGGCCTGCCCAAGGGTCAAACACTGCAGGCAGCAGCATTTCGTTCTTCAGCGCAGGTCCCCCAGGCGTTTCTATCGGCTCCAGAGTCTGCAGCGGATCCGGCACGATGCTTCCACACACAACAATTTGATATCCGGTACTCATGATTTCGATTTCCTCTTCCTCAAAGGCTGCTATTTTCCTGCTGACGATTCAATTCAACGCGGAATGCAATCCACCGGTTCCCGCACGAAAGTCCACGTTGCCGGGCTGTCCATCTGCTTCCGCTCCGCAATTCCACAAACAGGCGCCGCAGAATATGCATTTCTCGCGGTCGAATGCCGGAACGCCACTCTCCCCTCGCGTGATTGCCTGCCCAGAGCACATCTCCACGCAAAGCTTCGGCTCGCATTCACGACAAGCTTCCGGTTTCACAAAGACAACGTGGTTCGCATAACCCGGCGGAGCTTGCACACTTCCACCCATTAGCAACGCGTCTTGCTGCGAGACCAGCAATTTGCCATCGAGAGGAATCTCCGGCCAGCCACACCGATTCATGATCTGGTCATGCAGAGGCAGTCCGTGGGCGACGGCGTTGCCAGCCATCTCCTTCAATTCTGTTGAAGGAATCTTTCCCGCGTAGTGCTGCTCCAACGATGAAAGCGTTTGCCTGGACGATTTGGTCTGGGCTGGAAATGCCAACTTTCCTTTTGAGAATCCTGCCACTGCCATTCCCAACAGCCCGCGAATCATGCCGTAGGGAAACCCGTTCCGCGAGTCCCGTGCCATAACCGATTCTCTATCCACCCAACTGGCGCGCCGGCGGCGTACGTAGGTTTCTTCCAGATTCTCTTTAGTGAACGGACGCTTTTCCTCGAGCAGTTCCGCAACCGCATCAGCCAGATGCACTCCCGTCGTCCACGCTTCATCCACTCCCGATCCGGCTAGCACATTGGTGCTGCCAGAGCCTTCGCCGATTCGCGCATACCCGTCGCCAGCTAGAAACGGTTCTCCATTCCGTCCCGATTCCTGTAACGATTTCGCTCCCCAGGACTTCAGCGTTCCCCCTTCCAGGTGACGCCATATATAAGGATGCAAAATGTAGTGCTGCAGAGTCCGATAAGCGGTCCGCACCGGACTGTGAAACCACGAAGGCACGAAAATCCCAACCGACGCCAGCCGGTTCGGGTGCACATACAGAAACCCGAAAATCTCTGGCTCCGGAAAGCCAAAGGTATGCAACACAGTTCCGGGTTTCAAGCTGCAATCTTCCCGCAGCTCAATCACCATCTTCATGCCCAATGCCCATTCGCGTATCTCATGGCCTTCTGGCAAACCAAAATGTTTATCTAGCCCACGTCCAACGGCTCCCACGGGGCCATCACCCACGATCGTCAGTGCCGCACGCACATCCATTCCCGGCGCGAATCCTTCCGCCGGCGATCCATTTAAATCTGCGCCTTGATCCAGCAGCCGCACGCCGCTCACTCCGTTGTTTTCAATCAAAGCGCCGCTGGCTGGCATTCCCGGCCAGATTTGCACCAGCCCTGATGAAGTCAGTTGTTCTCCCACCCATTGATTGAACTGGCCCAACGACAACACCAGTCCATCATCCTTCCGCATAAAGCCGGGTATGTAAGGCAGTTCGACAGCTTCATCTCGAAATCCAGCAACTGACCCTAACGCTCGAATCGCTTTGTCTATCGTTCGTAGTGCTCTCGACCGCCGGCTCGCTTTCCCCGGATCCAGCAAATACACCAACTTCTCGCTTTGTACCGGAACGGCCATGGGAATTTCGGTTGGATTTAATTCTGGAAAGCTTTCGCGGATCCCGCGCGCCTTTGTGACCACGCCAGAAACGCCAAATCCCAATCCATCCGCTCGTTCGTAGCAAATCACCTGCAACGGTGCACCAGGTAACGTCGCGCTTTCGTACTGTGGCGTACCATCAGCGTTCAGCAATTTGCGAGAGAGTGTGGTGAGGAAGCCGCCCATCGCCGGCCCGAATCCCACGCAGACTATGTCTACCGCCATCTGCTGGCGCTCTACATCGGCGGATAATTCGGAATTCACAGAACTCATGCCGGATAATCCAGCACTTCCGGAATCATGATCTTTGATACCGCTTCCGCGGCACGGTCTTTCGCCAAACGCGCGCCCGTCATGCACGTGTCCAGCTTCGTGTGCAGTGCCAGAAATGTTTCTGCTCCGTTGCACTTTGCGCAGGGACCGGCTTTTTTCGGATGCGATCCATCACTTCCAACGATGTCCACGGTGCACGCCGCAATACCCGGAATGTATCCTTCCAGTGCGTCAATCTCTTCTTGCAGGAAGCACCCGTGCGAACCCTCTGCGTCCCACGATGGATGCCGGTTATAACCAAACACCAGTTCGGCGCAAATCCTGGCGATTTCTCCGCTCGCACGCGCGGACTGCACATGGCACAGATCCATCATGAAATTCACTAAGCCCGCCAATCCTTCCGCAACCGATGAGTCTTCCCCTCCCCGTGCCTTCAACTCCAATACATCCAGAATCTGGCAACGCGCCGCCAACATCCAGCAAAGCGCATCTGCCATCGGGAACGTAACGCCTTGACGTGCGCTCTGGTACAGCTTTTCCCCGTTTCCATCCGTGCTGTTTTGCAGGCGTTCCATCGTCCACAACCACATCGTCATCGCCGTGGCCAGCGTGCATGCGCCAGTACCCGGATTGTCAGCGGCAATCGCACGCATCTCGCGGACCCAGTTCCGGAACTGCGCCAAAAACACGGGATTGATCATCGTGATGGAAAGCTGCCTGCGTTGTACCGCCTCAGGCCCTTCATATGTCGCTTCCAACTGCGCATCCATCCATTTATTTCCCAGATAGCCGGGGCAATCTTCGGTGATGCCATATCCGCCCATCAGGCTCACCGCTTCCCGCATCATCTGCACTCCCCATCCCGTATTCCACAACTTCGCCGCCGGGCACAGAATGTCGGCCTGTGAATCCAAAACAAGAAATCGCAAGAGCGGGTCGGTCTGCAGAGCCTCTCTTCGGGCATCGTTCACGGGCAATTTCAAAAGCTTCACGGCTTCGTCGGAGACCTGGCGCAACACCTTGGCCTGCGCGCGTGTTCCGGTTGCGCCCTGCTTTATCAGCAGCTCCTGTGCTTCCTTTTCGAGTGGGTCGAGTTCATCGAACGCGCGTGCTGCCGCAAACGCCAATGAAGCGCTCGCTTCTCCCGTCGCCCATACATCCACCAGCCGGTGCAACGCATCTTCGCGAGCCTGCAAACCTAGTTGGTACCGCACCGATCCCGGCGTCGCCGTGGAAGCACCGCGAAATCTTCCGCGCTGATAACGAATGATCGGCTCAACTGCGGAAAGTAGCTTCGCTGCCGTCATGACTCCCACCGTCACGCGCGTCCGGCGGAAAACCGCCTCAATCACCTCGCTATGGCTGTGCCGTGGAATCAGTACCCCATCCTTAATGTCGTAGCCACCCACAATCCGGTTCGCTGGAATCCGCAAACTGAATATCGGATCTCCCGTTGACGACAATTGATGCACAAGTTTTTTTGTCGGAGTCCCGCGATCAAACACCCCCGGATCATTCTCTTCCAGAATGACCATGCAGCTTCCCTTGATCCGCGGATCGTTGGAATCCACCGCTGCCGTAACAAAGTTTGCAAATCCAATATTCGTGATGAACCGGCCCCGCTTCTCCACCTGCAACATCGGCTCCTGGCCGTCTTTCCATTCGGCGATGCTGATCTTTCCGTCCAGCATCCCGGTATCGACTCCCACGTAAGGGATCGGCTCTGTCAGGCAGAAAGCTCCGCGCCACGGCTTGCGGGTTTCGCCCGGTTGAGCCGGTGCCGCCAGCTTCATGTAGCGATCTTGCTGCTCTTCTGTTCCGCGCTCGTGAATCGGTGCCAGCGCCAGACATCCAGCCAAGGCTAGCTGTCGCGGCTCCTCCGTCTACCCAAGCCAGTTCAAACGCCACCAAGGCAAGCGCCAGATTCCGAGGTCCGACGATAAATCCGCCCTGTTCCGGGTCCATGAATACGGCTGTAAGACCTGCGCGATCAAAGGCTTCCAGCATCTCCGCTTTGGCAGGAGTCCATTCGTGGGTATTGCGCCCGCCTTGCGCTACCAGCTTAGCCACTGGACCACGCGCAACCGACCGTGCCGATTGCACCAACATCTGCAAATCGTATCGGTCCGCAAAACGCCATTGAATGTGCCGGGAGGCATCGGTGGGCAAAGTACGCAGGGTCTCAATTTTGAGGGTCGTGGCGGTAGACATGGAGGGAGTCCTTTCGCGAGTGACCCTCTGAATCTCCCCCACCGCTAGCACATGGGTCTGTACTACGCATCACGCCTGAATGTGACGGACGGGCGAAAATCCCGAATCGCCATCGCGGTACTGGACTTATGCCGTCAATCTTCCCTTTCCCTCAGCCCTGCCCGCACAAGAAACTCCCTCAACCAATCTCTTTCTCGCAAATATGTGATTAAATGCCGCCCGTGCGCTCTTCCTTCGATCTCACGTCATCTCTGCTCGCCCGAAATGAATGAACGGTTGATGAATCACACTCCAACTCTCAAGCCTCCGCTTTTGCCAGCCGATCGACTCATCTCCCTCGATGTGCTGCGCGGCTTGACCATTGCCGCCATGATCCTCGTCAATAACAATGGCGATGCGGAGCACGCTTATAAGCCTCTGCTCCACTCCACGTGGAACGGTTGGACCCCTACCGACATCATCTTCCCCTCATTCCTTTTCATGGTCGGCCTTTCCATGGCGTTCTCTTTCCCATCGCGTTTGGCCGCTGCAAATATGCGGATGAGTCTCCTGCCTCACATCCTGCGGCGTACCCTGATCTTGCTCTTGCTTGGACTCGTGGTGAACAGCTTCCCCTTTTTTCACCTTCACGATATTCGCTTCTATGGTGTCCTGCAAAGAATTGCACTGTGCTACTTCTTCACCAGCCTGTTGATGCTGTACACCACGACGTGGGGAAGAGTTGCAGCGAGCCTAGCAGCGCTCCTGGGTTACTGGGTCTTGTTGCGCTACGTTCCGGTTCCCGGTTTCGGCATTCCTGGCCGCGATATCCCCCTGCTCGATCCTTATCGAAATATCGTCGCCTTTGTCGATCGATGGCTGTTGCCAGGGCATCTCTACGGCGACGGTACCTATGATCCCGAAGGTCTGCTTTCTACCATCCCTGCCGTCGCCACTACCTTGTTCGGTACACTCACGGGAGAATGGTTGCGCACCAAGGGGAGCAATTCCACAAAAGCGGCCGGCATTCTGGCGGCCGGGATCGCCGCGATTCTCGCAGGGGAAGTCTGGAGCCACTGGTTTCCTATCAACAAGCGCCTGTGGACCAGTACCTACGTATTGCTCGCTGCTGGAATCGCTTTGGTTCTCTTGGCGGTTTTGTACTGGCTCATCGACTGCACCGGCTGGAAGAAAGGGTGGACCGTTCCTTGGCTGGCCCTCGGCACGAATGCCATCACGCTGTACGTATTCTCTGAATTGGTAGCTTCTACGCTCGACTCGTGGCACACCTCCGGCGGCATCACTCTCAAACAAGCCGCTTTCTCTCACATTGCCTCGTGGGTCTCCCAACCTGAGCCTGGCCTCGCTGTTGTACTCCGTGCTGTTTGTCGTTGTCTGCGCCATCCTTGCCATGTGGCATGTACCGGCAGAAGCTCTTCATAAAAATATAGGAATCCACCTCATAGCAGAATTAATAACGCAATAACAGATACACGGAAATCTATTCCAGTTTGCGGGTGGCCGGGCCCACGGCGGTCGCCCGCTTGGTCTTGGGGTCGATGCCGATCAGCGCCACCCCGCCCACTCCGCTGCGGCTTGTGGAAACCACGTGGCCGCGAGTCCTCAGGTCAGCCTGCACTCCTTCGGGCAAGGTGTTGGGGACAGAGAGGCTGCCCAGGCTGGCGCGGTCCTGGCCGAAGGAACTGATGAAATGCGTGGTGGAGAAGCGCGGTGCCTTAAACGCCTCCTCGGGACTCATGCCGAATTCCACATAGTTCAGGATGACCTGAATGGCTGCCTGATCCTGTTGGTCGCCGCCTGCTACCGAGATCGCCATCACGGGATCATTGTCGTGGAAAAGGAGCGTGGGGCTCAACGTGATCCGTGGCCGCTTGCCCGACTGAATGACGTTGGGAGTTCCCGCAAACGTATTCAGGCTGCTGAGCCGACTTCCGTGAATAATGCCCGTATGTCCAGCCACGCCGGCTGTACTCGACAGGCCGCTGGGAGTTGCCGCGATGACGTTCCCAAACTTATCAGTCACGCACATGACGGTGGTCCCGCCATGCCAAGGGCCAGTAATGGTAGGCGGCTTTGTCGATTTCATATTGTAAGGATCGCCCGGCCGGAGCTCGAGAGAAGCCTTTTTCGGTTCGATCAGCTCGCGCCGCATTTTGGTGTACTGGTCAGATAGCAACTGCTGCATAGGCACTTTCACGAAGTTGGGATCGCCGTAATACTCATCGCGATCCGCCAGTGCCAGTTTCTCCGCTTCAATCACGGTATGGATGTAGTCCGCCGAATTGAAACCCATCTTTCTTAGGTCGAAGCCTTCCAGTAGGCGCAGCGTCTGTGAAAGATAAGGACCCTGCGTCAGCGGACCCGCCTTATACACCGTGTAGCCACGGTAATTCGTTTTGAGCGGATCCACCACGGGAGTCTTGTGCGCGGCCAAATCCGCCTTGCGAAGGAAACCGCCCTTTTCGATATACCAGGCTTCCAGGGCATCGGCGATGTCACCGCGATAGAAGCGGTCGGAGACGGCTTGTAGTTTCTGCTCTCGCGTACCTTCCGCGGCCCTTTCAGACTCCACCAATTTGCGAAAGGTCACGGCCAGATCAGCCTGCCAGTTCACGCCGGTTTCGATCCTTTCCCGGCTGCCGGTATCGATATACCAACTGGGACCGCCGGCATCCAGAATCGCCAGCGTCGGCTGCACTACCTCCTCGAAGCTTTTGGTTCCGTAAAGTTTCAGCAGGGTGACGACGGCATCTATGGTGCCAGGCACGGCGGCTGCCTTGACGTCACCTTCAGGGATTCCGTTTTTCATGTACCAAGTGATCGCTTTTGGGTCGCGAGGGGCCTCGCCTTGTCCCTCGAGCAGCTTTACGGTTTTCTGGTCGGCACTGTAAACCAGAATGGGGATCTCTCCTCCCACGCAGAACGCGCCCACATAGGTTACGGAAAGCGCCAGCAGAGTGGCAGCTCCTGCATCAGCAGCGTTTCCGCCCTGTTCCAGAATCTTGATGCCGGCCGCAGTGGCGGCAGGCTTGCCGGAAACAACCACTCCGTGGGTGCCGGCGGCGACACTCGGTCCCTGCGGCCAAGCGAAGGGCGCGAGAAAAAAGACGGAAACGGCCAATATCGAAATGATCTTGCGCATAAGATTTCAACTCCGTTGTAGCGGCTGGCATCCATCGCCGACATGTCATCAAGGGTATATCAACTCTTTTATCTCGCGCTGATTCCATCATTGGGCGCGATTGATGCGGTTGGTCATCTCAATTATGAATCTAAGGACCGTGCTTGAGTAACGGAGTACTCGGAAGTTGGCTCTAAATGCCGTGTAAGTCGCGCCGGTTTGAGGGTCGATGCAACACTTGCTTGTGTCCGCAAACCGGACAGCCGTACTAAACCCAATTGTCCGCGAACGGCCTTTATCAGGACATTTGGGGACCCATCCCAAGAGATGTTCAATTCTACCGGCACGGTGACTGGCCGGAGATTCGATGGCTACTCCAAAATCGGCAGGTATATCCTCAAGAAACTACTTACGACGCATCACCACGCTCGGATAGTCAGGCCCAGGTCCGCACCCCAATAATCCCCCAATAGGCCAAATACGCCGCTACGATCACCAGGGCAAGCGATACGATCAGCGAGAACCGCTGAACGCCGCGCCGCACTCCTTCTTTTGGACGGCGCAAGGCAACGAAGAAACTCGCCAGCGCTGAGAGTGCGAAAACCAGAGTCACCGCCCACAAAGACGCTGACCAGACGGTCAGATTTCCCAATCGGTCGATCAGATCGTTGCTTGCCGTGATGAAGATGACGACAAATGCTACCAGACTGAGAACCGCGAGCAGCGGCCAGAAGCGCAAGGCGCGCTCTGCGGGACGTCGGCGGCTCTTGATCAAGCCCCCGAGGAGCCAGAACGGTGCATAGACCACAATCGCGGCAATGGAGAGGATAACGAAGAGAACGCAGAGAATCTCTCCGATCGCAAACCACGTGGGAATCATCTTCATGGTTCCCTGCTCCGCCTGGATAAAGCGACCCTCGGTGTTCACACTGAGCAATTCGACAGTGGGCACGGGAGGCGGGGGATCTTTCTCGGGTACGTGTCTGAACTGTCTTGCTGACACCGGCAGAAAATGCTCCTTTCGTCCGCCCACAGCGGAGGACAAGATGAGTTGGCCTTCTTGGAACTTAACCCTGGAGAGTCCATGCAAGCGTGCCAGAAAATATGTGAGTTCTGTGCGGGGAGAATCGGGTTCGTACCATCCGGAGTAGTCGGCGGCGTATGCCGGCAACTGCGCTGGCGGCGGCACCGGCGGTTTCTGCAGGTTGCGCGTGATGTAAGCGCGGATCGCGTGAGTGATCTTGTCAAAAGCGTCACCACTTTCGCTATTAGTGCTGAAGAAGTAGCCGACACCGTATTCCGGCATGTATGCCATGTCGGTGAGTCCGCCATCGACGCCCCCGTCGTGGCCGTGATAGACGAAGCCATCATCGGGGGTCCAGAAGTTGCTCAGGCCGTAGCCAAACTTCATTCCATCTTTCGCGGCCCACGTGCTTTTTGGAACTTCCATGCGATCGATGTCGGCGGTGGGAACGACTTGCTTGCCGCCGACAGCGCCGCGATTCAAATAGAACTGCAGATAAGCAGCCATGTCGTTAGCGGAAGCACTGATCGCTCCGGCTGGGCGCATGATGATGTGCGAGTACGGATATGGAGTCTTGCCGTCATCGCGGTAGAGAGTTGTCGCCGTGCCGGGTGCGGGCTCGAAGTAGGTCGCGGTCTTCATCCCGATGGAGTTGAAGAGATTCTGCTGCACAAAATCTTCGAACTTTTGCCCCACCAGTTTCTCGACGACGTAGGCTGCGACCGCTGGGCCCGAATTGCAGTACGCCATGCGAGTGCCGGGCGGCCAGCGCGACGTGCGCGAATGATGATCGTAGTCGAGGCCCTCGCGCAGGCTCATGGAGTCGGGAGCCTGTTTCGCGTACTCGCGAAAGTGCAAATCGTCCCAGCCGGTGGTGTGCTCAAGCAAATTCACCACCCGGACGGGATCGCTCGATTCCCATGGATTGTCGAACCACACCTCCGGGGCGAGTTTGTGAACGGGATCGTCGAGAGACAGCTTGCCCTGGTCGACCAGCATCAGGATTGACAGCGAGACGAAGGCCTTCGAAGTAGAACCGATGCGGAAGAGCGTATCGGCGGTCGCGGCGCGATTGCTGGCCAGGTCGGCCATGCCGACCCCGGCGACCCATTCAGGCCCGTTTTTGTGAACGATCGCGATCGACACCCCATTCGTGTGAGTGTCTTTGAGGATCTTTTCGACCTGCTGACGGAGTTCGTTGATCGATTGAGCCGGTCTCGGCTCTTCCTCCTTACCAGCGGGTTTGTCCGCGGCGATACAGCTCCAAGTGAGTAAGAACAGAAGAACAGCGCGAATGATCCATTTCACGTGAGCAAACCTCCGTGTCAGGACTGAGTGCCAATGGCTATCATACTCGACGGCCATAATCTCCCGTTTTTCAACGGCGGGTGGGCCATAGAATAACTGGATGTGCGATTTTGGGTGCCGCTCGATAAGAGCGAAGGCGTTGTCAAGACACAAAACTCCCTTGCAGTGATTTTCCACCGCCGATGTGTCAGAGGGGGAGAGGGAGTAGCAAACTTACCAACAAAGCAGTTCTCTTCTGGCGTTTCCTGCAATGGCCAAACCTTAAACTGGCCATCCTTGCCTTTCGCCAACCTGGATTTTCTGCGTGCGCTATCCGAGTGGCTTGTGTTTGAACGTACGCGCGCCGCTGTTGTATTCAGCTACGGTCTGCCCATTCCCGCGAAGCTTGTACTTATACGTCGTCAATCCCTCGATACCCATCGGCCCGCGCGCGTGCAACTTGCCGTTGCTGATTCCCACTTCCGCGCCAAGGCCGTACCGGTAACCATCCGCAAACCGCGTCGACGCATTGTGAAATACTCCGGCGGCATCCACTTCCTGCAAAAAGCGTTCGGCCGCCGCCTGGTCTTCCGTCACGATGCATTCCGTGTGCTTCGATCCATATCTGTGAATGTGTTCCAGCCCGTCGTCCAGAGAATCGACAATCTTCACCGAGAAGATGAGGTCGGAGTATTCCGCCGCCCAATCCTTTTCCGTCGCTGCAACCAGGTTCACGTCAGGAAGCAAAGCCAGCACCCGTGGACATCCGCGAACTTCTACATTTGCCGCTTTCAACTCTGCGACAACCTTCGGCAGGAATGTCTCGGCAACATCCCGATGGACCAACAGAGTCTCCGCCGAGTTGCAGGCTGCGGGATACTGAACCTTGGAGTCCAACGTGATAGCCACGGCTTTCTTCACATCCGCCGAACGGTCGATGTACACGTGGCAAATCCCCTCGCCATGTCCCAGCACCGGTATGCGGCTGTTCTGCTCCATGTAGGCAACGAACTCTTTCGAGCCGCGTGGAATCAGCAAATCCACCTCGCCCTGCAGCTTCAACAACTCCATTACATCGGAACGGGATTGCAGCAACTGGATCGACTCTTCGGGCACGTCTGGAAAAGGTCGAAGCGTTTCTCGCCAAACGTCCAAAATGCTCTCGTTACTGTTCGCCGCTTCTGCTCCGCCTTTCAGCAGCACGGCGTTACCCGATTTGAGGGCCAGCGAAGCAATCTGCGGCACCACATCCGGCCGGGATTCAAACACCACGGCAATCACACCGAGCGGGCACGATTCTTTGTGCAGGATCAATCCCTGGTCCAGTTCCGTGGCAGCCAACTGCTTTCCCAGGGGATCAGGCAGATTCGCGACTTCGCGGACTCTCGCCGCCATCTCCGCGATTCCGCCTTCCTTGATTCGCAGTCGCGAAAAAAGCGATGGCGACATGCTTCCCGACGAAACCAGTCTCTCGGCCGCAGCACAATCCTCGGCATTGGCGCGCATCATTCGATCGCCGTTTGCCTCGATAGCATCCGCAATGGCCATCAGCGCGGCTTTACGGGTTTCGTTCGAGAGCGTCGCCAATTTTCGGGAAGCCCCGCGAGCCGCGCGCGCCATGGAAGCCACGTCAATCGCCGCCCTCGTTGTGGAGGTGTCGCTCAAGCCTCTCGCTCCATAACAACAATATTGTCTCGCGTGAACAGCACTCGAGCCGTCGCGGCCGCGTCGCTGGCACAATTCGCAATTCCCCGGGCGAATTCGTTGCCGTCCGTGCTCGCAATACTCACCACGTCCATCATGCCAAAAGGCTTTTCCACGCGGACAACTCCCGAGGAGAGCAGGCTCGCCTTGCCGCGCGTTATCGCCCGTTGCGCGCCTGCGTCAACCACAACTCGTCCACGCACTCCGGCGGCATATGCCAGCCAGCGCCGTTTGCCTTTCATCCTGTGGGACGGAAGAAAAACCGTTCCTTCCGCTTCACCCGCAAAAATGCGCGGCAATGTTTCCGCGCGGCTGCCATTCGCAATCACCGCCACTCCCCCGCAATTCATCGCGATCTCCGCCGCTTCCAGTTTCGTGATCATTCCGCCGCGTCCGGATTCCGAAGGACCGCTCGCCAGCGCCCTCAGCTCGGGCGTGACTTTTGAAATCAGTGGAATCACCGCGGCCCTGCTTTCGGAAGCGGGTCGTTTGGATTTCGCGGAAGTCGCAGCGCTTAACAGCCCATCGACATTGGAGAGAAGAATCAGCGCATCCGCCTCCATACCACTCATCACCAGCGCGGCCAGCCGGTCATTGTCGCTAAAGGCCACGGAACGCGGGCTGTCTCCAACCGTCTCGAGCTCCGCCGTGGAAACCGTATCGTTCTCGTTGACGATGGGCACAACGCCAAATCCAATCAGTTTTTCCATCGTGCGCCGGAGATTGGAATAGCGATGCCAGTTGCTGAAATCTTCTTCGGTCAGCAGAACCTGGGCGACCTTCACATCGTGCGCGCCAAACAGGCGCTTATACGCTTCCATCAGCAAACTCTGCCCAACCGCGGCACACGCTTGCTTTGTAGCCATATCTTTCAACCGCGAAGGGTGCAGTCCAATCCAACCTCGGCCAAGCCCGACGGCCCCCGAAGATACCAGAACTACTTGCCGGCCACCCGTTTGCAGACTTGCGATGGCGCGCACAATGGGCTCGATCCGTTCCAGCGAGAGTTCCCCCTGTGCGTCCGTAACAGTGGTTGTCCCCAGTTTGATCACTACGCGTTTTGCGGCTCGCAAATGGCTGCTTCGCTCGTGCTCGCCGTGTTGTGCGGATTCGCTCATTTGGTTTCGCTTCCAACTCAAACATCTAGATTACGACATTCCACGCAGTTCTCGAATTTGAATTAAGGAGGAAAAACCAGATCACGTCTAGTTGGAAGCAACCGCCGGCACGGGAACCGGAGAACGGAAAGCAATTCTCAGGAGCAACGGCGTAACCAAAGTTGTGGCCACAGCCATAAAAACGACTACGCCGTACACTTCCGCGCTGATCACTGACATGCCCAGGCCGATTTGCGCCACAACCATGCCAACTTCACCGCGCGGAACCATCCCTAACCCAACTTTCAAAACATTTTGCCAACCGAGCGAGGCAGCGCCAATTCCACAACCAATGAACTTCGTGGCAATGGCAGCAATCAGAATTATAAGTGCAAGAATTAAGGTGGATTTTGATCGAAACACGGCAAAGTTCAAATGTAGCCCGATACCCGCGAGGAAAAATGGCACCAGCAGTTCGCTGACACCGCGAGTGAGCGTCCGAACGCGCGCGTCGGCGCTGTCTGACAACGCCAGACCGGCGAGAAACGCACCGACGATAGCGGCAACACCCGTGTATTGCGCAAGAAGTGCCATGGCAAACAAAAAGATCAAAGCGATCTGGAATTTTGCTTCGTCGGCTTTGGCGCGCGAATGGAAATGCGGCATAAGGCGATTTACGCCTGCGGTGCCCCAGATGGCCAGGATCAATGTGAATCCAGTCGCAAGACCGCCGGTAAGCGCAATCTCCCAAACGTTGACGTGCCCACGTGCCACGCTGCTCACTACAGCCAAGACGATAAGACCGAGAACGTCGTCGATCACTGCCGCCGCCAGAATGATCTGGCTGGCCACCTCATGAAGCAGCCCCCGGGCGGAAAGAACTGAAGCTGTGATGCCTACACTGGTGGCAACCATGGCCGCCCCGACAAAAATCGCTTCAATTTGGGGCGCACCCCAGGCAAGAAGGATCCCCCATCCGGCAAAAAATGGAACTATGACGCCGACTGTAGCCACAAGAGTGGCTTTGCCGCCCACTCTCAAGAGTTCAGAAGCCTTTACTTCGAGGCCGACACCGAACAAGAGAAACATAACTCCAAGTTCGGAGAGGGCTTTCAGTGTGTCATTAGGCGTGATCCATCCGAGAACACTCGGGCCGACCAACGCACCCGCAAGAATTTCACCGACGATTGCCGGCTGCCCAAAGCGCTCACACACATCAGCCAGTAACTTGGCCGATCCAAAAATAATCAACATTGCAAGCGGTAGCGGCAAAGGATCGTGCATGAGATTCGCGTTAGCGGTTTTGAATCGAGTGCCGGGAGATGATACGCCATGTCATCACGGCGGCCAAACCGCAGCCTGCCAGCACGGGTAAGATGGGCACTCCGCGAGAGATGAGCATGTAAGACGAAAAAAAGGCCGCCGCGCCGAAGAAAGTCCATTTGACGATCATGGAATCACCCTGTAGAGCACCGCTACGACGGCTATCATAAGCCCAAAACAGATCACGGGGATCACTAAGGACTTTGTCCATGAAGGCTTGATGGTACCTTCCCGCCGCATCCGGCGAATCTCTGAAAGCTGGTGCCGCGCTTGTCCCAATTCCCAAGGAGTCGTCGCCAACTCCAGCGCTTTGTGAGTTTCAAACTCAGCAACTTCTAACGCGCGCAAGCGAAAATGCAATTCTGCATATTTGAATTGAGCCAGGAAGTTCAAGGGCTCCAAAGTCCGTGCTTCTTGCAGAACGTCCATCGACAAGTAAACGTCGTAATTCATGGCATAGGCAATGCCGAGGCAAACGCGAAGATCTGCGTTTGCCGGATTCAGGGCGCAAGCTTCCTTGAGCGAAACGATCACTTCGGCAAGTTGTTTCGGCGAGACCGTGTGGGGATCGCGCCAAGGAATTGCAGGGAGGCGGCTGAGACCAGAGGAGGGGGCAAGAGCCCCCTCTACTGGCGCAAGGGTTGATGTGGTGAATGGTTGGCTGTTGGACATATTCTCCGCTCCTTATCGCTGCGTCTTCAGCTCAAACTCGGGATAGCCGAGCGCACCCATTTCAGGCAAGTCCAGACCTTCCAGCTCAGACTTGGCGGAGACACGCTGACCAACGAGCCAATCGACCAAGAGATTCAAGACGAAGCTGAAGGTGAACACAAATCCCACCAGCGTCACAACACCAATGAGTTGTGCCACCAGTTGGCCTCCGTTATCGCCGTAGAACAAGCCGGTCACCGAACCTGTCACGCCATTCCAGGAACCGCCGTAGTTGCTTTTGCCATCGGCGAAGAGTCCGACGGAGATCACACCCCAGAGACCATTGGTGCCATGCACGGAAATGGCGCCGACGGGGTCGTCCACTTTAAGGATGCGATCCACGAATTCGACTGAGATGCAAACGAGCACACCGGCGATCAATCCGATAATGACCGAGCCAACCGGATTCACAAAGCCGGAAGGCGCGGTGATCGCAACGAGGCCGGCAAGCAACCCGTTGCCACTCATGGAGGCGTCGGGCTTGCTATAGCGGAGCCACATATAAATCATGGCACCAAACGATCCCGCCATCCCTGCCAACATGGTGTTTACGGCAATGGAGCCGATGCGCAAGGCGCCGTTACCGGATGCGCCGAGCGTTGATCCGGGATTGAACCCAAACCAGCCGAAGGCAAGTATGAAACAACCGGTCAGAACGATGACAATGTCGTGAGCCAGAATCGCGTTGGGCTTGCCCGCTCGCGTGTACTTGCCGATGCGCGGTCCAATAATCATGGAAAGGGCCAGCGCCGTGATTCCGCCGACGGCATGTACCACTCCCGACCCGGCGAAGTCACTATATCCCTTGCCAAGTCCGAAATTCGTGCCGAGTGTCGCAAGCCAGCCGCCACCCCAGGCCCAGTTGGCAAACAACGGATAGGTGAATGCGCCCATCACGAAGGAGGAGATCAAGAACGCGGCATACTTCCAACGTTCCGCCGCCGCTCCGGTGACGATGGTGAGTGCGGTGTCCATGAAAACCATCTGAAACAGGAACAAGACCATGACGGCCACATCGTAAGTTCCCTTATGGACTAGAAAAATTCCAGCTTGCCCCCACAGACCAAACGGTTTCCCAAACAAGGTGATCGCGAATTCGGACGAAAGCGGTGCGGTGCCGCCCAGATTAGCCACCGCTCCCACGCCGCCCATCTGGATAGCAAAGCCAATTAGCCAGTAAGCTAGCATTCCCACGCCGTATACCATGAAATTCATCATCATCGTATGGTTGGCGTTTTTGGCCCGGCACAAACCAGTTTCCACAATGGCGAACCCGGCTTGCATGAACATGACAAGGAAACCGGTAACCAGCGTCCAGACAAAATTGATTGCGATCTTGTTCTGGCCCACCTGGTTCGCCATGTCGCCGATCGTGATACCTTTTTTCGCGTCACTTACTGTGATGTCGCTTGCCGTTCCCGTAAGTCCGCCATCTGGGTCGCCCTTAGCGTGAGCTTCTGCTGTAGGCACGGGGGCGTTCGCCAGTTCCGTGTCTGTAATGGGAACCGCCGGAGCCGCAGCGGGTGCAGAACTTGGAGCCGCGGCTGGAGGAGTCTGAGCGAATCCAAGCGGTGCAAGACAGAGCGCGAGGAGCAATGCTGGGAGTAAACTCTTCTTCATTCTCATCTCTCCTTAGTCCTTCTTCCAGATTGCGTTCTTCAGATAATGCTTGTTAAGAAGCCCCATGATGCCGAACAAACTGATCGCGAGTCCGATCAAGACGGTCACAAGGCGACCGCCCACGGAACTGGTGAGGACTAAGCTGAGCACGCTGAGCACGAACCCCAGGAGCGTCACGAGAATTCCAATGAGTATCATCATGTCGTTGTCCTCAATTCTCCACATTTTCCAGCGGCTTGGCCTTGCGGAACGCTGCCACTGATGCGGCCAGTAAGAAGATCCCCAATACATAGAAGATGATCTTCCCGCCGTATAGCCCGCCCGAAAGCGCGGTGAATCCAAGTAAGAAGGCCGTCACCCCCACGGCCTGAGTGGGATTAGCTCCCATTGCGTCTTACCTCCTCGTTTTGAAGTCAAATTTGAATACACGACCAGAACCATACTTGAGACTACAAACTCAACTACCGCTTGGGCCCGAAAAACGCGACAAGTCCAACTGTGACCGTATCCATGTGCTTGGTCGATTCCGGATTGCTGTTTTGATCGAAGAAGGCTTGATTGGACCAATCGTGGCGGTATTCCAATCGGCCGAGCAGACCTTCTACCATCTTGTACTCGCCAGTCAAAGTGAATTCCTTCACGTCCTGCGACACGCCGGTCGAGAATCCGTCACGATCCTTGAACCACTCAATGCGTGGCGTGAAGGCCCACTTGGCGTTCGGCTGGAACTTCGTGGCAACGGCCACGCCATACCACTTGCTCAAGAACGAAGTGATTGTGCCTTCGCCGTCATCGAAGCGTTGACGGTTTTGCCCGTAGTCGAAATTGATGTACGCATTAAACTTACTGTTGGGTGTAAGCAGGAGCGTGGTGTCAAACAAATTACGCCACCCGTCGTTGGTGTGGGGGTTCTCAGGTCCGGTGTAATAGTTCGCGGACCAAGCCCATTTGGCGTAAGTCAGGGCGCTAGTGAACCCAAGTGTCTTGCCGCTGTTGTTGTCTTCCAGATTGTTCCACCCGTTCACCACTTGGAAGCCACCGGTAAAGTGCTTGCCCACGGGAATCGTCGTGCGCAATCCGAAGTGATAATAAGGAATGGCCCAGGAAAACAGAAGCGAACGCGAATAGTTCCAGTTGTTCTGCGTTTCGATCACTTCCGCGCCTGCGCTGGTAACAAATTGTCCAAAATCGATTTCGATTCCTTTCCACTTGGACGGCTTTAAACTCACATAAGCCTGCTCAATGTTGCGCAGGAAGCTTGGAGCATCACCCGGCTCACTCGCATGGATAATGTCGAATGCTCGCCCAAACCCTAAATCAACCTGGAAACCGACGGGATCTGCAGTGTGGGACATGGAGAGTTTCGCCATGTTAAGGCTAAATTGGTTGGCCTTAACATCAAAGTTGTAGAGCTGATTCGTCTGCGAGGCGGGATGATTGGCGTTGAAGTTATAGTAGCCGTCGACGAGTCCGCTGAAATCGATCGGTCCCACGGACCAAGTCGGCGGCGCCGCCTCGGGAGCTGCGGCCGGCACGGCCGACTGAGGTGCGGGAGTTGCCGCAGCCGGAGTCGCCGGCGGAGCTTGGATTACTGCTTCAGGGGCTGATGCCGCTGGTTTAGGATGCTCCAGAGCTTCAAGCCTGCGTTCCAATTCCGCCACACGATCAAGCAAGATTTGTTCACGAATGTCTTCCACACTGCGGGCTACTTCCGCAGGCTTCTTGTCGTCATGCTGCGACTGGGTTTGTTGCGCTATAATCCTTTCTGTCCCTGCCAGAGAGAGGGCGAGAAAACAAACGAGCCAACAAATGGTTCTCCATCTCATAGCCTTTGTCTCCTTCTCGGATGTTTTCCTGAATCCAATCGGGCAATTGCTTTCGGGGGAATCTATAGGTCATTGCTCGCGAAGACCAACGCAAAATTTGAATGGGTTGTATTCGAGTGTCGACTATTCATCTATATTTTTAATTTAGTGCATCGTAACTTTTTAGTTGGCGTGGCGAAGAAGCGCGTGCATCATCTCCGGCAAGCATCTGGTTCCTAAACACGCTTACGCCATCCCGCAACATATCTTTTCCGCCGAGAGGGGAAAGCATGAAGAAGATAGAAGCAATTATTCAGCCTTCACGATTTGAGTCCGTGAAAGACGCACTCAAGGAAATCGGAGTGGAAGGAATCACGGTTTCCGAAGTCCGCGGCCATGGCAGACAGAAGGGGCATACGGAGGTATACCGAGGCCGAGAGTACTCCGTTGACCTGCTGCCAAAAGTGAAACTCGAATTGGTGGTCAGCGAAGCGCAGTCGGCAAAAGTGGTTGATACCATTATGGCAGCCGCGAGGACTGGAAAGATCGGTGACGGGAAGATCTTCATCTACTCAGTGGAAGAGGCGATCCGAATTCGGAACGGGGAACGCGGCGAAGTCGCGCTGTAATCGAGACGGGAACAATCCCTGACTTACGTCACGGGAAAGTAGTAATCGAATTCTATTGCCTCGACAGGCTCATGGTTGCAGGCCTCCGCACACATTTACCGCCTCGGTTTCTGCTCGAGGTGATTCAGTATCATATAGGTGTCATGTAAACGGATCGACTGGATTTGCATTCCAAGGTCCGCACCGAAATAACGGTTAGCAAATTCCCATTCCAACGCCTGGTGTTCGGAATCAATGACTTACGCTCGGTGTGCCATTTTCTTTGACAATACCTCCGTCTAGTGTCGACGCCGGTTCAGCTGACTAGGGGTTTCCCTAGTTGCCAGTCCTACCCCCCTGCCATAGAAGGTGACATGGAGAAGTTTGAGCTGGGAATTAGCGGGATTCTTCGCAACGTAGAGAATTAAATGTCCATTGTCTACGAATTGTCTGGCGTCACGAGAGAATCTACTGACCTTGTTCAGATTCTTGCAAGGCATAAGCCAACGTAACCTTTCGCCGCCAGAACCGAAGATTCGGTATGCGGTCGAACACGGGATCGGTAGAAGGAGAAGACATGATGGACAGTTCGTTCAAAGTCGTCAACAACTCTCAAGAAGGGTGCGGCGACTGCCACTCAACAGGATGTGAACCGTGCAAGCCGATAAGCAGTGCAAGTTCTCCAACGCTACTCAGCCGAAGAGATTTGGGACGCACGGTCCTAGGTGTCTCAGCAGCGCTACTTGTCGGATGTTCGCAACCTGCGACGGAGCAACCCAAGCCTTCGACTACATCGGTGCCTCCTCTGCCAGCGGACCTCAACGTCGTACAGCAGTCGAAGGGCCCGATCATGACCACGCTCGAGGAATTTTACAAGATGGGCCCGGGGCCTTCGAGTTCCCACACCATGGGTCCCATGAGGATCACGTACGATTTCTTTCAGCGGGTTTCCAAGCTCCCGGAGGATCAGCTTAAGCGAGCTACAGCTCTCAAGGTTCATTTGTACGGGAGTCTCAGTGCCACAGGCAAAGGACATGGCACAGATAGGGCGGCACTTGCCGGCTTGCTCGGAAAAGCTCCGGCGACATGCCCTCCTGCATTTCTGGATGGACTCGCGGCTAATCCTGACGAAGTACACAAAGTCACGCTAGGACCGACGACGCTGAGCCTGACGCTTAAAGACATCGTCTTCGATGCTACAAAGGGAGATTTCCATCACCCCAACACGATGACGGCAAAATTACTTGCTGGCAACGAAACTTTGTATGAGCTGGAGTACTACTCCGTCGGTGGGGGATTCATCGAGTGGAAGGGTTACAAGCCACCAGAAAAAGGACAACCGAAATATCTGTATGCGCAGGCAAAGGATCTGAAGAAGTATCAATTCGACGACAAGATTCTGCTTCCAAAGCTGCTCATTGAAAATGAGATGGCGATCTCGGGCAAGAGTGAGAAAGAAATATGGGAGTTCCTTGACCAGGTTGCGGAAGTTATGGTGAGGGGTGTCGACACGGGGCTGTCCGTGGATAGCGTCCTGCCTGGTCCGATCAAACTGCACAGTAAAGCCGCGGAAATGCAGCGAAACCTCAAGAAGTCAGCAAAAGGAGACGCAGGTCGAGCCATTACTCAGGTGGCGTCTTACGGATTCGCAATGGGTGAAGAAAACGCCCGCGGCCACATCATCGTGACGGCGCCAACCGCAGGGTCAGCGGGAATCATACCTGCCGTTGTGAAATCTCTTCGCGATCTGAAGACGCCAACCCAGCAGATTCGGGAAGGGTTGCTTGCGGCGGCGGCAATCGGCTATCTGTGCAAACACAATGCCACGCTATCGGGAGCTGAAGGCGGCTGTCAAGCGGAAGTTGGAGTCGGCTCGTCAATGGGTGCGGCCATGATCGCGCAAGCCCTAGGTTCGAAGCCAAGGGTGGTCTCCAATGCCGCGGAATCCGCACTTGAAGCTCATCTCGGGATGACATGCGATCCAGTTGCCGGGTACGTTCAAGTCCCATGTATAGAACGATGCGCTTTCGGTGCGGTTAAAGCGTGGACCGCTTACTGCATTGCGAGTGAAGAGAACCCGGAAGAACGCAGGGTTGACCTCGATACGACCATCGCCGCCATGGCGTTAACCGCGAGAGAAATGAACGCGAAATACAAAGAAACGTCCGAGGGCGGCTTGGCTGTGTCACTCGTACTTTGCTAATTCGCAGTGAAACAAGAACAGAGCGCAGATACCGGTCACAGGTGCAATCGGATGACATCCGCAGTTGCGGTTCCCACTGGCGAGGCGGCGCGTAAGAGTCTAAGGATGGCGACTGCCTCTTGGGCACTCGTCGCAGTCTATTATTTCTATCAATATATACTCCGCTCAGCGCCATCCGTCATGGTGCCGCAACTGACGGAAGCCTTCGGACTCAGTGCGCTCGGCATGGCCTCACTGGCAGGGCTGTTCTACTACGGATACTCGCCGTTCAGTCTTGTCGCAGGTGCGGCCATGGACTGGTTGGGGCCGAAAAAGGTACTTCCGATGGCAGCCGTTGTGGTTGGCATCGGTGCACTGCTATTCGGTTCGGGCAATAAAGAAGCGGCGAGCCTGGGGAGGTTGTTGCAAGGGGCCGGAGGAGTATTCGCGCTGGTCGGAGCCGTCTATATCGCCACAAAAAACTTTCCAGCGTCTCGAGCCGCGACACTGATTGGGGCAACACAGATGTTTGGAATGGCCGGTGGGTCGGCTGGGCAATTTGCAGTTGGGCCGCTGATTAGTGGAGGCATGCCATGGAGAGTTTTTTGGAGCGGAATGGGCGGAATTGGTCTGGCAATCGGTGCACTGCTTTTCTTTCTATTGCCGAAGGAACAGAAAACGGAAGAGGCTAAGAGCAGTCTGAAGGCCACGGTCGAGGCTTTCGCTACCATATTCAAGAACCCACAATCGATCCTGTGTGGGCTGATTGCTGGGTTTCTTTTCATCCCGACAACTATTTTCGACATGATTTGGGGTGTGCGCTACCTGCAGGAAGCGCACGGATTCAGTTATGCCTCGGCAGTAATGCGATCGGCCGCCGTTCCGCTTGGATGGATTATAGGTTGTCCCTTGCTTGGCTTCATTTCAGACCGAATTGGGAGACGTAAGCCAGTGATCATCGCAGGTGCAGTTGTGCTTCTAGGCTGCCTAGGTTGGATACTTTATGGTCCAGCTGATTTCTTTCCTCCTTACGTAATTGGACTTGTAGCCGGATTGGCGTCGGGCGCTGCGATGCTGCCATATACGGTGATCAAAGAAGCCAACCCACCGCAGTTTGGCGGCACGGCAACAGGTGTAATCAATTTTCTGAATTTCACCTTCAGCGCCCTGTTGGGGCCGGTCTTTGGCGGGCTTCTTCAGCACGTATCCGGTGGAGCTCAACAGCGCGAACTAGCCCACTACCAGGCGGCGTTCCTGCCTCTTCTGTTTGGGGTTGCAGCCGCGATTGTTCTCTCTTTTGTGCTGAAAGAAACGGGACCCGCAGTTCAACACGAACTGGTGAAACATGAGGTGGAAGAATGATCGCAGAAACTGGAACGGGAAAGTACGAGCAACTGCTGGAAAAGTGCAAGAGCCTGGAGCCAGTCCCAACTGCAGTGGCTCACCCTTGTGAGGCCTCCGCACTAGCCGGAGCGGTCGAAGCAGCGGAACACGGATTGATCACGCCAATTCTGGTCGGTCCTGCGGCGAAGATAACAGCAACTGCGAAAGCTTTGGGGATCGATCTGGGCAAGTTTCAGGTAGTCGACGTTCCTCACAGCCATGCTTCCGCCACAAAAGCGGTAGAACTCATTCGTGATGGTCATGCGCAAGTCTTGATGAAGGGTAGTCTGCATACCGATGAGTTGATGTCGGCGATTGTTTCTCGCGAGGGCGGCTTGCGTACCGGACGACGAATCAGCCACGCTTTCCTAATGGATGTTCCCACCTATCATAAGGTGCTGATCGTTACCGACGGCGCGATTAACATCGCACCAACGCTGGAAGACAAAGTTGACATCTGCAAGAACGCGATTGATCTCGCTATTGCGCTCGGTCGCGAACGGCCCAAGGTGGCGATCCTGGCGGCAGTCGAGACGGTCACTTCGAAAATGCCCGCCACCATCGACGCGGCAGCACTCTGCAAGATGGCGGATCGTGGCCAAATCACCGGCGGCATCCTCGACGGCCCCCTCGCCTTCGACAACGCGATCAGCAAGCAAGCTGCGGTCACCAAAGGCATTCACTCCGAGGTGGCTGGTGATCCGGACATTCTGCTCGCCCCCGATCTTGAAGCTGGCAACATTCTCGCGAAGCAGCTCAGCTTCCTGGCCAAAGCCGACAGTGCAGGCATGGTCCTTGGCGCGCGGGTGCCTGTGATTCTTACCAGTCGGGCGGACAGTGTGCGGTCCCGAATCGCTAGCTGTGCGGTGGCCATGCTTGTAGCGCATTCACGGCGAATCGGGCAGTGAGGGAAGACTCATGAAAGACGATTTTGCCCTGGTGCTCAACGCCGGTTCTTCCAGTTTGAAATTCTGCGTCTTCCGCCGGCCAAAGGGGAAACAGTGGCTGTTGGAGGCAAAGGGGCAAATTGAGGGTATCGGGACAGCACCACGTCTAACTGCAAAGGGCGGCGACGGAAAGAAACTGGCCGACGAACAATTAGGAGCAGAAGTAAACGACGGCCACAAGGCCGTCGACTCGCTGGCGGATTGGTTGCGGTCCAACTATGGCGGGAACAAAGTTCTCGGTGTAGGCCATCGAGTCGTGCATGGTGGATCGCGCTTTGATTCCCCGACCATCGTGGACCGGAAAATTCTAGGTCAGTTGCACGATCTAGTTCCTCTTGCACCCTTGCATCAGCCATACAATCTGGCTGCCATCGAAGAAGTTTTTGTAAGATTGCCCGAAGTTCCGCAGGTCGCCTGCTTCGATACGAGTTTTCACTGTGGCCATTCGGCAGTTGCCGAACTTGTTCCTTTACCTGGAGAACTCTGTAAAGCGGGCCTGCGACGATATGGATTTCATGGCCTCTCTTACGAATATATCGCGTCCGTGCTGCCGGAAGTGGCACCAGAGATTGCGCGAGGGCGCGTTATCGTCGCGCATCTCGGGAGTGGCGCCAGCCTGTGTGCGCTAAAAGAGGGTAAGAGCATTGACAGTACGCTGGGATTTACGGCGCTGGATGGACTTTGTATGGGCACGAGGCCAGGCGCACTCGATCCGGGTGTTGTCTTGTATTTGTTTCAGAGCCTGGGGCTGTCCCCAAAAGAGGTTGAAGACATTCTTTACAAGAAATCCGGTTTGCTCGGCATATCCGGTATCAGTAACGATATGCGTGACCTGCTTGTCCGGGACGAACCGGAAGCCAGGCTCGCGGTTGATTACTTCATTTACCGCGTCACTAAAGAGATTGGGGCGCTCGTCGCGGGACTGGGCGGCATTGATGGAATGGTCTTTACCGCTGGCATAGGAGAAAACTCGGCAGAAATTCGCCAACGAATATGCGAAGGCGCTGCTTGGCTCGGGTTAGAACTCGACGCAGAAGCCAACAGTAAGCGAGGCCCGCGCATTTCCACTCCGCAAAGTAAAGTCTCGACATGGGTCATTCCTACAAACGAGGAGCTCATGATCGCACGGCATACCGGAAACCTACTCGGATTGAGATAAAACTGACCGCTGAAAGCAAGGAGCACTGCCATGGCTACGACCCGACCGGATAAAATGACTTCCCTAAAAACGACTTCTGCCTGGTCGGAATTCAAGCCTGGCCTTTGGCAGAGGGAAATCAACGTTCGTGATTTCATCCAACAAAACTATGAACCGTACGAGGGGAACGACACTTTCCTTGCGCCTGCAACAGAGCGTACAAAGAAATTGTGGGATCGATTGAACGAACTTTTCGTCGTTGAGCGTGAGAAAGGTGTTCTCGACATATCTCAGATTCCCAGTTCAATCACGTCTCATGCTCCCGGTTACATCGATCGCCCAAACGAAATTATTGTTGGTCTTCAAACTGAGGCGCCCTTGAAGCGCGCAATCATGCCAAACGGCGGCTTTCGGATGGTTCTGAGTGCGCTCAAGGCATACGGGTATGATCCAGATCCGCAGGTTGTCGAAACCTTCACGAAGTACCGCAAGACACACAATGAAGGAGTGTTCGATGCCTACACCGCGGACGTGCGACGGTGCCGTAGTTCACACATCCTGACTGGCCTCCCTGACGCCTACGGGCGCGGCCGCATTATCGGCGACTACCGACGAGTCGCCCTTTATGGAGTCTCTCGACTGATTGAGCAAAAGCAGTTGGAGAAGCGCAACCTTGATGCGGCAATGTCGACAGAAGACATCATTCGCGACCGTGAGGAACTGAGCGAACAGATTCGCGCTCTCAAAGAGCTACAGCAGATGGCTATGGGCTATGGATTCGACATTTCGGGCCCGGCTCGTGGGGCGCGGGAAGCTGTGCAATGGCTCTATCTCGGCTACCTAGGGGCGGTTAAAGAACAGAACGGTGCGGCGATGTCTCTCGGCAGGACATCGACCTTCCTTGACACTTACTTCGAGCGTGATCTAGCGGCGGGAACGATTACCGAGCAAGAGGCTCAGGAGATTATCGATGATTTCGTTATCAAGCTGAGGATCGTTCGATTCCTGCGGACTCCGGAATACGATGAGCTATTCGCCGGTGATCCTACGTGGATCACTGAATCGATTGCCGGTGTCGGGGACGACGGACGACCTCTGGTAACCAAGACGAGCTTTCGATTTCTGCAAACCCTTTACAATCTCGGTCCCGCTCCGGAACCAAACCTGACGATCTGGTATTCGCCGCGGCTGCCCGATGGATTTCGTGATTTTGCTACGAGGGTGGCGATAGAGACAAGTTCCATTCAATTCGAAAGTGACGAAATCATGCGACGCGCATTGGGAGATGACGGAGCCATCGCTTGCTGCGTGTCACCAATGCTCCTTGGCAAGCAGATGCAGTTCTTTGGAGCGCGAGCAAATCTGGCAAAGTGCCTTCTCTACGCCATCAATGGTGGTCGCGATGAACTCACCGGGGAACAGGTAGGCCCGGCTTGTGGCGCAGTGGGGGGCGAATACCTGGAGTTCAATGAGGTAATGGACAAGTTCGAAACAATGATGGAATGGCTTGCGGGCGTTTACGTCAACGCAATGAATATCATCCACTACATGCACGACAAGTATGCCTACGAGCGTCTCGAGATGGCACTTCACGATTACGCTCCTCTGCGGACGATGGCTTTTGGAATGGCAGGCATGTCCGTGGTTGCCGATAGCCTCTCGGCAATACGTCATGCGAGAGTTCGCGTGATACGCGATAACACCGGGCTGGCGGTTGACTATCAGACCGAGGGTGAATTCCCCCAATTTGGCAACAACGACAATCGGGTCGACCAGCTCGCTGCCTGGGTTGTCAGCACGTTCATGAGCAAGCTCAAGAAGCATCCCACGTATCGAAACGCCGTTCACACGCAATCGATTCTCACAATTACTTCGAACGTGGTTTACGGCAAGAGCACCGGCAACACTCCGGACGGAAGGCGGCAAGGGGAGCCGTTCGCACCTGGAGCCAATCCGATGCACGGGCGCGACACGCACGGGATTCACGCGTCTGCGGCATCCGTGGCCAAAATCCCATTTCGCGACGCCGCCGACGGTATTTCTCTGACAGCTACGTTTCTGCCGGAAGGTCTTGGGAGAATGTCCGAAGATCGGGTCACAAACTTGCGAAGCATGCTTGACGCATTCTTCAGCGTCACGGGCTATCACATGAATGTAAATGTGTTGAATCGCGAGACACTCCTGGATGCAATGGACCATCCGGAAAAATATCCTCACCTGACGATCCGCGTTTCTGGCTATGCCGTTAACTTCGTGCGATTGACTCGTGAGCAGCAAATGGACGTGATCAACCGGACATTTCATGGCGCTCAGGCGGCCCTATGAGTCAAAAACAACAGCCACCTGTTTTGGAGGCGAAGAGCCCGTTTGAACTTCGCGTTAATTTGGGCTCGGGTGTGCCGGAATCGGATGTGCGGGCTGCACTGGCCACTGGAGACATGGGCTTCCTCCATTCCTTCACTACTGGGTCGACTGTCGATGGACCGGGTGTGCGGATGGTTGGGTGGACAACAGGTTGTCAGTGGCGATGCCTCTATTGTCATAATCCCGACACCTGGACAATGAGCAATGGCGTCCCCGTAACCTTAGCTCGCGCAACAGAAGAGCTCCGCAAATATCGTCACGGACTGAAAGTGATGTCGGGCGGCTTCACATTGAGCGGTGGTGAACCATTGATGCAGGACAGGTTTGCCGTCAAGTTGTTGACCGCGGCCAAAGGAATGGGGATCCACACGGCGCTAGACACCAACGGCGGATTGGGTGAACGCCTTTCGAACGCGGATTTGGAGCACATTGACCTGGTGCTACTCGACCTCAAATGCTGGAATTCCGAGCTCCATCACAGGCTTACCGGCATGGGAAATGGGCCCGTGTTGGATTTTGCTCGCCGCTTGGCCGCTCGCAAAACACCCATCTGGCTGAGATATGTTTTGGTTCCAGGATTGACGGATGACGCTCGGGACATTGCCAAACTTGCCGAATTCTCCGCTGCCTTGGGAAACGTGGAACGAGTCGATGTTCTTCCATTCCATCAGATGGGCCGCTTCAAGTGGAAAGAACTCAAACTCAACTACACGCTTGAGGATGTTCAGCCTCCAACTATCGAAGTAGTTGAGCGAGTCTGCGCGCAGTTCCGCAGCGTCGGGCTTAAGGCAAATTGATCGCGCGCCGCCTACCTTCAGGTGGCAACGGGACAAGACAAAGCGCCGCCTCACCCCTCTAGTAGAGAGACTCAGCTGTGATGACGCCGCTTGACGCGCAGCTGGGCCAAAGAGCGAGCCAGTGACGCGTTGATGTGAGCGACTTCTTCGTCGGAGAGTTTATCTTTGAGGCGTGCTTCCGCGCGCTGCCGGGCTTCTTCCGCCTTGGCTTCGTCAATCTTGTCGGCTTGAACCGCCAAATCTGTAAGGATCGCGACGCTAGTGGCTGTAACTTCGATGAGTCCAGCTCCCGTCGCGAAGAAGGTGTCGTGACCGCCTTTACGCACGGCGATTTCGCCCGGCACCATCTGCGTAATTAAAGGGACGTGTTGTGGGTAAACCCCGAATTCACCGGTTACCCCTGGCAATGTGACCATCTCCACGTCCTCGGAGTACACGGGGCCTTCCGCGGTGACGATTTCAAGTTTTAACGTGTTGGCCATGTTTCAACTCGGTTTAACCTCGTCAATCCCACCTTTCATGTAAAAGTCACCTTCTGACACAGCGTCGTGTTTGCCCTCGAGAATCTCTTTGAAGCCACGCACAGTTTCGGCCACCGGGACTTGTTTGCCTTCCCGTCCGCTAAACACGGCCGCCACGGTAAATGGCTGGCTCAAGAATCGTTGAATCTTGCGGGCACGCAACACTGAAGTCTTGTCCTCGGGTGAGAGTTCGTCCATACCGAGAATCGCGATGATGTCTTGCAGATCCTTATAGCGCTGGAGCACGCGTTGCACGCCCAGCGCGACATCATAGTGTTCCTGGCCTACAATTTCCGGCGCAAGCGCCCGGGAAGTCGAAGCGAGCGGATCAACCGCCGGGTAGATACCCAACTCCGCAATCGACCGCTCCAAAACGATGGTCGCGTCCAAATGCGCGAACGTGGTGGCCGGTGCTGGATCGGTCAGGTCGTCGGCCGGTACGTACACGGCCTGAAACGAGGTAATCGATCCCTTCTTCGTTGAGGTAATACGTTCCTGGAGCACGCCCATTTCAGCCGCAAGAGTCGGCTGGTAACCTACGGCGCTGGCACTGCGGCCGAGCAAGGCCGACACTTCGGATCCAGCCTGAGAAAACCGGAAGATGTTATCGATAAAAAGGAGCACATCTTGATTCTTCTCATCGCGAAAGTATTCGGTCATGGCCAGGCCGGACAGAGCAACGCGGAGGCGCGCGCCGGGTGGTTCGTTCATCTGGCCGTAGACGAGCGCGATTTTCGATGCGCCGAGATTGTCTTGCTTGATGACTCCGGCTTCCGACATCTCTTTGTAGAGATCATTGCCCTCGCGAGTGCGCTCCCCGACGCCTGCGAACACAGACACCCCGCCGTGGAGCTTAGCAATGTTGTTAATCAGTTCCATGATGATAACGGTCTTGCCCGTGCCGGCACCGCCGAATGCGCCGACCTTGCCTCCTTTCAGAAAAGGACAGATCAAGTCGAGGACTTTGATGCCGGTGGGAAGCACTTGGGGTGAGGGTGATTGGTCCACCAGCTTGGGCGCTGTGCGGTGAATAGGGTAATACTTTTCTGTCTTAACCGGTCCGCGCTCGTCGACAGGGTTGCCGCATACATCAAAGACCCGCCCCATCACTCCATCTCCAACGGGCACGGAAATGGGCGCGCCGGTATCGATGACTTCGTATCCGCGTTTGAGACCTTCTGTGCCGGACATGGAGATGGATCGGACCCAGTTATCTCCGAGATGCTGCTGCACTTCGAGTGTGAGTTTGAACTGCTCGTTCTCGACCTTAAACTCGACAGTCAATGCGTTGTATATGGCCGGCAGATTTTCCAAGAACTCAACATCCACGACCGGACCCACAACTTGAACAATTTTACCTTTATTCATGGGGCTCTCTTTCGCTATTCATTTCCAAGTTGGCCACCAGCAAGATCGAGCAGTTCCTTAGTGATATTGCCCTGCCGGAGCTTGTTGTATTCCATGGTTAGATCATTGGTCAGCCCTGTGGCACTGTCCGTGGCGTTCTTCATGCTCACCATGCGGGCGCTCTGTTCACTGGCCTTGGCTTCCAACAAAGCCCTGTAGATAAAAATGTTCAGGTAGTGCCCGAAGAGAAAGGACAGAACCTCTTCCGGACTGGGCTCAAAGAGAACGTCAGTGGTGTCGGCGGCTTTGGCAGCTTCAGATTCCGCGCCAGGGATCTTCAGATCTTTGATTTCACCAATCGGCAAAAACTCTACCAGAATGGCCTTCTGTGAAAGGGTGTTGATGAATCGCGTGGCGACAACCTTCACTTCATCCACTTCGCCCTTCAAAAATAGATCGCGAGCGAAGTTTGCAATAGGCCGGGCTTCGTCGAATCGCGGCGAGTCTCCAAACGTAAACTCGGCCGCCAACTGTCGGTGGGTCCGCGCCACAAACTGTGCCGCGAGCTTGCCGGCAGCAATGAACACCGTTGTCGCTGGATCAAACTGCGCTGCCACTCGAAAGAGATTGGCGTTGAGCGCCCCGCACAATCCTTTGTCCGTGCCGATGAGGATTACCGCGCGCTTACGAACAGCACGCACTTCCAGCAGCGGATGGGTGAAGTCACTTGAGTGGGTCGTGGCGTATCGCTGGATGCGGTACAGCAGTTGGGCGAACGGCCGGGTCTTCAGTGTCGTCTGCTGGGCCCTGCGCATCTTCGACGACGCCACCATTTGCATCGCGTGGGTGATCTGTGCAGTGCTGCTGATCGACTTAATGCGTCGGCGAAGTTCACGTGGACTGAGCATATCTCACCATTTCGTGTTCATTTCCAGGTCTGCTTGAATTCTTCGGCGGCCACCTTCAATTCGGCCTTCAACGCGTCGCTGAGCTCCTTTTCCCTTCCGATCTTGGCCAGCAACTGGCCTTTGCGCGTGGTGAAGTATTCCGTCAGCTTGTTCTGAAACTCTTTCACCCGCGCCACGGGTATTTGATCCAGGTAACCGTTTTGCGCGGCCCAGATCACGACCACCTGGATCTCCACGGGGATCGGGTTGTACTGCCCCTGCTTGAAAATCTCCATGATGCGTTTGCCACGATCGATCTGCGCTTGCGTTTTTTCGTCCAGGTCGGAGCCGAACTGAGCGAATGCCGCCAGCTCTCGGAACTGGGCAAGGTCGCCCTTGAGTTGTCCAGCCACTTGCTTTATAGCCTTGAGTTGCGCCGCCGACCCAACGCGTGACACCGAGATGCCGACGTTGATCGCTGGCCGTACACCTTGATGGAACAGATCAGTTTCCAGAAAGATCTGTCCGTCAGTAATTGAAATAACGTTGGTAGGGATGTAGGCCGAAACGTCGCCGGACTGCGTTTCGATGATGGGCAAAGCCGTGAGCGAGCCGTTGCCATACTTCTCGCCGACCCGCGCCGCGCGCTCGAGCAATCGACTGTGCAGGTAAAACACATCGCCGGGATACGCTTCGCGACCCGACGGGCGCTTCAACAGGAGCGACACTTGCCGGTAGGCCACGGCCTGCTTGGACAGGTCGTCGTAAACAATCAACGCGTCCATGCCGTTATCCATGAACCACTCGCCCATCGCTGCGCCAGCAAACGGCGCGAGATACTGGTTGGCGGCGGTGTCAGAGGCCGGGGACGCCACGACGATCGTATACGGCATCGCGCCGGCTTGTTCGAGAACCGAGATAACCCGCGCGATAGTAGATTGCTTCTGGCCGATCGCGACGTAGATGCAGTAGAGCAGCCGGTAGTCCTTGTCCCCGGATAGCTCAGCGGCTTTATTGAGGCGAGCTTGACTGATAATCGTGTCGATGCAGATCGTCGTTTTACCGGTACCACGATCACCGATAATCAATTCGCGTTGTCCGCGGCCAATCGGAATCATCGCATCAATCGGCATGATCCCGGTTTGTACCGGTTGGTTGACGGAGCGGCGACGAATAATACCGGGCGCAGTCTTTTCCACCGGATAGGTCTTGTCGCTTTTGATAGGCCCTTTGCCATCGATGGGCTCGCCTAAAAGGTTGACAACGCGGCCCAGCAGCCCCTTGCCAACGGGTACTTGCAATAGCTTGCCGGTGGTGCGGGCTTCGCCGCCCTCTTTGAGTTGCGTGTAGTCTCCGAGAATAACGACGCCGACTTCGGTCTCTTCGAGATTCAATGCCAGGCCGATAACGCCGTTGCCGAGGTCGATCATCTCGTTGAGCATCGCGTCGCTCAAGCCTTCGATCTTGGCGACGCCGTCGCCAACTTCGCGGATGACACCCACGTTTTGCATCGCAGCCGTAGTTTTCGCGCCCGCGATTTGCTCTTTTATTTCTTTTAGTAGGTCTGTCATAGTCACCCTGCTTCAAAAACTATTCTTTAGTGCTTCTAGTCCAGCTAACACGCTTCCGTCATAAACATCGCATCCCACTTGAATTCGCATTCCGCCAATCAACTCCGGGCGCTGGGCGAATACCGTGGTCAACCCGAGCCCGTAACGGTGTGCCAACTCGGTTTGTACGATCTTCCGTAAATCCGCCGGTAAAAGCGTGGCACTTTCGATGGTAGCGGTGTGCTGGGCACGGTCGAATTTTACCAACCGCAGAAAATGGGTGAGGATGGGAAGACAATCCCGCTCACCCGTCGCGGCGACGCGTTGCACGACTTGCCGGGCACGGTTCTCGTCGAGCAATCCGTTCAGCAAACAAACGCGATAGAGTTGCTTGGCTTCGCGTTTCGCTTTTTTGGTGATCTTCATCGTTAGACCGCAATCTGTTTGGAGGTTTCTTCAGCCAGGCGTCGCTGGTCTTCCACGGTAAGAATCTTGCCGGTGACCGTTGTCGTGGCCTGGACCACCAGATTGCCGATCTCGCGCTTGAGTTCGGCTAGCATTCGATCGTGGTCCTGAGCGGCTGCTTCGTGCGCCTTCTTCATGATCTGTTCGGCAGCGGTGACAGCTTTACTGGTTTCCTCTTGCTGAACGCGGGCCGCTGCGGCGCGGGCTTCTTCGATGAATCTAGCCCCTTGCGCATGGGCCTGAGCTATCACTCCCAGGCGCAGGCCTTCGGTCTTGTCTAACTCCACTTTTATTTTCTCGGCGTTAGCGATCCCAAGTGCGATTTGTTGACGCCTCTGATCCAGCATCTCGAGAATGCGCCGGTAGGCGAACCTGTAAAGGACCGCGCACACGATCGAGAAACTGATAATTTGTGCCCCCAAATGCGGCCAGTCTACGCCGAAGGTACGGGCGATCTGCGCGACTTGGCTATCGCCTTGGGCGGCAACCAAAAAAATAAAGGCATTCATGGCTCTGCCCCCCTCACAGTCGTTACTGTTTCACTAGGAACAAGGCGTAGAACACGATCGCTTCAGCGAAAGCAATAGCCAGGATTGCCTGGACCATAATTTTCGTGGAGGCGCCGGGATTACGTCCCACCGCTTCCGAGGCTTTCATGCCGATCAACCCCACGGCCAGCGCCGCGCCCAACGCGGCCAAACCAACGTGGAGACTCCCACCTAATTCCGCTGCCAACATGAATGCAAACATAGGCCGTACCTTCCTTTACAATCTCGCCGGCTCCCGCGATTGAACACGGTCAAGCCGGCGGAATTCTTCGCTAGGCGTTGGGTCCAGCCACCGGTGTTGCTTCCTCGTGCTGACAAATCAGCAGGGTAAACACGGCGCACAACAACATGAAAACCAACGCTTGCACCAGGCCCACCAGCAATTCCATGAAATAAAATGGAATGGGCAGCAACCACCCAAAGCCAGGCTTCAGACGAGCCATGGTCTCCAGCATGGTCTCCCCGGCAAAGACGTTGCCATAGAGACGAAAACCAAGGGAGATCGGCCGAAAGAGAATGGAGACAATTTCCAAACAGCCAGATGCGAAAAACACGATGATCATCAGCACTTTCAAAAACCCTGTTGTTTCGCCTTTCGGCGCAAACAGTTCTTTAAGGAATCCAATCGGACCCACCTCCTGCAGCGCCCAGAAGATCCAACATGCGAAAAAAATGAGCGCCATGGCAAACGTCAGGTTCAGATCGGCATTCGCCCCGCGGAACAGCGGTTGTTCAATCTCGAAACCGTTCGCCGTCTGGTGTCCCCATCCGATTGTGCCAACCCCAGGAATGAGACCAATCCAGTTTGCAGAGAGAATAAAGATGAAGATAGTCGCCAGGAACCAAAACGTACGCTTGACCAAGTGAGGGCCAACGATGCTCTCCAAAAAACCATATAGACCTTCGACCAGCCATTCCAACAAGTTCTGAGCTCCGCCGGGAACACCTTTCATGTCGCGCGTAGCGACTCTGGCGAAAATTATCAAGGCGATAGCTACAACCCAACTAACGATCATGGAATTGGTGATGAAGCCGCCCCAATGTTCGATTTTGACGGCCGACTGCGGCAGGCCGTGTTCCTGCTGTACCGGACTGGTCTCAGCTATTCCACCTTGTTGAGCTGCAGGGGCTGGCGTTGCAACGGCTGCCGCGGGTTTCGCATCCATTGCTAGAATTGATCGGGTACCTAAACTGAGCGATGCCGCAAGAAAGAGCAGAACTAGCTTAATTGTTCGTGTGGCCAGAATCTCGGGGAGTCGTGTAGCGAGACTCCGCTCAGAACCCAAGGGTTTCGGGTCGAATATCGTCACGTCGGCGTGAATCCCAGCTTGGGCACCATGTAGTACTAAAGTCACGAACTGATCTCCGATATCAAAAGAACAGAAGAGACAAACGAATCGCCTGAAAGACCTGCATCCTTTAATAATGGGCACTGCCTGCGGATGCAACAACTAGGGAAATCCCTAGTTCAGGCAATTTGGAACCGATCCAGACAATTGGTGTTTCAGTCAACGATCCGCGTTCCAGACCGTTACGATCCAGTCGCATGGTGCCGTAACTAAGGAGTGTTCCTGAGGGCAAAAGTGAGGACAAAAGAATAGAGGAGACCGTTCTGTTATAGAAGTTGCCGCCAAGAGTCTCTTTCACTCGTCTCGCGGAGAGGTGTCAGGTCAGTCAATCCGGAAGGTCCACTAGTCGAGCCACTTTCCATGAGGCATCGGACTGTCGTTCGAACACGACTAAAGTCTCTAAACGGGTATGAATCTGCGCACCTCCGCGAACGGGTGTCGATTTGCCTTCCATTTCGTCAATTTCAAAAGCCCATTTGTCGCGTATCAGCACTTCCGCGGAAACCACTCTCCGTTCAATGTCAAAACGTCCGAAACCACCGATGAAAGCCGCCTTGAGTTCTTCTTTTCCGGACACGCATCGGCCATTTCCAAAAACTCCTACAACACCGTTGGTCACCATCGAGATTAGGCGGTCAACATCGCTGTCCTTTACCGCTGCGATCCATGCTTCCCGCACGGTAGCAATCTTTAAGAGATCGGAAGCGATGTCTGATTGCGAAGAGCTAGGCACGGTTGATCCTCCAAGACTGGACTCTTAACAAAATCAGAGCTTCATCCTTCGACGGACGGAGCAAGGGGGGAGTAAAGTCCGAAACCGATACTAAGATGAACTTAAAAAACTCTACCACTAGGGATTCCCCTAGTTGTCTGTCGATAGAGCAACGGCTAGAAAGCTAGGTATAGGTCGCAAAGAACGGCAGGTGCGCCCGTCGACTCGCGCGAGCCCGGCCAGGGCTCGGGGATGCCCTTAGCCACCCAAGAGCCGCGAGGGTGTTCAGTTGCGAACTTATACACGCCTCAGACTAGTGACTGCTCATTTCATGTTCTGTGGGGGATTACTGAGGTGGGCGCACCGTTATGTTAATTGAGAGGCTTCCTTGTGGTGATCAGCACATCTTCTACTTCTAGCCGTCCCGAGAACAAGGGGAATGCCTATCCGCTTGGCGCCACCGTCGAACGCGGTGGTGTTAATTTTTGTTTGTTTTCGCGCGATGCTTCGGGAATCGAATTGTTGTTGTTTGATCATGAAGACGATACGCGCCCTGCGCGCGTGATTTCGTTAGATCCTGTTATTAACCGGACCTATCACTACTGGCATATTTTTGTTCCGGGCTTGCAGGCAGGTCAGCTGTATGCGTATCGGGCTCATGGACCATTCGATCCGACCAAAGGAATGCGCTTTGACAGTGCCAAGGTACTGCTTGATCCGTACGGACGCGGGGTTGCTGTTCCAAAGAACTACAGTCGTGAAGCGGCTGGACAAAGAGGTGACAACTCTGCGATCGCGATGAAGAGCGTGATTATAGATCTGAGCTTATATGACTGGGAAGGTGACACGCCGCTGAGGCGACCATCCTCCCAGACGATCGTTTACGAAATGCACGTTAGAGGATTTACGCAGCATTCGAATTCGGGAGTCTCAGAGGAAGCACGAGGCACATTTCGTGGACTTGTTGAGAAAATCCCATATCTGCAGGACTTGGGAATCTCCGCCGTCGAACTTATGCCGGTATTTCAATTCGATCCGCAGGACTGCCCACAGGGCCTTGTCAACTATTGGGGTTACGCGCCTGTATCTTTTTTTGCGCCGCACGGAGCGTATAGCTCGCGGCACGATCGACTGGGTGCTATCGATGAATTCCGGGATATGGTGAAGGCGCTGCATCGCGCGGAAATCGAAGTCATCCTGGATGTCGTCTTCAATCACACCGCAGAAGGGGACCACCAGGGACCAACGCTGAGTTTCCGCGGAATCGACAACAATGCCTACTACATTTTGGAGGCGGACCGATCGCGCTATGCAAATTACAGCGGCACGGGCAATACGCTAAACGCCGATCATCCAATCGTCCGTCGGATGATCGTTGATAGCCTCAGCTATTGGGTTGAGCAGATGCACGTGGACGGTTTTCGGTTCGACCTCGCCTCGATTCTCTCTCGTGATTCCAGCGGCCATCCGTTGTCCAATCCAGCCGTTCTTTGGGATATCGAGTCGCATCCAATTCTGGCAGGCACAAAGTTGATTGCGGAAGCGTGGGATGCGGCTGGACTGTACCAGGTCGGTAGCTTTATCGGGGACAGCTGGAAGGAGTGGAACGGACATTTTCGGGATGATGTAAGGAGCTTCTTGCGTACCGACAAAGGTTCGGTGCGGCGTTTCGCTGACCGTTTGTTAGGCAGTCACGAAATTTATCGTCACGAGGGTCGAGAAGCGGAGCAAAGCGTAAATTTCGTAACATGTCACGATGGATTCACTCTCAATGACCTTGTCTCTTACAATCAAAAACACAACGAATTTAATCGCGAAAACAACCGCGATGGAGCGAACGACAACCGGAGTTGGAACTGCGGCGTGGAAGGTCCAACCAATGATTCTGCGGTTGAGAGACTAAGGAACCGCCAGGTTAAGAACTTCCTGACGGTTACAATGCTGTCTCTTGGTTTGCCAATGTTCTTGATGGGCGATGAGGTTCGGCGGACTCAGAGCGGCAACAACAACGCGTATTGTTACGATAACGAAGCCAATTGGTTTGACTGGTCTTTGGTTGAAAAACATGCGGACGTACACCGTTTTGTAAAACTGCTCATCGCGAGACGCCTATTGCGAGACACCAAGGCGGAACACCAGCGTATGAGCTTGACTCAGCTAATCGGCGAGGGGTTCAAAGGGTGGCACGGCGCCAATCTCCATCAACCGGACTGGAGCGACAACTCGCATAGCATCGCCTTCAGTGCGGAGCTTGAAAGAGAAGGCCTTTTGATGTTCGCCATCTTCAACGCCTATTGGGAGCCTCTCGAATTTGAGCTTCCGGTGATACACGGTGCGAAGGATGGGGCGTGGAGACGGTGGATTGACTCCTCCCTGGAATCTCCACGAGACATCGTGGAATGGCGAAAAGCAACGCCGGTTTCGGGTTACAGGTATGAAGCCGGTCCCCGGTCCGTGGTGGTTCTCTGGACCAGCTTCGCCAATACGAGTCGTCTGAGCCCCAGTTAGAACTCGAATCCTTTATTCCAGTCGTACTTGAACGAGAATTGCATCCTGTAGTCGTTCACGCTAAATCCATCCTGAAAGTTGACACGCCTGCCAAATTGAAATTCGCTTCCGATGGTGACTCTTTTGAGCGGGTGATAAAGAATGTTGCCCAGGGCGTAGTAGCCTTGGTGGAAGGCGTTCGGCGATTGTCCATCGGAGTTTTCGATGTTGAGCATGGAGAATCCCACGGAGCTCGTGAATCGATTGCTCCAGGTGTGATCAAGGAAAGACACTACGCCGAGAAGGGGAAGGGGCACTCCTTTGACGGGTGATATCGTGTTCGCGAAATTGTTCTGAATGCTGACGTCCACCGGAGCATCGTTCATGTAGTTCTCGACACCCGCTCCGTATACCACCTGAAACTTACCAGTATCCTTCTTGGTGAAGTAGAGGTTCGAACTTACACTTACGCCCCAACCTATCCCGGTGCCGCTGAGATTGAAAGGAACGGGTACGGTATCCACCCAGGCAATTTTGCGAACGATTGCGCCAAGTTGCACATAGCCCCACTTTCTCGTGAAGCGGGTATTGCCAGAGAGATCCGGCCACTTGAACTGCGGAACCACGTTCGCTAGCTCGATGTGGCCTGCGTAGGTACCTTGGTCAGCGCTGGCACCGGGGCGCTCGAGAGCGATTGTGACACTGTTATCCCCTTGAAGTGGCATCCAACGAACTTGTACGTTGCGGAAAAACACCATGCCGGTCGGGCCCCAATACTCCAGCGAGTTCGGGAAGACGTCAATGTCCATGAACGGGCTCCAATACTGGCCGGCGCCGAAATGCCCGAGTTCGCCGTAAGCCTGCCGCAGACGAAACGTAGTTTGTCCGGCATCAACGCCCGTTCCGAAGAGCTCAAATTCAAAAATGGTTTTGAGATTTCCGATAGGTGTCGGAGTAAATGTCTTGACACCAAAGCGCGTTTGTCTGACGCCCCAGTACGTATTGCCATTCGGGCCGAACTCCCCCTCAAAAGCAGGAAGCTTGGTAGGCCTTATGACGTCAAACCAGTTGGGATCGTTGGAACCAAATTGATAGCCGCTGTCGAGCATGACAAAGCCATAAAAATCGACCTTATTACCTGAGCCTGACTTTTCAGGTTTTTCCTCTGGTTTCGGCGCAGCCGTCTGGGTGCTAACCACCGCGCTGGGAGTGGCAGCCGGTGCAGAGGCGGCTTTTGTGGCTGCGTTCATCTGACTCTTGAGATCCTGAATTTCTTGCTCCAGAAGTTCGAGTTTCTTCTGCATCTGCTGCATGTTGGGTGCTTGTGACGGCTGGTCTTGCGCCGGAGCAAGCACGGGAGCGAGCGTCGTGAGAAATAGACTCAGGAGCAGTGGGATTAGGAGCCGTTGACAAAGTTGCGGATGAATGAAAAACATGGGCGCCGTGCTCCTTAGTTCAACGTCAGGCAGGCATGCGTCAATAAGCGATCGCCAACAGCCTGCTGGGACCCCAACGAGTGTTGTGCGTGTGGGTACAGAATCAACTTCTTAGACTCTTGTAAGAGAAGGAGCAATCAGCCACAACTAGGGAAATCCCTAGGGCATTGGCATGCGGCTGAATATCGTTAAAGAAACGCGCGTTACAGTGTTCGAACAAAAAAGTGTGATCAACGGAGGAGGAACTTCCCGAGGGATAACGCGATCACGACGGAAGCGATAACCGTGACCAGACCGGGCACCATGAAGCTGTGATTGAGCAAAAGTTTGCCAATTTTGGTTGTGCCGGTCTGATCAAAAGAAACGGCGGCCAGGAGCGTTCCATAAGTTGGAAAAAAGAAAACGCTGTTGGCCGCGGGATAGAAGGCAACCAGCAAATAGGGCGGCAATCCGACCGCCAGACCCACGGGAACGAGAATCGCGACGGTTGCGGCGGCGCTGAATAGCATACTGGAGAGGATGAACAGACCTGCGCCAAACGCCCAGGCATGACTGCCTACCAACGCTGAAATGCCGCCGACGATTGAGGCTCGGTTGCCCTCGAAGAATGACGAGCCCAGCCAAGAAACGCCGATGATGGAGATAATTGCGCTGACCCCGCTGCGCATGATGGTGCCCTTCAGCATGGATTCGGGCGAAGCTTTGAAAATCAGCGTGCTCAATCCAGCGATCGTTAGCATCACGATCATGATGGCCATGCCCATATTCACCTGGTCGGTGTCGACCGCGCCATCTCCGATGGTCTGATAGACGGGACGCAGATTCGGGAACATGCCGATCAACACTACAACGGCAATGCCTACTAGAAAAAGGATCGTCGAGCCACGCGCATTGAAGAGTTCTTTGCCGAGGAATTCCGGTGATTTTTCGGCAGGCTTAGCCTGGCCACTGGCGAGAAGTTTCTGGTAATCCGGGTCATCACCAAGTTCTTTCCCGCGCCAGGCAACGGAAAGGGCCCCGATCAAAATAGCTACAAACGTGGATGGAATCGTGATGGCCATCAGGATCGGCAACGAAATATTTTTGTTAACGAGCAGACCAATCATCGCGACAGTAGCCGCCGAGATCGGCGAAGCAATCACACCCTGAAAACCAGCGATGACACTAATGGAGAGCGGACGCTCTGGACGAACGCCTGCCTTTCGTGAGACTTCGGAAATCACGGGCAATAGCGCATAGATTACGTGCGTGGTGCCGGATGCAAGGACGAGAATATACGTTACGACCGGGGCAACGAAGGTGATGTACTTCGAGTGCCTGCGCATCACTTTTTCGGCAACGGAAACGAGGTAGTCGAGTCCTCCGGCCGCCTGCATGGCTGCCAAAGCAGTGATGACCGCGATGATCATGCCAATGACGGTGCCAGGAGGGCCGCCTGGCGGCATGGCAAACCCAAATACAAAAATGGCTAGCCCGATTCCAGCGATTGTACCGAGGGCGATGCCACCGAGGCGTGCGCCAATCAGAATGCATGCGAGCAGGATGAGAAGTTCAATCCAGATCATCGTTTCCCGGCTCCAGTGATTTGCCTGACGTCCCGAGCGCGTGCGACTCTCGTGTCAACCGTCGTTCAGTACGTTTGAAAGAGTTGCTGCAAATCAGCGGTGGTACGCGCCTTCAGTAGAGCAAGCATCAACAGAATTCGGGACTTTTGAGGATTGAGTTCGTCGGAAGCAACAAATCCCATTTCGTCATCATTGACTTCCACATTGCGTCCAACAGTGCCCGTAACGACGCGACTGCTCCTGACAACCACGACACCCTTCTTGGCTGCTCGTGCTGCCGCCTCGAGAGAGGACTTGTTCATGTTGCCGTTGCCGACTCCCGCGATGACGATACCTTTGGCCCCGTTGGCTACAGAAGCTTCGATCAGGTCAGGCGTCATGTCCTCGTAGGCGTAGAGAATATCGACGCGCGGCAGTTTGCTTACGTGAGTTATGTCGAATTCGGAACCTGAGGTGTGTTTCCATTGCGGCGAGTTGTAAAAGTCATTTTTTCCGTAGGCCGAGACACCAACGATTCCGCGCACGGGAGACATGAAAGTCTGAATCGCTGTAGTGCTGGTCTTGGTCAGGGAGTGCGCGCCGTGGATCCAATCATTCATGACCACAAGCACACCGCGCCCTTTGGCGTTCGGATCGGCGGCAACGGCGACGGCGTCATACAGATTCAACGGGCCATCGGCGCTAACAGCAGTGGATGGGCGCATTGAGCCGACCAGGACCACTGGCTTGTCGCTCTTGACGACAAGATTGAGAAAGAAGGCAGATTCTTCCATGGTGTCGGTCCCGTGTGTGATCACGACTCCGTCGACGGAATTGCCGGCGAGAACCTCGTTGCAACGCTTTGCGACGGCCAGCATGATGTCGAAGGACATATCTTGAGAGCCCACATTGGAGATTTGTTCGCCTGTAATGTGCGCAACGTCCTTGATCCCGGGCACCGCTGCGAGCATAGCGTCGATCGTTACAGCTCCCGATGTGTATGCAGATTGCGTGCCGGTCGCTGCGGCGCCGGCGATTGTTCCCCCAGTGGCCAGGATAACGACATTCGGCAGCTTTTTATCTTGAGCAGAAGCGAATTGATTCTGGCCGAGAAGCAGAAGAAGCGTCAGGAGCATGTAGATTCGAGGTCTCGGGTTCATGAATTTGTCCTTTCGAATTCGTGTTCAGCAGGTTCGTGAGAACATCGGAAACGAAGTGGAGCTATTAAATGGCTCATTTGTTCTGGTACTTGCTCTTATCCAGTCCTGTGAGCTTGACGGGATCGAGAAGCTGCTGGATTTGCGCTTCCGTTAGAATCTTCTTTTCGCGGATTATTTCCAGGATGCCTTTACCGCTCTTGTAGGCTTCAGCAGCCAATTCCGTGGCTTTTTCATAACCTATGATCGGATTGAGGGCAGTAACGATGCCAACGGTAGTTTCCATATAGTGTTCCAGCATCTTCTCATTCACGGTAATTCCATCAACGCACTTGGTACGGAACACGATGGAAGTGCGATAAAGCAAGCTCTGGGATTCAATCACCGCCAAACCAGCGAGGGGCTCGTAGGCGTTCAGCTCGAGCTGGCCTGAATGGGCAGCAAGGTCGACCGCAAAATCATTTGACATGACTCGGAAGGCAACAATATTCATCACTTCCGGCATTACCGGGTTAACTTTACCCGGCATGATGGAAGAACCCGGCTGTAATGCCGGGAGATTGATTTCGAAGAGTCCCGCGCGTGGTCCGGAAGTGAGCAGAATAAGGTCGCTGGAAATTTTTGAAAGTTTAATCGCTAGACTTTTCAATGCCCCGGAATAAACGACAAAACCCTGCTGATCCCAGGTTGCGGAGATCATGTCTGAGGCCGGTGTGATGGGTTTGCCGGTCAGTTGAGCAAGATGCGCGGCACATTTTTCTGGATATCCCTTTGGTACGTTGATGCCAGTGCCGATTGCGGTCGCACCCATGTTGACGGAATAAAGATACTTCTCAGCATCTCGCAGGAGCGCGATCTCGCCTTCTAAGGCGTTCGCGTATCCGTACAACTCCTGCCCCACAGTCATCGGTACGGCGTCCTGCATTTCTGTCCGGCCCATCTTGACGGTTTGGAGATAAGCGGCACCTTTCGTTCGAAACGAGGCCGCGAGCTTTTGCAATTCCTCGATCAGTTTGTCATTGCGCAGGAGAAAGGCGACCTTGATCGCGGTGGGATATGAGTCATTCGTGGATTGCGACATGTTCAGATCGTCATGCGGATCGACGAATTGATACTCACCTTTTTTGTGGCCAGAAAGTTCAAGGGCGACGTTAGCGAGCACCTCGTTGGCATTCATGTTCGTGGAGGTGCCGGCACCACCCTGATACCAATCGACCTGAAATTGATCGTGGTATTTGCCCGCAAGGACGGCATTGCAGGCCTTTTCGATCGCGGCAAGCTTTTCGGGCTTCATTGCGCCAACATCGGTATTGGCTCTCGCCGCTGCCAACTTGACGATTGCCCACGCTTCTACAAATCCGGGATAGTGATTGATTTCGATTCCGGAAATTTGAAAATTCTCCAGGGCCCGTGCTGTCTGCACGCCATAGTAAACATTCGCGGGAACCTGTTTTTCGCCGAGAAGGTCGCGCTCAGTTCTGGGGGTTTCTTGCGCGTTTGCGGAACCCATCGCACACAAGGCGAGGAAGGCTACAACATAGGGTCTGATCCAATTCATGGCTGTCCTCCGAATGGAGCAGTCGGCGAGCGATGAGCGTCGTCCACAGAGACCTAGCGGAAGCGCTGTTACGCCATTATTCGAAGAACGGCATGAACATAACTACTAGGGAAATCCCTAGGCAATCATCAACGAGCATTAGTGATGCAGATTTCCTGTTGTAGTGCGCACCGGGAATAGCAGCGCTGGAATGGCCAAGCCGGTGCCGATCGCGCCGGTGATGAAAAGCACTCGAAAGGTGTTCTCTGTGGCAGCGATGAGTGTGTCCGATTCGTTGGCCACAGCGCCGGTGCTGAGCGCGAACAGACCAATGATCGCCTTAGCGACGATGCTGCCCGGAACCATCGCAATACAGCCAGCCACATCCAGCACGTCTCGAGAAATATCCCTGCGTCTCGCCAATATGTGGGCGGCAGCACCGACTGACAGCGCGGCAGCGAACGACGCTCCTACCAAGCTCATACCAAGGCCTGCGCACAAGGAGCGGACAGCAAGGGCCATCGCACCGCTAGCGGCGCACCAGGGCAACGCGCGAAACCCGACGTTGAACAATACGCCGAATCCAGCAGCGGCAATCGCTCCGCAAACCGTTTGATGCAGAATCGAAGCAAAGCTCATTGCACACGCCATTCGCTTAACGAAGCGTTTCCAAGCCAAAGCCCGGCGGCAACAAAAATCAATATCACCACGACGGTGACCGCCCGTGCGCTGCCGAGTGTCGGATAGCCTTCGAGGATGTCACTCAGTGCATTGACCGCAGGCACGCCCGGAACGAGCATCAAAATCGAAGCAATCATCGCGGTGGTGGTAGTCGCGCTTCCAGCCGAACGCGCACCCAGACCACCCAGCACACAACTCAAGAAGGAGACTATCGCCGCAGAGAGGAAGCCGTTCACGTGAGAACTGAGCAATTCGCGCCGCACGAATTGTCCGACGGTCGCGGCCAAAAAAACCGCGCCAGTACCTGACCAATCCGCGCCAAGCAGACGCCCGAAGGCAGCGCAGGCCATTCCCGTGGCTAACGCAATCAACCAAACTGGATGTCGCGGCGTATCTTTTCCAAGTCGAGCAAGTTCGAGGCGCGTTTGTTCGGCGGTCAACTTACCGCCCGCGACCCGTCCTCCCAGGGACCAGATTGCCTGGATTAGCCGCTGGTTCACGCCAAGTTCACCCGCCCTGCGCATGCGAGTGATTCCGGCATCACCGATTCCGATACTGACAGCCAGCGAAGCGTACCCGACGCGCAATTCAACTCGTTCCGCCCCGAGCCCATGAGCAATCATTTGAACAATGCCTTCGACGCCTTTTGCGCTGGCTCCCGCCTCCAGCAGGATCGTGCCGGCCTCCAAAGCCACCATGGCCACGGATTCGAGCGACCGAGCTGAGCCCTTGTGCTCCAAGGGGAGACCGTTCTTCGTATCGCTCGCTTTGCGGGTTAGATTGTTATCCATAACCAAACTCAAGGCAGGAATAGCACCCAGCCTCAGCAGGAAGCAGAACCCTTCGACTAGACACCTACTCGCAGTCAGCGTCTGAGTGAACTAGGGATTCCCCTAGTATCGGCGCTGGACTCCTTTTCATAGCATGGGTACGAATGGACATCGGACTCTACGGTAGTCCCGAAGTGGCCTGGCTTGACGGTAAGTAGATGCTTCGTAGATTTCGCATCGATAAGACTAAGGCATGGGCGATCCCGCTGGCCTATGCCGGAGTGGCTCTTGTAACTGGCGTAACCGTTGGCCGTCTCGCAAACGTTCTTCTGCCAGGGTTCGTCTCCACTGTCAGTGTGAGCGCCGCCATCGGCATTTACTCAGCCATAGCCTCCGGGATGATTGCCTTAACCGGAATCGTATTCTCCTTGACGTTCGTGATGGTGCAATTCAGCGCCACCGCCTATTCCCCCCGGCTCGTTTTGTGGATTGCTCGCGATCCCGTGATATCTCACGCGACCGGGGTCTTTACGGCCACCTTTCTTTATGCAGTGGTTGCACTGGCTTGGGTCGACCGTAGTGGTACCGGTCGAGTTCCACTCGTCGGCATCGTGATGGTAACCGCGCTGCTTATGGTGAGCGTCATGATGTTTATCAGCCTCATCCACCGCGTAAGTATGCTGCAGATCACACGGATGTTGGTCTTCACGGGCGATCACGGTCGGGCAATCATTGAGAGCCTGTATCCCCCACTGGATACACCCGCCTCTCCGAGCTTGATTGAAGTCTGTGATGTACCGATTCTCCAGACAATTGTCCATCATGGCCATCCGCTGATGGTCCAGGCAGTAAATGTGCCGGCCCTGGTGCGTATCGCAGCCGAAGCTGGGGCCGTGGTTGAGTTGACGGTCACGGTTGGTGATTCTGTCCTGGAATCAACTCCCATTCTCAAAGTTCGCGGAGGAGTCGCGCCGATACCAGAACCAATTTTGAGAAATGCGATTGATCTCGGCGAAGAGCGAACTTTTGAACAAGATCCCAAATATGCGATACGTCTTTTGGTAGATATCGCGATTAAAGCCCTTTCTCCCGCAATTAATGACCCGACTACGGCAGTACAAGCGCTTGATCAGATTGAAGATCTGTTGCTTAGATTAGGGCGCCGCCGTTTAGAGATCGGTGCGTTTCGTGACGCCAGCGGCAGGCTCCGCGTGCTGATTGCTTTTCCCAGCTGGGAAGATTTTCTGCGCTTGTCGTTCGATGAGATTCGTTTCTATGGAGCCAACAGTGTGCAAGTCATGCGTCGAATGATGGCGCTGATCAGTGAAGTAATTTCAGTGTTGCCTCGGGAGCGTCATTACGCCCTCAGGTATTGGCAGCATCGACTCCAGAGCACCATCGAACGGTCTTTTGGTGACGTAGAAGACAGAATGGATGCACTAGCTGAAGATCGCCAGGGAATTGGTGTCTCTCAACGAGGTAAAGAGAATTGCTAGATCGAATTCCCGCCCTCCCGTGAATACAAATTGAACTAGGGATTTTCCTAGTAGTCATCCCCAGGGTTGTTGCCTAGCTTTGGTGACGTGGAGACGGATCTCCGGAGGAGCGGAAGGCCGTACGGAAATGTTTCCGCACCAGTTGCCGTCTCTGCAACCCGTTTCCCATCTGGCATCGGCCTATATGGCAATGGCGGAGCGAGTAGAACGGGCAAGAAAAAGAGTTGGGGCTGTCCGAACCGCGACTTTTACGGAAGAGAGCAAGAGGAGTCCTTTTGTCCAAAGACCATCTCGATTTTACGATTGCGCAACTGGGTGAGTGCCGATTTCCTTCCCCGCTATCCGGCGTACGATTTACGCGTGACGACGAACGTGTGCTCTATCACACGAGACTCGAGGACATGAAGGCATGGATCGCAGAGGGCGCAGATCCCCCGGCGATGGAAGCAGCTGGGCCAAGGGAGAAGCTCTTTTTCAATCCATCGGGACTCGCCTGCGGCATCGTGACCTGCGGTGGGCTCTGCCCTGGGCTGAACGATGTGATCCGCTCTATCGTCCTGAGTTTGTACCACCACTACGGCGTGAACAAGGTCTACGGGTTCCGCTTCGGCTACGAAGGTCTCGTGCGCCGATATGGACACGAGCCTCTGAAACTAACACCCGAGTCGGTCGCCCGCATTCATGAAATCGGCGGGAGCGTTCTGGGATCCTCGCGCGGTGCTCAAGATTTGGCAGAGATGGTAAAGACTCTCGCGGACCTGAAGATCGGTATTCTCTTCGCGATCGGAGGCGACGGCACGCTTCGGGGCGCGCAGAAAATTGCCGAAGAGGCGAATCGGCAAGGGATGGCCCTCAGCGTTATCGGCATTCCAAAAACAATCGACAATGATGTGTCCTTCGTTCAAAAGACCTTCGGTTTCGAGACCGCGGTTTCCGAAGCGCGCCGCGCTATCTATGCGGCCAACACTGAGGCAGAGGCTGCGGTCAACGGCATCGGGCTCGTAAAACTCATGGGCCGCGACTCCGGATTCATCGCGGCCTATTCAGTCCTGGTCGACAGCCAGGCGAACTTCTGTCTTGTTCCCGAAGTTCCGTTCACACTCGAGAAATTCCTATTTGAATTGAAGCTACGGCTCGAACGGAGAGGCCATGCGGTGATCGTCGTTGCGGAAGGTGCAGGTCAAAACCTTCTCGAAAAGAACGCTGAACGCGATCCTTCGGGAAACGTTAAGTACGGAGATATCGGAGGCTTTCTGCGTGACGCGATCAAGGACTACTCTAAGCAAATAGGCACGGAAGTAAGCATCAAGTACATCGATCCCAGCTACATCATCAGGAGCGTGCCGGCAAATCCACATGACTCAGCCTTCTGCCTGCTTCTTGCGCACAGCGCCGTGCATGCTGGGCTTAGCGGCAGGACGAACATGGTCGTCGGTTTCTGGAACCACCAGTTCACCCACGTACCTATCTCACTGGCCACATCCCAGCGCAAGAAGATTGATCCCGAGGGAGCGCTTTGGAACAGCGTCCTCGCCTCTACTGGCCAACCATCTAAAATGTATTGACCAAAACCGTGATACTGAGCGGTCTCCGCGGAAAACAACGCGCGGATCGTAAATCATGTAGCGACGGCGGGGAAAGCACAGAACATTCGAAGCAGCTTTCCTTTGCCCGGCTATTTATTTGCGGGAGGATAGTTCTTTAAGAGCTTGGCAACGGCTTTCGTCAAATTCTTTTGTTGTTTTTCAGGTTTCGCCTTTGGATCAATGGTCTTGCTGGCAGTGCCTCGCCAGACCAATTCCTTTTTGGCGGACTCGTACATATCAATGTCCAACTGACCGACGTAAATCGTGGAAGTCGAACCGGTGGTCATCGTTGAACTCATGCCACCTCCATACCAACCGCCGCCCCACCCGGGACCATATCCCCAACCCGTGTTATACGATGTGAATTGCTTCTCGGTACCGAGGGCTGTCTGGTATGCGACGTAGAGATCGGCCGAATCCGAGTCGGTCTTCTGCAGCCCTTTCTTCACTAATTCAGCCTCTACCGCATCTTGAATCTGCTTCTCGATCAATGGATTCGTGTGGTCCGCACCCTTGATCTCAACCCACTTATAGGTCTTGAATTTGCTGAAATCAGCTTTTCTGTCGAAGTTGTAACGCACATCTTGCGCAACCAGCAACGACGCACTCACTAGAAAGAAAACGAACCCCAAAAGCGCCAGTCTTTTCATTTCTTTTTTCTCCCTTGGTCAATACTTTTCCGGAATGAATTTGTGCCCCTTTACAGATGCCTGATCGTTGTAGCCATGTTTTTCCGCACGCTTCGGCAGTTTGATTTTCTCGTGGGGAACTTTCTTATAGGGAATCATGCTCAGCAAATGGGAAATGCAATTGAGACGGGCCTTGCGCTTGTCGTCGGAGCGGACCAGATACCACGGTGCGTGCTTTGAGTCTGTGGCCTCAAGCATTCGATCCCGGGCACGCGAATAGTCATACCAGCGGCGAAAGGATTCCAGGTCCATGGGACTAAGCTTCCACTGGCGAAGAGGATCTTTGAGACGCGCTTCGAACCGACGCTGTTGCTCCTTCTGACCGACTTCCAGCCAGTATTTAATAACGATGATCCCTGCGTCGGTGATGTATTTTTCGACAGTCGGACAGAGTTTCAGGAATTGGCGGTATTGTTCATCCGTGCAAAAACCCATAACGTGTTCAACGCCAGCGCGGTTGTACCAACTGCGATCGAAGATGACGATCTCGCCTGCCGCTGGAAAATGCTGCATGTAGCGCTGAAGGTACATTTGGCTTTTCTCGCGGTCTGAAGGAGCTGGTAGCGCAATCAGTCGAAATACACGCGGACTGACCCGCTCGGTTATGGCGCGGATCGTGCCGCCTTTGCCTGCGGCATCACGGCCCTCGAAGACGACAATGACCCGAAGCCCTTTGTGTTTGACCCAGTCCTGTAATTTGCAGAGCTCCCCCTGGAGCCGCCGCAACTCGTTCTCGTATTTCTTCCGCTTCAGGGATTTGTGGTTTTCCGACGCATCGTGTTTTGCCATTGGAAGTTGCTCCTCTACTACAATCGCGATTCCTAGGGAGTAGGTGGTTGCGCAGGCGCCGTTGTCCCAGTTGTGCTCGTCCACTGAGAATCATTTAGATTCCATCCGCCGCCCAGCTCGCGGTAGAGGTCAACGAGTGCCAGTTTACGTTCGAGGTCGTAGGTGATGCTTGCGCTCTCCGCGGGATACAACTGAATCTGCGCGTCGACAACTTCGAGATAGTTGGAAAGTCCGCTGTCATAGCGGGTCATGGAGAGTCGGACGGAGTCGCGATAGGCGTCCACGCAGGTTTTTTGCTCCTGATAAGCCCTGGCCAGGCTCTCGTGCGCGGAGAGAGAAGTGGACACTTCTCCGAATGCCTGGGTAACAAGCTTCTCGAAGGAGATCTGTGCCTGGTCCCTCACCGCAAATGCGGCCCGGTACTCGTTTTTCAGACGACCAGCTGTAAAAAGGGGTCCCGCCAAACCGCCTGCCACGGTCCACGCTTTGCCAGAGAGGGTCAATTCCGAGAGTTGCGGACTGGCGCCGCCGAAGAGCGCTGTGAGAGAAATCGTCGGAAAGAAATTCGCTTTGGCGACGCCGACGTTGGCATTGGCCGCGATGAGGTTCTGTTCAGCCTGGCGCAAGTCCGGACGCCGCTCCAGCAACGTGGCGGGTAGTCCGGCGGGAATTTGCGGAGGGTCGTACTGCTCAGCCAATGCGGTGCCTCGGGCAATCGGTCCCGGATTGCGGCCGACGAGAAGGCTGAGAGCATTTTCTTGAGCGATGATCTGTCGCTCCAGATCGGGGATAACGGCAGACACATTCGAAAGGGCTGCCTGGGCCCTGGAGACTTCCAATCCCGAAGCTGCGCCACCCTTATATTTGTCGTTAAAAATGTTCAGGGTATCCGCAAAACTAGCCACATTGCTATGGGCGATTTCCAATTGTGCATCCAGAGCCCGCAACTGGAAATAGTTCTGCGCCACCTGGGCCATAATCAGCAGACGCACGTCGCGCCGCGCTTCCTCGCTAGCGAAGTACACAGCGCGCTGCGCCTCGTTCATCTTACGAATCCGGCCAAACAGATCGATCTCCCAGAACGAGGTGAGACTGTAGGCATAGTATGTATGATTTGGGACAGTCGGAGATTGCTGGCCCGAGATGTTTCCGCCGTAGCCCACTTGCGGGTAATACTGCGAGTGCGCCACACCCAAGAGTGCCTGCTGCTGCTCCACTCGCGCTACTGCCAACCGTAAGTCGTAGTTCTTGTCGAAGGCCTCTTTGATCAGTGCTTGCAGCATTGGATCTTTGAATACTTCCCACCACGCCAGATCGGCCTGGGAGGTCGCCGACGCCTGCTGGTCCGTATAGAAGGTTGCGGGAGGCTGAAATGTGGGCCTTTTGTATTTCGGCCCGACAGTGCAGCCACTTACGAGCAGCACTGGAACAAGCGCGATTGCGCAAAGTCTCCTCATTAGTCGTGCCCTCCTTCCAAAGCGGCAGGCTGGGGCACTGCTACATGAGGTTTCTTTTTAGCGATCCGTTCCACCACAACAAACAACACAGGAACGAGGAAGACTCCAAGGAGAGTGGCGGCGCCCATGCCCGTGATGACGGAGGTTCCCAGCACCTTGCGGCCGATGGCACCAGCACCTTTAGCCGTCCATAGGGGGACACAGCCCAGGATGAACGCAAAGGAAGTCATCAGAATGGGGCGGAGGCGAAGCTTTGCGCCTTCGAGTGCCGCGTCAACAAGTTCGCGGCCTTTCGAGTGCTCCAAGATCGCGAATTCCACGATCAAGATTGCATTCTTCGCCGTGAGACCAATCAACATGACCAAACCGATTTGCGCAAACACATTGTTATCAAAATGACGCAGAATCAATCCACCGTAGGCGCCCAACACCGCTACGGGCACGGATAGAAGTACACTGAACGGCAAGGACCAACTTTCGTACAATGCCGCCAAGATCAGGAAGACAAACAAGAAGGACATGCCGAACACCATTGCCTGTCCGCCTGCCGCCTTGTTCTCCTGATAGGACATGTCCATCCAGGCGTAGCTGAAGTCAGAGGGAAGCACTTCCTTTGCGACTTGTTCCATGGCGGCCATGGCCTGACCGGAGCTGTAACCGGGAGCGGGCGAGCCGTTAACCTGGATACTTCGGAACATCTGGAAACGGTTAGTGTATTCGGGGCCGGACACACGCTTGATGGTCACGAGCGAAGCAAGTGGTGTCATCTCGCCTTTGGAGTTGCGGACAAAGAAGTTGTTGATTTGATCGGCGCTATTTCGATACTGGGGCTCCGCCTGAAGATAAACCTTCCATTGGCGGCCGAATCGATTGAACTGGTTGACATAGGCGCCGCCCAGGAACGCCTGCAGAGTCTGATAGACATCGTTAAACTGAAGACCTTGTTTCAACACGCGGTCCTGATCCACTTCCACAAAAAGCTGTGGCACAGACGGGCGGAAAGTGGCGACCAGAGAGGCGAGTTCCGGTCGCTTTCTGCCGGCCGCAAGTAACTTCTCGAGGCTATCCCAGAGCTGATTGACGTTCCCTGCGGCTCGATCCTGCAGCATGAACGTAAAACCGCCCGCAGTACCCAAACCCGGGATGGCCGGGGGACCGAACGCGAAGCCTATGGACTCTGGAATTTCTTTCGCTATTCTCTGATTCAGGGTACGCATCAGCCCAACCGCGGAAAGCTCCGGGGTAAGGCGTTCGTGCCACGGATCAAGTTGGAGAAAGTAAAAGCCGGTGTACGAAGCCGAAGTGTTCGAAAGCAAACTGAAACCGGAGATGCCGCTGAAGCTCTGCACGCCGTGGGTATGCGACAGAATGTCGTCGAGCTTCCTCATGACGGAATCGGTCCGCTGCAGAGAGGCAGCGTCCGGCAGCTGAATCTGGACGAAGGCGTATCCTTGATCTTCCTCGGGTATGAAACTTGTAGGGAGGCTCTTGCCCATCATCCCGCCGGCAACGGCGATTCCGGCGAGGAGGAGCATCGAAATCACCCACCGACGAATAAGTAAGTGGCTCAAACTCACGTATCCACCGGTCATCTTGCCGAACCAATAGTTGAACCAGTCAAAGAATTTTCCTAGCGGACCTCTGGACTTTTTGCGTGGGCGGAGCAGAAGTGCCGCCAGCGCAGGCGAAAGCGTCAGCGCATTGAAGGCTGAGATGAGGACCGAGATCGCAATGGTGATCGCGAACTGCTGGTTCAGCAATCCCTTAATGCCACCTAGCGCTGCCATAGGAACAAATACCGCGGAAAGCACCAGAGCAATTCCCACAACAGGACCCGATACTTCCTCCATGGCCTTCAGAGTTGCGTCCTTTGGCGACAAGCCGTGCTCGATGTGGTGTTCAACCGCCTCCACGACGACGATGGCGTCGTCCACGACAAGACCTACAGCCAGAATCAGGCCAAATAATGAGAGTGTGTTGATGGAAAAGCCCAGCATGGGGAAGATAGCGAACGTACCCACGAGCGAGACTGGAACAGCGAGCAGCGGAATCAGCGTCGCCCGCCAGTTTTGAAGGAACAGGAAGACCACGATGATGACGAGAACGATAGCTTCCCCAAGCGTGGTGACGATTTCTTTCATCCCTTCCGTAATCGGCAGGGTCGTGTCCATGGCGACCTTGTATTCGAGATCCTGCGGGAAGCGAGACTTCAGATCCTCCATCTGAGCCTTCACCTGATTGGCTACGGACAGGGCATTCGAACCGGGGGCTTGGTAGACACAAATGATGACTGCCGGTTTCCCGTTGAAGCGTCCGATTTGCTGGTAAACCAGGCTGCCCAGCTGAATCCGGGAAACGTCCTTGAGTCTTACGGTCGAGCCATCTGTGTTCTGACGCACGATGATGTTTCCAAACTCTTCCGCATTAGCGAGCCGACCTGGGGCACGTACGGAATAGGTAAACTGCTGCCCTTTGGGAGCGGGTTCGCCACCGATCTGGCCGGCGGGATTTACCTGGCTCTGTTGCTGAACTGCGGCGGTCAAATCAGAGACGGTCATTCCCAGTTTGGTCAGTTGATCGGGTTTCACCCAGATACGCATGGCATAATCGGCGGCACCAAAATTCGTAACCTGGCCCACGCCTGGAACGCGGAGAATCGCGTCGTTCACATTGATGGTGGCGTAGTTTCCTAGAAACTCGCCCGAGTAGGAACTGTTCGGGGAATACAAGGTGATGACCAGAAGAGGCAAACCCATCAACTTCTTGACCGTAAGACCGTACTGGGCAACAGAGGTGGGCAGGTTCGGGCTGGCTTGGGAAACTCGATTCTGGGTGTTGACCTGGTCGATGTCGACGTTGGTGCCCACATCGTAAGTCACCTTCAGACTCATCGTGCCGTCGTTGGCATTGGTGGACATCATGTACAACATGTTGTCTACACCGTTCATCTGCTGCTCAATGGGTGTTGCGACGGACTGTTCAATCGTCAGCGCATCCGCTCCGGTATATGTGGTTGCCACGTTGATCTGCGGGGGCACAATGTCCGGAAGCATGGCAATGGGCAACTTCGACATCGCCACCACGCCGCCAATCACTGTGAGGATGGCAATCACAATCGCAACGATGGGCCGTCCTATGAAGAACTTTGACATGGCTAATTCCTACCGCCAACAGCGTTTGCTTGCGTGTCTTTGTACGGCGTCGGCGCAACCACGACACCAGTTCTCACTCGCTGCAGTCCATCCACGATCACGCTTTCACCCAACTGTACGCCCGACTCCACGACCCACATGTCGCCGTATTGCGGGCCAAGCTTCACGGTCTTGATCGTAACTTTGTTGTCCGGGCCGACGACTCCTAACTGGTACAGTCCCTGCAACTCGGAGACGGACACCGCGGGAACTAACAAGGCACCCTTGCGTGTCTCCGTCGTTGTGCGGACGCGCGCATATTGGCCGGGACGCAGCAAGTTGCCTGGATTGGGGAATTCTCCCCGCACCTGGATCGTACCTGTTCGCGAATCTACTTCACGGCCCAGGAACAGCACTCGTCCGCGACGCGGATAAACGCTACCATCTCCTAGAATTAACTCCAGATCGTAGCGGCCGGATTCGCCACCAGACCTTGCGCGGCTAAAGCGCAGGTAATCTTGCTCGGCGATATTCACGTCGACGTAAATTGGATCTACGCTGGACACTGTGGTCATCACTGTACTTGGCGTAATCAAGTCGCCGATTTGTGACTTAGAGACTCCAGCGATGCCCGTAATTGGGGCTGTAACGGTCGTCCAACCCAGATTCAGCTTGGCATTGTCGAGCGAAGCCTGGTCGGCTTGTACCATGGCCGTCGCGGCATTCCTCATACTGTGCGCCTTGTCGAGTTCTGCTTGGCTTACTGCTTTTTGAGCTACCAATGGTGTATAGCGTGCTACATCGATTTCCGCTTGGGATAGTGCGGCCTTTGCACGCTCCAGGTTTCCCTCGGCCTGCTCCACAGCGGCTTGTGCCTGACGCCTATCGAGTTGGTACATCACTTGGCCTTTTTCGACCAACTTGCCTTCGGGGTACACGCGAGTGAGCAAGAAACCCTCAACCTTGGGGCGTATATCTGCGTCCACGTTGCCCGTCATGGTCCCTACCCATTCCTGGCGGATAGCCACATCTTGCTGGGTCACCGGTGTGACCGTGACACCAGGAGGCGGTGGAGCAGGCTTTTCTTCTTTGGAGGAACAACCGGCGATTGTGGCAAGCACAAGCAAGGGAGCAAAGAAAAGGCGTAAAATGTGAACTGGGTGGCTGTTCGTCTTTCGCACAACGGAGAACACAGAAGTTCTTGCAGCCACTTGGTGGCGCAGCCCTCGAGGGATATTGCGCTTACATTCTGGAGTCATTCGATTCGCCTCCGGACTTCAACCGCCGTCATCGACCAATCGCGCCAAAACAATATCTCGTAGAACGGCCTCTCGGATCGAGAGTCGGCGATCTCCGGCGCAAAGCGCCCGACCGAAGGTTGGCATCGAGTGATCTGAGCCGATCACTCCCTCTGCTCGTCCAACGCGCTGGCAGCAAATGGTCTGTCACACTCACTCTGTCTAACTCAGCGAATAGCGACAACTAGGGAAACCCCTAGTTCGCACATAATAGCGCCAAAATCGGGTACAGGAGAGAAACTTTCAGTTGGTGCGAACGATGTCGATCATGGTGGCAATGTTTGGACTCTGTGTAGCTGCATCGAGGAAGCCGTCTGTTGTGAAGCTTACTTTTGCTGCGGGGTAGACTTCGCCACTCTTCGCTTTTCCCATGGTATCGAATTCAATGCGAAGAATCGTGAGCGGGTAATCCTCGGCACGGATGTTTTGTGTCTTTTCGTATTCGGAGAGAACGTGTTCGGTGATGAGGATGAGACGCTTTCCATTGGGATTGTCGAGACTAAAGGCAGCCATGATCTTACGTCCGGATTGACCGGCAATGCTGATGTAACCCTTGGACATGGTGCGGAGAAGGGTTAGACCATTGTCGGAACCTTGTCTGGAAAAAGCTTCCTTGAGTTGAGCTTTTTCCGCATCGGTGGTGTAGGAAACAATCTGCATGCGAATGTTCGCGCTGCCTCCTGATTGTCCAACCGTGGGGATGACCGTAGCTGTGTAGACGGCTCCCTGCTGAGCAATCACTGGGAGAGCAAGCAAAGCGAAGGTGACAGTCAAAAGCGACAAAGCACGAATCGACCCATGCATATCTCACCTCGGACCCAATCGGTTAAAGGACTAAAGTACTCATTCAGTTTTGGCTTGTTCTGGCTGTTCCTCAGCGGGCCAGCTATCGTTCGTAGGTTTCCAGGATTTGTCCGGGTTATACAGTTCCATTTCCTTGAAGATCTTCAGAGTGTCTGGGCCCAAGTCTTTTTGGTAGACAATCCCTTCATAACTGACGATGAAGGTTTCGACGCCAGTGACACGGTAGTCCGAAGGAGCTGCAGCGAGCGCGAATCCTCCAATCATTGCGCCCTTGACAACAAAATCCATTTTGCCTAATGGAGCGGCAGGGCCCTGCCCTTTGAGGATCTTGATGTAATAGCCATGGTAAGGCTTGGCTTTGTCTGTGTAACCTTCCTCTATCGCATTGGCGATGTTCTCGGAAATAGGCCCGCCAAGTGAGCCATCGGGATTACGCCAGACCAAGCCATCATGTTTGCCGGGCGTACTAATAACTCGCTGGGCGTACTGATTCACCTCTGTGTTGTCATGCTTCTCCAGCGCATATTGGCGCTGGGCATCCACGTAGCCCTGACAGATTTGGATGGCGTCGAGCTCGTTAGAACCGATGCGCCGAAACAGCATCTCCTGACGGCCAGCCTTTGTGTCGAACAGCCACTTACCATTCCGCTTAACAATTGGAATGGGCATGGGCCAGTTGTTAGGTCCAACGACAAGTACGGCGCGATTCGGGTTTTTTGGATCAACATTGACCGAAGTCTTCTGCTGCGCTGCACCAGCAAATCCCTTCGCAATATTCTTGTCTTGAACGGTATCTTCCGATGCGACTAGATCTTCGCCAGCGGGACCGAAAATCTGTATCATGGCCGCCACGTCATCGTTCGTTGCAGCTTGAATGAGTGCATCAGCAGCCTCTTTGGGGCTACTAAACGTCTTCTGACCTGGTGCCGCAGCTTGGGCTGTCTTTGTCTGCGCGAACAAAGGTGATGAGAGGAGCAGAGTAATCGTACAGGCAAGCGCGAGCATGCTCACGCTCAAAGCAATCGTTGCAGCAAGGGAATTTTGTCTTTTTGAGTTCATTTGTTTGTTCTTGTTCATGGATTGTCTACCTCCGCCTTCCGCCGCCACCGCCACGTGACCCGCCACCGCCGCCGCGAGAACTCATACTGGAACTGCCGCGGGAACTGCTGGCGTTCGCGGAACTGCCACTCCGACCGCTCGATCCACCACCCATGGCATTGCTGCTGGACCTCTGACTTGCACTGGGTGATGTACTGCGATTGCCTACGCGATCTCCGCCGCCACCAGAAGAGGGACGATTCCCACCGCCTACATCACCCTGACTGGGACGCGCGCCGGACTGACCCCTGTTCGACTGGCTTTGCCGTGCATTCGCCTGACGGTCCGAGGCTGATGCGCCACGAGTTGTTCCTCCATATTTATTGGCCGTGGACCGACCCGAGTAGGGAGTTCCACCACGATGCTGTGAGTTGTGCTGCCAATTGCCATTGCCCGAACCATTGCCGCGATTACCATTCGCATTCACGCGGTTGCCTCCGTTAACGTTGTTGCGGTTGCCACCGTTAATATTGGAGTTGCGATTGAAATTATTGTTGTTGTTAATTGTGATGTCGTTATTGCCACCCCAACCGCAGCCATAGCCCCAACCTCCGCCCCAAGCGGCTCCCATGGCAAGCCCGACACCGAAAGAAATGGCCACGCCTGCCGCGTAATAACCGGGCGGTGGATAGTAAATCGGTGGATACGGGTAAACGGGAGGGCCGTAGACGACCACGGGGTTGTAGCTGGGAACGTAGACCACTTCCGGATTGGATTGCTCGATGACAATGACTTGCTTGGATTCCACGACTTTCGTCTCTACCTTCTGTTGCTCCGTGGATTTCAGGTTGCCGGCGTCGGTGGCCTTCTTTCTCATGCGCTGAACGGCTTCCATCACGTCGCTCTGCTGGGCAAGAAACGCGTTGCCAAGGTCGGTAGTCCATTGAATGTCATCCGCAAGACGCTTCACTACTTCTGGCATGGCCGCCAAGCCCTGGATGCTCGGATCCCAAGGTTGTTTTGCGACCGCGTCCGCTAGCGCCTTGTCTTTCAAATTCTTGTTCTTTGCCAGCCACTGCTGGAGCTGAATGATTTCCAGCGGGTAGGTGGAAGCAGCGAGAACCTGCGCGAGCATTGGGTCCGGATAGAGAGCAATCGGCGCGACGAGGGAATCTAGTTGCTCCGCCGGCAGCTTGACGTCAGGCTCTTCCGCGTCCGGTGATGCTGTGGCGGCTTTTGGCACCGGACTATCGGGCTTCTGTTGCGTTTGAGCAGCAATGGGTGAGCCCATTTGCAAAAGTAGAAAAGAGCACAGTACGGCCAGAGCGTTTTGGCCAATTTTTCTGAGTAGTTTGGATGGCAGCGTTTTCTTTATCATAGTTGAACTTCCCTTCGTGACTTCCTCCGCCGCATTCCACCGGTCAGCCAGCAGATGACCGCGGCAAGCGCCGAAACCCGCTACTTACCTCTCCTCTACAGCACAACAGTAAGGAGGAGCCCGTAATACTGGGCCCCTCCTCTTTCGGGGCATATTCTAGACGGCGATAATTGCACGGAGGAACTTGACTCCGAGCCATGCCGTTAGGCAAAAAAGTCCAAGCAGGCCGAACAGTGGCAGATCGCTCCCGGTCTTCGGCAGGGTCTTTGCCGGAGCCGCAGGGGCTTCTGCTTCGGCTGGCGTGGGTGTGGGTTCTGACTTGGCAACCAGGATGGGTACGTCGGCTGGTGGAGCGGAGGGTGGCGGAGGCATGGTTCCCGACACACGCTTCTGTTGAGCTACTACGGTCTCAGGAACCTCAACGATTTTGGTGGCCGTGATAACCATTCCCTTCTTCAGGCCGAATGCATCGACCATCTTGCCATTCACATTAAACATCTGTCCCTTGGGAATCTTGAACGCCTGGTTGGTGTTGTTTTCCAGGCTCAAAATCACCGAGTTTGGCGGGGTCACATGCCACACTTTCCCGGTAACCGTCTGGACGGTCGTTACCGTTTGCGGCGTCGTGGTAGTCGTGATGGTGCGCTGCAGTTTCATGCCCGGCTTCAGGTCGTGAACGCCGAGTTGCTTGCCGTCTACAGTGACCTTGGCACTCTCCGGCACATTGGCAAAGTGCCGGAAGCTGCCGTCGTCCATTTTTATGACCACGTCGTTACCGTTCACAAGCACAACTTCACCACGCTCGACCGTTACTTCTTTGCTAGCCGCCCCGGCCGTCGTACTCTGTTGTGTTTGAACTTGCGCGATAGAAGGCAGCGCGAAAATGCTGCAGATGGTTCCCACAGCCAATGCGAGCCCCGTTTTCATCCAACTAGTGCCAGACTTCATTTGTTCCTCCATAATTGAATTAAGCTAATTTCTCGAACCATGGTCCCACTTCCAAACCAATTCATTTCTTGTCCCGGCCTCCTCCCTCCTTAGCCAGAGTGCGTGGCTGATCAGAAACCGAGAGACTGTTCGCTTTTGTGATCGAGGCGTGAACGATGTAACGCAGCGGAGCACTGCCAACGAAATAAAACGGATAGCAGGTTACAAGAGTGAGAGAGGGCTTGGACCGCGGCGCCAGGACAGAAACGTCCTCCGGCGGAACAATAACAATCTCATCCACAACATAACGCGAATTTCCTTTTTCGGTATACACATCTAGCGAGTCGCCAACATGAACGTCCTTTAGCTCGCGGAAAAATCCATCGCGGTGTCCGGCAATACCAACGTTACCCCCCTCGTTGATGGCGCTGGTATCAGCGATGTGCCCAACCCCGCGATTTAACGTCAGGTCGTCGGTGCCTTCGAGCACCGGGACTTCCAGATCGACCGAAGGAATTCTGAGAACACCCAGGGGAGGCGGGACGCTTGCAATTAAGCTCATGTGGTAGGCTTCAATCCGTTTTTCCGACCACAATCGAAAATCCGGAATCCCAGGATTCCGCCGGGATGCGCCGGCGGGATTGCCTGCGATCAAGGCGCCATGCGAACCCCAAAACTCGTGCACGGCGAGATGAGAGTAGAACGAGCTATAGATGCGGCCGGCAGCGTACACCGAGATCAGTAGCAATCCCAGGAACAGCAGGAGCCGTTCAAAGCCGCTGAGTGCCCTCATCATGTTGCCCTGCACCATTCTCAAGCCTTCCCCAAGGATCCCTAGCGCATTCCCACCGTTGTTCCTGGAGTGGGCTCAATTCTACCTACCCATTTATCCTGTTTCGATCCCGCCGGCAACTAGGGAAACCCCTAACCGTCGAGTTTATGGGATGACTCACCGACTTCCCCGCCACTACGAGAAAGTAAGCGGAGAAACATAAGGCAAGTCCTCAAGCGCTGCATAAATCGCCGGTATCAGATGGGCCTTCATTCGGGATTTCCAGACATAGCCCCGAGCGCCCGACTTCAGGCATGCATTAACGAATTCTTCCCCGGTATTAATCGTCAGGAATACAAACCTGGCGGCGGATCCTGACTCGACGAGTTTGCGGACCGCGTCAATGCCGTTCATTACCGGCATGGTGATATCGACCACAATAACGTCCGGACTGAGACGCACTGCCTCTGAAATAAGTGAAGCACCATCGCTTGCCGTGCCGACGAGTTCAAAATGAGGTCGCAAGAGAGCGATTTCGGCTTCAAGGAATTCCGCGTGGTCATCGGCCAAAAGTATGCGCGGGCGAATCAAGGGCCGCCTCCGTCCCAAAACAATCATTTCCTCGTGCTCCGCGTGTGAGCGCCCATAGTGCACGATCAAATCTGAATGTTAGGGGGCAGGAACGGACTTCACTACTGGGGAAATCCCTAGTCCTTTGGTTTGCAGTTGCAGAGAGTTTTACAGCCCGTTGTGCGCCGCGCGCGCTCGCACTGACGGTTCAGGATCAACGGAAATAAGCCCATGCTTCAGTGCAAACAAGATCAACTCCGCATTACTCTTCAGGCTGAAAGCGTCCATGATGTGATGTTTGTGGAATTCCACGGTCTTTTCGCTTAAGTTGAGCAACCCCGCGATTTCCTTCATCGGCCGTCCTTCGGCAAACAACTGGACGATATCGCGCTGCCGTGCGGTCAATTCCTTGGCAAACTGACGTGCCCGCGCTCTGGTGGCGACCCAATCCTCGGCCCTTAGCTTGGCAGTCAAATAGGGTTTCCCGCGCAGCACATTGTCAATCGCCTTCAGTAATTCCTTCCCAGTCGCGTGCTTGAGCACGAACCCGATCGGCCCAAGTTCCAGCGCCGCCGCAGCCAGATTTGGATCGTCCCGCATAGTCAGGAAGATGAACTTGATGTTCGAGGCCTGTTCCTTAATTCTGCGCGCAGCGTCCAATCCATTCAGGATGGGCATAGATACGTCGACAACAATCACCTCGGGCCTAAGCCTGAGGGCCGCCTCGACCAGGGCACGGCCATCGGACACCACCCCGATAACCGGGTAGGTCCGTTCCAGAAAAACCCTTAAAGCTTCCGCGAAGATCGCATGATCATCGGCTATCAGGAACTTCGGGCGGGACTCATCTGCAGCAGGATTCTCCACCATTCGGGGACCTTTCTGGACAGTCGGGACCTGCGTGTTAGACGCAGGCACGTGCTCACGGGAGGACCGAGTCTGCATGCTTAAAGTGCTGGTAGTCAACCACTTTTTTATCGCGGCCCGCCGTGACGCCCGTCACAATGGGTAATATGCTCCCTGGACATCTAGTAGCTCGTCGCGTGTCTAGCTACGGGCTTGAGCGGCACCCGAGCCTTGATTGTCGTTCCCCTTCCAGGGTGCGACCGAATCTCGAATTTTCCGCCTAACAGGCGTGCGCGCTCTTCCATACTCCGGATGCCGAGTCCTCCGTTCTGGCGAGACTTCGACAAATCAAATCCGCAGCCTTCGTCTCGCACTCTAATCTCTAGCATGTCGCCTGTCATTCGCAAATCCACCTCGGCCTTCTCCGCACCGCTGTACTTCTTCAAGTTCCGAAGACCTTCTTGAGCAATACGGAATATACAAAGCGCTACATCGGCATGGACCGACTGGGGTATTTCATCCGCTTTGAAGTCGACTCTGATGTCCTGTTTGGCGGTGAATTCCCGGCACAGGGCACCGACCGCAGGAGCAAGTCCGAGGCTCTCGAGCGTGGATGAATGCAACTGGTGAGACAGGGTGTGCAGATCAGTACCAAGCTCGCTTGTGGACTTTGAAAGCTCGTGCAATTGCTTATGAACATCGCTGAGCGAATTGGGCGTGGCCTCCTGCACATTCTCCAAACCCAGAGCGAGTATCGCGAGTCTCTGGCTAAAGTCATCGTGAAGTTCGGACGCCACGCGGCTTCGCTCTTGTTCTTCGGCGTTTATCAGCAGACCGCTGAGCTCCGTCTGTCTCTCCTGGGCCAGCTTTAGTTGCGTCCGGCTGCGTTGCAGGTAAATGGCAATGGCGCAGAGAATCACGACGACTGGGAGCGAAATGATCCACATCCATCTGATACGCCTCGAGAGACCGGGTTCTTGAAACATGACGACACTTCCAGGAGGGAGATTGCTTTCGGGGATATGCCAGGTTCGCAGTTCATGCCAGTCGAACATGTACGCACCAGGAAGAATCGCGATTGGGAGTTCTTGGGCTTTCTTCCCGTCCAGCAGTTTTGAAACAATCTCACCGGTAATCTTCGCTTGCTTTCCAAATGTCAACACATACCCGCCAACAATCCCCTGTCCGATATAGGTGTCGGACATGCCAAAGTCTGGAGCTTTAGAGGCCGCGGCGATCAGCGGAAGTGCTTTTGTTGAATTGAGAAATTTGTTTCCGGCGGAATCCCTGAAGAAAGAGGCATACAACTCGATGGAATGGTCAGGCAGAGTCCGCAGTTGCTCGAGTAAACTGTTCATTTCCATTTCCGTCAAATAGACGATTTCCGCCTTCGTCTTGAAGGAACGCAACGCCACTTTCGTCAAGGACATCACTGCTTCATCGAACTCGGAACTCCCTCCCACTACGAACACGTGACGCGTATCCGGGAAAAGATGCAAAGCGAGTTCGAGTGTCTTTTCCGGTTCAAGTTTCACCCACGTCCCGGTGAATCTGGCATTTAGCTTTGGATTGCTCGCTTGATCCAGGAAACTTCCACAAATAACGACAGGGACGTCTGGGAATAGGTCCGGGGCATGCTGTGAAAGAAATGCGATTGGGCCCGGGCCAACCGCAACGATTACGTCCAAGCCATGATCGCCATATTTCTTGGCAAGCCACTCCTGTGCGTCTTCTCGCGAAGGCTTGCCTGGAAACGCCTGCAGATCGAGACTATCGGAGTAAAACTCGACGTGGCGATCCGGCGTCTCTCCCACCGCAGCAATAATCTGTTGCGTGAGTTCATCAGTAAGGGAATGCCACAAGCCGACGTCGCTGAGAATCAGCACATTTTTCTTGAGAGGCGCTTGAGCCGAAGTGGGGGCGCTCCAGACGCAAGAGATGAAAGCCAGCAGCAACAAGGCCCGCACAAACGGGACCGTTCCAGGCGAAAGCCGTGTGGCTTGACTTAAAAACGAACTGTTTTCGGGACACATGTGCCTATACGAGCGGAGCGGGCTCTCGACCAACGCCCCCGACGTCCTGAATGATCGCGCACATTTGAGGAATCAGAGATCAGGACGCGCCGGGAGTTATATTGTGATTCTATGCACAAAAAGTGACCACATTCAAGGGTCAAAGGAGCGGCCAGCTCGAAGAGTCGGCAGCGCGACTGGCCGACGAGGCTGGGGGATTCGCTACTCCGCGTCACCCTCCAAGGAGGATCGCGACAGCGACCACGGCGACCCCAAAAACAACCATCGCCAGCCCTGCTCGCCAAGGATTGCTATTCGTAAAGCGCCCGAACGAATACCCGGCCAGGAACAGCATTATGAGTGCAACCCCGTTGGAAATACGTAGGGCCAACCGGGCATTGCCAATGAAAATGAATGGGACCACCACGGGAAACAGGGACAGAAATACCAGGATGAATACGCCCAGTGCTCCAACCCAATCCTCTTTAGTGAGTCGAGGCCATACAGTTGATTCAGGAATCAGGACCAATTTCCCTTTCAACGAGTCGATCTCTTGAGGCTCAAGGAGGGATGCCATTAATGGAGGCAACGCGTCCGCAACCATGAGCCTTGCCTCGCCGGGGTCCGAAGTCCTGCGTAGCTGTTTGAGAAGAGCGATGCTGTGTCCCCTCTGACCAAGAGAGTTCAAGAGATAGAAAAACGCGTCGATCATCCCCCAGGCCAAATTACAGCCAAGCGTTTCTATCAGCAGTGTGCGGACACTACCGCGGTTGGTCCCACCCGCATTGAATGTGCATGTGAGGGTGAGAACCATGATCAGCCCAAACAAGAACTCCGAAATTCTCTCTACGGGTTCCAGCACCCGCTTGGGCTTTCTCATTAAGTTAGTAGACATTCCAAGGGACCGCTCGTTGAATTTCCGCAGTTCGCTTTCGTTCGCCAGTTCAGCTTTTACCCTCATTGGTAGGGAGTGCCACTAGGCAAATCCCTAGGTGAAGCCGGCGAGTTTGCTTTGCTAGATTCGGATTCAGGCATCGTCATTAGCCAGCCAGTCTGCAGATGTCGCGTCCGGTTGAATGTCGCCGCCGATACGAATGTTCGCTGAACTGAGTTGATGGGCGAGTCCAGAAAAATGTTGGTGGGGGAAAACGTGTCGACGCACGCTCAACGTCTCGGCTACCTCCCAATCGCGGATTGGTTGTACAGCTACCAGAAGGATTGGTTGCGGCCGGATATCGTCGCCGGGTTAACCACCGCCGCCGTGGTTATTCCCAAGGCCATGGCATATGCCACGATTGCGGGTTTGCCTGTACAAGTGGGGCTTTACACTGCCCTGGTCCCTATGGCCATTTACGCCCTGATGGGCAGCTCTCGTCCACTGAGTGTCAGCACAACCACTACCATCGCCGTTCTAACCGCAACCGAGCTGGCCGAAGTCGTGCCTGGCGCAGATCCCTCATCTCTTCTGAGGGCCGCCGTGATGTTGACGCTCATGGTCGGGGGCTTCCTGGTTCTTGCTTCCTTGTTGCGGCTGGGCTTTATCGCTAGTTTCATTTCCGAACCAGTATTGATCGGCTTTAAGGCAGGCATCGGTATTGTCATCGTGCTGGACCAGGTCCCCAAAATTCTCGGCATTCATTTTCCCAGGGGTTCTTTCTTCCATAACTTGCTGGCGATGATCCGTGGTACTCCGGAAGCGTCGCTAACGACGTTAGCGGTCGGGATAGCCATGATCGTATTGTTGGTTGGGATGGAGCGGTTCCTCCCGCGAGCGCCGGCACCACTGATCGCGGTTGCCGCCGGGATCATCGGCGCACGTATCCTCGGTCTGCAGCTTCATGGAGTGGAGTTAGTCGGCCACATTCCCAAGGGTTTACCATCCATTACCCTCCCGGAATTCTCTTTAGCACAGGAGCTCTGGCCGGGAGCTTTAGGCATAGCACTCATGAGTTTTACAGAGACCATTGCAGCTGGCCGAGCGTTCGCCAAAAGTGAGGAGCCGCCGATCCGGGCAAATCGCGAATTGCTGGCGACCGGGATTGCCAATGCAGGAGGCGCGTTGCTGGGAGCAATGCCCGCTGGTGGAGGCACCACCCAGACCGCCGTGAACCGGCTTGCAGGGGCGCGCTCCCAGTTCGCGGAAATTGTCACAGCCGGGGTTTCGTTGGCCACAATTCTTCTGCTCGCACCGCTTCTGGCGCTCATGCCGCAAGCCACGCTGGCAGCGGTCGTCATCGTCTACTCGATCGGACTGATTCGACCAGCAGAGTTCCGCGAGATCCTGGAAATTCGGCGGACAGAATTCACGTGGGCCCTGACCGCCCTAGCCGGGGTAGTTTTGTTGGGAACCTTAAAAGGCATCATCGTCGCCATCGTGCTGTCGCTGGTGGCTTTAGCTTCTCAAGTTGCCGACCCACCCGTTTACGTTCTGGGGCGCAAGCCGGGAAGCAATGTGTTTCGTCCACGAACTAAGGAACATCCAGAGGATGAAACCTTCCCAGGGCTGTTACTGCTTCGACTTGAAGGGCGCATTTTTTTTGCCAACGCTGAGCATATCGGACAAAAGATACGACTGTTGGTGAACGAGGCCCAGCCCAAAGTAGTGGCGCTCGACCTCAATGGCGTGCCGGATCTGGAATACACGGCATTGAAAGCCCTGATCGAAGGCGAGAAACGCCAACGGGAACATGGGGTGTCCACATGGCTGGTCGGACTCAGCCCCGGCGTACTGCGAATGGTCCAAAGATCGTCCCTGGGTGAGGTGCTCGGACGCGAGAAGATGCAGTTCAGCCTCGAACTCGCTGTTGCGAAATACGAGGAAATCTCCGCGAGAGTCCCTTCTTAGCTACATTTCGATCGCTCGCATAAGAAACGGAAACAATTGGTACTACGCTGACCTTGTGGAATTCCTGCAAAGTTCCGAGGGGGTATCCAGCTACAGTCCACCATCGGTGGCGGCCTCGGCCGTCACTTGAAAAACACCAACTCCAAGCAGTGCATTAGCTACCGATTCGGAAACCGGTAACACTTGCTCGAATGGCTGTCCTGGTAAGCGGCTTCTGAGGTCGCGACGTAAGTCCTGAACGGCGACAATTACTTCAAGTTTATTGGAGGCCCACTGACTCGCTTCGCCTTCAGGTCGACGGTCACCTCAACGCGATTAGCAATCTTGATGAACGGAATACCGCTGTTCATCCCGTAGTTTTTGCGGTCAAAGGCCATTGTCCCCTTGACCGTGCCAGAGCCTGTCCCCTTCCCGGAAATTGTAAGTTCGAGCTTTTCGGGCTTGCTGACTCCGCGAATCGTAAACGTGCCGTCCACCTCGAGGGTGTCAGGACCAGTCTGCACGATTTTTGTAGACTTAAACGTGATCAATGGATTCTGCTCGACGTCGAAGAAGTCTTTGCCCTTCAACTTGCCGTTCTTCATTCCGTTTCCGGTATCCACACTGGCTGCCTGAATTTTGACTTCCAAAACTCCGCTTGAGAGATCAGGAGACGTGAATGTTAGAGAAGCGTCCCACTTGTCAAAGGTGCCCTTTATGGCTACCGATGCATCCACGGCGAATGTAATCGAGCTTTCTACCGGCGTAACCTCAAAAACAGGAGCCTGTGCACGGCTCGTTGATGCGAACACGGCGCACGCTAAGAGGCAAAGAGTAGATAGTCTCATCGAATCCTTTCGTTAAGCACAAACTGCGTCTCGCCCAGAATTTAGCCGTTAGAGATCAGGTACCGGTTCTGTTTGGGTTGAGGCGCCCCAAGTCCCAATGCGTGTTTCGGTTCGGCGGTTTTGCACCGACCGTTGCTTGGTTGGTCTTGCTCTATATTTTAGACGTGCCCGCGTTCACCAACAAGGGGAATCCCTGGTGATGTGTCCCCGGCATCTGAGAGTAGCGGACATCTTTCATCCTTTGCGCAATTCATATTGGGCGGCCAGAGACGTGGGACAGATCCACTCGCAGCAAGGTCTGAGGATCTCGAAGCATGCTGTGGTCCGCATCGGCACATAGTGAGTTACTCCGGACACTTAGGGATTCCCCTAGTTGTGCATCGACGAAGTTAAACCTAGTATGGTGGTCAGCGATTGCTTGCTGCGACGACGCGGTCCTTCATGCATGCGCGTTCCAACAGCACGTTCGGGCGAATTTGCGTGTGACCATTTCTCTCCTAGGAGTATTCATGAAAAAGTCTCTAGTTTTCTTGGCCGTTGTTTTGTTCACTGCAACGGTCTCCTCGGCAGGCCCCAAACCTCAGCCCGGTACCGTTCTTTCCCATACTTCTGTCGCTTGTGGCGAAAAGAAATCCAAGAAGCAGGCCATCGACCTGCTTTGCCAGCAATATGTCCTCCGGTCTGGCGCCATCGACTACACCATTCGTCAGCCGAAGCCCTCTGATCAGGTTTTGATCCCGCTAAACACAGCGGTCCAGTTTACCTTCGACAAAAGCAAGATGAAGTTCAAGGTCAACGGGAAATCGCTCGAATTCTTGGTCGTCGGCCAAGCTGCTGCGTCTGCTGCTGCGGCTCCGCCGGTTTCCTCCACTCCTAATCCCTGAAGTACAAGAGACGATCGGCTTCTCCTGTAGCAGCCAGTAAAGTAAGAATTCGGCCATTCTCACTCAGGGAGAGGCACCTATACCCCGGCGATCTCTGCCGCATTTTTGAAACTACGATCACAATTCCTTGTGGGATTGAGTCCGGCTGATCGCAAGATAGTCTTGGCCGCTGCAATACAACGTCGATTTTTCGCCAATTCTGTGATCACCAACCATCCTGCCGATTATCTTTTCCTCTTAACGGAAAACCTTGTGATGTGCCGATAGTTCAGCCTGTCATTCTTCCTCTCCGCCACTCCATTCCCTGATTGCGTTCGAGCAAACTCGAGACTGCTCAAGAGCAACGACGGCGTCAATCTCGCATGTGATGCTCTAGTTGTAGGATTTAGTTTACGATCCGAAGTCCGCGAGTGTGATCTCGAACTCCAAACAGGAGAGGGCTATCAGCAATCTGTCCATCGTTCGAATTCTCGTGGTCGACGATTGTGCCGACTGGCGCCGATGTGTTCTTGACAGGCTACGAAAGAATAGCAACCTGAAGGTTGTCGGCGTTGCGTCCGACGGAGTTGAGGCTGTCCTGAAAGCGCAGCAACTGCAACCGGACATGATTTGTATGGAAAGGAATTTGTGAACCCCAAATTGGTGGATCACATGTGTAACACTCCATGTCTGCTTACGTAAGAATTGATAAGGAATATAGACTGGTAATGAGTACCGCCTCGGGAATCTTCACATTGGCGGACGGATTGGCGCATCAAGGAACACTCCTGCAAGATCCTGATTTCGACCCCACCTTCTCCCAATTGATGGACCTCACAAACGTTGCCAAACTCCAGATCGGAATTGACGAAGTTCGCAGGCTAGCCCAAAGATCCATATTCTCTTGCGATGCGCGCCGGGCGATCCTTGTAAACAGCGACCTGGCATTTGGATTCGCCCGAATGTTCGTAATATTTCGGGAAACCCTGGGTGAAAAAGGAATTCGAGTCTTCACCGACCTTGACGAGGCACTTTGTTGGGTTCTTGCGCGAAAAAATGCTTACGCGTAAATCTGCTTGAACCAGCCAGGACGTTCATTACACACGAGAAGTTCGGTTGCCCCTGACAGCGATAGCCTAGCCCTCATCTCGCCAACGAAGTTGGTGCGCCGTTTCGCCTCTACAAACCTTTCCAGTACGCCTAATGGCACCATCGTTAGCGCATCTTGGTAGGCAGGCTGACACCGGTCAGGCACAAACTAGGGATTTTCCTAGTCGACACACCCGAGTACAAAAGCTAGCGTTCCAAGCTGTTGAGAATGGTCGCCCAATCTTCGACCACCTCAAGTCTAGGTGTCCTGATGTGGCATCTCCTGCAAACACGGCGCGATCTCATCCTCCTCCTCTCCCTGCTGCTCGTCATTGTCCTTTACCCTCTGTTGGACCAAGGCCAAGTTCGGAGACTGGTTCTCGGGGGACTGATGTTTGCGCCACTCCTTTTTGCGACCATCAGGATGGCACAGATTAAGGGTTGGGTGTGGCCCACCGCCCTGTTGATGACTGGCGCTGTAATCCTCGGAGGAGTCAGCACCTTCTTCCCCTTTCCGGTGCTGCTCGGATTGAAATGGGGAATTCTGGCAGCTTTCTTCGGTGTGAGCGTCATCGGGCTGTTTAGTTACCTAAAGAATGCTCGCGTTACCGACGATGGTCACCTCTACACGGCAGCCAGCATTTACCTCCTGCTCGGAATGCAGTGGTTCGCGCTTTATAGCGTCATCGACGTCCTGAGCCCGGGGTCGATTCAGCACAGCACCTCCTCGGCAGCCGACCGCCATGCGGAACTTTTGTACTTCAGTCTGGTGACTCTCTCCACGATCGGCTACGGCGATGTTCTCCCTCTGCGAGGTGAAGTACGCATATTGGCAGCACTCGAGGGGATTACCGGCGTTCTTTACATTGCGATAACCGTGGCACTGTTAGTCAGCGCATACAGGCCGCGTGCTGATTCATCCTAAATCTAATTGTTAAGCTGCGATTCCACGATGTCGAGAAACGGCGCATTGCGCGCGAACTTTACGACGGCGCAGGCCAGCTGCCGAGGGCGATTGAGGTGACTTTGTTGGAGATGTCTGACTAGTTGGAGACCCGTTGCTTCAAATCCGTTCGGTGACTCAGAATGACTTACCATAGCTAGTTCGAGGGAACCTTTTTCGGCAGCAGCCCGTCTTTCTCCATCTGTTTCGGAACCTCTTTGACAAGGCCATCGGCGACTTTCTTCGCTGACTTCGGATTGAACGACTTGCTGACTCCGTTCCACACCAGGTCACCGTCTGGCTTGCTTGTGGCATAGACGTTGGTCTCGATGCTAACGGTCGTCTCTTCCCGCGTATATCCCGGATCGTAAACCATAGGATAAACAGTGCCCAGGTAACCGTAGAAAGAGTAGTAGTACGGGTATGGAGCGATGTAGGTCGAGCTCGGAACGATCGTCACTTTCTTATCGACCTTCAGAAGCCGCGAGACAACTATAGCGTCAACGTGATTGTCGCGGATCTGCCCACGTAGGTAGTCGAGGTCAAGTTTCACGTCAGGGTCCGGACGCAACAGGATGTGGTTGCCAGGAATGGTCTCGATGCCAGGACGCGCAATCTGGGAGGCCATTCCATCTTCGAAGTCGGCGCGTACCTCCGGATTTTGAGCGACGCCGATGACCAGAATTCTATGGAACGTCTGCCCTTCGTAATTTGGATTGAACCAACTCGTGATCATCTTGACAGACTTGCCGCTACTGGTGAGGACGGCCAACAAAAAGAAGAGAAGAAGCGCGGAGCCAAAGAGCTGGCGATTAGTGAAATATGGAAATGTCATGGAATCATCTTGCTGAACTGAATCGCGCTTAGCAAGCGATTCCGCGAGACTGGAAGTGCCAGTTAAGAAGTTGGAAATCTGATGAGCACGGAAAACTTGTTTGGTTCGAAACGACCTTTGCAGGAACATAAACAACCACAATTTTGGGCCTACCAGTATCTAGGCGGATACTTTTTAGCGAACTGGGACACCGATTGCCAGTGTTCCCCACGCTCCTAGGGATTCCCCTAGTTGTTTCTACCTCGGGTCAAAATTATGGTTATTTTCAGACCGTTGCATCAACGGCGAGCGGCATACTCCCAGGTGCCTAACTGACTCCATATATTGGTGCCCTCATCGGATTGGGCGAATGGGTCTCTAACAACTTGGAGTTTTTTCGAATCACAGATCGAGCCACAGCGTGTGTCCGAACTAGGAGTACGGAAGAAGGGATGAAAATGAAAACGATACTCCTCCTGGCGGCAAGTGCTTGGACCTTTTTGGCGGCGCCGACATCATGGGCCCAAAGGGGCATCGAAGTCACGCCCTTCATCGGCGGACAAATTAACGGTGGAGTGGATCTTTCGACTTCCCTTTACCGTCGTATCGACGTGCAAAACGGGCTGAACTACGGAGTCAGCGCGGACTACTTGGTGGGTAAATACACGGCCGTCGAATTCACGTGGAATCACAACCAGGCCAACACCGTGGCCCAGCCCACAGGCGGAGGTGCCGACCGGAAACTGTTCAGCCTCAGTACCAACCAATTTCTAGGAGACTTCGTGCTGCACTTCAAAGACCCAGAAAGCCGACTGCGGCCATTCGTCCTTTTTGGCGCCGGAGCCACCAACCTTGCTCCTGACCGAAGTCAAGTAAATAGCATTACCCGCTTTGCGTGGGTGTTCGGAGGCGGTATAAAATACAATTTCAGCAAGCATCTGGGAATGCGACTTCAGGCGAAATGGTCGCCTGCCTACATCGATACAGCTACCGAAGGCATCTGGTGTGACCCGTTCTGGGGTGGTTGCTGGGCCAAGGGCGACAGCGTCTTTCTGAACCAATTAGACGGTACTGTTGGAGTTACCTTCCGGTTTTAGGGACGATTGAACTGCCACTAAGACGAGGACTGGAACAAGTAAACATCGAAGGCTGTCGCAGAACGAATGTCAGCCAATAGGCCTTCAACGACTTTGGGTTGAACGTCGATTTGTGGATTTGTACCTGGCGACCCATATTGATATGCGAATGTCGGCTCAGCTATTTCCGGAAGCTCAACCATTGTGAAGTGCTCGAATCCAAATAGCTCTCTTCAGAAGCCACAAACCATGAATGTCCGCCATCTTGTCTTTGTTTGTACCGCGCTTTTTATTGGACAATGGTGGATCGGACACGTTGCGATGGCGCAGACTCTGGCCCCACGCGCGTATGTCATCACCCCAAAGAGCGCCAACGCGATTACATTTTCCTGGTCCTATTTGGACGGCGGCCTGGACTTCAACGGGGCAATTCCCGTTACCGGAGCAACTGGAACCTACAGCGTACCTGTCGTCAGCTACTATCATTCGTTTGGTTTTTTGGGGCGCTCAGCAAACGTCGCCGTTCTTTTGCCCTATGGTGTGGGAACCTTCCAAGGAGAAGTGCTTGGCACCCAACGCCAGATTTATCGCTCCGGTCTCCTGGATTTTACGTCGCGTTTCTCGGTCAACCTCAAGGGCGGGCCAGCGATGAACTCCCCCCAATTCGTGAAGTGGAAACAAAAGACTCTTCTCGGAGCCAGCCTGACCGTCGTCGCTCCGACCGGCCAATATGACCCCACTCACCTCATAAACTGGGGCATCAACCGCTGGGCACTCAAACCGGAATTGGGTTTTTCGCGCCGTTGGGGGAATTGGGTGCTCGATGGTTATGGAGGTGTCTGGTTCTACACGACGAACAACGCTTTCTATTCCGTACCCAATCCGCAACCGCAGACCCAAAGTCCCATTGGCTCATTCGAGGGCCACTTGAGCTATGACTTCAGCAAGCTACAGTGTTGGGTTTCGCTGGATGGAAATTTCTGGTTCGGCGGCATCACCAGCTTAGGCGGCATTGCCAACACCGTCACTCGACAGACAAGTTCGCGCATCGGAGGGACCTTCTCCGTTCCTTTGAAGAAGCACCAGTCCGTCAAGGTCAGTTACAGCGACGGAGCTTATGTGCGCTTCGGCGGCAACTATCAGAGTGTCTCTGTGGCCTGGCAGTATTCCTGGATTGGTTGGCCGAAATTTCACGAGCACTAGCCATCTCCGAGCGCCAAGTTGCCGATTAGTTTGAATGTGTAGGTCGAGAGAGGAGCGTTTGGTGTAGAAAAGCTGAACCCAGCGCACGCTGATTCATATTTTGAAGTTTATCTGGAAGCTGATATTTCGCCGACTCGCATGAATTCGATCCGATGATTCGCGTCGGGGTCACGAGGAGACGACGACGCAACAAGAAATGCAACCTTTCCTTGTTGTTGATGATCGTGAAGCCAACGGTTGGCGAAACCGCGCCAGTTCTCCTGGTCGGTTTCGACTTGAACCGTGTTGACGCCATAGGAAAAGCGGAGCCCCTGCAGGACAGACCGGTCCTCCCCAACGGCGACGATCCACACTGATGGCTTGAAGCGTGAAATCATGCGAGCTGTATCGCCGCTACGAGTAGGCACGAAGACGGCAGCGCAGGGCACGGTTTCTAGCGCGTTCTTCACTACCATGCCCATCAGTTGCGCCTCTGTGGAGGGCTTATGAGTCAAACCATCGAATGCGTCAAGCCGCACGAACGGACGCCGCGTCTCAGTAACGGCAGCGATCCTAGCCAGCATGGCAATGGATTCCTCGGGGAATTGCCCCATCGCCGACTCGCCGGAAAGCATCACGCAATCGGTGCCATCGAGAATGGCATTGGCTACGTCGGTGGATTCCGCTCGGGTAGGAAGCCGGTTGGACACCATGGATTCCAGCATCTGTGTCGCAGTGATGACCGGCTTGCCCGCGATATTTGCCTTCAAAATCAGTTGCTTTTGGATGACCGCGATCTCCTCGATCGGCACCTCGACTCCGAGGTCGCCACGGGCAATCATGATGCCGTCTGCTGACTCCAGAATTTCGTCGTAGTGAGCTAGGGCATCAGCGCGTTCGATCTTGGCAATGATGAACGGACGCTTACCCAAAGACAGTGCGGTTGCGCGAACCAGTTCAATGTCATCTGCGCTTTCCACAAAGGATTGGCTGATAGCATCGACGCCATGGCTCAAGGCGAATTCCAGGCAGCGGCGATCGTGTTCCGTGAAAGCGTGGATCCCCAAGTTGATGCCAGGAAGGTTGAGTCCTTTGCGCGAGCGAAGTTCTCCACCCACAATCACCTTGCAGTGAACCTGAGTACTGGTGGCGCACTCTACCTGGAGTTGCACCTGGCCATCGTTGAGGAAAAGCCGGTTCCCCGGTTTCACCACGCGTGGCAACGGTTCAAAGCTCATTGAGGCTCGTTGCCTGTCACCAATGATGTCTTCGCTGGTAAGGGTGAAGGCATCGCCTGGCTCCAGTCTAATGGGTTCAGGTTCGATTTTTCCAAGGCGCATCTTAGGGCCTGGAAGATCCGCCATAATCGCGACGCTGCGCCCGATCTTCTTTTCGGCGGTGCGGATGCGAGCTATCACCTCTCCGTGATGTGCGAATTCGCCATGGGAGAAATTCAAACGGGCGACGTCGAGACCAGCTCGTATCAAACGCTCTAGCATCTCCTGCGAATCCGACGCCGGACCGACGGTGCCCACGATTTTCGTTTTGTGATCGCGAAGCAACATGATGCCCTCCCCCGAAGTCCGCGCACGATCTTTCACTTCACCATCGTCGTTCCGAAAGGTCTCAGTTCTTTCACTGCCTGCTTTACCCACTCCCTCGATCAAACATTTCAATGTACTTAGCACGGTCTGCTACTGGCATGGATAGCTCCGGGTGAGGAAGATAATGGCGATCCTTGGAATTCGCTGAGACCCATCCGAGATTAGGAAAGGGAAACCCAGCCTACTACTAGGAGAATCCCTAGTTGTCTTGAGGATGAAAGCATGTGGAAATCGATTGGTGAATGGCAACACAAGACATATCCGTGGCCTGCAAATGAGCAGGTGTGCGACCACATCGTCAGAGTGGAACTTAATGAGGATGGTGACGAAGAGTCTTTAGCCAGTTATGGAGTTATTCATGAACAATTTTAATTTATTGGAACACGGAGTCACTGTGCCTCAAATCCATCGTAACCTCCCGCCCAGTGCTCTTTACGAACACGCTATCCGTCATGAGAAAGACACCAGCATCGCTGAGAACGGTGCCCTGGTGGCCTATTCGGGTGAAAGAACAGGTCGTTCACCAAAGGACAAACGCATTGTCGAGAGTTCTATCTCTGAGAAGGATGTTTGGTGGGGACCAGTCAATTTGCCAATCGATCAGCGAACCTACGACATTGTGCGCGAGCGTGCCATAGATTACCTGAATACGCGCGATCGTCTGTACTGCTTTGATGGCTTCGCCGGTGCTGACCCGAACTACCGGATCAAGATTCGCGTGATTTGTTCGCGGCCCTATCATGCGTTGTTTATGCACAATATGCTGATCCGGCCAACTCCTCAGGAGCTGGAGAGCTTTGGCAAACCCGACTTCGCGATTTACAACGCGGGAGCTTTTCCCGCCAACCGACTGACGACAGGCATCGGGTCGAAGACTAGCATCAGCCTCAGTCTCGAAGACCGGGAACTTGTGATCCTCGGGACAGAATACGCCGGCGAAATGAAGAAAGGTGTGTTCACGGTGGCGAACTACTTCGCTCCCAAACGAAAGATGCTTTCGATGCACTGTTCAGCCACCGCCAACAAAGAGAACGGCCGTTCGTCGTTGTTGTTTGGTTTGAGCGGAACGGGCAAAACCACTCTCTCCGCCGACCCCAATCGGGATCTTATCGGTGACGATGAACACTGCTGGAGCGACGACGGCATCTTCAACATTGAAGGGGGCTGTTACGCCAAGGCCGTAAACCTGACTTCTGAATCGGAGCCGGATATTTTTGCGGCGCTACGCTTTGGAGCGGTCCTGGAAAACGTCGTCCTTGAAGACGACCGCACCGTAGATTACGCCGATACGTCGATTACAGAGAATACCCGCGGTGCCTACCCCATCAACTTTATTCGCAACGCCCGGATTCCGAGCGTGGCAGGCCACCCCACGGACATCATCTTTTTGACCTGCGACGCTTTCGGTGTGCTGCCACCGGTCAGTGTACTCACGCCGGCGCAGGCCATGTATCATTTTATGAGTGGCTACACCGCGAAGGTTGCCGGTACTGAAGTGGGGGTCAAGGAACCGACTGCGACTTTTTCTCCATGCTTTGGGGGACCCTTCCTCGTCTGGCATCCCAATAAGTACGCCGGACTCCTCGCCGAAAAAATAAAGAAGCACGGGACGCGGGTTTGGCTCGTTAATACGGGTTGGAGTGCCGGCGCGTACGGGACTGGGAAGCGCATCAAATTGGCGTTTACGCGGGCGATCGTCGACTCGATCCACAACGGTGCGCTTGCATCCGCGAAGACGCATCGTGACCCAATCTTCGGTCTAGACGCGGTAACGGAATGTCCGAACGTGCCAGGGGAAATCCTGATCCCTCGGAACGCCTGGTCAGATAAAACGGCTTACGATGCGACCGCAAAAAAGCTAGCCGATCTCTTCCGAAACAATTTCAAACCCTACGAAGAAAGTGCGAGCGCAGAAGTTCGGCAGGTGGCTGCTTTCGCTTAATTTACTGCCGGAATGCTGTGCATGCGCCTCGCCAACGGTGGGCCAGCAGGATTAGCGGGAATGATTGAAGGGAATCTTGCAGACATGAAGGTCATATCAGAAAAGGGCGAATCTTATGGATACAAAAGGCAATACGGCAACTAAAGCGGCGGTGGCAGGAGATGTGGCACATCTCCTTAAACAGTACGGCTGCGGTCCCATTCAGTTGATGGGGACTGATGGGCTATACGAACGGCATCTGCTCTTTGACAATATAAAGGGTCTTCAAGCGATCAGCTCTAGGGAGCGTTACGAAGCCCTTGCCCGGTCTCTGCGAGACGTTCTTTCGCAACGATGGATCCTCACGGAGGAAACATACACGCGCGAGAATCCTAAGCGCGTCTATTATCTGTCTATGGAGTTTCTCCTCGGCCGCTCGTCAGCCAACAATATGACCAACCTGCTGCTTGAACCGTTTGTCGCCCAGGCAGCGAAACAAAAAGATATTGATTTGCTTTCCCTTCTGCAGGAAGAGCCCGACGCTGGCCTGGGTAATGGCGGCTTGGGGCGCTTGGCCGCTTGCTTTCTTGACTCCATGGCGACCATGCAGCTTCCGGCAACCGGCTATGGACTGCGCTACGAATACGGAATCTTCAAACAATCAATCCAGGACGGCTGGCAGCACGAGCAGGGAGACAATTGGCTTCGCCGTCCGGATCCGTGGGAGGTTGCCCGTCCCGACGAAGCGGTGGAAGTTAAGCTAAATTGTGCGTTTGAATTGGAGGGCGGGACGTTCCGGGCGATACCCGGCCGGCCCTCCACGCTACTAGGGATTCCTTTTGATCGGCCGGTTGTGGGCTACGGCGGAAAAACGATCAACACGCTCCGGCTATGGACGGCTGCAGCGTCCAATTACTTTGATTTTCAGGATTTCAGCAGTGGAGCTTTCGCCGAGGCGATGGCGGAGACACTCAGTGCTGATTCTTTGACCTGCGTTCTGTATCCCGATGACTCTACAAGCAAAGGGCAGGGATTGCGCTTTTTGCAGGAATATTTCCTCGTTGCATGTTCCCTGGCTGATCTCGTCCGCCGCTACCGTCGCAACAATGGGGAATGGAGTGGGCTTGCGGACAAAGTAGCCATCCAGCTCAATGATACGCATCCGGCCATGGCGGTTCCCGAGTTGATGCGAATATTGCTCGACGAAGCGCGTCTTGGATGGGATCAGGCATGGGACCTGACACAAAAGGCCCTCGCCTACACAAATCACACACTATTGCCCGAAGCCCTGGAAAAATGGCCGCTTGGATGGTTTGAGATTATGCTTCCGCGTCACCTGGAAATCATTTTGGAGATCAACAGGCGCTTGCTTGATGGAGTGCGGAGCCGTGGCCCAATCGACGAAAAACGAATTGAGCGAATCAGCTTGATCGAAGAGGGCAGCCCAAAGAAGATCCGTATGGCGAATCTAGCGATCGTTGGCTCGCACAGCACTAATGGCGTGGCTGCAATTCACTCCCATCTCTTGCGGAAGACCACGGTCACGGAACTGGCTGAGCTATTTCCCGAGAGATTCAACAATAAGACCAATGGCGTCACGCCTCGGCGCTGGTTGCTCCTGGCCAATCCGGCGTTGGCTCATACGATCTCTGGCGCCATCGGCGATGCTTGGATTCGTGATCTCGATCAACTCAAGAAGCTACAACCTCTAGCCGCGGACAAGAATTTTCGCGATGCATTCCGCAAGGCGAAGTACGAGGCCAAGTCAAAATTCGCAGAATGGCTCAAAGCAACGTGCGGTCAGGTTGTGCAGCCCGATACCATCTTTGATTCGCAGGTCAAACGCATTCATGAGTACAAACGGCAGTTGCTCAACGCATTGCGGATTTTGATTCTGTACAATCGTATTCGTGAGAATCCAAATCTTGACATGATCCCGCGTACATTTTTCTTTGCTGGCAAGGCTGCCCCAGCCTATCGGCTGGCGAAGCTGATCGTTAAGTTCATCAACAACCTCGCCTGCACTATTGATAGCGATCGAGCTGTCCGTGGCCGCCTGAAGGTCTTGTTTCTCCCGGATTACTGCGTTTCACTCGCCGAGCGCCTGATTCCCGCCACCGACGTCTCGAACCAAATCTCCACTGCCGGTTACGAAGCCAGCGGCACAAGCAACATGAAGTTCATGATGAATGGCGCGCTGACCTTAGGAACGCGTGACGGTGCAACCATCGAAATGGCAGAGGCAGCGGGCGAGGACAACTTCTTTCTCTTCGGTCTGACGGCGGATCAGGTTGTCAATAGCCGTGGCTGGTACGATCCGCGGTGGCACTATGAAAACGAGCCAGAGACCCGCGCCGTGCTGGATTTGATCCGCTCCAATCATCTCAGCCGCAATGAACCCGACATTTTCGAACCGCTCTGTCATTTGCTGCTCACAGGCGGAGATCACTATATGCATCTGGCGGACCTCAACTCTTATCTAGAAGCGGACCGAAAATTGTGCGAACTGTATGCAAACCCAGATGCGTGGGCGCAAAAAGCCATCCTGAATATTGCAAGGTCGGGAAAATTCTCGAGCGATCGTACGATCGCGGAGTATGCCTCTGAAATCTGGAAGATTGAACCGTGCCCTGTGACTTAAGAACGAGCCTCCCGGAAGTGGAGAGTGAGTGGCATGGAGCAGAGAGAGGAACATGAACCGGAAAAAACACCCTGGAGGCGCAACAACTTCCGCCTCACTGGAAGAAAAACGATACGTATTGGAAGACGTATTCTTGGTTCCACTCAGTAATTGTAGTAGCCAGCGCACTAATGCCTCTGCTCTCTGAACTTCACTCGAAAGACCCAGATGCTCGTGAAAAACCAAGCTCAAGCGAGACTGGCCGATCTCCAATCAAAGTTGGTGTAGGCATGGTTAGCAGAGACTGAAATGACAGACGAGTCGGCACAAGGACGAGATAGCGCCTTACCAGATCAACACGACTCACGGCCTAGCAAACGGGAGTCCGGAAACGAAGCGCCTCTGTCAACTCAGCATGCTCTGACTAACTAGAGCCTTCCGATCTTCATATGACACTGGTATGACACTCGGCTCTTACAGACAACTTAGCGTTATGAATTTGAGCAGATTTCCTGCTCCAACTGCCCATTAGCCGCAATCTTGCTGAAGACAAAGTCAGACAATCCCGCTGCTCACATGTCGATTTGTGTTTGACGCCAGCAGCATGGACTGCGGGTGAAGTTGCGCGGCTTTAGCTTTCCAGTGCAGACTGGAGACAAACGGTAACAGTAGGAAGCACTAACAAGCGTTTCCGAAGGTGTAACCGTGAGGTGGGTCCGTGCGAAACAAGTTCTTTGTGAGCCGAGTGTTGCGGCTGCTCGTCTTTGGATTGATAGTCGCTTTGTTTTTTGTTGTCTCTCTCCTGCTGCCATCGACGGGTGCCGCGGCTCAAAACGCAACACCCGGTCAATTCTCGACAAGCGAAGCCCCAATAAGATTCTGGAACCGCGTCATTGCCGTGCAACGCGCAAATGTCGCCGGAGCCACGCCGGAGTACCGGGCCGAACGCGCATCCGAAAAACTGGCGCAACTCCCGCTAAACGCTTCTGCGGACGAAATCGCGGCCCAGCCCATAAAGATCGACAATCAGGACGGGGTCGCATTCGTATTCAGGGGCAATCTCTTGTTCTTTTTAGGGACAGCCGATTTGGAAAAGGAATCCGGCGAGAAGCTGGAGCGAACTTCTGACTCCGCGATCCGAAACCTCAGAGAAGCCTTGCAGGCACGCATCGCGGAACGATCCTGGCCCGTGATTCGGAGCGGCCTGTTACATACTCTATCTGGATTCGTGGCGCTTGTCGCTCTGTGCATCGCCGTGTGGAAGGTTCAAGCGTGGGTAGTCAAGTTCTTGCACGAGAGAGAAGGATCCGCATCCTTGACCTTGTTCCGTGTCGACGTGCTGCCGCACATCGCCGCCGCAATTCAAGGAATTTTGCGCTTGCTTGCATGGATTCTTACTTTTTGTCTGATTTATGTCTGGATTACACTTTCACTTCGCCGCTTTCCTTACACCGAGCCTTGGGGACGGCAGGCAGGCAGCTATGTGCTGCATTCTCTCAGCGATCTGGCAAACGCTGTCTTGAACGGACTGCCCGGATTGCTGATGGTTGCCTTGATCCTTATTGTCACACGCTGGCTTGTTCGGATGGGGAACGTGCTGTTTGAACAAGTGGCGACGGGAAGAATTTCTGTTACATGGATGGATGCGGACGTGGCCCATGCGACCAAGCGCATCTTTTCTGCCATTGCTTGGGTCTTCGCCATGATCGTCGCTTACCCCTACATACCGGGATCGCATACGGAGGCATTCAAAGGTCTTAGCGTCTTTTTGGGCCTAGTGATTTCCCTCGGCTCGACAGGAATCATCAACCAGATCATGAGTGGACTGTTTGTGGTGTATTCCAAGGCGCTAAAGACAGGCGAATGGGTGAAGGTTAATGAGACGGAAGGGAAAGTCTTGGACGTCGGGTTGCTGGCCGCCAAGATCCGTACGATCGAAGGTCAAGAAGTAACGATCCCTAATTCTGTACTGGTGGGCACCTCCACTCGGAATTACACGAGACTTGGTAACTCCGAAGGCATGTCGGTCAGCTCCACTTTGACGATCGGCTATGATGCTCCGTGGCGACAAGTACACGCTTTGTTGGAATTGGCTGCAGATCGCACCCCAAATATCAGCAAGGCGTCCAAACCAGCCGTGGTGCAAAAGCAACTTTCCGACTTCTATGTTGAATACACACTAATTGCGCGACTGGAAGACGAGAGATTGCGGATCCAAACGGTCTCCAACCTCAATTCCGCCATACAGGATGCCTTCAACGAATTTGGCGTGCAGATCATGTCCCCGCACTACATGATTCAGCCCAACGGAAGTGTCATCGTGCCTCGCGAGAAATGGGATACCAAGCCAGCACCACCTCTCCCCCGTATCCATCACACACCGGACGATCCTGGCAGCTCTGATAAGTAAAGCCCATAGCTCATTGACAACGCAGCACGTAAGACGCACACTAGCGGGCATGAGATTAGCTGTTTTTTTTCTGTTAGCATCCGTCGTGCTCCCGTCAGTAAGCCATGCGCAGGCTCCTGTTTTCGAGTTAACGAAGGGAGAAAGCACGATAAAGTTTGACGTGAAGGCGTCCGTGGCTATCGTCGGCAAGTTCGACAAGTGGGACGCCAGTATAACGATGACCTCGCCTGAACTCTCGACTGCAGTTTTGGACATCAAGATTCAGGCTGCCACGGTGAACACCGGGAGTGGTATGAAGGACGGTAAGCTGAAAAGCAAAGACTTCTTCGATGTCGAGAACGATCCGTTGATCACGTTTCACTCGACTAAGGTTGAACAGACTGGTCCCAATACCCTCGTATTCGATGGCGACTTTACCATACGCGGCGTAACGAAACAGGAGAAGTTGACGTTTGCGATCGAAGGTAAGGGCACGGGTGCAGGAACGGTCAAAGGGACAATGGCCTTCGACCGTAAGGACTACGGGATGAACAAAGGAATTCCGCTTGTCAAAATCGCCGACCGCGTCGAGGTGACTGTTGACCTCAAGGCGAAACGAGTCAGCGGACCTCCCATAGTCTTCCAGCAATAGCTGTCTCGCTAGACTCATTGCTTCCGTTGACTTGCCTTCCAACACAACCTAATATGGCCGCCAAATGCCCAACTCCGGTCCGCTTATCGGACAGACCGTCTCCCACTATCGCATCCTCGCAAAGCTCGGTGCTGGAGGTATGGGTGTGGTATACGAGGCCGAGGACATAAGCCTTGGGCGTCATGTCGCCCTAAAATTCCTTCCTGAAGAATTAGCAAAAGATCCACAGATGCTCGAGCGGTTTCGTCGGGAAGCGCGAGCGGCTTCGGCCCTCAACCATCCCAACATCTGTACTATTTACGAAATTGGCGAAGCGGGCGGCCAAACGTTCATCGTGATGGAATTGCTGGAGGGGCTCACACTCAAGCAATTGATCGGAGGGAAACCGCTGAAGGCGGACCTTCTGCTGGACATCGGCTGCCAGATCACTGACGCGCTCCGGGCAGCTCACGCCAAGGGCATCATTCATCGCGATATCAAACCTGCGAATATCTTTGTCACCGGGGACGCACAAGCCAAGCTGCTTGACTTCGGGTTAGCGAAAGTCTCTAGACCGGAGGAGGTGAATTCGGATGAGACGATGGACCCATCTTTGACCACTGTCGGCTCTACAGTCGGAACCATTGCGTACATGTCTCCGGAACAAGCGCGTGGCAAGCCATTGGACGCGCGCACGGATGTATTCAGTTTTGGTGCGGTGCTGTATGAGATGGGTACTGGACTTCAACCGTTTCGAGGGGATTCCACCGTAGACATTTTCGATGGATTGCTGAACCGTGCCCCTGAAGCCCCCGTAAAGCTTAATCCGGCGCTTCCACTAGAGCTAGAAAACATCGTGAATAAGGCCCTACAGAAGGATCCGGGTCTGCGATACCAAAGCGCCGGGGAATTGCGCACTGATCTGCAGCGACTGAAGCGCGACATGGAATCGCCCGACTGGGACGAGACGTTGATAACGGCGAGGTTCGCGGCTGCGCCCCCAGTTGGTGCTCCTTCCGTGACTGAGGCGCAATCCGCTCAACCAAGCAAGGGCCGTCAGTCCGTTTGGATCGCGTTGGCTGGGGTTGCGGCATTCTGCGTCGCGATTGGCGTATGGTTGTTTTTGGGGCATCGTAGCGCCCATGCGCTGAACGAAAAAGACAGCGTTGTTCTCGCTGACTTCGCAAATTCCACAGGAGATGCGGTGTTCGACGACGCCTTGAAACAAGCCCTGGCAGTGGACCTGGGTCAATCGCCATTTCTGAACATCGTTTCGGATAACAAAGTCCGCGCAACGCTGAAAGAGATGACTCGTCCGCCAGGCGAGCGGCTTACAGATGAAATCGCCCGTGAAGTGTGCCAGCGCATCGGTAGCAAAGCGTTCATCAATGGATCGATCGCGGGTCTGGGGAATCAGTACGTCATTGGCTTGAACGCCGTCAATTGTGCCACTGGCGACCCCATTGCTCGGGAACAGGCTCAAGCTCCAAGTAAGGAGAAAGTGTTGGACGCGCTGAGCGGTGGATCTGCGAAATTGCGGGGCGAATTGGGTGAATCACTCCACTCGGTACAACAGTTTGATGTGCCGCTCGATCAAGCGATGACCCCATCGCTCGAAGCTCTAAAGGCCTTCAGTCTTGGCAGAAAACAAAACAGTGCCGCAGCAATTCCTTTTTACCAGCACGCTATCGAGCTGGACCCGAACTTCGCGGCGGCCTACGCGCGTTTGGGGATCATGTACCGCAATATTAGTCAGCCGGTAAAGGCAAGCGAGAATGTCACCAAAGCTTTCGAACTCCGCGAGCATGCGGGCGAGCGAGACAAACTTCGCATCACGGCGTCTTATTACGAATTTGTGACCGGAGAGCAAGAGAAAGCCATCCAAACCTTCCAATTGTGGGAGCAATCTTATCCCCGCGACTGGCTTCCTTTCTTTAACGCTGGCGTGGCCTACGGAAGCCTTGGGCAGTACGAAAAGGCAGTGGAGACAACTCGCAAGTCACTAGAGCTCTATCCCGAGAATGTGACAGCCTACGAAAATCTCGGGACATTTTACCTTCCGCTGAACCGTCTGACCGAAGCGAAGGATATAACGAACCAGGCCCTTGCGCGGAAATTAGACGAAGAAATGCTGCACACGAATCTTTATAGCTTAGCTTTCCTGCAGGGCGACTCCGCGGAAATGATGAAACAGGCGGCCTGGTTTGAAGGAAAGCCGGACATCGAGAACGAGATCTTCGGACAAAAATCAAGCACAGAAGCCTATTACGGGCGGCTCAAGAAAGCTCGAGAACTGACAGAGCAGGCGGTCGCGTCCGCCGAACGAGCGCAAAACACAGAAGTGGCGGCTTTTTGGACCGCGGATGGCGCGCTCCGCGAAGCATTGTTGGGCAATTTTGGTGCGGCGCGTGAAAAAGTAGACAAAGCGCTGAAACTAGCTCCGGGAAGTCGTGACGCGGCTAGCGAGGCGGGATTAGCATTGGCGCTGACAGGCGAAGTGAGCCGTGCGCAAGCGACTGCGGATGAACTAAACAAGAAGTTTCCGCTCAATACGGTAATGCAATCCATTTGGTTGCCCACGATACGTGGACAAGTCGCGGTCAATCGCAACACTCCCCCTGCCGCCCTCAAACTTCTTCAAGCAGCAATTCCGTTTGAGCTGAGTACAGGAGTTGAACCGCTGGGCTATTCATGTATCTATCCTGCTTACATTCGCGGCCAAGCGTATCTGGCTGAAGGCCAAGGCATGCCCGCAGCGGCGGAGTTCCAGAAAATCCTCGATCATCGCGGCTTAGTTCAGAACTGTACTACGGGCGCATTAGCTCATCTAGGACTAGCACGCGCCTATGTTCTGCAACGCGACAGCGTCAAGGCCAAGGCGGCCTATCAGGATTTCCTCACACTATGGAAAGACGCTGATCCCGATATTGCCGTTCTCATCGCCGCCAAAGCAGAGTACGCGAAACTTCATTAACTTCAAGGCAGCACAAGTGGAGCGGGTTCGGGGAGCCGCTCGGGCTGTCAGTTCCCGGCGACCGTCGCGGTCTACTACAACGCTTGGCGCTCCGGTATTACATGCTTCTCAGCCTCCTCGCGCACCAAGCGGATATGCAGGCGCAGGTTATAGATCTGCGGCCTGAGTGGCGCTGGCACCCACAAGCGGCTGGCTCGGTCTTCCAGCTGGTTCAATCGCTCGATGAAGTCCTTGTCGTCTTTGGTCGGCCTGGCAGAGTCCAACTCCCTTTCGAGGAGCCTCAATTCAGAGTAGAGGCTGTACACTCGGCGGGTCTGAATCGACATAAATATTCTTGGTAAGATTCGCAGCAAGGGGTAGAGCACCCCCACCACAGGGAGGAGCAGCACAAGAACCTGCTGGACCAGCACGGCCAGCCAGAAAGGCAAATTTCGCTGCAGGAACGAGGGTCCCGTCTTGTAGAATTGACGAGCATGCGTGCTGAGCGGCAGGTCGATTGATTCGGGTGCGGGGAACTGGCCCTCCTTGTGGAATACGCCGGGTCCAGAATGAATCTGTGATCCCGCTTCCAGGAGCAGGTATTGGATGGCGGGATGAAGATCATCGCGCACGATCAGGCTAGCCTTAGGCGCGATCAATAGCACATCCGTTGGGGGCCGGTTTTCCGCCATGTTAGCCACCCCGGCGGGTAGCACCAATTTGTTCAAGAACGGGTACAAGTCGACGAAGGCATCGGCCCGGCGAATGGGCACCAGGTTTATATCTTTAGCTACGAGAAGTTGGCGCACAGCGGGAGTTTCCCAAGCGCCCATGAAAACCGCTGCGTCAATGTCTCCATTCAGGAGCTTCGCAGAAGAATCCTGCGGCGTGAGGGAAAGTAATGTTGCGGATTTCTGATCGATTACGCCGACCCGCGCCAGGAACTCGAGCGCCAGCTTATGGCTGGCGCTGCCCTCAGGACCAATGGAAATGCGGAGATTCCGAAATTGCTCGTGCGTCTCGAGATGTTGGTCGTGAGAAAACAGCCAGAGTGGTTCGTAAAACAATGTTCCGAGTGAGACCAACCGTGGGGACTCCTCCCGGTTGGTGATGCCGCCGGGGATAATGGCGATGCTGATGGCCGACTTTGGGTCGCGCAGGCGAGCGATACTCTCGACTGCTCCTCCCGATGGCACCAGTCTTAAATCAATCCCGTTTCGCGCGAAAAGCTCTCGGTATCGCTTCCCGACCTCGGCATCGAAACTGCCTTCCGGGCCAATGGCCATGGCAACCGAACGAGGTGGCGTCGGTCGCAACACTGAGAATGCTAGCCACATGCCCAGTGCTGTCAGCGCGACCACAATTGCCGCTAAGATCACAATAAGTCGTCGATTAATCCGGTCACCGTTGAGATTGTTCATGGCGCCGCTCTTAGTAGGCTATGGAGATGTCTGCGGTCATCTGGTTGCCAAGACAGCTTAAGCACATTCTATAGTTCAAGCAATTTTGTTACCGCCGACCCGGATGATCTGACGGGGGTTCCGACTCCGCCTCACAAGTTTCGACAAATCCATTCGAGAGTACGAGTTTTTCAATAACTCCTTGCATGAGAAAGCCGGTCTCCACGGTATGCGATACGCCCTCGATGTTCGACGCAAGAAAAGGAGACCGACAATGCAGAAGATTAGCACTATGCGGCCACCGGATGTCGGTCTTGCACACGAACCTGCGTGTCCTGGGCGTCCTTAGCGACCTGATTTACATCGAAACCGAACTTTACCGTCATGTTCGCCGAGGGCTTGACCTCACAAGTTACCACCGCTCCGTATGGCCTCTTTCGCTCTAGTAGGGATGCGGATCAGAATGTCAGGTTCGGCGTCTGGTCTGTCCAGCCTTTAGTCGCGGATCGCCGTAGTTAGTTCGAAGAAACTTTTTTCGGTAGCAGCCGCCTTTCTCCATCTGCTTTGGAACTTCTTTGACAAGGCCATCGGCGACTTTCTTCGCTGACTTCGGATTAAACGACTTGCTGACTCCGTTCCACACCAAGTCACCGTCTGGCTTGCTTGTGGCATAGACGTTGGTCTCGATGCTAACGGTCATATCTTCCCGCGTATATCCCGGATCGTAAACCATGGGATACACAGCGCCCAGGTAACCGTAGAAAGAGTAGTAGTAGGGGTATGGAGCAATGTAGGTCGAGCTCGGAACGATCGTCACTTTCTTATCGACCTTCAGAAGACGCGAGACAACTATAGCGTCAATGTGATTGTCGCGGATCTGCCCACGTAAGTAGTCGGGGTCAAGTTTCACGTTAGGGTCCGGGCGCAACAGGACGTGGTTGTCAGGAATGGTCTCGATGCCCGGACGCGCTTAGCAAATGACTCCGCGCCGCGATACAGAGGCACTGATTTGTTTGGAAAGCATCAAGACAAAAAGCGGACGCGGCCCGAAGCGATCTCATAGATCGCGCCGACCAAGCGGACGCCCTTTCTTACTCCATTCCTGCCCTCGGGGGTCTCCATCAGTTGATGCATAGACCAACGCACGTTCGCCTCGACCGCGTCTGCCAAAAGTTTATCCTTCGGCAGTCGCCGGTCAGGGCCGGACAAGCCGGGTAGAATATTCTTTGTCAGGATGTGAATGCGAGAACGCTGCTTCACGCGATGATGTTTGAATTCCAGCGCAGCTTGCACTGCACCACATCCCTCGTGACCGAGTACAACAAAAAGGGAAGTATGGAGAAGTGCGCCCGCATATTGCAGACTTCCCCACACCTCGGGCGAGATTACGTTCCCAGCAACTCGGATGACAAATAACTCTCCAAAATCGGCATCAAATATTATTTCAGGTGGGACTCGGGAGTCACTGCAGCCGAGGATCGTTGCATAAGGATGTTGTCCTTTTGCCAAGTCAGCAAGCGTTTCCTTGCATACGGTGGGAAAATGTGCCTGACCTCGCATGAATCGCTCGTTTCCCTCGATCAATCTACGCAGCCCAGCTTCCGCGGATCGAGCTGGCTTTTTCGAATGGGGAAAGGTCATCGCACCGTCTCTCGTAAGGAACTGCACCCAAGAAGCAAGGCTCTCAAAGACCTCTGGCCTAAGTCCATTCTTTTGTTTGCTAAAGCTACAGATATTGTACACCGCTAGAGCCAAGCTGAACCTGTCCCACCGACGTCGGTAACTCAGGGCAGTTGCAGCCGATCTCCTTACTTAACTACCACTTGCTTACGCTGTCCCCGATAGGTGTAATCAATTTTCAGGGTCTTATCCGCGCCTTTGTTGGGGTCCCCTCCCCAAATAGCATTGGAGACCCGTACATCCAGCGTGTTGTTCTTAATCAATTTCTGAAAGCTGTTGGTTACGTCGTTCCCCCAATCCCCCCTTACCGTAGACCGCTTTAATGATTTCGAGCTTGCCAGTCTGTGCGTGTACAAGCGTGGTCGAAACGAGTGCCGTGACGAAGGCAATTACTGGGAGGACCAAACGAACTATTTGCAGCGCAATTTCCTTTCAAACGAAAACTGAGGCGCTGACTCTATTGCCTTTCAAGGATGCAGTCAAATGCGTGTAAGCGTTTATCGAGAGTTGAGTGCAAACGGGCTTTATCGTTACTCCTTGCCCGCTTTTTCGAGTAGTTCGACTGTCGGCTCCGTGCTCCGACAACATTTTTTCAACTGCTGCGTTTCCGGATGCGACCGCTGACAAAAGTGCTGTAATTCCCTTGAGCAGGTCCCCGGAGACGCCGCTACAGATTCAGCCTTAGTATTTAACCCACATTTCCCTTTTGAGTTACGCCAAACCGACATATGATCGGGCCAACGCTAGTATTCATTCGGTTTTGACGGCGCAACCGATACTTCGGAGGGTTGTCCTATTGAGTGAACAACCAAACCAGTCCGTTCAGTTCTCGTTTAACTCCCTCTTAGCGAGTGGATTTCCAAGGATCGCGAGTAAATTCAGATGGCGGCCTGCTGCTGTTGTGAGACTTGGATGAATGCATGGGGTTGAGCGAACTCATTGCAAACGTTGTTGCCAAATAAAGCAATTTTGGGCCGTGCTGGTGGGATGGCACCGTGCTGGAGTCAAGACAAAAATCCTGCCTTAAGAGGTGCGTCGATGTTAAGTGACCGCAAGGATCTCCGCCATGCCAGAGCGACCCCCCTTGCCTCGATCTTCGGCAGCGGCTTTCTCGTGATCGTGCCAATTCTGTATGCTGCCGTGGGGCCCTACTCCGTGGTTGCCATGGTCGGTGTATGTGCCCTCGCCTACGCTATGGGCTCGGTCATCCGTTTCAACATTCGCCACGCAGAGCCGCTCCTCGCTGCGGGCACAATATCCGACCGAACCGCGCGTCACGAGCGGACGGCCAATCTTGCTCTGGTGCTCGCCTACGCAATCTCAGTGTCCCTATACATCCACATCCTTGCCGCCTTCCTCCTGGGTGGGCTCGGCATCAACACGCCAATTAGAGAGAACATCGTTTGCGTGATCATCATTGCGGCGATCGGCGTCGTGGGGCGGTTCCGTGGGCTCGATATACTACTCAAAATGGAGCGTGGGGCCCTAATTGTCACTGGGGTACTCATTCTGATGCTGATCGTGGGCTTCGCAGTGTTCGACTGGCAGGCCATCCAAACCCGCACTCTTCAGTGGCCCGTCTTACCTAAGCAAGACCTATGGACCGTCCTCACCGTTTTGGGTGGGACGCTCATTGTGGTGCAGGGCTTCGAGACTTCGCGCTACCTAGGCTCGCAATTCGACACGGAGCTGCGGGTGCGTTCGTGCCGCAGTTCGCAGATCGTTTCGACAATCATCTACGTACTTTTTGTCGCCGTGGCAACGCCGCTTATGCATTTTCTGGGAAACCAGGTCGAGGACAACGGGCTGCTTTTGCTTGCTGCAAAGGCGTCAGTTCTGCTTCCCATTCCGTTGGTGATCGCCGCAGTTCTCAGTCAGTTCAGTGCGGCAGTGGCGGATATAGTTGCTGGCGGGGGCAACATGGCCGAATCGACCCAGGGTCGTGTCGACGACAGGCATGCTTACGTATTTATCTGCGGCATCGGGATCGTGCTGGCGTTCGCCTCCACTCTCACGATTCTATCATTCGCGTCCCGTGCATTCGCCTTCTATTACTTCCTGCAATGTCTCGTCGCGATCTCCGTCAGCAAGAGCACCGCGCAGAAGGTGGCAATAAGCCTGTTGGCCGCGGTGCTTGCTTTTATCACGCTCTTCGCCGTTCCAGCGGGCTGAGCGGCGCTCTTGGGATGTTTTTTTTGCTCACTCAGACTGGACGAAACCTCGCCTGTCAGCTAGTAGCTACCAGATGAGACGCCTAGAAGACTCGGCCTAGTTGGAAGAACCACTTGTAGTGGCCGGTATCACCTGCGCTTGCACCAAGGAAGACCGGACCTAGGGCTGTCAATGCGACCACGCCGACCGCTCCGTCACCTGATAGTTTTGGAGCACCGAATGGGTCGCCATACATTTTTCCGACTTCACCAAAGCCCGTAAGATACACATTGCTTCCAACAAATGTGGGTAACGTGAAGATCTTTCGCCTGTAGCCGATGCGGCCAACAAAGTATTGGTTCCCCATCAATTCATTGAGCCCATAGGCACTCAGTCTGCCTACGCCTCCCAGGAAGAACTGCGGGGTTCCGGTTTTTTGATAACCGAGGGTCGAGCCACCTGTCGCAATTATGAATACCGAGTCGCTATGGCGAACCGGCTGGAAATATTGCAAGGACGCTTCCAGAGTTGGGAAGGCCTGCGGGGCATTTGGAGAGCTGTCGTAAAAATTGAAGTTCGTCAGAACGATGTAACCCGCGGTAGGGAGAATGGGATCATTGGAGTGGTCTACGACGTATCGCGCGCGCGTGCTTCCTATCCGCCCACTGAATGAAGGAAACTCTAAGGTTCCGAGTCGTAGGTCTGCGCTGCCATAGCCTAGGCCATATCCAACCCGTACCTCGCTGAATCGGCTGATGGCATATCCCAGGTCGATACCACCCGATGCCCGGTCCAGGCGGTAAATCGCCTCGGGGTCCTGCTTGTGGTAAATCTGAAAAGTTGTCTGGCTCGCATTTACGAACGGGTCAAAAAACCACTTTCCGAGCGGCTGGAATGGACGATAAAGATCAGAGGCGATGCCATACGTTTCGCCGAACTCGAAGTCCGTGCGCCATTCAGAGCGGAATCCTGCTATATCCATGAATGTCAGCCGTGCCCCGATTGTGAAGCTCACGTCCTGGGTTTGCGTCCCGTTTACTTCGAACGATGGGCGGAGCGTGGGTGGGGCATAGCTCTTTTCGTGGGCCGTGATAAGCAGCCCGGTCTGATTATTCTCTTGAATGATCCCGTAAGTAACGCTGTCAAGCCGTCCCACGCCAGCCAAGCGCGTCAGGTAGTGTTCGAGAGCGGTTTGATCAATCGGTTTCCCCGCTAGGGGAGAGAGGAACTTCTGCACATTGGTTAATGACTCGCCCTCGATACCTACGACTTTTACGAATTGAGGTACACCGATCGTTGTCCGCAACCGGGAATTCTTGTCATGGAGATATTCCGCCCAGGCTACATCATCCAGCGAATACACCCGTAAAAGCGCGGACTTCTGTTCGGCAGCGTCGTATCCAATTTTCACTAGTTCGTCCGACTTAGCGTAGTCCATCGTCGTGTATTTTTGGACGTCGGCTTTTACGATTAAATCTGCTCCCTCCATGCCGCGGATCTCGGTCTCGGCGATCACCAGTTCTACTGATCGCCCAAGTACACTGAAGGCAGACTGGATGTCCTTTGCCGATGCGGGTGAAATTTGCAGATGTACGGCGATGACGATGTCCGCGCCCATGTTGCGGACTACATCCGTGGGCAGATTGTCCACCAAACCGCCGTCGACAAAAATCATGTTACCTCGGCGCACTGGCGCGAACACACCGGGAATCGACATCGTTGCCCGCATGGCTTCAGACAGCGAGCCATTCTGAAAGACGTAAGCCTTGCCGGAAATGAGTTCCGTCGAAACGCAGCGGAATGGAATCGGAAGATCGTCGAACGAGCGAACGTCAGAATAGGAAAGAGTTTCCCGGTCGATAAGCAAGCTCACTTGATGGCCAGAGTTCAATCCAGGTGGTAGCGCGGGGCCGTGCTTCAATCCGATTGTGATCCCGTTAGGAAACTCCCGTGCATCTTCCTTGCGCCGGTAGGACAGGTCTTCAAATGGTGTTTGGCCACCAAGTACCAGCGGCCAATCTGCATTTTTCACCACCTCATGCATCTGGTCGGCCGATTTTCCTGTCGCATAAAGGCCGCCCATCAAGCCGCCCATGCTCGTCCCCGCGATGTAGTCCACGGGAATGTGATGATCTTCAAACCATTTCAGCACTCCAATGTGTGCTTCACCGAGCGCTCCTCCGCCCTCCAGCGCTACTCCGATCTTGGGACGGCCCTTGGTCGGTGCATGGATCGTTTGGACAGATTCTCTCTCACTCGAACTGACACCCGATTCTTCCTGGGCGAAGCAGCAGAGTGGCATTATGCAAAAGAGTATTGAAGAGATGACATAGCGCATGGCGTCTTACCTCGTATCTTCTCGTAACGGTTGTGAGTGCCGTCCCGGTTGTTGAGCGCCCCCGCCGGTAAACCCGTCCCTCATAACAGAATCATCGCCGACTGGCGAGACGAATTAACCCGGTACAGCTGGAGTTGTTTTTGCTTTGTCGATAAACCTGCGTAGGCCCAAAGTCAGGGGCACCGAGAGAACCGCTCCTGCTGGACCAAGGAGAAAGCCCCACCCTACGAGTGAGAGCGTGACCTCGATCAACCCAACATCGAGACCTTTCTTTAGTAGCACTGGTTTCAGGACGTTCTCACCTATCATCTCCGTCAGGAAGAGGACAACGAGCACGAGCACCGCTCTCTTCCAACCCAACATGAGGAGTGCAAGCAAGGTTGGTGGCACGAGTGCAATCACGAATCCAATGCTCGGGATGAAGTGGAGGAAGAAATACAGCAGGCACCAAACTACCGCGAAGTCCACGCCCAACAGAGTTAAGAAAATCAGATTAGCAATAGCAATGATCGCCCCTGTCTCCGCGGTTGTAGCAATAAAGCGCTGAATGTCTTTGCCGAAGCTCGCTAGTCTCTTGGCGATAGGACTATTGCCCCGTTCAGGATCCAACAACTCCACGAGGAAAAGCAGTGTTAGAAACCAAATCAGTAACCGGTCAGAAAGGAGTTCGATGGTGGTGGGCAGTATGTCGCTCACGAACTGCATAAGCCGCCCTGAGTTGAGAAAACTCTTCACAGAAAGGTCGGTCGATTCAATTCCGTGCCGTGTCAGAAATCCGGCGATTTGTTCATGAAGGTCTTGAATCCGCAGTTCGTAAACAGGAAGCCTTGCGCTCATTTGCAAGCCAGTTTTGACTAAGGCGAATGTAAGAACGCAATAAAACGCGACAACCAGGAGCACGGTGAAGCTGAGAGCCGCACTTTTGGGAACATGGAATCGGCGCACTAGCCATAGCGGAAATGGAAGGATTGCGTAAGCAAGCAGCAGAGATAAGAGCAAGATGGAGATGACGTGGGAGGCCGTTCGCATACCCCAAGCCACAATAACCACGCAGGCGGCTATCTTTAGAGTTTGGATCGCGCTGTGATCATCGTTTTCCATTCAACACTCTCCGAATACGTATCTCACTCTCAGATGTCAGTTATGGTCTTCATCCAGTTGCGACGCTAAGGGATTCTAAGCAGTGTTTTCATCTATTGTGAATTAAGGCTCTTTGTATGGCTTCGAGCACTTCTGAACCGGAATCTGTTTTTCGGAAGTACGCAGCGCATCCGACAGCCTCGGCCGCCACCCGTGCGTTAGAATCATCGTAAGCGGTAATGAAGATGACGGGAGTGTTGTTGCCCACAGCCGCGAGACGCAGAGCGAGTTCGATACCAGATATGCCACTGAGCTGGATATCGAGAACGAGGCAGCCGAACTGAGGATGCTTTGTGTCGGCGAGAAACGATTCCGCTGAGGCATAGGTGATTGACTGAAAACCCGCTGCACGCAGAAGCCGCCCGAACGATCGGCAAACGTTTTCGTCGTCATCAACAATTGCGACGTAGCTCGTTGTTGTGCTACTCATTGGGATTCGACAAGCACTATAGGCATGTACAGGTATTGCCGACTACTGCCCATTGGGGAAGGTGCGCGCTGACGAGGTCGACGAGTTCTCCGACTGATCGGCGAGAAGCCGGTGAACACACACGTTGGCAGAGGTCTTCTGCAAGGAAATGGGGAATCTCACCTCATATGTTGTGACCCCCATCACAAACTTTCTATCTGCCATATGTCAGCCTCGGATTTTGAACCCCTGCCTGGTTTCGGTGCTCTGAAACTC